>NZ_KZ819023.1 GCF_003115845.1 Brenneria roseae subsp. roseae | reverse complement strand
GCACTTACAGATATTCTTCCCCAAATTTGTGGGGATCCCTCAGACCTACCGGCCCCATAAATTATTGCAGACTAAAACCCTTCAAGAACAATCTTGCCCTGCGAGCGGCCGCTTTCAATCAGCTCATGCGCGCGTCGCAAATTTTCAGCATTAATGATTCCAAAATGGTTGCCCACGGTGGTGCGGAGCGTCCCGCTGTCAATCAGGGTACTCACGCGTTCCAGAATTTCGTGCTGACGAATCATATCCGGCGTCTGAAACAGAGAACGGGTAAACATCAGTTCCCAGTGCAGTGAGATGGCCTTCCGCTTCAGTGGAAGCGCATCGAGCGTCGCGGGATCGTCAATAATCCCGAATTTTCCCTGCGGCGCCAGAGCTTCAACAATCTGCGCATAATGTTTATCAGTTTGGGTCAGGCTGGCCACATAGCGCACCTGCGGAACCCCAATCCTGTTCAATTCTTCCGTCAGCGGGCGGGAATGGTCGATCACCTCGTGCGCGCCCAGAGTCCGTACCCATTCAGACGTAGAGGGCCGTGAAGCCGTACCAATCACCCGTAGCCCGGTCAATTGGCGAGCCAGTTGCGTCAGCATGGAGCCAACGCCTCCCGCCGCGCCAATAATCAGCAGCGCATCGCCTTCTCCAGCATCTTCTTCCACGCCTAACCGGTCGAACAATAGCTCCCAGGCAGTCAGGGAAGTCAGCGGCAGCGCCGCCGCGTCCGCATCGCTCAGCGAAGCCGGTTTGTGGCCGGCAATGCGCTCATCAACCAGACCATATTCCGCATAGGAACCCGGCCGATTGATTGACCCGGCGTAATACACCTCATCACCGGGCTTAAACAGCATGACGGCATCCCCCACCGCCTCGACCGACCCTACCGCATCCCATCCCAGAATACGCGGCTGGTCCGTTGGTGAATTGGTGCGAACTTTGGTATCCACCGGGTTGACTGCAATCGCCCGGATCTTCACCAGCAGGTCATGCGGGCCGGGTTCCGGTTTTGCTACCTCTGCGTCATACAGGGACTGAGAGTTTTGTATCGGTAAACCATGTTGGCTATAGACAACGGCTTTCATCACTGTTTTCTCCAGGCAATAATTTGAAAGATAAGGGGCTGTAACGTGGTGCTTGCTGCCTTGCGTCATGATATGACATGGTGATGCACAGCTTACGTTAGATGAATTTTCCTAATAATAGGTATATTAGATTAAGCCGTTAACGCCAGAAATGAAAACCTGCTTTCACGGCGAAACATAAAAAAGAGGAAGAAAAGAGGAAGCCATGCGTCTAAAGACAGCCGTTTTTCATTGGGCTGATTTATCCAATAATTACACATCAAGTTCGTATAATAGCGATGACCTGAAAAACGGCCGGTTGGATAATACACACAGGACCCGAAACGATGACCCGACACCTAAATAAAGACACCAAAGTTTGCATGTCCCTTGCCGCCCGTCCCAGTAACTTTGGCACGCGTTTCCATAATTATCTGTATGATGCGTTGGATCTGGATTATCTGTATAAGGCGTTTACCACGACGGATTTGGCCGGCGCCATCGGCGGCGTTCGTGCGCTGGGTATTCGCGGCTGCGCCATCTCCATGCCATTTAAAGAGGCCTGCATCCCGATGGTGGACGAGTTAGACGCCTCGGCGAAAGCCATCAACTCGGTCAATACTATCGTCAATACCGACGGTTATCTGAAAGCCTACAACACTGACTATATTGCGATTGCCAAACTGTTGGCGGATTACCGGGTGCCAAACGATCTCGTGTTCGCACTGCGCGGCAGCGGCGGCATGGCGAAAGCGGTGGCGTGCGCGCTGAAGGACGCCGGTTTCAGAAACGGGTATATCGTTGCCACCAACGAAAAAACCGGTAAATCGCTCGCGGCGCTGTACGATTACGAATGGCGTCCCAATACCGAGGGTCTGCGGGCCGATCTGCTGATCAACGCCACGCCGATCGGCATGGCCGGTGGCCCTGACGCCAACAAGCTTGCTTATAGCGAAAGCGAGGTTGACGCGGCCAGGGTGATTTTTGACGTGGTCGCGCTGCCGCCAGAGACGCCATTAATTCGCTATGCCCGCCAGCGAGGGAAAACGACGATCGCCGGTTCTGAAGTCTTCGCCATTCAGGCGGTAGAGCAATTCGCCCTTTATACCGGCATTCGTCCCGACGACGCATTATTCCAACAGGCGGCAGCCTATTCACGCCAGCAATAACCCCCTTTCATTGGGCGGGGATCAAATGCGAAAATTCTCTGGCAATCCGCTTTCATTTCTCCGGCGCGAAACAGAGCTCAACCTCACTACAGCTTTCACAGGATGGCGATCGGCAGATCAGTTCCCCATCCCGTGACAGGCACACCTGACGATAGAAAAACTTTTTCCAGCGCATGTTCTGCGTGTTCATTTCAACCAGCGGCGCAAAGCAGATGCTCATCAGCTCACGCAGTTCGGCCCGCGACGCCAGCCCCAAATCCTGCCATAGATGATTGAAACTCATTGATGCGCCAGCAATTAACCAGTGCATCGGCGCGGCGTCTTCATCCATATATTGCAAAAGCCAATTCGCCAGTTGTTCGCATTCCTGCCGGCGTGGCCGCAGTAACATACTCAGCAAGGCATCCTGCTGATCCAATGCGGCGGGACGTTCTGCCGCCTTCCGTCCCACTCGCCGCAGCAGCCGTTGCCAGTCGTCATCGTTCAGATTCATTTGCGCAGGAAAGCGTGCCAGACCGGCCAGATGATTGTCGACCAGATAGCGCAGCCATGCCAACGGTGTGGGTGGGATTGTCATTATGCCACCCCCTGCTGGTTGACCTCCAACCGGGTACGCTGCATCCGCCATTGTTCCAGCGTTTCGCGTACTGGCTGCCATGCGCCGCTCACACAAGGTTCGATACCTTCCGTTTCCAACCGCTGCCAGGGCGTCAGACCGATACGGGCACAAAATACCGCTTTGACATCCGCCAGCAGGGCAACGAGTTGATCCAGCCGCTCTTCCGGTTCACCTTCCTCGCAGTCCGTCGGGCTTTTGCAGTAGCGCTGAGTGAAGCGTTCGCCCAGCGGGATAATACCCGCGCGGGAAATACTGAAAATATGAAACCGATCCACATGACCAAAATGCCGATCGATGATCTCCCCTTGTCCGGTTGCGACCGCCACCAGACAGGCATCAGGCTCTTCCGATTCTCCCTGCGACGCGATGCTGGCCTGAATGCTCGCCCGGCGAAATAGCGCCGGCAGCCAGGACTCCTGCCGTTCAGGTAATGACGCCAGCGGAAACTCCTGACTACGGTCTTCCCCCAACATCCCTATCGCATCGGCGCGGCACTGTTGGCAATGCGCCATTTGCGGCATATGCCGTCCGCACTGACTGCGCACTTCCCCCAGCGTTTCCTCGTCCGGTTCACGCACGCCTTCCAGGCCAAACCGGGTGCCATGTTCGGGTTTGGCGATCAACGGCATCACGTTATGCAGCACCGCTCCCCACTGCCGCGCCTGCAAACTGACCTCACCAAGATGCGCGGCATTGATTTCCGGGATCAGTACGGAATTCACCTTCACCATAATACCGTGCTCTGCCAGTTTACGAATGCCCTCGCCCTGCCGTTCAATCAGCAGATCGGCGGCGATACGCCCGTTCAGCTTGTCGCCTTCGTACCACAGGCCGTCATAGATTTTTTCGGCAATCACCGAGTCAATGGCATTCACGGTAACGGTGACATGATCGACCCCGATATCCACCAGTCGATCGATGGCATCCGGCAGCATCAGGCCGTTGGTTGACAGACACAGTTTGATATCCGGCAGTTCCGCCCGCAATCCTTCCAGCGTCTTGAACGTGCGGGCCATATTGGCCAGCGGGTCGCCCGGCCCGGCGATACCAATCACCGACAGCTGCGGGATCTGCGACGCGACATATTTCGCTTTGGCAATCGCCTGTTCTGGCGACAGCAGCTCCGAGACAACGCCGGGGCGGGATTCATTACTGCAATCGAACTTACGGTTACAGTAGTTGCATTGCAGATTGCAGGCGGGCGCCACCGCCAAATGCATCCGGGCGTAGCGATGATGGGCCAGCGGAGAGTAACAAGGGTGACGGGACACTTTATCCGACTGTAAAGGAGTAAAATGTGCCGTATTCATCGGCCCGCATGACCGTTTACCTGAAAAAGATGCGTTGTCTGCCATATGCTTAACCTCGGTAATGAGCGACTTCACTTCTTTTTTGCAAACGGCATGCCGGGCGGAGAAAAATAAAAAGTGTTTATTAAATAACGTGTTATGCGTTTTATCCCTACCGCGCCATAACTGACATTGTCCGACAATGTATTGAATGCGACATTCCGTGATTCCCCCGGCGTAAATTACGCTGAGGGGAAAATAGCCGGATAGCTCACATCCTCTGCATATTGATATTCATAATCTGAATACGATACGCCACCTGACGCGGCGTCATCCCCAGCAGGCGGGCGGCTTTGGCCTGTACCCAGCCGGTGCGTTCCAGCGCCGCAATCAGGCGCTGCCGCTCATCCTGAATATTTTCAATGCTGGGTTCATGGTTCATATTCGTGACAACGTCACTGGCGATTTTGTTGCGATTGAACGGCGCCAGCGCGTTTTCTTTGTAATTAAACAAAATGACATCCCGGTCGATCAATCCGTCCTCTGCCATTACCGCCGCACGCTCCAGACAGTTTTCCAGTTCGCGCACATTACCCGGCCAGTCATAGTTCATCAGTAAACGTATTGCGCCTTCACTGATATGCAGTTCCCGTCCCTGCCGTTTACTGAGCTTGGCGATCAGAAACTGGGCCAGATCCTGTACATCCTCAAGCCGTTCGCGCAGCGGCGGTAAAAAAATCGGCATCACGTTCAGACGGTAATAGAGGTCTTCACGAAAATTCCCGGCTCTAACCTCATCCTCCAGATTCCGGTTGGTCGCCGCGATAATGCGCACATCCACACGCAGCGTTTCATCACCGCCGACGCGCTCCATTTCTCCTTCCTGCAAAATACGCAGCAGTTTGGTCTGAAACGATGCGCTGCTTTCGCCAATTTCATCCAGAAACAGCGTGCCGCCATCCGCCAGTTCAAAACGACCTTTACGCTGTTTGACCGCCCCGGTAAACGCCCCTTTTTCGTGGCCGAACAGTTCGCTTTCAAGCAGCGAATCGGGCAGGGCCGCGCAGTTGAATTTCACAAATGGCGTTCCGGCGCGTGGGGAGTTGTAATGAATGGCATTGGCGATCATCTCCTTACCCGTACCGCTTTCTCCCCGGATAAGCACCGTCGTATCCCAGCGCGACACCTGACGCATCAGATCGAAGATATGCCGCATCGGCTGGCTTTTACCGACGATATTGTCAAAACCATACTGCTGCTGAACTTTTCGGCGCAGGCTGTCGCGTTCACTGCGCAATGCCTCGTTCTCCCCTTTAGCATGACCGATTAACCGGACCGTTTGGGCGATCAGATTCGCCACCATTTCCAGAAAACGGGTGCTGGAAGGCAATCTGTCCTCATGCAGCTCCATGGGCTGGGCAGCCAATACCCCGAGCGGCATTTCATCCGGGCCGGGAATGGGCACGCAGATAAAAGGCAAAGCATAGTCATAGAGGTTAAGGCGATCCAAAAAGCGCGGATCGTCCGATACCCGGGGCAAAACCAGCGAAGTCCGCTGGCTCATCACGGCTCCCAGAATTCCCTCACCGACCCGATAGCGGACGCCCCGTCCCCCTTTGATCACCTGCGCCCCCGCCCCCTGCAACGCTTCGATAAACAGCGAGGCGCGGTCTTTATCAAACAGGCAGACCATGCCGTATTGCATAAACGCATGGTCGTGCAACGCCTGGATCATCTCTTCCAGCGTATGCTGCACATCCAGCGAATGGCTCAACGCCACGCTGATTTTATGTAGTGCCACAACCTGTTGCTGTAAATCCAAACGCCGGGAAAGCTGTTCTGTCGTCGGGAAATGTGCCATTTTTATCCTCCCAGGGCTTCGGCGGTGAGGTATAAACCATCAATCGGCAATATGAGCGTCATCAATGTGCTGCCGGATACCGTTTGTTCGGTGGTGACCGCCCCCCGCAGTTGCGACATGATCATCTGTATCAGGCGTAGCTCCATGCATTGTCCGGTTGCCAATATTTCCATCATCGGGCGAGCCGCTTCCTGCACAAAAGGCGGGAGATTATCCGTGACGCTAAAGTACAATCGCTGGCATTGCTGCCTGACCTGGATCGCGATCGTCACGTCATCGTGTATTTTTCCCGTTAACGCCAGACAGCGATCGAGCCACAGACTCAGGGCGGTCAGAATCAGCGTTCGCTGGCTGCGCAGGGTTAAATCGGGCGCGGAACAAGACCATTCCAGCTTGCCGGTCCGCCCCATTCGATACCGGTAAATATCGGCCAGATCCGTCATCATGGCGGTGAGCGAAATGCTGTCCTGCGATTCCTGATGCAAGGTCGGACGACAGGCGGTCAGACGCGAGATAGCGTCTTTCCCTTCGTTCCAGGCCGTGCGCAACGCGACATTATCGACGTCGGGATTCAGCCGCAACGCGGCGGACAGCATGTTTAACGGACAGCTGAGCTGAATTAACGCGGCATCCAGCGTTTCACGGATCGCCGCCATCATTTTGTTGACGCTAATCTGACGCTCAAGCTGGGACCGCCGCTCCTGCGTCATTTGTCGCTGCTGTTCGGTGCAATCGACAATCACCACCAACTGGCGCGGCGGCGCGCTATCGGTAAAGTAGAGACTGGCTTCTTCATTGACGGCGTGCAGCGGCCAGCAGCTCACCGAGAACCACCGCTGGACGCCGCGAATAACCAGCGGCGTCATGGCCGAAGGCTCGGTACGATTCAGGCAATCCAGCAACACCAGCGGCTCCTGTCCGTCACAATCGGCGCTGAGCGTTTTATACGCCAGATTGTCCATCACGATGCTTTGCGGCCCTTCCACCACGACAACGGCCGCCGGAATGTTATTCAGGACGGCGGAAATCAGCGTCATCTGATTACGAACCCGCTGCGCCAGCGCGTAACGTTCACTGATGTCTTTATGCATCCCCAGATAATGCTCAATTTCCCCCTGCGCATTGAAGATAGGGGAAATCGTGATTTCGGCCAGATACAGCGACATATCCTTGCGCTGGTTGATAATCTGACCGCTCCACGAATGGCCCCCTGAAATCGTCTCCCACAGAGACTGATATACTGAAACGGGCGTCTGATGGCTGGAGAGCAGATTATGATTGGCGCCCATTAATGTATGCAGCGAGTAGCCGCTCAGTTCACAAAAAGCGGGGTTGGCATACACAATATTTGCCCGGGGATCGGTAATAGAAATCGCCACTGAAGACTGTTCAACGGCCGTATGAAAGAGCGCCGCGTGCAGCCCCTTTCCTCCCAGCGATGATGTAATCAGGTGCACATCATCCAAGACTAACGATGAACTCATCCCGGCCCCTCCGGTTTGCATAACGCGTTCTGTCGGCTTCATGACAAATTGTCAGATTGCGGAACAGACATCGAACGACATGAAATACCCCTATGGAAAGTGCAAGATTTATTCCCTTCTGCAAAGAAATCGCAAAAACATTGATCATGGTATGGGTTTTTACCGCTATTGCCCTTTTTCTCGTTGCCTGTGATCGGTATCACGCTATTACACGCCCCCGCGTTGCTCACTTTTGGCGCAGCTTCTTGCACCTTGATTGCCCATTTATTGACCAGAACAAGCTGGCACGCCTTTCGCAATACCCCTCTGGGAATCTCGACCTGTGGGGGATCAATGAAAGAGATACTGTTAATCATGCTGGCCAATATTCTGGTCAACAATGTCGTACTGGCGCGCTTTTTGGGACTCTGTTCCTTTATGGGCGTAACGAATCAGGTCAAGGCTGCGGTGGGGATATCCATTGCGACCACGGTGGTCATCACGCTGGGTTCCGCATTAGGCTGGGTGATTGAATTCTGGATCCTGGCTCCGCTCGATCTGGTTTACCTGCGTTTGCTGTCCGTCATTCTGGTCATTGCGTCGCTGGTACAGTTGATTGAGATGGTGATTGCAAAACACAGCCCGACCCTCTACCGCTCACTGGGCATTTTTCTTCCGCTGATTACCACCAACTGCGCCGTGCTCGGTGTGGCGCTGCTGGTTCTTCAGGATCAACCGAGCTTTACGCACAGCGTACTCTTTGGTTTCAGCGCTTCGCTGGGCTATTCGCTGGTCATGATTATTTTTGCCGGGCTGAGAGAACGCCAGGCCAGCGCCCTCCCACCGCTGTTGTTCAAAGGCACGCCGCTCAATTTTATTACCGCCAGTATTCTGGCGCTGGCCTTTACCGGCTTTGCCGGATTGTCATCATAAGGAGACGGAGATGTTGCTACTGACTTTACTCGCTATTCCGCTCATCTCCGCGATGATCGGCGCATTGCTGGGTTATGCCGCAATCTACCTGAAAATAGAAAGTGACCCGATGGTTGATAGCATTGTGGCGTTACTACCAAGCGGCCAGTGTGGTCAGTGCGGCTATCCCGGCTGTCGTCAGGCCGCGGTCGCCATGGCCAGCGGCGAAGCGGCCGTTACCATCTGCTCGCCCGGCGGCAACGTTGTCGCGCAGCGCATTGCCGCCCTGATGGGCGTCAGTCTGGATGAGGACGGCGTTAAAGGGCCGATGGTGGCGATGATCACCCCCCAGGACTGTGACGGCTGCGGCCGTTGCGCAAAACAGTGCGCCTTCGATGCGATTATTGGCGCCACGCGTCAAGTACATGGCGTACTCAGTGAAGACTGTACCGGTTGCGGCACCTGCATAGACATTTGTCCGCAAAACGGCATTCACCTTTACGCCGATCCGCATCTTACCCCCATTGTCGCCAAACCCGGTTTCGCGCCGCGACAGGAGCCCAGCTATGCTTAAAGCCCTCACGACGCCCCACGGCGGCATCCGTCCTTATAGCCATAAATCCTTAACCCGCGAACGGGCTATTCGCCCGCTTCCCATGCCGGAGAAACTGATGCTGCCGCTGCGCCAGCACACCGGCGCGCCCGCTATTCCGGTGGTAAATATTGGTGACACCGTCACGTCAGGTCAGTGTCTGGCCCAGCCGTTTGGCCGAATGTCCGCACCGGTGCACAGTCCGGCAGAGGCGCTGGTGACGGAAATCGTGACCGGGGATACCGGATATATCCAACTGCGAACGCTGCCGGCCACCTCAAACGTCAGCCGGCTGGCAACCACGGAAGACAGCAGCGCCGATAGAATGCTCTCGCTCATCGCGCAGGCCGGTATTGTCGGTATGGGCGGAGCCATGTTTCCGGCGGCGGATAAAATCCGGCTGGCGATGCGTCACGAAATCAAATACCTGATCATCAACGGCGGCGAATGTGAACCTTATATCACCGCCGACGAACGCATGATGCAGGAGCAGGCAGAATTTTTGCTTGGCGGGATCCGCTATCTCCAGCAGTTGACCAGGGCCCGCCGGGTCTATATCGGCATTGAAGATAACAAACGCGAGGCCATTCTGCGCCTCGATCGCCTGTGTCAGGATGAACCCGATATCGATGTGGTTGCGCTGCCGTCCCTCTATCCCATGGGTTCCGCCAAGCAGCTGATAGAAGCGGTAACCGGGCAGCAGATCCCCCATAACAAACGCTCGCCGGAAATGGGCGTACTGGTTCAGAACGTCGGCACCTGTATCGCCATCTTCCATGCTATCCGCTTCCGTCAGCCGTTGACCCATCGGGTCATTACCGTCAGCGGCCGGGCGATTGAAGAACCCGGCAACCTGCTGGTGCCGATCGGCACGCCGATCAACACCATTATTGCCGCCTGCGGCGGGCTGAAAAGCACGCCGGCCCGGATGATCCTGGGAGGACCGATGATGGGGCGGGCGACAACCGACCTCAATGCCCCCATCACCAAAGGCACCAGCGGTTTGCTGTTGCTGACCGAAGATGAAATTCCCCAGCCGCACAGCAGCGCCTGTTTACGCTGCGGTCGCTGTGTGGATGCCTGTCCGATGGGGTTGCCGCCGCTGGCGATGCTGGCCGAACTGAAGATCGACGAACTGAATAACGCCCGCGATCTGGGGCTGAACAGCTGTTTACTTTGCGGCTCCTGCTCGTGGGTTTGCCCTGCTGTCCTGCCGCTGACCCAGTTTTTCGACTGGGGACAACAACAATTACGGCTGGAACAGCGCCGGGAGAATAAACTCCAGCGCGCCAGCGCCAACAGCCTGCGGCGGCAGGAACGCCTTGCCCGCGAAGCCGCCGAAAAAGCAGCGGCGAAAGCGGCCAGACCGTCCCGGCGCCGCAGCGCGACACCCGATGCGCCGATGGAGGGCTCCGCATGTTGACGTCACCTCATGTTCATCAGGGACTCAGTACCCAGAATCTGATGCATAAAGTCAATCTGGCGTTGATGCCGGTGGTTTTGCTGGGAATTATCCAGTTTGGCGCGCCCGCGTTGATGCTGATGTTCACCAGCATTGTCGCGGCATTGCTGTGTGAAGCAGCGTGTCTGCGGGCCAACCCGGCGTCGCTCGGCCATGTATTTGACGGCAGCGCGCTGCTCACCGCCCTGCTGTTTACCCTCAGCCTGCCCCCTCATGCACCGCTGTGGCTGGGCGCGTTCGGCTCTGCAATCGCCATCCTGCTGGGTAAGCATATTTATGGCGGGCTGGGGCAAAACCTGTTCAATCCGGCCATGCTGGCGCGCGTCGTGGTGCTGATTGCCTTTCCGGTACAAATGACGCACTGGGTCGTGCCTACCGAGTTCTGGAACGGCGCGGTCTATTCCCTGCATACCGACGGCACCACCAGCGCCACCTTGCTCGGTGCGTTCCGTGAACACACATCGGCCGCGTTCTCATGGGAAAACGCCCTGATAGGCACCCATAACGGCAGCTTCGGCGAAACCTCCACCCTCTTGTTGGCACTGAGCGGCCTGTGGTTATTGCAACAGCGGGTGTTCAGCTGGCATGCCCCTGTCGCCATGCTGATCGGCTGTCTGCTGCCGGGGCTGATCCAGTGGTTTATCGCCCCGCAATCTATTTTGCCGCCGCTGGCGCAGCTCACCACTGGCGGGTTGATGCTGGGCGCCGTCTTTATCATCACCGATCCGGTCACTGGCCCCGGTAGTCCACTTGGCCGCCTGTATTACGGCGCGCTGGCAGGCTTTCTGGTCTGGGCCATTCGCAGCTTTGGCAATTATCCCGAAGGCGTCGCCTTTGCCATCCTGCTGGTGAACGCCATTACCCCGCTGATTGATAGCTGGACCCGTCCACGGGCCTATGGCTATCGGACACAGAAGGAGAAATAACCATGGCCTCCGCTTTAGACTCCGGGCTGCGCTGGCCGCCGCGCAGCCATCCCATCAATCTGAGTCTGTTGCTCGGGACCTTTACCCTGCTAATCAGCCTGATGATTGCCGGGGCCTGGTGGGCGACCTATACCGAGATTGAACTGCGCCATCAGGAGGATACCCAGCGCCAGCTCGCGGCGGTCTTCCCCAACGCGCTGCATGACAACCCACTCAGCGGCAGCGAAGTCACATTGACGCTGGACGGCGCGCCGGTGCGCGTTTACCGGGCCACCCGGCAAGGCAATCCCAGCGGCGTCGTGATGTTCGGCGGCGAGAAAGGCTACAGCGGCATCATCAGTCTGCTGATCGGGATCGATGCCAACGGTGAACTGACTGGCGTGCGAGTGATCTCCCACACGGAAACGCCAGGGTTGGGCGACAAAATCGAATTGAGCCACGGTAACTGGATCCTGGGGTTTAATGGCAAATCGCTGCAAAACACCACTGAAAAACAGTGGCACGTCAAAAAAGACGGCGGCGATTTCGATGCGTTCACTGGCGCCACCATTACCCCGCGCGCCGTGGTGAAGGGCGTACACCAGACGCTGCAACTGTTCCAGCGCCATCGTGCTGAATTGCTTGGCTTGAGCGAGGAAAAATCCCATGAGTGAAATAACGGCAACACCGCCGGCGGAACGTCCGGCCTACCGCGACATTCTCGTCAGCGGCATCTGGACCAATAACATCACCTACGTACAGCTCCTCGGTCTGTGCCCGTTGATGGCCGTGACCACCACCGCCACCAACGGTTTCGGGATGGGCATCATAACCACCGCGGTATTGGTGGGGGCCAATCTGCTGGTGTCGCTGCTCCGGCATCTGACGCCGCATCAGATCCGTATTCCGGTTTATATCCTGATCATCTCCAGCCTGGTGACCGTGCTCGATCTGTTGATGAACGCCTGGATGCATGACCTGCATAAAATTCTTGGGCTGTTTATTCCGCTGATCGTGGCGAACTGCGCGCTGCTGGGCCGGGCGGAATCCTTTGCCGCCCACAATCCGCCGTTCGCCGCCACGCTGGACGGCATGGCGACGGGATTAGGCTTTACCCTTGGGGTGACGTCAATGGGGGCAATTCGCGAGATTATCGGCAGCGGAACGCTGTTTAGCGGCGCGGATCTGCTGCTCGGTCCGCAATTTCATTTTCTGGAAATGCATCTGCTGCCCGATTATGACGGTTTTCTGCTGATGCTATTGCCCCCCGGCGGTTTTGTCGTGATGGGATTTGTGCTGGCAGGCATTCGCGGCGTCAGGGTATGGCGCTACGGCACTGACGTACTGAAGAAAGACGGCGGCGCCAGTCCGGGTTGCGGCGCCGGATGCGGAGGCTGCCACGGATGAAATTCACCATCGCGCATGCCAACGGCTACCAAAGCCGCTGTATCGACATGGATCTGCCCGCGCCCGTCACCTTGCGCGAGGCGTTTCTGGCCTCTCCCTTGCCGGCGCTGTTTCCCTGGCTCGATCCGGATGTGCATCGCATGGGCGTTTTTGGACGCCTGTGCCCCGCCAACAGTGAAGTACATGAAGGCGATCGGGTAGAAATCTACCTGCCGATTGAACGTGCCGCCCAGGAGGCGGACGACGATGAAACGTAATTTAACCGCCCTTTTCTGGAATCCTTTTAAGGAGAATATAAACCATGAGCACTATCGGCATTTTCTTCGGTACTGATACCGGCAAAACCCGTAAGATCGCAAAACTGATCAAACAAAAACTGGGGGAACAGGCCGCTGAACCCGTGAACATCAACCGAGCCTCCGTTGACGATCTGCTGGCTTATGATGTACTGATCCTTGGCACCCCTACGCTGGGCGACGGTCAGCTTCCCGGTCTGGACGCCGAGTGTATGAGTGAGTCCTGGGCCGAATTTGCGGACGATCTGGCCAATGCCGATCTCAGCGGTAAAACCGTGGCGCTATTCGGACTCGGCGATCAGGTCGCCTACCCCGATGCCTTTGTCAACGCGCTCGGTGAGCTCTATGACATCGTCAGTGAAGCCGGCGCCAACATCATCGGCACATGGCCAGCCGAAGGTTACACGTTTAGCGACTCCTCCGCGCTGGAAAACGGCAGTTTCGTCGGTCTGGTTCTGGATCAGGATAATCAGCAGGATCTGACGGAGGCGCGGGTTACACAATGGGTCAGTCAGCTTCAGACCGCATTCTGATTTTTATCTCCCCGAACGTGCCTGCCCGGGCAGGCATCCCACTGTTATTTACAGCGATTCACTGGGCCTCGACGCTGATATGCAGCGTATCGTAGCGCCAATACTCCAGATCGCAATCAATGATGTGGTCATGCTGATCGCGGTTGATGCGGGTGATGAACAACGCGGGGCTGTTTTCGCTGGTTTTAAGCGCTGACGCGGCACATGGCGGAAAGATCGTAGGCAGCATGCCAAACCAGACCTTGCCATAGTGGATGCCATAACGTTGCAGATACAGTTCCGTCAGCGACTGCGTTAGATCTTCCTCCAGAATGCCGGGGAAAAAGGAGGGGTTCAGATAGTGCTCCACGTACAGCACCGCCCTGCCGTCGATACGCCTGACCCGACGTATACAATAGACGCGCTCGCCGGGCGTCAGTCCGAGATGGCGGCTTACCACCGCGGGGGCGCCAATTTCACTCACGTCCAGCACCCGGGTGTCGGGACGGCGGCCCTGTTCGCGCACGATAGCGTGAAAGTGGCTGCGGTTGAGCGGATTATAGTTAAGCCGCGGCGGGCTGACGAACCAGCCGCGGCGCTCCTCGCGGTAAATCTTTCCCTGAGCCTCAAGCTGGCTGAGCGCCTCGCGCAGCGTAATACGGGTGGTGGCGAAACGGGCGCTGAGAATACGCTCGGCGGGCAAACGCTCGTTGTGTGCCAGCTCCCCTTCATCCAGCCAGTTGGCAATCGCCTGACAGATCGCCGTGACCATTGTTCCGCGCGCAATTTGCCCGGCAGGCGTTGCATTGTCGTAGGGCAGGTTGTTCATGATATGCATTGTCATAGTGCGCCAGTTTACGGTAACTCAAGAGATTTTCTACAGACCTTAACAAAAAAACGCGCTCAGATTATATCGCCATAAAAGATTCATATTCTTTCGATAGATTGGTGCGGATCTTGCTGGACTAGACCAGCAATTATTTTTCCTCTCTTACCGGAGTGTGCATATATGAAACGATTGTTTGTCTCTGTGCTGACCACTGCGCTGGCGTTGGCCGGTCAGTCGGCTCTGGCCGCCACCGATGCCGATCTGACGCAACTGGAACAGGCCGCCCGCCAGGAAGGTCAGGTCAACAGCGTGGGAATGCCCGATAGCTGGGCCAACTGGAAGGATACATGGCGCGATCTGTCGGAAAAATACGGTCTGAAACACAGCGATACCGATATGAGTTCAGCGCAGGAAATCGCCAAATTTCAGGCGGAAAAAAACAATGCCAGCGCGGATATTGGCGATGTGGGCGCTTCGTTCGGTCCTGTCGCCGTTGCACAAGGCGTCACCCAGCCCTACAAACCCACCACCTGGGAACAGGTGCCGGATTGGGCTAAAGACAAAGACGGCCACTGGGCGCTGGCTTATACCGGCACCATCGCCTTTATCGTTAACAAGGATATCGTAAAAGACATCCCGCACAGTTGGGCGGACCTGCTCAACGGCAGTTATCGGGTGAACGTCGGCGACGTGGGAACGGCCGCTCAGGCCGTCAACGGCGTACTGGCCGCCACTTATGCCCTGGGCGGTGACGAAAAAAACCTCAAGCCCGGTCTGGATTTCTTCCAAAAACTGGCGGCGGCCGGTCGGCTGGGCTTGAACAACCCGACCATCGCCACGTTGGAAAAGGGAGAGATCGAAGTGGGTATCGTCTGGGATTTCAACGGTCTTAACTACCGCGACCAGATTGATCCGAATCGCTTTGAAGTATTAATCCCCGCCGATGGTTCCATCACCTCGGGCTACACCACCATCATCAACAAATACGCCAAACATCCCAATGCCGCCAAGCTGGCGCGTGAATACATCTTTTCCGACGCCGGGCAGCTCAATCTGGCGCGTGGCTACGCCCGTCCGATTCGCGTGGAAAATCTGACGCTGCCAGAAGATGTGAAAGCCAAACTGCTGCCGATCGAACAGTATAAGAACGCTCACCCGATCGCCGATCCCGCCGCCTGGGAGAACAGCGCCAAACAGCTGCCGCGCCAGTGGCAGGAAAACGTGATGATGGCAATGAAACAATAAAATAGGAAGTATGATGAAAACGGTGCTGGTGGTGCTGGACGGATTGAGTTTCCAGGTAGCCGAAATCGCGATGGGATATTTGCTGGGTGAATGTGCAGAAGGCCGAGGCCGGATGTATTCGTTGGAATGCGAACTGCCTTCGCTGTCCCGTCCGTTGTATGAATGTATTCTCACCGGTACGCCGCCGGTGCGCAGCGGTATTGTGCACAATGGCGTCAGCCGGTTATCCAACCAGCGCAGCATCTTTCATTATGCCCGCGCCGCCGATCTGACCACCGCGGCAGCGGCCTATTATTGGGTTTCCGAGCTTTATAACCGCACGCCGTTCGAACCGATCCGGGATCGCCACACCGAGGCGCCGGACCTGCCGATTCAATACGGCCATTTTTACCACGCCGACCACTACCCCGATTCGCATCTGTTCGAGGATGCGGAAAGTCTGAGGCGGCGCCATCAGCCGGACTTCCTGCTGATCCATCCGATGAATATTGATGACGCGGGACACCGTTGGGGGCTTTCGTCCCGCGAATACCGCAACGGCGCCCGCATCTCGGACGGACTGCTGTCCCACTATGTGCCGGACTGGCTGGCGGAAGGGTTGCAGGTGCTGGTTACCGCCGATCACGGCATGAACGACGATCGCAGCCACGGTGGCGCGCTCAGAGAAGAGCGGCAGGTGCCGTTATTCGTTTTCGGTCAGGAATTCAGTCTGGAGCCCGCCGCGCCGAAACAGACCGAGCTGTGCGGAACGATATGCGAGCTGCTGGGCGTGGCGCATGACAAATCAGTATGCCGGGATCTGTTGAAATGAAAAGGAAAGTCGTAGCCGCGCTGGTGATGCTGCCGTTCGCGCTGGTTTTTATCGCCTTCCAGGTGGCGCCGCTGTTGTGGATGGGCGTTTATAGCTTTAACCATGAGATGGAAGGATGGGGAATCGGCAATTATCGTGAAATCCTGACCTCGCCGTTCTACCTTCAGGCCATCGAATTTTCACTGCATATCACCTTCTGGTCCAGTCTGTTCGGCCTGCTGATCGCCTTGATTTGCAGTTACTCGCTGCATCGTCTTGGCAAAGGACGATTGCACGATCTGGTCCTGTCGTTTACCAACATGAGCAGTAATTTTACCGGTGTGCCGCTGGCCTTCGCCTTCATTATTCTGTTGGGGGCCAACGGTTGCGTCACGCTGTTGCTACGTCAGGCGGGTCTGCTGGGGGATTTTTCCCTGTATTCAAAAAACGGTCTGGTGCTGATCTATACCTATTTTCAGATCCCGCTCGGCGTGATGCTGCTCTACCCCGCTTTCGATACCCTGCGGGAGGACTGGCGTGAATCTGCCGCCCTGCTGGGAGCCAACACCGCCCGCTACTGGCGGTATATCGGTTTACCGGTGCTGATGCCCGCGCTGCTCGGCACCTTTGTGATCCTGCTGGCTAACGCGCTTGGTGCCTATGCCACGCTTTACGCGCTGACCGGCGGTAATTTCAATGCGGTTCCCATTCGGATTTCATCGCTGGTGGCGGGCGATCTGTTCCTCAATCCCAATATGGCCAGCGCTCTGGGGATGCTGCTGGTGGTGTTGATGACGCTGATTACCGTGATACATCAGTGGCTGATCCGCCGCGGCTATCGCCATGCCCGCTCATAACGCCAGGCGATTAACCGAAACCAGAGAGGAAAATCCCCGATGACACGTACCGAACACCGTTATCATCAGTTGATGGTCAGCCTATTGTGGCTGATTTTGATACTGCCGCTGGCGGCCACGCTGGTATATGCTTTTTCCAGCCAGTGGGGAGCCACGATTCTGCCCGATGGCTTCAGCCTGCAATGGATGATACGGCTTTGGCAGGATGAACGTTTCCTGTCCGCCCTCGCCCGGTCACTGCTGATTTGCGCAGGTGCGCTGCTGTTGTCGCTGCTGCTGGTGCTGCCGCTGATCTTCGTCATCGCTTACTACTTTCCCCGCCTCGACGCCATAATGAATATCCTGATCCTCCTGCCGTTTGCCGTACCGCCTATTGTCTCCTCGGTCGGCCTGTTGCAGATTTATGCCGACGGCCCCCTGCCGCTGGCGGGTACGCCCTGGATCCTGATCGGCTGTTACTTCACCATTGCCCTGCCTTTTATTTACCGGGCCGTGACCAACAATATGCATGCCATCCAACTGCGCGATCTGATGGATGCCGCCCAGCTTCTGGGCGCCAGTCCCCTCCGGGCGGCGTTGTGCGTAGTGCTGCCCAATCTGCGCAAAGGCTGTATGGTGGCGCTGCTGCTGTCGTTCTCCTTCCTGATCGGCGAATTTGTATTCGCCAATATGCTGGTGGGAAGCCGTTTCGAAACCTTGCAGGTCTATCTCTACAACATGCGCAACGAGAGCGGCCATTTCACCAGCGCGCTGGTGATTTCCTATTTCGTCGTGGTGTTGGTGCTGACGCTGGTCGCCAACGCCCTTAACCGGGACAAAGAGTAACAACATGTCTTATCTGAACGTTCAACAGTTGAATAAACATTACGGTCCGACGCAGGTGTTCGAAAACATTAATTTCACTGCGGAGGAAGGCGAGTTTGTTACGCTGCTCGGCCCAAGCGGCTGCGGCAAGTCAACGCTGCTGCGCTGTCTGGCCGGCCTCACGGAAGTGGATAGCGGACAGATTCTGTTGCATGGCAAGGATCTGACCCCCTTGCCGCCCCAGAAGCGCGACATTGGCATGGTTTTCCAGAGCTATGCCTTGTTTCCCAATATGACGGTGGCGGACAACGTGGCTTTCGGTATGAAGATGCAAAAGATCCCGGCGCAAGAAATGCTGACGCGCCGGGATCAGATACTGGAACTGGTGGAACTGAGCGCCTTCGCTCACCGCTATCCCCATCAACTGTCGGGCGGCCAGTGCCAGCGGGTGGCGCTGGCCCGTTCGCTGGTGACCCGTCCGCGCTTGCTGTTGCTGGACGAACCGCTGTCGGCGCTGGATGCCCGCATTCGTAAACATTTGCGTGAGCAGATCCGCAGCATTCAGCGTGAACTGAAGCTAACCGCCATTTTTGTGACCCACGATCAGGAGGAAGCGCTGACGCTCTCGGATCGGGTCGTACTGATGAATCAGGGCAAGATCGTACAGAACGGTCCGGCCGAAACCCTTTATGTCAGCCCGGTGAATGCCTTCGCCGCCGGATTCATCGGTAGCTATAATCTGCTGAGCGCCGAGCAGGCCGCGTTGCTCACGGGGGGACGATATCGCAGTCAGGTGGCGGTGCGCCCCGAGTCGATTACTCTGCTGCCGGAGGGACAAGGCGTGGCGGCCACCATTATCAGCCACAGTCTGCTGGGCAATGTGATCCGTTACCGGGTGCAGGCACAGGACGTGGAATTGCGGGTGGATGTGCTGAACCGCTCAGTGGCCGACCTCCGGCCTGACGGTAGCCGGATTGGGCTACAGCTTGATATGACGACATTGTGTGAGGTCGCATGAGTCTGGCGCTGTTTGATTTGGACGAGACACTGATTGACGGCGACTGTGCCAGCTTATGGAGTCAGTACATGTTCGAGCTCGGCTGGGTGAGCGATCCCGCGTTTATCCACACCGAACAGGCGATGATGCAACAGTACGCCGTCGGCGCACTGTCCATGGATGATTACATGCGCTTTACGCTGGCGCCACTGGCCGGACGCACGGTCGAAGAAGTGGCGAACAGCGTGGCCCGGTTTATTGAGGAAGTGATCCGCCCAACGCTGCGGCCCGCCGCTTTTCGCTGCGTGCAAGCGCATCGCGAACGAGGCGATCGCCTGGTTATCATTTCCGCCTCCGGGGCGCATCTGGTAGAACCCATAGCCCGATGCGTTGATATCCGTGAAACACTGAGCATCGATCTTGAAGTGCGGGATGGCCGCTATACCGGCCGCACTCAGGGCATTCTGACCTTCGGCGAAGGGAAAGTGACTCGCCTGTATCATCTGCTGGGAGGAGACGCACAAGCATTGACCGATGCCAGTTTTTATTCCGATTCCATCAACGATCTCCCGCTGCTGCAACAAGTGGGAGTCCCTTATGTCGTGAATCCTGACGACGCACTGCGACAGCAGGCGCAGCAGGCAGGATGGACGATACTGCACTGGTGAATATGCCGGCGCATTTACCGTGCGCCGATCGTCGCCAGCCATTGACGCAGGTACTGCTGACGCCGGGTTTCCTGCCACTGTTCGCGGATTTGCGCCAGTGCCTGCGCTTTGGGGATTTCGCTCGCAGGTTGAATAGCTTCACACCATAGAATATGCAGTCCCATTGCCGTTTCCACGATCGGGCTGAGCGTATCCGTCTGCATGGAAAAAAGCATGGCGTCCAATTCCGGGTATAGCATACCGCGCTTTATCCACCCCAGTTTGCCGCCTTCCAGCGCCGTCGGACACTCGGAAAAACGTGCCGCCAGGCGAGCGAAACGGCGGGGGTCCATCTGTAACCGATGTTGCAGCGCCGCCATGCGGTCGGCCACCGCCACCCGCGTTGAATCAGCCGGTGCGTCGTCAATCACCAGCAGCAAGTGATGCGCCAGACGTTTCTCCGGTTGCTGAAAGCGATGCGCATTCTGCTGATACCATGTTTCAACCTCACCGTCGCTGACCGGCGGCGCCTGCCCGGCGACCGCATCCAACACGGCGGTTAATGTCGCTTCATGCGTCAGCGCCTGTAGCAGCCCGGCGTCATCAATACCGGCATGTCGCAACGCCGCCAGCCAGGACGGTTCATCATCGAAAAACGTGCGCAGAACATATTGCGCGGTCATGATGCCGTGTTCGTCCGCCCGGATACCCTGCTGCTCCGCCCGTTCGCTGATGGCGCGTTCCAGTTTCCACTGGCGCGCCAACTGGATGACGAATAAACGCCGCTGTTCTTCCGTTTGTTGCCACGGCAGGCACTGATGCAGCGATAAGGAAAGCTTCAGACGGGAATAACGCTGCCACATGGAAAGCGTTTCAGCATTACAGGCCGTCATGATCAATGGCCTCCAGTGCATGTTCCGGTACCTGCAATAATGTCCCGCCAAACAGGACGATGAACTGCATCGGCCGTGTGCCGTGTTCAACGCCCATGACCTGACCGACATCCCCGGCCTGCACGCGGATATGATGATCGGTTGCCAGAATCATCGAGGCGGAAACCCAGTCGCCATATTGAAACGCGCCCTCAACCCACGGCGCACTGGCCGGAATCAACTCCTGTTCGCGACACCCGACGATACGGTCATCATCAATAAAATGGACCTGATAGATGATGTTATCCTGCAAAAACGTCCCCCATTCGCGCACATAGCCGATGGTGCCGCGACGCACCAACAGCTCGCCGCGCGCTTTGTTCGGGAACGTCCCGTCGTTACGTACGCTTCTGATCACCCGCACCGCCTCACCAAACGCAAATCGGGGTTTCATGTTACGTCTCCTTCATCATCCAGTAATAGCCAGGGAATGAAACAGCGGACGGTACGTTGATAGACTTTCAACTCTGAACGTTCACGCAATTCACCGCTGACGACGAACAGATAACTTTCCCGCAACATGGTCCGCACCTGATCCAAGCGAAACTGTTGGCGTTGTTGCGGGGGCATCAGCGGTTCTTCCGCGGGATGGTATTGCCGCAAACGGCGGCTGAAGGCATGCAGGATATGCAAATGCCGGACCTGCACCTGTTGCGCATCAAAGGGGATCGCAAAAAAATGCAGAAAATCCTCGGCGCTTTCCAACTGACTCACGCCGGGCAGTTCATCAAACCAATCCATAACGCTACCTCTTACCACTCGCTTGCCCTACCGCGATACATCACTGACGCATTATCGGCGCTCAGACTACGTTAAGCGCCCGCGCCGGTATCTCCGACAGCCCCTGATAAAGATGGCATAGCTCATCCGCGGTAGGACTCCGCTTACCGGTTTCAGCGAACGTCCGTAGCGCCTGCTGGATCAGCGGGATCTGCGTGTCATTCACCGCCAGACCAAGCTGCGAGAAAATCGCTTCCAGCGCCCGCCGCCCGGAGTGTTTCCCCAGCACCAGTTGATGCTGGCGCCCCAGTATCTGCGGGGCGATGCTTTGGTAACTTTCGACATCTTTCAGCAGGCTGGCGACATGGACCCCGGATTCATGAGTAAATACCCGTTCGCCGACCAGCGGCTGCCGATAAGGGATGGTTTCGCCCGCCGCCCGGGCCACCTGCTCGCAAAGCGCAGGCAGCCGTGTGGTATCAATGTGCGTATCGCCCAGCTGCGTGTGTGACAGCGCCAGCACTACCTGCTCCAGGGCAGCGTTACCCGCCCGCTCTCCCAACCCTAAAACGGTAGTGCTGACGTGTGTCGCGCCTGCCCGCACCGCGGCCAGCGTATTCGCCGTCGCCATGCCAAAATCGTTATGCGCATGAATTTCCAGTTCGCCCGACCAGTAGCGCCGCAGCTGTTGAATTTGCTGAAAGGCGGAGAACGGATCGAGTAACCCCAGCGTGTCGGCAAAACGCATTCGCTGCGCTCCCGATAAACGGGCCGTCTGCGCAACGGCCGCCAAATCTTTCTCACTGGCGCGCGAGGCATCTTCGCCCCCGATACACACGCTCAGCCCCAGCGATGATGCAAACCGGGTCAGTTCCCCCAATTGCCGCAGCATATCCGGCCATGACAAACCGACCTTGTACTGCCGTAAACAGGCAGAAACGGGCAGCGAGATATCCACCCAGTTCACCCCCAATGCCGCCGCCTGCCGAATGTCGCCCTCATTCAACCGGCACCAGGCCATCAGGGTGACATCGGGTAGCGTCTGGCGAATGCGATAAATGCGCGCGCACTCCTCTTCTCCCATGGCCGGGGTGCCGACTTCCAGCTCCGGCACTCCCGCGCTGACCAATGAGGCGGCAATAGCCAGCTTTTCATCCGCGCTGAACGCGACGCCGGGACTTTGTTCGCCATCGCGCAGCGTAGTGTCGTTAATGACGATGGGTTGCATGAGCGAAACCTCCCTGATTAGCCCCAGGCCGGCATGAACGCGCCGGGTTTATCCTGCTGCCAGTACGGGGACAGGGCGCGCAACCGATCAACGATCGCAGGCAACTGTTCCAGGACATAGTCGATTTCCCGCTCGCGCGTATAGCGCGACAGTGAAAAGCGAATGCTGCCGTGCGCGGCGGTATACGGAATGTCCATGGCCCGCATCACATGGGACGGCTCTAATGAACCCGAGGTACAGGCGCTGCCGCTGGATGCGGCGATACCGACCTGATTGAGCATCAGCAAAATGGCTTCGCCTTCAATAAACTCAAAGGCAATATTAAGCGTATTCGGCGTGCGCGGTTGTTCACCGCCCATCACGCGGGTACCGGCGATAGACTGCAACCCCGCCTCCAGCCGATCGCGCAGCGGCGCAATGCTGCTCATCATCATTGGCAGGTGCAGCGCGGCTAATTCGCTCGCCATGCCCATCCCGACAATACCGGCAATATTTTCCGTTCCTGCCCGCCGGCCGCGCTCCTGATGCCCGCCGCGCAACAGCGGACGGAAACGAGTACCGCGCCGCAGCCACAAACAGCCGGTGCCTTTCGGACCGTGGATTTTATGCGCCGAACAGGAAAGCATATCGATCCCGGAATCCGCGATGGCAATCGGTACTTTCCCGACGGCCTGCACCGCATCGCAGTGAAACAGAATGCCGTGCTCATGGGCGAGTCGCGCCATCTGCTCAATCGGGAACAATACGCCCGTTTCGTTGTTTGCCCACATGGCCGTCACCAGCGCCACGCCGTCATGCAGCAAGGCTCGATACGCATCCAGATCGAGCGCGCCCTGTTCGTTCACGCCCAGCCGATGAATCTTATATCCCTGACGTTCCAGATGTTCGCACACCGCCAGCGTCGCCGGATGTTCGACCGCGGTGGTAACGATCTCGCGACGGGACGGAAAAGCCTCCGCGGCCGAAAGGATCGCGGTAGAGGTGGCTTCCGTCGCGCAAGAGGTAAAAATCACTTCGCTGTCATAGCGGGCGCCCAACAGGCTGGCGACCTGTTCACGGGCACGGGCCAGCGCCCGGCGGGAAGGTTCACCGAAATCGTGGATGGATGACGGGTTGCCATATTGATCCTGCAAAAATGGCAACATGGCTTCCAGTACCATCGGGTCAATCCGGGTAGTGGCGTTGTTATCCAGATAAATGGGTTTCATTGTGCGCATTCCTTGAAGGCTGAAGAATGAATAATTATCCGGCGACAACCGGATCATCGGCGATAACACGGATGAAGCTGCCCAGCCGCTCCAGCAGTTTCTGCTGGAGCCAGCCCAACGTCATATCCGTCATCATGCAGCCATGGCAACTTCCCGACAGAGCAACCCGCACTTCGTTTTCCGTCACGTCCAATAGCGTGATATCACCGCCATCCATCAGGATATGCGGGCGCAGCCCGGCAATAACGTCCTCGACCGCCAGCCACTGCTGACTCTTTTCTGTTACGCTCTCAACAACCGGCTGGCCGTCGGCCGCGGCCAGAATATCGCTCAGCGTCTGTTCGATTTTTTCGTGACAGGCGGTACATCCCCCGCCCGCCTTGGTGTACTGGATCACCTCCTCCAGCGACGTCAGCCCGTTGGTCAGCACCGCACGTTTGATTTGTCCTTCATCAACGGCAAAGCATTTGCAGATCAATGCGCCTTCCTCATGATCGTCATCCAGCGTTTCGCCACGGTAGTTGGCAATCGCGACGCGCAGGGCCTCCTGTCCCATGACCGAACAGTGCATTTTTTCCGGCGGCAGGCCGTCAAGATAATCGGCAATGTCTTTGTTGGTGACCTGCGCGGCCTCCTCCAGCGTTTTGCCGATTATCAATTCGGTCAATGCGGATGACGAGGCAATGGCGCTGCCGCAGCCGAAGGTCTGGAATCCGGCCTCCTGGATCACCTCGCTATCGGGATCGACCCGCAACATCAGTCGCAGAGCATCACCACAGCTGAGAGAACCGACATCGCCTACCGCATTGGCCTGCTCGACTACACGGGCGTTGCGCGGATTAAAGAAATGTTCTTTTACCTTCTCAGAATAATTCCACATGCTCACTACTCCCGTTCATAAACGACTTATGCTGTTGATACTTCGCATGAACCACTATCACATCGGCATCCCAGAGGTTGAAATTCGACCCAGATGCCCTGCGTATCCGAACTGATACGGGCCTGCGCCAACTGTTGCCAATGCGGTGCGGAAGCCAATAACCGCAACCCTGCGATTTCCCGGCATTCTTCATCGGGTAACGCCTGGGAACGCCATATCATCTGCAATGACCAGCCCCGGCAGGCATCCCCTCTGACGACCAGCGCCAGCCCGGCGATGGTTTGTCCGTGCTGCTGCTGACGCAGACGGAGTTGATTTAGCGTCATTGCATCGATATGCATCATGGTTTTGCTCCTGTAGCTGTCATTTATCATTCTGCAAATGTGATACCAGTCACAAAAATGTTTTTTATCAGCAAGATAGCGTTTAACTCGGTTGTTGAGCTGCGACATAAACAACGGTAATTGTCGGTTTTGTCGCACTGCTTACAAGTCCCCCTCATACCACCCGCTTTCCTGCATCATGACGTTAAAACGGTTGCGGTCTTTCTGCCGCGGGGATTTTCTAATTCGTCCGTCGTCGCATAGCGCCTGCGCATCCGCCAGCAGCATGGCAATCGGCGTATTCATCTGTACATTGACCGCGCGCACGCCGATGCCCAGCAGTTGGCGGAAAGCCGTTTCCCCCACGGCGGTGCAGTACAACGAAAAACAGCCTTCCACCGCGTTGATGCGACTGATGAGCTTATCTTCGTTGTGTCCCTGACAAACGGTGAAATCGGCGACTTCCAGCAATTGCACTTCATCGCTGCGAACACCGTAAATCGCCAGCCGGGGCGAAGAGCCAAAATGTTGATCGACCACGCGGAGATCGACGCTGGCAAATGCAATGCGAATGATCCAGCTATCGGCGCAGGGAATGGCTAATTGACGGGCTAAATGCCTCATGGCCGGTCCTCCATGACGGGGTCCTGAACCGGGGTCAGTGAAAAATCCTGCTTCAGCGGCGAATGATAAACGGGCATTTCGCGGTGCGCCTGACGCATGGCATTAGCCAGCTCGAACAACGTGTCGCGAATACCGCTGTATCCTTGTCGCAAACGGCGAAACTCACCGATGCGGTCAAACAACGGAAAACCGATGCGAATCAGCGGCAGGTGGTATTTTTCCGCCAGTAGCGCCCCATGAGAATTGGCGCACAGTAAATCAATCCGCTGAGCACGCAGTCTGTCTTCCATATCCTCCAGATCGCCAATCTGGACTTCCGGGACCGGCAGTGACGATAAGCCCGGCTGATTCGCCGGGGCGACCACGCACTGCGGCCGGATCCCCTGACTGATGGCAAAATCCAGCCAGGCCGCCAGCAGATCGCCCTCTGCCGCAATCGCCAGCCGTTTATCCTGCAACCAGACATGCGTATCGATCATCGCATCCTGCAACTGACCGCGCTGGCGCTCGATCCAGGCTGGAACCTCCCGCCCTGAGATCATTTGCAGATGCTGGATAAAGCGATCGCATTGATCCATCGTCATCAGATGCGGCATCCAGAATGACGGCGTCTGACAACGGTTCTCCAACAGACGGGCCGCCCGCTGGAGCGAAACGCCAATGGCAATCGTGGAAACGCTCTGCCCCATCTGTTCCAGTTCACGTACCGACGTTCCGCCCTGGGTGAGCGCCAGGAAATCCCCTTCCGCCAGATGCCCATCCAGCGATCCGGCCAAGTCCGGCAACACGATCGGTTGCAGGCCAAAGGCTTCCACATAGCTGCGAATCTGTTCATGATCGCCGGGCGTCAGCATATGCCCCAGCAGCAGATTCACTCGCTTTTTGCGTATCCCTTTCGGCATCGTCGCCGGCACACACTGTTCAATAACGCTTTCCAACACCGCGGCATAGCCATTCTCCATCGAACCATAAAAATCCGGCGAACTGGCGGTGACAATAGCGACAGACTGGTATTTGGGATGCTCGGTACGGAACTGGCGTAACGCAAACGCGAGGTCGGCGCCCTGCGCTTCAGACAAGCCGGTGCTCAATATCACGATAAGCCGCGGATTGTGGCGCTCACACAGCACTGACAACGCCGTCAATACGTTATTGTTCGCCCCCATGATGGTCGTAATGGGGTCCATCGCCGTCGTTTGCAGCGGAATAGGTTCATGGAAATGCTGAATAAAAAACACTTTTGCAAAGGCGCTGCATCCCTGTGCGCCGTGGACCAGTGGAATGCAGCCATCCAGTCCCATGCTGGCTAAAATGGCGCCCAGCGGCTGCCCGCTTTTAATCGGACTGGTCGCAAGAGGTTTGACTGACTTGAGGATCTGAGCCATTGAATTTCTCCTTACTCAGTGTTGCCAGGGGGCCCGGCGACTGACCTGCGACCAGATGGGGCTTTCCAGCGTGAGACAGAGCTGGCGGGCGAGCGTCACGATGCCCTGATACCCGGCAAAGGCGTGTTCCCGTTCCTGATTGATGTCCAGAAACGGCAGGCGAGCCTTGTAGGCGGTGTACATATTGCGGCCACCGGCAATCATAATGTCGGCGTTGTAACGGTAGGCGGTATCCAGCAACAGGCGGGCATTGCCGTCATCCAGCATGACCGCGTTCTCTCCCATCAGTTCGCGAATGCGGAATTTATCCTCTTCGGTCGATTTTTTCGTGCCGGTAGCGACCACATCCAGCCCCAAATCCTGTAGCGCCGACACCACCGACCAGGATTTCACCCCGCCGGTATACAACAGCGCGCGTTTACCTTTCAGACGCTGACGGTAAGGAGCCAGCGCCTGATTGGCCGCCCGCTCTTCTTGTTGGATCAGCGTTTCGGCGCGGGCCTGTAAATCATCGTCCCCGAGCAGCCCAACCAGCGTACGCAATGAGGCGGACATTTCTCTGACGCCATAAAAACTGCCCTCAAACCAGGGCGTGCCATAGTGCAGTTCAAGATAGCGGGCGACGTTAATCAGCGCCCGCGAGCACACCAGCATGTTGGCTTCGGTGCGATGCAAGGTCTGAAGTTCGGCAAAGCGGGCATCACCGGACAAACTACCCAGTACGCGAATGCCCAGTTGATCCAGTAACGGCAGGACATGCCAGAATTCTCCGGCAATATTGAACTCGCCGATTAAACCAATGCTGTGACCTTTTTCTTCCGGGATAGCGAAATCTGCCGGCCAGGGCGCCGGCTCCCGTTGACCAACCACCCTCTTCGCCACGATATCGCCCGCGATGCGGTTACCCAGATTCTTGCTGCCGTAAAACCCGGCGGCATCAATCGCGATGACGGGAATATGATTGACCTGTTCCGCCGCACGGCACACGGCTTCGATATCATCGCCCTCCATCGCCGGCACACAGGTGTTGTAAATAAACACCGCCGCCGGGCTGTAGCGTTCAACAATATGCCGGATAGCGTGGAACAAGCGGCGTTCACCGTGTCCCATAATCACGTTCTGCTCGCTCATATCGGTAGTGAATCCCAGACGGTTAATCTGTGGTCCGGAACTATGGCTGCCGCGGTTATCCCAGGAACTGCCCGCGCACCCGATTGGGCCATGAACCAGATGGGCCACATCGGTAATCGGCAACAATGTGATCTGCGCACCGTCAAACGCACAGCCGCCCGCCGCCGTCCCCGGTTTGGGGGTGCTACAGCCAGATTTCTGACCGCCATTATGATCGCAGGCCGGCTGATCCATTAACGCCACGATTTCGCTATTTCTCATTACTTACCTCGGCACGGTTAGTGTGACTGCGTGAAGAACATTGCAATTGGCGCGCCATAGGATATTTCATTGATTTTTAATAAATTATCATTGTAGGTTGTGCGACAAAACCCACAATGATTGTCAATCCCCTTCACCCGCGGAGAAAGAACGGGCAAGCAAGATTCACAGTAAACGCTATGCTTTTTATCGCATCTATTGGATTTATTAACAGGACAAACAGTCATGCAGGACTATGCTTCCCCCGTCACCTCTTCCGTCAGTGCCCAAACACTCATCCACACGCTGACCGACATTGTCGGTAAATCTCATATCCTTACCGATAAACATAAAACGGAGCGTTACCGTAAAGGTTTTCGTTCGGGTCAGGGCGAGGCGCTGGCAGTGGTATTCCCCGCCTCGCTGCTCGAACAGTGGAACGTATTCAAAGCCGCCATTGAAGCAGGCCGCATCGTGCTGATGCAGGCGGCCAATACCGGCCTGACAGAGGGTTCCACGCCGAGTGGTGAGGGATACGACCGTGAAATTGTGATCATCAATACCCTGCGGCTGGATAAAATTCAGTTGCTGGATAAGGGACAACAGGTGGTGGCGCTGCCGGGCAGTACGCTATGGCATCTGGAGCGGATATTGAAGCCGCTGGGCCGCGAACCACATTCAGTGATCGGCTCTTCCTGCATCGGCGCGTCCGTGATCGGCGGTATTTGTAACAACTCCGGCGGCTCGCTGGTGCATCGTGGCCCGGCCTATACCGAAATGGCGCTCTACGGGCGGGTTAATGAACAGGGACAGGTAGAACTGATCAATCATCTGGGGATCGATCTGGGCAACACGCCGGAAGAGATTCTGACCCGTCTGGAGTCACAGCAATACCGCGAGCAGGATGTGATCCACGACGAACGTCAGGCATCCGACCATGAATATGCCGAGCGTATCCGTGATATCGATGCGGATACGCCATCGCGCTTTAATGCCGATGAACGACGCTTGTTTGAAGCCGCCGGCTGTGCCGGAAAATTGTCGGTTTTTGCCGTCCGTCTGGATACGTTCCCGGCGGAAAAATCCCAGCAGGTGTTCTATATCGGCACCAATCAACCCCAGGTGTTGACCGAACTGCGCCGCCATATCCTTTCCCGCTTTAAAAACCTGCCGGTGGCGGGTGAATATATGCATCGCGATATTTTCGATATTGCCGAAAAATACGGTAAAGACACGTTTGTCATGATCGACAAGCTGGGTACCGATAAAATGCCCCTGTTTTTTAATCTGAAAGGAAGGATGGACGCCCTCTTTGGCAAAGTGCCCTTGCTGCCGTCGCATCTGGTGGATCGCACCATGCAGAGCCTCTGCCATCTGCTGCCTTCCCATCTGCCTGAGCGCCTGAAAACCTATCGCGATCGTTTTGAACACCATCTGATGCTGAAAATGGCCGGTAACGGCATTGAAGAGGCTCGCCAGTGGCTGGAGCAGTATTTTCGCGACGCCGACGGTGAATTTTTTGTCTGCACGCAGGAAGAAGGCGCCAAAGCCTTTCTGCACCGGTTTGCCGCGGCGGGCGCCGCGATTCGCTACCATGCGGTACATAGCGACGAGGTGGAAAACATCCTGCCGCTGGATATCGCCCTGAAACGTAACGATCAAGAATGGTTTGAGCACTTGCCGGCGGAATTCGACGATATGCTGGTACACCGTCTGTATTACGGCCACTTCATGTGCTATGTCTTCCATCAGGATTACATTGTGAAGAAAGGCGTTGACGTGCATAAGCTGAAAGAGAAAATGCTGGCCCTGCTCGACCAACGTGGCGCAGAGTACCCCGCCGAGCATAACGTCGGGCATTTGTATCAGGCCAAGCCTCAGTTAAAGGCGTTCTACCAGCATAATGATCCAACCAATAGCTTAAATCCGGGAATTGGTAAAACCTCCAGGCTGAAAAACTGGGGCGGCGGCGACGGCGATAGCCATCACTAACCACCGGCCGGAACAGATCTTCACCCTCAGGGAAGAAACACCGGACAAAAGGCGGTTTCCCGCCGGCCTCTTCTGAATGAGCCGTATGGATACCGCAAAAGCCGATGATATGCTTCCGGCATATCATCGGCGGGCGCTTCATCTCCCGGGTTACAACCCAAACTGCCGCTGTCGCAGCGGGTTATCTTTCCCCAAACGTTTCGCCAGCCACGGTGGCATACGTTCCGCGATCATGTTCTGTAATGCCTGAAGCTGTTCATCAATAGTCGTATCGACGGGAACTTTGATCGGATGGATATTGCGCCGAATCACTTTCGCCGCGGCCGGTCCGCCAATCGATTCACAAAACAACAGGTGGCAATCCGTCAGTAGCTGTAAACGCCCTTCGTTGCCATCTTCTTCCTCTTTCGGCTGGTAACGGCGTAAGGCGCTCAGAAACGGGCCTTGCCGATCCCAGGCGTAAATGAAAAACAGACGGCACTGCCCGAAATGACCGTTTACCGTCAGTCCGTTACTGGAAGCAAACGCCACCTGTAACTGCTGACCGTGACAGCGTTCCGACTGTTCCGTCAAATGCGGGGGCAGATTGCCATTCAGGCAGTCCATAATTTGCTGCCAGCGCGTCACACTCAGGGCGGCATGGCCCAATGGCGCATGGCGGGAAAGTTCATCCAGCGACAGCGACGACAGACGTTCCAGCGTTAACGCTTCATTGCAGGTTGTTTCCAGCCATTTAATCAATGTGGCGGGGGTAATTTCTGGCAACAATTGGGCCAGAGCAAACAGCCGCCAGAAAAGTAAATCATCCCGAGTCAGGCTCATGCGCATCTCCGGTAGTAGTCATAATCAAAAAATCGTGGTCGACAGTCAGTTTTCACATTTTTTCGCCCGTAGCGTGACAGGAAACGCAGGTTTTGCCGTTAATGGCGCGATAAACCAGTCCTGCCCCCCTTCCAGCGCAATGCGACCGCCCCAGTAATCTGGCCGATCGAACTCCAGAAACGTGACTCTGGCCTCCAGATCTTTTTTGGCAATGTAGCAGTGCAGACCGTCAGCGCCCTGACGGAGAATGATGTTGGCCATGCGTCCTCCTGTGGATCGGCGAAAGCCCCCTGTATGAATAGGCAGAGGGCTTTTGTCGTTAGCGGATCAGGTCATAACCGTAATCGGTTTTACCCAGCTCCATCGTGTCGCTGTCCAGTTTTTCCAGTATGGCGTTCACCAGCGTGGTCAGCATCGTCATCGCCCCCTCATAGCCCCAGGTGGTTGCCCGGTGCAAGTGGTGACGGTCGAAGATCGGGAACCCGATGCGAATCAGCGGAACTTCAAATCGATCGCCTTTGGCTTTCGTATCACGCTGGATAAATTTGCCGTACGAGTTACCAATCATAAAGTCCGGCTGGCGGGTAAACATCAGCGACCGGAAATGCCACAGATCGCAGTTGATGAACACCTCGCTGTCTTTGCCATAGGGCGACGTCTCCAATACTTTACTCATGGCCTTCTTCCAGCGCTTGTTCCCGTTATGGCAGAGGATCACCGCAGGTTCACAACCAAGTTCCAGCAGGAATCTGGTGAGTCCCATAAGGAAATCGGGGTCGCCATAAATGCCAAAGCGTTTGCCGTGCAGCCAGGTATGGGAATCCAGCATCATATCAACCAGTCGCCCGCGTTCGAGCGCCAGCGATTCCGGAATCGGTTTTCCCGTCAGTTGACTGATGGTCATCAGAAATTCGTCCGTGGCCGCTAACCCCATCGGTACGCTGACTTCCGTTCCCGGCTGTCCCCAGTCTTCTTTCACCACTTTTTTAGTTTTGATTAAATGCCAGGGTTGCAACAACAGCGTATCAATCGCGTTAGGGGCGTCGCGCATTTCATCCTGCGTCGTCCCGCCGGCATAGAGACGGTAATGTCCGTCAGCCGGGGTATCCAGTACCTCTGACGGATCGGAAAGCAGCGAACACTCCACCGCCATCTGCGCCATCATCCGTTTCAGAACCCGATAGTTACCAAGATAGGTTTCAAATCCCGTCACCAGATTAATCTTGCCGTTGCTGCCAACCTGATAGCTTTCCGCGCTCTGGGTAAAGGTACGGGCAAACCCTTCAAACATATTGTCCCAGCCGGTAATGTGGCTGCCGATAAAGCTCGGGGTATGGGCGTAAGGCACCGGGGTGGACTCATCCACAAAGCCATCTTTTTTGGCATTGCTGATGAAGGCCTGCAAATCATCCCCGATCACTTCCGCCATGCAGGTGGTGGAAACGGCGATCACGTCCGGTTTATACAGCGCGCTGGCGTTCTGTAACCCCTGATTCAGGTTGTTATTGCCACCAAATACCGCCGCATCTTCGGTCATTGAGTCAGAGACACAGGCTACCGGCTCTTTAAAATGACGGTTAAAATAGGTGCGAAAATAGGCCACGCACCCTTGAGAACCATGCACATAAGGCAATGTTTTCTCAAAACCCAGGGAGCACAGCACGGCGCCCAAAGGTTGACAGGCTTTCGCCGGATCAATCGTCAGGGCCTCACGCTGAAAATTCAGCGCTTCATATTCCGGCGTCGTGCTCCATGCAAAGACTTCCTGTACGCGCTCCTTGCTGTGTGACTCTTCCCGCTCGCTTTTGCTGGCGAACAGCGCCTGATATTCCGGCTGCTCAAACAGCGGATAACAGGGTTTTACCTTCTCTGTATTCTGGCTCATCGTATTACTCCTCCCGCGCCACGAATCGGTGAACTAACGGGATAAACGGGTCGTCAGGCCTCAGGCGGATTTCAGCCAGGGCGCATTCAGCTGTTTCCAGCACGGGTTATTCAGCGTCATATCCATATCGCGGGCGAAGATGGCAAAACCGTCGTAGCCGTGATAGGGGCCGGAGTAATCCCAGGAGTGTATTTGCCGAAACGGCATCCCCATCTTCTGGAATACGTACTTTTCCTTGATCCCCGATCCCACCAGATCGGGTTTCAGGCGTTTGACAAACTCTTCCAGCTCATAGGTGCTGAGGTCATCAAACAGCAATGTGCCCTGTTTCAGTTCCGGCAAGGTACGGTCATAGTCGTCGTTATGGGCAAACTCATAGCCGGCGGCCATAATTTCCATGCCAAGATCGTCATAAGCGCCAATCACATGACGGGGACGCAACCCACCGACGTACAGCAACACCTTTTTCCCTTCCAGACGCGGACGGTATTTCGCAATAATCGCATCCGTTTGCGCCTGATAGCGGGCGATAACGGCTTCCGCATTCGCCTGGATCGTGCTGTCGAACAGCGCCGCAATTTTGCGCAGCGAAGCCGCGATCTGCGTCGGCCCGAAGAAGTTGTACTCCAGCCAGGGAATGCCGTATTTCTCTTCCATATGACGAGAGATATAGTTCATGGAGCGATAGCAATGCACCAGATTGAGTTTAACTTTTGGGGTGTTTTCCATCTCCACTAACGTTCCGTCTCCCGACCACTGGGCCACCACGCGCAGCCCCATCTCCTCCAGCAAAATACGGGAAGACCAGGCATCGCCGCCGATGTTGTAATCACCGATAATGGCGACGTCATACGGCGTGGCGACAAATTCCTGACCGTCACGGGCCGGCAAGACCCAATCACGGATGACATCGTTGGCGATATGGTGCCCCAGCGATTGCGATACCCCGCGGAAACCTTCACAGCGCACCGGGACGACCGGCTTACCGATCGCCTCTTTCGCTGAACGCGCGACGGCTTCAATATCGTCGCCGATCAGCCCCACCGGACATTCCGATTGCACGCTGATCCCTTTGGTCAGCGGAAACAGCAGTTCAAGTTCATCGATCAGCTTACGCAGCTTTTTATCGCCGCCGAACACAATGTCTTTCTCCTGAAAATCAGAGGTGAAGTTGATAGTGCCGAAACTGTCGATACCGCTCATACCGGTGTAATAATTGCGCCGTCCGGCGCGGGAATATTGCCCACAGCCAATCGGCCCGTGAGAGATATGCGCCATATCTTTGATCGGCCCGAAAACCACCCCTTTGGAACCGGCATAGGCGCAGCCGCGTACCGTCATGACCCCGGGCTGGGATTTGCGGTTGGAAGTGATGCATTTCCCTACCGATTCCATCCCGGCCTCTACCGTCATGATATGTCTGGCGCGTTCTTTCCGGGCCTTATCCGGAAAAACCTCCAGCACTTCCTGAATCAGCGCCTGATTTTGTTGCGTAATGGTGTCTGTCATATGATGACTCCTCAGATGGACGCCGCTTCTTCTGCCGCGGTTTTACCGATAATGGCTTCGTTTTCTTCATCCAGAATCCCGAACTCCATCAACAGGGCTTCCAGTTCATCCATGGTGACGGGCGTCGGCACGACCATCCTAGTGTTGTTGACGATTTTGCCCGCCAGCGTGCGATACTCATCAGCCTGCTTGCAGGTCGGATCGTATTCGATCACCGTCATACGGCGAATTTCGGCGCGTTGAACGATGTTGTCGCGCGGCACAAAATGGATCATCTGCGTACCCAGCTTATCGGCCAGCGCGATGATTAACTCATCTTCGCGGTCGGTCTGACGGGAATTACAAATCAACCCGCCCAGACGGACCTTGCCGGATTTCGCATATTTCACGATCCCCTTGCTGATGTTGTTAGCCGCATACATCGCCATCATTTCTCCGGAACACACGATGTAGATTTCCTGCGCCTTGTTTTCACGGATCGGCATGGCGAAACCGCCGCAGACCACATCGCCCAGCACGTCGTAAAACACGAAATCCAGATCGTCTTCATACGCGCCCTCCTCTTCCAGAAAGTTGATGGCGGTAATCACCCCACGCCCCGCACAGCCTACGCCGGGTTCAGGACCGCCAGACTCGGCGCAGCGCACGCCGCCATATCCGGTTTGCAGCACGTCCTCCAGTTCCAGATCCTCAACGGAGCCGACTTCCGCGGCCATTTCCATAATGGTGTTCTGTGCTTTGGCATGGAGAATTAAACGCGTTGAATCCGCTTTCGGATCGCAACCGATAATCATCACTTTCTTACCCAGTTCGGCGAGCGCCGCCACCAGATTCTGCGTGGTGGTGGACTTACCGATCCCACCTTTGCCGTAAATTGCACACTGACGGATTGCCATGGTGTCTTCCTCTTGTACAGTAAATGTCCCTGTTTATATTGCAGGGGACATACCACACTCAAAGAACAAACCAACCAATTGATTATTAATGATAAAAAACAAAAAATGCCTTACGATTCACGAGTGGTTAGGAACAATAACGTGACCAATTGTTGTAAAAGAGACAAAAGCGACAGGGGAAATCAGGCGGATGTTATGAATACCAACACACTTTCGTCACGTTGGCAGGTCATCAGATAGTGGGATTTTTAACCGGGGTTGGCGGCAGGATTGATTGCGTTCAAACCCTATCAGTCAGAGGTGAACGCAGGAATCCCCCGTCAGGCAATCTTTTTCGCCCGGAGCTGTGCGGAAATAGCCAGCTCCGCGGCCTTAAAAACGTGAGATTGCGCTATCGCCGTTTCGGTTCGATGCAGGCAGTCGTGGATTAGCGCATTAAAGAACGAACGCTCTAAACAATGCGGACATCAGGAAACTTCGCGACAAAAATATCCAGCCTGGCAGGATCGGGATCGAAAACCGAAACCAGCTCCGCCCCGGCGTCCACCAACTGACGGCACATATCATAGATATGGTTGTGTTCCAGCATGATCGCTGCAAATCGAATCGTCTTCACGCGTATTCCGGTTTCTAGATCTCAAGTCAATCAACATATCATACTGATGATAGACAGAAATGCAGAATATTGCGTTCATGATAATCCGCTATGAAATATAACCAGACGGTATTTATCCTCTGAACCACTCTCCACTACCTTTAAGCATATTCGTTACCCCGTTCTTCACGCCGCAGGGGTATTTTAATATTAAGAAGGTTGGGTGATATGGTTGATATCCAGGTCTGTAGTGACGATTCATTCGAGCAGCAGCTCATTGAGTGGCGACGAGAATTACATCAATACCCCGAACTTTCCAATCAGGAACATCAAACCACCACCCGCATTACCAACTGGCTGCAAGATAAAGGCATTCCCCTGTTGCCGCTGCCGTTAACGTCCGGCGTTGTCGCTGAGCTGGGCAACGGGCCCGGCCCGATTATCGCGTTGCGAGCCGATATTGACGCCCTGCCGATTGAAGAACTGACCGGCCTCCCTTTTCGCTCGAAAAACCCCGGGGTCATGCACGCCTGCGGACATGACTTTCATACGGCGGTGATGTTAGGCGCGGCCTGTTTACTGAAGAAATACGAAACCCGGCTCCCCGGCAGGGTACGCATCCTCTTTCAACCAGCCGAGGAAGTTTCAACCGGCGCGAAACATTTAATTCAGGCAGGCGCATTGCAGGACGTTTCTGCCATCTTCGGCTTACATAATGCCCCGGATTTACCCGCAGGTACGTTTGCCACCCGGGGCGGTCCGTTTTATGCCAATGTCGACCGTTTTTCTATCCACGTAACCGGCAAAGGCGCACATGCCGCCAAACCGGAGGAAGGGATTGATAGCATTGTGGCGGCCTGCAACATTGTTAATGCGTTACAGACATTACCAAGCCGCAGCTTCAGCTCTCTCGAATCGCTGGTCATCAGCGTTACGCGAATTAACGGCGGGAACACCTGGAATGTACTGCCGCAAACCGTGGAACTCGAAGGCACCGTGCGAACCTATAACACCCAGATCCGGGAACAGATTCCAGCCCGAATCAGGCAATTGATCCAGGGGATCACGCTTGCATTGGGCGCCCGGGCCGAGCTGCACTGGCAACCGGGCCCGCCATCGGTGGTCAATACCGATTTCTGGGCCGATTTTAGCAAAAAAATTGCTCAGGATGCGGGCTATCGGGTAGAAAATGCCGAGTTGCAGATGAGCGGGGAAGACTTCGCCCTCTATCTTCAGCAGATCCCGGGGACGTTTGTCAGTATTGGTTCAGGTAGCGAGTTTGGGTTGCACCATCCACAGTTCAACCCGGATGAGCACGCCATCGCACCGGCAGCACGCTACTTTGCACAACTGGCCGAAGCGGCGCTGCATCAGCAGCGCGTGCAAAGCGACGCATCAAAACACCCAATCCCCCTGCGGACTGCGCCTTCCTCACTGAAAGTGCAACAAAATTAATCAAAGAAGCGCCCAATAGCGTCCGGCGGCGAACACCCTCCTGAGTCTTCCTCGCACTCAGGATAGTTTCTCATCGCGGCACTACCACAGGATGATGTCAACGCGGTTTGGCGATATTGAATTGTTCCAGTGTCGGATTAACCGTTTTGGCAAAATCCGCTCGTCGATTTTTGAGTTTGCTTTTCGCATTGAAAAAACTGACCAACTCGGCAATACCCATACCAAGACTCAACGCTCCGCTGACGGCCCAGCCGACAGGCCCTGCCGCCGCGCCGACGGCGGAGGCCGCCGCAGCCCCGGCCGCTTCACCCGCCACCGCCCCCACCACACGTCCGGCTATCGCAGATCCCATTTTCCCCGCCAGCCCGATGGCGACTTTGCCGCCTGCGGATTGAGCCAGATTATCGGCATGCAGCGAGGCTTTGCTGAAATCCATAACGTGACGCGCAGTATCTTTAACCAGTTGATTTTCACTTTTCATCCCCGTGCCGCCAACGCCTTGCGACATCAGCATGGGCGGTTCAAGCCCCGCCGCTCTCCCCTGCGCCGGTGATGAAGAATGACGGGGCTGATTGATGTACGTTTGCGCCAAAACCGGATCGGATAACATGATGCGCTGTATTTCATATGGCACATCCTGCCCGAAATATTGAATGACGCCGCGGTCTTGTTGCAATTGATCAATACGCTGATTCAGCGCCCGTTCCGTCGCTGAAGTATCACGATACTGACGACCAGCAATGACCTGCTCAAGCGTCTGTTGCAACTTCACCAGTGTGGCGGCTTTCTGTGCAGCGCTGTATGACTCGGGTGAAGCAAAAACATCTTCATCCAGCTTGCTGATATCCGTTTTTTCCGCCAGCCCTAACGTCGCGGCATTATGCAGCGTATCGTCCACTTCCGCACGGCTGGCTGGCGCCTGTTCGTTAATCCAGCTGATCATATCTTTCATCATCAGCTTGCCATCATGCGCGACTCGGGCCAACTTCTCGCCCTTCACATCGGCATGCTCCAATAAACCGAATAAACCGGGATGCGACCACAGTTTAGCGGCGGCCTTAAGCTGTGGGGAAAGCGTGTGATTATCCTTTACCACCGCGTTAAGGTCGGTAAGCGTCGCGGTTCGATCCGTTTTGATCGGAGAAGAGTGCGTCGCCGATTTCGCGGGATCGGCCGCCCGAAGCAAAGGCTCATTCGCCAATAGCAGAGCGGAGGATCGCACCAGACGTAAAGCCTGGGGATCGGCGTCAGGATGACGGCGTACATATTCACTGACGGTTTTCGCCGCATCCTCCGCCCGGTGCGTCATATTTTTTACAAATGAAGAGATATCTCTGTTTGAGATAAAGCCATCTGCGACGCCACCATCCCTGCTGGTATCCATTGCCGTGTACAGCGCCGGATTTTCACGAATATAAGCCAGGGCGTTTTCCGCGTTTTTCCCACCGTCCCGCAGCATTTTGGCCGCCGCTAGCGGACGATTTAATTCTTTTGCGGCACTTTCCCTTTCCTTTTCCGGCAAATCGCTCAGCAATCCCGCCCATTTTTCCAACGCCTCAGGATTACTGTATTTGGACTGATCTATCGCATGAAGATTGGCAACCGGCGCTTTGCTGATGGCCACCGGCGTTGCCGCTGTCGGCAACCCTCCTGTCGGCGACAATGGCATCGAGGAACCCACGGAAACACGCTGATTCAGCTTCCCGGTGGACGCGTCTTCGGGGCTGGGCGGAGAAAACGTGCTACCAAAATCGATGGTCCGCGAACCGGCGGCCTTTCCCTGCGCCATCGTCGCCGGCTCGCGCCGCACGGCGTTGGCAACATCATGAGAAACGGTTCCCAACCAATTGCTCCCCCTTCCTTCTATACGATTCACCATTCTGTTTTCCACCCTGCTGCACCATTCATCAGAGATTACGTGGCAGAATGCGAACATAAGTTCCTTTTACGGCGAATAAAACGGGGATTGATTGAATGAATCAGGCCTCTGGTTATCACCTCACGTTATTGCTGCGTCCGGGGCAGTGGTTTTCAGTCGTCGCAAAAACGTGTTCACTGAGGAAATCGATAAACGTTCTGAGCTTCGGCGTGATATAACGCCCCGATGGCCAGACGACATGTAATCCTACCGTGCGTGCAACATGGTTATCGAGCACGGTACGTAACGATCCTGCCCGCAATTCGTTCTGTACGGAAAAATCGGGCAAACAGGCAATGCCCAGCCCCTGTAATGCAAAGCACACTCTGGTCTCGATATTATTGCAAACCATTGAAATGGGAATAGACAGGTCAGGCTCATTACGCAGCGGCCAGATTTCCAGCTTTCCGCTGTTTGGAAAACGATAGTGGAGACAAACATGCTGTGCCAAATCGGTCGGTTCCTGCGGCGTGCCGCGTTGTTCAAGATAGGCAGGTGATGCCACTAACAGCAGATTAAACTCGCCCAGCTTACGGGCTGACAAACGGGAATCCGTCAATTCTCCCGTACGCACTACGGCATCAAATCCTTCTTCCACCACATCAACCAGACGCTCGCTGAAATCAAGATCCATCTCAATCGCCGGATACTGACGCATAAACTCACCCAATGTCGGCAGCACCAACGCGCTCACCGGCGGCAGACTGACCCGCAAACGTCCACTTGGCATTTCTGTCGCCTGCGACAGTTCCTGCTCGGCGGCTTCAATCTCGGCCAGAATGCGCCGACTACGTTCAAGAAAGAGTATCCCTTCAGCGGTCAGCGTCATGCTGCGGGTACTGCGATGAAACAACCTTACCCCCAGTCTGGCCTCCAGTCGCGACACACTTTTCCCCACCGCCGATGCCGATACGCCCAGAATGCGTCCTGCCATCACAAAATTGCGCGTTTCCGCTACGTGTACAAATACGGTAAGACTGTTCAGACTATCCATATAGCTCTCATTGCGGACAAAAAAGTCCATAGATAATGGAAATCTACCCCGCTTTTTCCTGATTGCCTAGTCCTCTACATTGTCAATCATCTGCTGTTGAGTGAATAAGGAATCGGGTATGCCGAATACAACATCATCATTAATGCCGTCAGATGCCATTGACGAACGGTGGTCAGCCGGTCTGGATAAGGTCATTGAACAAGCGTTAAGCGAGCAGCGGCTTGTCGGTGCCGTAGTGAAAATAAATCGTCATGGGAAAAACGTATATCGCCGGGCGGCGGGTTTTTCCGATCGCGAGGCAGGACAGGCTATGCGCGAGAATGCATTATTTCGGTTCGCCTCCGTCAGTAAACTGATTGTCGCGACGGCGGCAATGGCATTGGTTGCGCAAGGCAGGCTGGCACTGGATGAAGATATCCGCCAATGGCTGCCCTATTTTCAGCCTCGTCTGGCGGATGGCGCCATTCCCGCCATTACCCCACGACAGTTACTCAGCCATACCGCCGGACTAGGCTATCGATTTTTAGAGAGCGACAGCGAAGGGCCTTACGCGCTTGCTGGCGTCTCTGACGGTATGGATGCGGCGGGTATTACGCTGGAAGAAAATCTGCGCCGGCTGGCGAGCGTCCCTTTACTCTACGCCCCGGGCTATTTCTGGGGCTATTCACTGGCAATTGACGTACTGGGGGCGGTTATTGAGCAAGCCAGCGGGTTGACATTGGACAAAGCGGTTCGCAAGCTGGTTACTGCGCCACTAAACATGAACGATACGGCCTTTTATACCCGTGATAGCGAGCGTCTGGCTACCGCTTATGTCAACGACATACCACGTCCTCACCGCTTGCAGGAAGGTGAGCGGGTTTCTTCCTTTGAAGGCACGATTGGCACCAACTTCTCGCCCGCACGCGCACTGGATCAGCAGGCATTCCCCTCTGGCGGGGCGGGAATGGTCGGCAGTGCCGATGACCTGCTGATACTGCTGGAAACGCTGCGATCGGGCGGCGCACCGCTCCTTCCCGCTACGCTGGTGGAAGAGATGGGGAGCGATCAAATTCAAGGGCTGATGCTGCCCGATGCGCCGGGTTTGGGCTTCGGTCTTGGCTTTTCCGTCCTGCGCGATCCGCAGGCGGCCAACTCACCCGAATCCGTTGGCACCTGGCGCTGGGGCGGTGTCTACGGTCACTCATGGTTTGTTGATCGGGCACAAGGATTCAGCGTCGTGGCGTTGACCAACACCCTGTATGAAGGGATGTCCGGCCGCTTTGTTTCCGATCTGCGCGATGCCGTCTACGGTATCAATACACCGGAAGGTTGGGTATGACCCGGACGTTCGCATCTTTTCCCCCGTCCGGCTTGCTGGCGCTGGCCGGGTGGTATTTATCGCCGGAGCGCTTCACCCGAACAAGGCAAGAGACAACGTCCCCTGCGGCCTTGCATGAAGAGTACTAACTTTTATGACCCTCCGGTGACTCTGAGAACAGACTGTTGATATCACGCGCACCGTGCAAGACACGCTCTATCCTCACTTCCGTATCTGTCGTGCCGTACAGGATAAGATAACGACCATAAGCACAACTTCTGATAGATAGCCCCAATTCCGGGCGTTCACGGTAAAACCAGGGATTGTCGCCTATCAAACAACACTGTTGGTACAGGTTTTCGGTAAAGCTAAGTGCTCGTACTGGGTTATCTTGCGCAATATAGTCACCTATCTCCTCGATATCCCGTTCTGCCAGCGGCGATACGGTCAATTTCATTCCGCTTTCTCACCTTCAGCCATGCGCCGGTATTTCTGCGACAGACGCCCGAACACCGCTTCAGCATCCTTACCCTTTCCGCTGTTCATACCCAACGCTACCGCTGTCCGTAACGCATCAAGCTTTATCTGCTGCTCTCGCTCTTCCAGTGCCCGCAACCCCGCCCGGATGACTTCGCTTACATTGTTGTAACGACCACTTTCGATTTGTTCACGGATAAATTGCTCGAAGTAAGGACTTAACGCGATACTGGTTGCCATCATTGCCTCCAACCATACGGAATACTATCTATTAGTATCTGTAAGTATTTTCTTCCTTTCCAGCGCCGTCAACCCCTTCTTACTGATGCGCATCTTCATCCGATGTCAGGTCGGCCAGTACGAAACTTAAGCTCAGCGGCAAGTGGCTGGAAGAACTCGGTTTTAATACCGGCCAACCGGTTATCGTCATCGTTGAGCGGGGAAAGCTGGTGATTGAGGCTGAACTGAGGTTCTGACGGGTAAAAATAACGATCCCGGCCAAGTGACCGGGATCGTTATTAAGTGATATTTCGCTCTGCTTGTTCAATAAGGGAGCGAAATTCATTAAAATTAAAACTCCAGCTCCCCCCATCAGGACAAGTAAAAATCTCTATTCGCAGACCAAGATCAGGCTCATTTGAGATCTCTGCAACTTGGTTAGCGCCATAATAGATCTCATAAACAACGTTATCTCGGTCTGGCAAACTTGCTATTTGTGCAGTTAATTTACTCGTCATTTTGGCGGTTCCAAGAAGCCTATAAGTTTACCTTGTGCATCATAACGTAACCCACGTCCACTAGAAGAAATTACGTCAGTTACTTGCCCATAACGCCCTGTATTACTCTGAACAACGGACTTATTCGGATCGTTCAGAATGCGATCTACAATTTTTTGGCCTTGATCATTTATTGACGATGGATTGCCCTTTGCTGAGGGGAAGGCACTTCCTTCACGACTTCCATGTTTTTGAAGAGCACGTCCAGCAAGAGTTAGATCGCCTTTTTTAGAGGCTGGATCGATATGTTTAGCGCCATCAGATAGTTCATCAATCGACCATTTCCCAATTTGATTGCTATCTTTATTCCTTGCATTCTCTTCATCCTGCGGCTCCCAACCGCCCGGTGTGCCTGACCCCGTTCCGCCAAGCTCGACTTTTTGCTCGTTGGTCAGATCCTTACCGAGATTCGGATTAGATGAAGTATCCGGCGCATACTTATCCTGCAACGCGCCCAGATATTTCCCGGTGATCTCATCATTGCCCATCATTTGCAATGTGACAAGATGCTCCAATTCCTCCGACGAGAGCTTGTCCGCGATTTCTTTCGCTACAACACCGGTAATGCCCGCTTTCACGCCGATTTCAAGTAACTGTTCTGCTATCTTGGTTCGGCATGGTGACGCTACTGCACATCCTTCAACCAGCGCCTTGCCGAAGAAGTTATTCTCCACAACAACTTCTTCTGTTGCGGACTCAGCCAGCGAACAGAACTTTTCCCTGTGCAGTCAGCCAGTTACAGCCGGTTTTTCCTGATACGTTTCGATGCCCGGACACCCAAGCCCCGATACGCACTTTTTCACCCCGGCACGCTACCGCCCCGCCGTGACTTTGCCGCCTGCAACCGCCACATCATAGCAGCGGCGCGAGCCGTTCCACAGCTTGCCTGTGGGACGGTGAAGCGTCTGCCGGGTGCGGGCTGGCGAAGCCCGCAGGTGAACGCATTCGCGGTGAGGCCCCCGGCGGGGGCCGCACGGGGCGGAGATGGCGAGCACGGCAACGAGCAAGGAGCCTGCGACTGCGAGCCGGGCACAGCCAGTGCAGCGGGGTTGGGGCGGGGACGAGGTGAAGCCCTTCATTCGGTACTTCGGTGCAAAAACTATATGATATTTACAGTTCCATCGGGTATGCGCTAAGCTCTTTTCGTCCCCCATTGGGACCCCCTTTCGATTTCTTGTTTAACTTTTGCAGTTGCCAGACCGCAAGGTGTTTTAACAAATCAAAAGGGGTTTTTATAACCGGCTTATAGCCGAAAGCTTTACGGAACCCCCAGCCTAGCTGGGGGTTTTCTGTGCACAAATAAATCCCGGCCAGTTGGCCGGGATTTATTAATACTCAGAGTGGTAAATAATATTATAGGTATCTCCAAGTTCTTCCTGAAGAAGATGCGCCAGTTTATAACCATCATCAATAAACCGTTTTTCTTCCTCTTTATTTTTAAAACCAGACGATGCCGGATCATCCATATTAAGTATGGCATCATACCGTTCAGCCCATTCTCTGAGACTATATTTCAATTCCGATGATATCGGCAGTTCCTCAGGAGATATATCTCCAAAATCTTCTGGGGTTGTCCCCCATAATGGATGACAATGATAGTCAGCCATCAATTTTATTTTCTTCATTTGACTGAACCTCGCAAGTTAGCACCTACGATATACCCGTTATTTCCTACAGTGACGGCAATATTGTATTTCTTACCGTTTATTATAGTTTCATATATTGGCCGACCAGTACCAGATCCTTGATAACCAACTATTTTACCATCGGTGACAGCTTTCATTACCACATCAGGAATACGCGCCTCTGATACACCTATTTGTGCAAATTGACTACCATGTTCTTCGACAATATGCTGTAGTCCTGCTGTAGAATTACCCTTCTCAAGGAAAATGATCTTCCCGCTATTATCCTTTGCAGCACTCACAACATTTTCAGGTGTAAATTTAATACCCTGAGTTGTCATTTCCTTAAATAATGATTTAGTTGTAAAACTATTTTTTGCTATCAGAACAAGATCTTTACCCAGTATTCCCAGTGATGCCACTGCTGCTTGGTTCTCCGGATCTGATGCAAACGCTGCAAATTTTGTCCAGCCGGGGCTGTTTACATCAATATTCGCCAGATCCTGTCCGTTCCACTGCTGAACGTAAGCTTTGGCTTCCTCGCTAGACATCACATCGACACCGGGAAGATTCGCCAGCCAACCCGGACGATCCGCCATATCCGAACCACCTTGAGCGACATCCTTATCAACAACCTGTGCTTCCAGTGGATTATCTTTCAGTTTCTGATCGGTTTCGGCGCTTTGTTTGTCGCTGACCTGTTTCCACTTATCAATAACAGCCTGGCAGTCGCCACCGGATTTCCGGCAATCTGACAGCTCTTTATCAAAACTCAGTGCCTGACTGGCGCTCAACGAGTTATTCTCAACAACACCCTAACGACCAGGGTTGGGATTTGCCAGCTTACTGATTTGTTTTTTTACTACTCTTACGCTCTTGTAGCCTTGCTTTTATCCATAGCCCCAATCCAAGAGCTAAACCGATCCCCCCCCCTTTTTCAAGGGAAAGCAAAATAGTTTCTTTCCAGTTAAATTCAAAATAACCAGTCTTAAAAAAAACCAGCAATGAACCCAAACTACTTGCTATAAAACAAATGAAAAAAAACACAAAAAAGCAACGGTAAATTAGGGCAACAAGCTCATATAGTTTATTTTTTCTCATCTTTATGCTCCGCTTTATCAAGAGCATTTTTTGCAGCATCACTGACTATCTCACTTGCGGTAGAACCGCCAACAGCGCCAACCACCTCAGCAGTACCCTCTTTAACTGCTGTCGATAGTCCACCAGTAATATATTTTTCCGCTTTACTCCCCGCAACGGAACCTAGTCCAGCCCCAATAACCGAATTAGTAGGATCTTCCCCTTTAATGCCACTGCCGACCGCAGCTCCCGCCATATTTATAGCTGCTGATGATCCAATACCTTTTCCTGTTGTCGCCGCTGATGTTATCCCTGCCATTATTGCATCGACATAACTGAACGGTTCTTTTCCAGACAACTGAGATACTGTATTAACTCCAACACCAATAGCCGCATTAAGCGCCATTCCTTCTTTTATCGTAGTACCAAGCACACTGCTGCCAAATATCAGGGGCGCATCACCAATACTGGCATTCGATTTGTGATAGCCCCAAGTGTTCATGATTGCCTGAGCCTTAGACATTGCTTCAGAGTCAGGATTACGTTTTATGTAATCCTGTCCAGAGAGCAAACCTTTGACCAGTTCCTGCGAAACAGCAGAACCGTACTCCTTCTCCATCTCAGACGCATAAACACGCAGATAGCCCGCCAGTTCAGCTTGCTCTGATTCACCCATTTTTGAAGGGTCTCTGGTAAATTTATCCACCAGTGCATCACTGCGTTTATCGGCGTTTTCCAGCTTAATCAGCTCATTAGCGGTCGCTAATGTCTTATCACCGTTCTTAATTTTCTCAACAGCCTTGTCGAGTTTGTCTGAAGATGTTGCGCCGAGGAAGTTATTCTCAACCGCATTCCGCCCAGCCTGTGCACCACTGGCGGCAGAAGCGGTATCACCCGTCGCCAGACCCGATGCCAACCCGGCGGCAAGCGTCGATAACGCGCTGACAGACTGTTTTTCCTCTTCCGTCAGGTCTTCCACTTTCTTGCCCGGATACTGGGTTTCCATTATCACACGGGCAAGCAGCTCTCCACCCGCGGCACCGATGGCGCCCGCCGCCGCATCCTGCCCGGAGAGTTGCGCGACGACTGCGCCAACCACCGCGTGGGCCATCGCATTGGCTGCAATATCCGAAGCCGTTGCCCCGCTCTCGCCCTGAGGCATCGTGATATCTTTCACCATCTGCGCCAGATACGGTGACGCGCCACTGGCTATCGCTTTCTGGATATCGCCGCCCGCCAACGCCTGTATCGCTGCCGTCGCCGCCTGAGCCGCCCGCTGGTAAGTCCCCCCGGTACCATACTCTTCCATTGCGGTTTTGTAGCTCGCTGTCTCCGTCAGCGCTTTTTTATAAGCGTCCCATTCGTCTGCCGGTGCATTATCATCCGGCCGTGAAACCTTCGACTCTCCTGATGCTTCCGCCGCCTTTTGCGCCCGCAGCTCGCCTTCGGTACGCACGATATCCATCACCTGCGCGCCCAGTTCACCGATAAGTTGAGCCTGCTTCAGCCGTTTCTGCTCTTTCTCTTTGTTAAAGATCGGACTTAACGCGTTATTCGCGTGCTCCACATCGCGGCTTAACGTCGTGATATCTTGTTGCTGATTCGCATTATCCCGGATCAGCAGGCTACCATCACTCACCGCCGCATAGGTAGTGCTGGATGCATTACCGTTGTTACCTAACGACATTAATGCGGACGGTACGTTCATCGCCAGCGTTGACAGCAGGTTTCCGTTCATTGAGGGGCTGGCGCTCATGCCGAACCCGCTGTGTTCTACCTTGAATTCGGCCTTATTGTCCACTCCGCTCCAGCCCAGCGTACCCGTATCCAGCGTGTTTTTATCCGCACTGGCGGTGGAGGCAATCACCGCCGCGTCAAGCTGGGTATGGTTGCCGGTTTTGATGTCAAATCCTTCTTTGCCCGCGAAGAAACCGGTTTGCTGTTGCACGCTGTCGTAGTTGCTGTGCATTTTGTCCTGGCTGACGCTGAAGTAACCACTGCCGCTCATCGACCCCCAGGTGAAACTGCCGCCTGCAGACCCACTGACCTGTTTCGAGTCATAGCGATCGCTGTCCTGCTGGCTTTGCAGCAGCAAATCCCGACCGGTTTGTACGTCGATATGCTCACCCGTTACCTGAGCGCCAATCAGACGGGTATCACGCTGGCTTTCCAGTTTGACTTCGCTGCCCGCGTCAACCGTGGTTTCCGACCAACTGTTACCCACGCCCGTCTCGCGGCCTTTTGAGCCATTCACATTGGCAAAAATACTCAGTCCGGCGCTGCCGTTGCTTATCCCTAAACTGACGCCAATATTGCCGCCGCTGCTGCTGTTTTTACCGCTGAGCGTTTCACTGTTGCGAGAAGAAAGCAGGTTGATATCCTGCGCGGCGTTCATCACCACGTCATTAGCCGCCTTAAGCTGGCTGCCCGTTACCGTGATGTCTCCCTGACGGGATTCAATCGCGATATCGTGTCCTGCGTTCAGCGTCGAGCCAAAGCTCTGCTGTTGCTCCGTCGTCTGGCTGGAACGCGATGTTTGCGCCCCCAATGAAATGCTGACGCCAACAAATGACGCAGATCCCTGATCGTTCAAGTCAGACTGGCTGGCCTGATAAGCCTGGAAGCCGGATAATCCCGCTTTCATTCCCTGAAGCAGCGCCAGCCTGCCGTCGCTTTCGCTTTGCGCCGCCTGAATATTTTGTACCGCACTGTTCAGCGCGGAACCCACCACGCCCGACAACGCGACCGTAAGGCCACTGCTTTTTTGCTCAAACTGCTGCTGTTGCGTGCGCAGATCGTAGCCGGGATCGATCGTGACGTTGTTGCCTGTTAACGTGATATCTTGCCCGGCAACCATATCCGTGCCGCTGATATTGACGTCGTTACCCGCATTAATCGTAACCGACTGGCCGGTGCTGCCAAGGGTGCTCACGCTTTGGCTTTGCGTGACGGCCTGATCTTGCAGTTTCTGGCTGGTCGAAGTGGAACCAATAGTGAAACCGATACCGCCACTGCTGAAAAGTCCGCTCTTTTTCTTTGTATACTCTTCGTAGTGCTGATAGTTCTCCACGCTGGCCGCGGTGTTGACGTCATTATCCGCCAGCAGCACGACCTGATTATCTCCCACCACGGACGAACCTTGCAGATTGATATCATGACTGGCCGCCATAGTGACACTGTCACCGGAAAGCAGACTGCCTTTCTCATCCGTCTGTAACGTTTCGTTCAGGGTATGCGTCACCGTTTTCGAGAAGGTTTTCTTCTTGACCTTGGTTTCTTCAAAGAAAGTGTGCTGTGTTTCCGTCGCAGACAGCAGATTGATGTCGTTACCGGCTTGCGCCGTCAACGCGCCTCCGGCAATTCCTTGCGCGGCTTGGAGGTTGATGTCTCTTCCGGCTTGCAGGATTAATCCTTCTCCGGCAGTCAGTTCGGTACTTTGCTGCGTGATGTTTTGCTGCCAGTCAGCGTGGCGCTTCCACCAGTTGCCGCTGTAGCTTTCCTCTTCCTCCGATAGCAGATTGAGATCGCGACCAGCCGCCAACGTGGCATCGCCTTTGGCATTCAGACTGGCCGCTTCTGCTAACACATCGCGTCCCGCCAGCAGCTCAAGGTCGCCGCCACTCAGCAATTGCGTCGACGCGATCTCCTGGGTACGGCGCTGCGCCGTGTTGCCGCCGTTGTGATTCAGCGTTTCCTGAAGGGTTTGCTGTGCCGTCAGTTGGATATCGTTCGCGGCGGTCAGCGATAACCCTGCGCCGCCGGAAATCATGCCGGCATCAATCTGAATGTTATTGCCCGCATTGGCTTGCAACGTACCGTCCGCAGTCAGTTGACTTCCCTGAACCGCCGTATTCAGTGACAATTGACTGCGGTTCCGGCCTTGATCCAGCCGATCATTGGTCAACGTCAGCGCTTCAATCGACACATCGTTAGCGGCATTCAGCGTCATATCCTGCCCGGCGCTCAGCGTTGCGGCTACGTTGCGAATATCATGACCTGCCGTCATCGTCAGGCTATTGGCCGCAGTGATTTCCGCTGTTTTACCCAGTTCGGTAAAGGTGAGGTAGCCCATTCCACTACCCGAGGCGGCAGACGCTGATGTCTGCCACTCGCGGGATTCGGTTTTGTTGATGATATCGCCGTTAATGCTGGCAAGTTGCAGCGTGTTGCCTTCGATTTGGCTACCGCTGTTGGTGATATTATTCAACGCAACCAGATTCAGACTACCGTCCGATTTAAGCAACCCGCCTTCCTGATTATCAATCTTGTCGCCGCTGGCGATAGCCAGTAATTCAACCGCGCTAATCGTACCGCTGTTGGTGACGCTGCCTCCCGCGCTCAGACTGACCTGATTGGCGACGATGGCGCTGCCCTGCACGTTATTCTTATCGGCCTGCGCCAGATACAATTTCGGCGCCAGTACGGTTTGTCCGTTGACCTCAATATTTTCCCACCAGACGATGCTCTGGCTGAGGTTGGCGACCTGATCCGGCGTTAAACTGACCCCCAATTGCAGGTTCAAGCCTTTTTGCGCGGTAGCCGCGTTATCCAGCAACATTTGCATTTGCGACAAGTCGGAACCGGTACCGTCAAGATAGCGTTTCCCGCTCTGACTCAACACGGCATTGCTGATGTAGCGGGTGTCGAATTCGGCATCGCCCAGAAAACGGTAATCATGGTCGGCATCCAGATTCAGCTTGTCCAGCAGATAGGACGAACCCAATACCTTGTCCGTTTGCGTCCATTGCGAACTGGTTTCCACCTTCACCGTGGTCGCGGGCTGTTGCCCCAGCATGCTTTGCAACTCATTGAACAGACTGTTATCCACCTGCCCTAGCTGCTCCAGTTTGGGATTGGTGTGGATCAGATAACGGCTATCGCTGCTCGGATCGACGACCAGCAGACCATTGTTGCCCGCAGGCAGCGGATAATCCGCCAGTGGATTACTGCTTAATGCCTGCAAACCATTACCGATGGCGCTCATCAGTTCAGAAGCCGAGAGATGGCTTGTCGCCGACGCTTCGACGCTGACGGGCGTCGAAGCGCCATCCGCAATCGCGCCCGGTTTTTCCAGTGTGACCGCCGTTCCGGCGGTAATCTGCTCTGCCTGCACACCGGACTGTAACGTGGGTTCAGTCACCTTACTTAAGGTCACATTTTTAGCCGCCGGGCTGACCGCACTGGCATTGCTCCCCAACGCAGCGGCGTCCACGCCGGTATTGCTCAGATCAACGGTGTCCGCGTTGAGCGACGCATCGTTATCCACCAGTTGGCGCGTGGTTTGTTTCTGCAACGGTGACAGCGCCTGGGTGGAGGCTAATACCGGCGTTACCGTGCCGGGCATAAAACCGCCGCTGCCCGGTTGCAGCGTGGTATTGCTGATATCTTCGGCGAAATCGGCGGTAATGGTGCCGCCTGCCTGAATTAAGGCGTTATAACTTTCGTCGATGGTTTGTTCGTAGGTTGGGGTGCCTGATAGTACATAAGGTATATACCTTTTTAGAATATATATGGCAGAAGTATCTAAACCTTCGGATGGACGGTATAGGGCATATCTTTGCTCAAAACCCACTTTGATTGGTTGCCCTTGATATTCATAAATTAAAACCTCATTAACCCCCCCTGAAATATATGATTGATTATTTATTTCACCTCCCTTTAAGAGAATATTTTCTACTGAAAAAATTTGCGACGCTTGATTATTTAATTCTCCTGCATTAACAAAAAGATCATTCCCGGCACTGATTCTTGCAGCATCACCTTGTACGTGCACATCCACGAATTTACTACCAGCAATTATTTTCTGAATATCCGCCTTTTCATAAGGAGCATAAATAAAGTCATAGCGTATGCTCTCACTAGAACCATTATTGCCACCGCCTTTAACAGTTGTTTCTTTTCGGAACATACCTACTTCACCGGCTTTAAACCAATCAATCGGTATATTTGCCGTTGTTCCCCCTGCCCAAGAGGGCATCTGACCAACATCAAGTTGAGTCTCCGTCACCACCAGCCCTTCACGCTGGTTAGTCAACGTGCCGGTAGTAATCGTGATATCCCCAGACTGAGTTTCGATAGTGCCGGAACTATTTAATACCGCGCTACTGGCATTACCCTGTGCATCGCGCTGGAGCCACAGATTATTTCCCGCCAGAATATTGCCGAATACATTGCTGAGCGAATCGGAAAATAACCGCATATTACCTGCGGCATACAGCAGGCTGGTATTATTCAGTAGCCCGCCCGCCTGCATCAATAAATCACCGGCGACGCCAATCAGCCCTTGATTGTGAATATCATTTGCACTCACCAGTGATAAATTCCCCCCCGCCTGAATACTGCCCGCTTCCTGTTGGACAATATCCTGCGCGGTAATACGGGAATCGCCGTCACCGGCCAGAATATTGCCCTGATTGGTCAATTTCCCGGCGCTGGCGAGCGCCACAGATTGCCCCTGAAGCGTACCGCTCAGATCGAGATCGCCCGCGACATTAAGCGTTAACCGGTTTCCGGCAGCCAATAGCCGCGAAAACGCCAGCGGCCCGCTGATATCGGCCGTCAGATTACCTAACGCCAGCAGTTGTCCGTCTTGTTGCAGTTCATCGGTTTTGAGGATTAAATCCTGCGCGCTGTAGATTTTGCCGTCCTGCTGATTGATCAGACGATGGGTTTGCAATGCCAGCTGCGTCAGGCCGAGTAAGGTGCCTTGATTTTCCAGCACGTCGGCGATGATTTCCGCCTGCTGCGCCTGAATCAGCCCTTGATTGACCCACTGTGGAATGCGCAACGTCATTTTATCCTGCGCAATCAGGCTGCCTTGTTGCGTAAACTGCTGCGTTTGCACATCCAGACCCGACCCTGTAGCCAGCCGGCATTATCCAGTGCCGCCGCTTTCAGCGTCGCGGTGCCATCCGACAGTATTTGCCCGGCCTGCTGGTTGGTTAGCTGCCCGGCGCTTTCCAGTCGTAGTGATGCCGCCCCCTGTAATACGCCGTTATTATTCAGTGAGTTATCACCATGCAGCGTAAGATTGGCGGCTTTAACCGTACCCTGATTATCAATATGGTTCGCCTGAACGCTCAGCGCGCCGTCGCTGACCAACCGGGCATCTTGTGCATTATCCAGTTGATGTTTCACTGTCGCGTTAAGATTCTGATTACCGCTCAGCATTCCCTGATTGGTTAACGAATCGGCGGTTACATCCAGCGACTGCGCCTGAATTTGCCCGCGGTTATTGATATTCGCCGCCGTCAGCGTCGCATAACCGCCGCTGACCAGTTGGCTGCCTGAGGCCCCCTGATAATCACCGCTCAGTTGCAACGCGGCCTGCGTAACCCCCAACATCTGTCCCTGATTGTCCAATTCGCGCGCGATAAGATACAGATTGTCAGACTGCCACAGCCCCCGATTGATCAGCCTGTCGGTGTTAATGCTACCGACGCCGCCGTTCAGTAAGCGTCCCGGCGATTGATTAAGCAGGGAATCGGTGAATTGCAGATCAAAACCGCCAATGCCGGTGACGGTTCCAGCGTTATCGAAGGTTGCGCCACTCAAGGCTAGCGCGCCCTGAGAAAAGATATCGCCCTGATTGCTAATCTGTTCACCCATGAATGACAGACTGTTCAACCCCGCCAGCGTGCCGCCATTGACCAGCGAGCCTATTTGTACCGTCAGATTATCCGCCTGCCACAGGCCCAGATTGTCGGCCCGTTTGGACTGAATGGTTGCGGCGCCGCTGCTTAACAACTGACTGGTTTTATCGCCAGTATAATCGGTAAGATCCAGCAGCCACAGCGCGGAAGTGCCCTGAATACGTCCCTGATTTTCTACCCGCTCAACGCCGAGTCGCAGTTCGTTCGCTTGCACGCTGCCGCTGTTGCTCAACCGGGTACTGTTAATCACCCCGTCGCCATTGGTCAGTATTTCACCGTCTTTCCGGTTGGTTATCTCCCCCTGGTTGGTTATTTGCAGGTGATTCAGGCCCAACACGCGACCAGCGTTATCCAGCGTAGCGGTATTCAATTGCAGGTTATTGGCCGCGATCTCTCCGCTCTGGATTACACGGTTTGCCGTCAGGGTGGCATCGCCGTCGCTAAGCAGTTGAGAACGGTCATTACCCTGATAGCTATTTTGTAACGCCAGTTGCAGCGAGTTCTGTCCAACCAGCGTGCCATCGTTGAGGAACGCGTTCGCGGTCAACGACAGCAGTTTCCCCTGCCAGAATCCCTGATTGCTGACGCTTCCCACATTCGCCAGCAGTTCACCGTCGGTCAGTAACTGTCCGGCGGCGCCGACGGTAAGTTCATCGGCCAGATCCAGTTCCAGCCCGCGCTCACCAACGATCGTTCCCTGATTGTCAAACGACTGCCCGGTCAATTGCAGAACGCGGCTTTCCCAACGACCGGTATTGCCGAGGCGATCGCCATACAGCGCTAATACTCCCGCCGTATACAGCAAACCGCTACCTTGATACTCACCGTTCAGCGACAGTCCATCGGTGGCGATCACATTGCCGTCATTGCGGATAGCCGCACTGCTGATGGTTGAATATCCGTTGCCGGACAGCGTTCCCCAATTATCCAACTGTCCGGCGGAAATCTGGCTGTCGCCGCCGGAAATTAATGTCCCGTTGTTCAGCAGCGTCCCCGCAGGCACTGACGCACTGAGCTGCTGCGCATCATCGGCCAGCGCTAGCGCCATTGTCAGTAAAGACGATTGATTGATGGCGGGTGAGGTAACCGCAATTTTCAGTGAGCGATTGCCCTGTACCCAGCCTTCGTTGGTGAAACGATGAGTCTCAAGCAACAGATTCCCCGCCTGCCACTCGCCGTCATTCAGGGTGTCTGCCGCCTGTAGCGTGGCGACGCCCTGCGTCAGCAATTTACCGCTTTGCAGATTTTGCAATGAATGGCTGGCGGTCAGCTGTAGTGCCGCCAGCCCGGCGATCTGCCCGGCATTGGCAATCTCATCGGCGGTCAGCGTGATAGTATTTGCCTGCCATTGCCCACGGTTGTCGATGGTTTGTGCCGTCACGGCGTTGTCGCCCTGACTAAGCAACGCACCACTATTATGCAGGCTGTGGCGGATCGCCAGCGTCAGCGCATCCACCCCCAGCAGTTTGCCCTGATTGTCGAGATCTCCGGCATTCAACCGTACCGTTTGTCCTTCCAGAATACCGCTCTGCCAGACGTTTTCTGCCGTCAAAGCCAGCGTTTTACCGCTCAGCGTACCGGCGTTATCCAGATCGCCCCGCAAATTCAGTTGCAGATCGCTGACGCCGAACAGATCGCCCCGGTTGTTCACTCCAGCGGCGTCAATCCACAGCCGATCGCCATACAGGTTACCGTGATTGAACAGATGCTGATCCAGCATCAGGGTCAGTTCGTCCACGCCGGTTATCATGCCGTCATTAATCAGGCTATCAGCCGTTATCCCGACATGGTTACCCAGTAACGTGCCCTGATTGATAACCGTCTTCCCGAATAGTTGGAGAATGTCGCTTTCCCAACGACCCGCGTTAGACAGGCTATCGCCGCGCAGCGTCAACGCCTGTTCCGCCTGAATCTGACCGCTGTTGGTCAGATTCCCTGTCCCCAGCGTCAGGCTGGCGGCCTGCCAGTCTCCCGCATTCGTTGCATCAGCCGCGGTTAATACCGCCATCCCCTGAGAAAGCAACTTACCGGCCTGTTGATTGATCAAGGTGTCTTTTGCAGTCAGTATCAGCGCCGCGATACCCAGGATTTTTCCGGCATTGGCTATCGTGTCCGCATTCAGCGTTATCGTCTGCGCCTGCCACAGCCCCCGATTATCAATCCGGCCTGCCGTGGCGGTAGTTTCGCCCTGACTGAGCAATTCGCCCTGATTGTTAAGCGTGTTGGTTATCGCCAATATCAGCGCGTCAACGCCTAATAGCGTTCCCTGATTGTCCAGACGGTCAAAAATATTCAAATCCAGATGTTGGATACCAGAGATCTGCCCGCGATTACTGAATCGATCGCCCCGAGCCTGCGTGGTCAACGCGCGCAGGTTCCCTGAATTGTCTATAGCCAGAGCATTCAGGCGCAGGGCATCGCCACTGAGCCAGCCACCGGTATTGATCAGGCTATCATCCGCATTCAGCACACTGGATTGAAGTGATTGAGCCTGACCGCTGTTGGTGATGCTATTGGCGCGCAGTTCCAGACGCTCGCCCTGCAATATCCCCTGATTCACCAGGTCATGGCCCGACAGCAGCCAGCGGCCTTGCGCCAGCAGGCTGCCGCTATTATCGAGATAGTAGGCCGTCGCCTGAGCATCGCCGCCGATGCTGGTTTTGCCACGGTTAAGCCAGCGATCCGCATTCAGTAAAAACTGCTCAGCCTGCAACTCGCCGTCGGTTTCCGCCTCGGCGGCGGTCAGCGTCAGCGTATTTCCCGCCAGCAATTTACCGGTCGCGCGCTGTACCAGTTGACGATCGGCACTGACCGTCAGCGAATGATCGGCCTGAATAATCCCCTGATTGTCGAGCGAATCACTGTGAATCTGTAACTCCGGCGCGGTCAGCGTACCGTCATTGATGACGTCGCCGGCAGTAACCGCCAGCGTTTTTCCGGCCAGCAACATGCCGCTGTTATTCAGGCCCGAGCTCAGACTGGCCGCCAGCGACACGCCCGCGCTGAGCGTGCCGCTATTCAGCGCCGCGCCGCCGGACAGAGTGATCATCTGTTGCGCGTTAATCGTGCCGTGGTTGTCGATCGCCTGATTGTTCAGGTCGATATGTTGACTCGCCGTGATATCCCCCTGATTGGTGAGAGAGATACTTTGTAATGCCAGCGTTGCAGCCTGAAGGGTTCCCCGGTTCGTCACGCTGTCGGCCAACATGAACAAATGATTTTCGGTCAGGATTTTCCCCTGATTATTCAGCAGCGTTTGCAACTCAAGCTGCAAATCGCCGCGGGCGCTGAGTAATCCGACATTGTCAACGCGGCCCGCTTTCAACGTCAGCTGCTCCGCCGCCGACAGCGATCCGCTGTTAATCAGTTGATTTCCAACCAGCGACAGCCCCTGCAATGATGCGATATCACCCTGATTATCCAGCGAATCAACGTTCAGATTCAGCGTCTTCCCGGCTAATGTGCCACCCTGAACGATTTGCCCGCCTAGCAGCGTCAACGCATCACCGGCGGTCAGATTGCCCTGCCAGTCGCCTTGTTGAGTGGCGCTGACCGTTGCGCTATTTTTAGCCTGAAGCTGAGCGCTGCGGGTGGCGGTCAACGTTTCTGCCGCAAGCTGAATCGCCTGCGCTTCGGCGATCCCGGACAGTGTGATGTCTTTGCCTTGAATGCCAAGCTCGCTATCGGCTTTAATACCGCTTAAGGCATCCTGCCGTAACGCGCCGCCGGCCTTTATCACCACTTTATCGGCGGCTAACTGGGTATTATTTAGCGTGACATTGTCACTTTTTATCGTTAGATGATGGCCGGAGATCAGGGCGCCCTGGGTATCGACGCCCGCGCTAATCCGGGAATCGGTCGCGCTCAATTCGCCTTGTGAGGTAAGCGTAACGGATTGTCCCGCACGTAACGAGGCATCCGTCAGGGCGATCCCCGAATTCCCGTCAAGCGTGAGTTCGCCACCGGCCTGCTGCTTACCTTGCAGCGCCAGCGCTTCTCCGTGCGCATGGATATTTCCCTGTGCAACCGCATCCCCCACGCTGAGTTTGCCATTCGCCGACAGCGTGATATCGCCGCTGCGGGCGCTCAGATTACCGACGTTGACGCCGACCCCTTTATCGCTGGATACCAGCGTGATGCGGTTGGTGTACATGCCGCCCAGGGCGCCGGTATCCAGCGCCACTTTGATACCGCTATTATCCGCCGTTTGCGCCGTCACATTGCCGTTGGCATCGATCTGGTTCGCCCCGAGCACCACCTGCGCTTCATTCGCGTTTAACCCGGCATTAATCTGCGCCGTGCGGGAAATCAGGCTGAAATAGTCACTTTTACTGGCATCCAGCCCTTGTCCCGTCAGCGTGATATCGCCACGCTTGACGTCAATACCTTGTAGCTTGCCCTGCGCGTCAAATTGCGGTTTACCGGTCGTCAATGTGACCTGCGGCGTATTGATAAATCCGCAACCATCGCAGGTAATACCGTAGGGGTTGGCGACCATCACACTGGCCTGCTTCCCGCCCACCTCCAGATACCCCGCCAGCGTACTGCGATTGGGCGATACCACTTCGTTGATAATGGCGTCCGCCGCCTTACCTTTCAGATTGGGGTTATTCTGGATCAAACCGCCAAGCTGGGTAGGATTAAGCTGGGCCGTGCCGTTATTCAGGATCAACCCTGACTTATCGACATTGAAGTCGTGGTATTGGTTATGGGAAATCCCCGCGCTATTCGGCGTCGCGATATTCACCACCGGTACGCCGTTGCCGGCTTTATCCACCGCGGTATTGCCGGTCGCGACATTGACGCCGGCCGCCATCGCAGGCAGTACGGGTTGGAAGGCGATAAGATTAATCAGCGTATAGGCGATTAATCGTTGCGTTGTTTTAATTGGTTTCATCCCTGCCCCCTGCTGTGACATGCATTCAACGGCTAAAAAGAAAGACCCATCCGGTAATAAACGGCAACGGCATCGGGCTGCAGCCAGTCCGGATAATCCAGCGGCCAGCCGACGGTGATCTGCTGTGACAAATATCGATTGGCGACGCCTGCACCAACCGCCGCGCCCCACAAGGTGCCGGCGGATTCGCTATCGCCGTGATGCGAAAAAAGGTGGCCGCCATCCAGCGCCGCCGTTAAGGTCAGTTCGCCCAATAATGGCAACGCCATAGGCCGCCAGTTGATTTCGTTGCGCCAATAGCCGCCACGATTGCCTGACAGATATTGTTCTTTAAATCCGCGCACCGAACTCTCGCCGCCCAGCGTAACCTGCTCGCTGCCATACAACGCCTGTGCCGAGTACTGACCGTAGAGGTTGGTGAGATAACTGATGTTTTCGCCGATCGGGTAGTAATAACTGGCGGCCAGCGTCAGCTTGTTAAACGCCGCCCGTGGCGCATCGCTATCTTTGCCGGCATCGCTTTCCGCTCCAAACCAGCGAGTCCCGCGGCTGTACGCCGGGTTAAATGTCGCCAGCCCGCCCCACAGCTTCTGGCTGTGATTAACGCCGACAATGGCCGTGCTGAGTTTTCGGCTGCTGGACTGCAAAAGCACATCATTGAGGTAGTTATGCCCGATACGGTGAGTCATGCCGGCCGACAGACTGGTTTTCATATCGCCATTACGAAAGACCACCCGCGACACCGACAAACGGTGCGTCTGACTATCGCCGGTCGAATGCCAGAGGAAATCCCGGTTCAGGAAATCATTACGATAGCGGCTTTTGGAATAGTCATAATTGAGATTCCAGTAGCCATACGGCAGTGACACGCCTGCTTGCAGATTGTCGGCATCCTTTCCGTCATTGAATTCACTGCTGTGTCCACCGCTGATAAACCACTGATCGGCAATTCCCAGCATGTTGTCCGCCCATAGAGCGCCATTGAGCTGCTGTTGCCCGGTGCTTTTTTGCCCACTATTATCAAAACTGATATTTGCCGTCAGCGGCAGCTGTTTTTGGCTTGTCAGATTGACGATGGAATAACCGGGTTGGCTGCCCGGAAGAATTTCAATGCTCACCTGCTGCGTCGGCATGCGGTTAAGCTGTTCCATCCCCTGTTCAATATCGCGGAGATTCAGTATTTCACCTTCAAGACCGGGGAATACCTGCTTTAAAATGCGCTTTGATTCATTATTGATTTTAATATATTCCAGTCGCCCTTCCAGAATATCGATCGTTAATATTCCGCCGGACAAATCCTGCCCGGCAATAAAAGCACGACTGGTAATATACCCGCGTTCGATATACCAATTACTGACATCATGAATAAGTTGATTTATTTTATTAACATTAATACATCGATTAATATAATTTTTATTTAACCGTTCTTTATCTTTTTCATTCAATAATGAACTATGGCGATAGCGGATCGCCTGAATGGCAAAGCAATGACCCTGTTCGGTCTCATCTCCCGCCGCTTGCCGCGTCTGGGGCTGGTTCAACTGTAATAAGGATTCACGCTGCTGGCGGGCCTGTTCAATGACTTCCGCCTGACGTTGCTGTATTTCATTGCGATCCGCCGGATTAAGCGGAGCTGACAAGGAAAAATAAGGAAAAAAAATAGGCAGAATTAAAAGCAGCCTGATAAAAACCCGCATCGGTTTCATCCCTGAAGTCATTAGTTTTTATTGGTTATAGTAGAACCGTTAATTATCAAGCTCAATATATTTTATGACATATAATTTTACAGTAATTAATTTTCCTTAACTCAATACAAAATATTGTAATAACTAATAATAACAGAAATATGCCTCACCAACCGCCGGCTGGCGACCTCCCGCCTAGCAGCCCGATATAGCACGCCGGTGTGATAAGGGAAAGCTATGGCTTCTCGAATGGTATTTTTGATGCATCATATTGTATATTGAGTGGCCGGGGCGACGCTGATGCCCTTTACTGGGGGAATGCGTGAACTATCCAATAGGACAAATCAATCACAGTTATCTGGGTTCCAGCGTCTACACCATGCTGCGTGACGCGCTCATTGTCGGCCGATTCAAACCGGATGACCGCCTGCGTATCCGCGAGCTGGCCGCTCAGGTTGGCACCAGTGTGACACCGGTACGGGACGCTATTTTGCAACTGTCCAAAGAGCAGGCGCTGGTGCTGAAAACCCCACGAGATATTCGCGTGCCGCAATTAACCGAAGAGCAGTTTATGGAGATCCGTACTCTGCGCCTTGCGCTTGAGGGAACGGGCGCGGAACTCGCCGCCAAACGGATCACGCCTCAGGATTTGCAACGCATTGCGGTGAATATTCAACTGAACCGGCAGGCGATTGAAAAAAATAACCTGAGCGATGCATTACAATTAAATAGCGAGTTCCATTTACTGCTGGCGCAGACGGCGCAGATGCCTTTACTGAGCCAGTTTATCGGCAGCCTGTGGATGCGAACCGGGCCGTTAATCGCGCAGGCCTACGCCCATTTCTCATTGAAAATGGCGATCGAACATCATTACGATGTGCTCAGCGCGTTGCGCCAGCAGGACAGTCAGGCCGCCAGACAATCCATTCAAGAAGATATTCTTGACGGCAGTGAAGCCATGTTGGCGTTTATCGCCGTCGAACAGCAAGAATAACCGCGATCCCCTCCCCGGCGTATCGGGCGACGCGGCACAGGGGATGGTGCCGCGTCGTTTCAGTTTCAGGCCGCATCGACCTGAGCAAGCAGGCTGTCGACAAACAGCCGGGTCTCCCCCGCCTGGTGGATAAATGCCGTCAGTAACGCACTGAAGCGCGGTTCGGTCAGCGAATCCAAAGCATGCTGAGTACACAAGCGTAGCATGCCATTTTCATCAAGCGCCAGCCAGCATCCCCTCATCGCCGCCATCTCAAAGTTCAGTAGCAACATCAGATGATAAGCGGCTGGGCTGTCATAGCCCTGAAAGCTTATCAGCTGACAGTGCAGCAGTAGAGCATCGCTGTTATCCGGAATTTCCAGAATGGCGGCCTCTTGTCCATCAGGCCCATTTATCACGCAGATCCCCGCCTGTAAATTCAGCGAAGTGCGATGTGTCTGACCGTAATGTTGTAGTAACCGGCTAACGTGTTGTTGTGCGGGGGTCATCTGTTTCTCCTTCCTTATGATTGTCCTTTCAGTTTCAGACCTTCTTGCTGTAACTGTTGCAATGCGCTGGCTGTGGACGGATGCGCTTTCGCAATCTCCCCGCCCAGTTGGTAGCTTTGCGGCAGCGTCTGGTCCTGACCATAGCTGAAGTTGATGCTGCCAAGCAGTTTGCTCATGCTCACGCTCGCACTGCTTGACGCGTTGATAATGACCGACGGCGTATTGAATCCTTCGCTCTTTTTCACCGTTTGCGAGACATTGATGCTGGCCAGACGCAGGTTATTGCGATCCTTGAACAGCGCGATAACATCATCTTTTCCATGCGTTTTATTCTGAATGCCCTGTTCTATTTTTTCCCGGACATCGTCCTTCAGCTCCAGCGCTACCGATACCGTGGCTTTATCACTGGCCTGCAACCGGCTGACGATATCGTTTAACGCCGGATTCTCCGCAATCAACTGATTAATGCGGTCGGCATTACTCGGCGGCAATGTGGAAAACAGGTGGCTACTCAGCACCCGGAACAGCCCGTTTTCCGTCAGTTTGCTCAGATTGGTGTACGAAGTGGTATGTTTCACGCTGTCCAGCGTCGCGCCATCCCGCAGGGCAACGTCCTGACGAACGTTCAGACGCTTCAACGCCATTAGCCCCTGGTACCGATCGTCCGTCTCCCCTCCTTTGTCGGAAAAGTGCCCGCTCAGAATCGCCAGCTGTTCATTCGGTTCCGACATTTTCTTCACGCCATCGATCAACAGCTGGCTGGCCGGATCGGTAAAAGCCGACGAGAGCGTTTGGGTTATCTCATCAATGTCTTTTTTCTCCAGCGGTTCCGCCTTCTTCATGTTCAGGCTGATCGATTGGTTGGTGCGTGAATCCATCGAAACGTTCACCCCGATGCTGGTTGAGGTAAAGATCGGGACGAGGCCATCTTTGGTGGTTCTGACGATACCGGCGCTGAGCGCGGCGTTCGTTCCCGCCGCCGCCTGATTCATGAAGCGCATACGATTGTCGGAGACGGTATAGGTGGTTGAGTTTTCGCTTTGCGCAACACTTTTGGCGCTGTTCGCGGACAGGGCGTTGACGCCGGCGGTCATCCCGACAGAGCCGCGCAATACGGCTTCGGTAGGCGCTGCGCCTTTATGGGTTAAATTGATCCCGCCGCGCAGTTCCAGCGCCGCATTGCCATCCAGATCAAAACTGACCGTTTTACCCGACTGCACGCTGTGCTGCTCCCCTTTATCCAGCAGATCCAAAGGGTTAATCGCGCCGCTGGACAGTCCGTCGATAAACGCCGGCAGTTCCTCTTCCGTCAGTGAAAAGTTAAGCGCATTCTGTTGCGCCATATTCAGGCTGGCCGATACGCTGAAAGAGGCGCGCACGTCGGGGGTAAAGCTGTACTTGCTGTTGATGTCCTGCGCCATTTGCGCCGAGGTTTTTCCTGTCAGGTATTCACTGACATCATAACCGCCGGAGTAGGACAGCTTACCCGTGACGCCGCCGCTGCGTTCAAAGGACACATTGACGCCGTTACCCGCACGGGAAAAATTCATGCTATAGGTTCTTTCGCCACTGATACCGCCCCCCGGCACCGGCGGAAAAGGCAATGACGTGCCCGTCACGACAAACGCCATCGACGCGCCGCCGCCATAATTACGGCTGAATGCGATACTTTCGTTGCTATCCAGCGATAACAAGGTGGCTTTCATTTTATCGATCATGTCCGCCTGGCCGGTGGTCTGCATCACGGTCCTGGAAGTGACGCTGACGGCGTGATCCTCCCTTCTGAACGCCTTCATGAACGTTTTAATGGAGTCGTAATCCGCTTCCAGCGCCTTGTGATTGGTAAAACCCATATCGGTCAGTTTCTTCACCGGGTTCTCCCCGTATTCGCCCTGCCGCAGCACATTAAGCGCGTTCATCAACGGCGCCAGCGTCGCCTCGTCCGGCGACGTACCGGACAACGCGCCGAGGCGGTTGGTCAATTCGTCTACATCGCCGATCGTCAACGTATCCAGCACCAGCCGGGTTTTGGCCAGCGACATCATGTCGCGGGTATCACGCTGCTGACCGGGCGCATCGGTATTCAGTTTCTGCTGCATCGGGGTTTTGCTGTCGACAAACGCTTTCACCAGCGAGCCGGCCGTACTCTCTTTGGATGAGGGCGTGCTCTGCATCGCAGCCAGCAACATGGGGGCAAGATCTTTTTCCTGACGATGCAGACCCAATCCGTTTTGGGGAGCCGGTTTCCCTTCCATTTTCACCGCGCCAGCGTCATTCAGGAGGCGCAGCTCCCTGCCGATGAGCAAGGCGGCGTTGGCGGAACTGCTTTCCAGTTCGGTATGAAACTGTTTTAACAGGTTAATCAGCGGCTGCCCTTTTTCGCCCAGATCCAGATGCGCTATCTTGCTCGCCAGATCCATCGTCGGCGCTTTAGGCTGCGCGGTGGCCGCTTCCAGTTTTTTCAGCAGGACGGCCTGCATGTCATAAACCGGTTTCAGCCCTTCCCGTCCGGCAAGCTGATGCTGAACGTGATCGGTAAAGGTCTTTATCGGTCGCGGCATCGCCAGTGAGAAGGTGAAGATATGCGCCCTCACCAGATCGGACAAATTGCTTTTAACCTGCTGCGATTCTGCGCCTGTTTTGCCTAACAGTTGTGCATCCGCTTTCACGCTGACCCCGGTAAACGGCATACGCTTTCCTTTCGTTGCCGTATCCAGCGTATTGAAAACCGTTTCAGCCGCGCGGGTTTCCGGTTTTACGGCTTCCTTACCCTTCGGGATCTCGGTTTTCCACCCGTCCGATTGCAGGATATGCAGTTGATGCTCATCCTGCGCGACTTGCAGACGATTTTGCGCATCGGTTCCGATCGCGTTTATTTTACCGTCTATCGGCGTATTCACCGGCCGCCACTGCGCTTCAATGTGGCTGGCCGCGCTTTGCCAGTCGGCTTTCGGCAGTTGAAAGAGCGCGCCGTCATGGTTCAGCGCGAAAAGGTTCTGCCGGCTATCGAGCGTGATATCGCGAATTTCACCGGATAAACCATTTTTCGGCAACGCCAGCGGCGGCGCAGCCTGCTTGTCTGAACCGGGTTTGATCTGGTGGAAATGCAGATCCCCTTGCGGGTTGACGGTAATAAATTTATTGCGATTGACCACCGCCATGGCCGAAACGCCCTCCTGTTTATCGATACCCGGCAACGCCGTATCGGCTGATGGCGCCGGACGCACCTGCGACAGGGCGAAAACGTTATTATCACCGTGTGTAAAGGTGGCTGATTTCTGATTGATGGTTAGCGGGAGAATCTCGCCGTCCTTAAGGATATAGGCCTGATTATCCAGACCTCGTTTCAGCTGGCCGGCCTCCACGCTGGATGTGTCCCAGTTCCGGGTGTTGTCATTATAAAAATGGACCTTGCCGTCCTGTAGCCCTAGTTTTCCCTGCCGGCCCAGGTCCAGCGTATCGATGCCAACCGGCGCCGGAGAGGTCAGTCCCAGCGTATTATCCACCACCAGACTATCGCTCAGGTTCCAACCCGGAACCGGCGACATGGCGTTGTGCCCCAATGACGCAACATGCTTTTGGCCCTGACGATCGGTGACCAGCGCATGTATCTGACCATGTTCATCATGTGAAAATCCGGTAATGCGTCGATCGGCACCCAGAGTGGTATCCAGCGCGGGCGTATCATAAGGCGTCAGCGTCACGCTCGGTTCGCCCGTTCCGGGCAACGGCGCATGGTAGAGTTTGCCCGCGCTATCGGCGATCAGCAGGCGTTCGGCGGTAATGGCAACAGACTGCGCATGTACAGGGGCGCTATCCGCCAGCCGTAGTTCGACAGGTTGGGGAGTGGCGTCCAGCGAGGAGAGAAGATGCAGCTGCGTCACGTAATCCCGTTCGGTCAGCACAGCCAGTTGCCCGTTTTGATTAGCGGAAAAGGCGCCGATCTTATCGTTAAACGCCGACGCTCCGCTTCCCGGGGAGAGGTTGATCAGGGTATGGGAATCCTGAATCGCATACAGCTGGCCGTCGCCCTGCCGGGATAATTGGCGATGAGAAACCTCGCTGGCTTGCTGCCAGACGCCAAATTCAGTGTCGAGCGCGAACAGTTTACCGTCATGAATCCGCAGTTGCCCGCCGATATCGGAAGCCGGGCCGGGCTGTTGATAGACGCCAGTCAACAACTCGTGATTCATGCGCCCGGATAATGGCACATCGACCGATTCGCCTGATGCAGCCTGAAGCGTGAAATGACCGGGCGCAGGCGCTGGCTGGATACTGCCGGTTTGGTCTTTCCCCTGCCCGTCCATACCAGGGATGGCGCGGCGTTCGCTGCTGTGTAACGCGACATGATGCTCCCCCTCGCTCTGGATCGCGAACAACCGGCCGGATTTATCCAGCAGGACATGCTGTCGGGCGTCCTGACTTTCATGATGGGCAACAAACGGCTGGCTATTTTTCCCCAGCGTTTGCTGTAGCAACGTGGTTAGCGTATCCGGCAGCCCCTTGCCGAACTGAAGTTTGCCATGATCGTCCATCCTGATCCTGAACTCCGCGGCCGGGGCAACGCGCGCCAGACTCTGAATCGGGCCGCCGGATGCCAGCGATGCGCGTAAATCCTCCGATGAGTTTGCACGTTGAGTTTTTGCTCCGGCAGTCGGGGGCTGACTGCTCTCCCCCGGTTCCCATGTCCTGCGCCCCGTATGCATCGATATCTCATGCCGCGGTGAAGCGACCGGCGAGGAAGGCGCGGTATAAAAGCGCTGTGACGTGTCGCTGTCGGACTCGCTTCGCCGGGGCGAACCAGGTAGCGAACCCGGGGGAGTGAAAAACCGCTCGCTGCCGGACAGGCTGCCGCTGCTGCTTTCCCGCGTCAGAGACGCCATCGGCGCTTCCCGCCGGGCCAGACTCTGAATCGGCCCGCCGGACGACAGCGAATCCCGCATCGTGCGCGGCAAACTCTGAATCATACCGCCCGATGCCAGTGATGCGCGGAGATCCGTCAGGCGCGCGCCCTGATTTTTCACCTGGCTGCCAGCCCCCTGAGTCAGAACCAGCGGCTTATTTTTATCATGCAGCCCGTGCTGTATCAGCGACTGCACGTTTTTCTGGCCCGAACTGCTGCTGCGGCCCTGTGTCAATGGCGGTGGATGCGAGTCGGACGGACTGGCCTTATCAAGATGTAGAATTGATTTAACGTGGCGAATAATTTGCATGGTGAATCCCAGGATAACGAGTGGCTGTCTTGCTAAGTGGGTGGCTTTTTCATCCGGTTCCCTCGCCCAGCATTTTTCTCCCTGCCTGCCGGAACCGGCTTTCTTCTTTCATCACTTAAAACACGACAGACGAAAGGCTGTTAATCCTCGACTTACTTAATCCTCAAGGAAGCAATCATGGCTGAAATCAATACCTCGTTTAACCTACCCTCTGGCGCGGGTTTTTCCCCGGCAGATTCCGGCTCAACGTTTGGCGGCGGCGATGCCGCGTCATCGCGATCGCCGCAACAGGAGCGTCAACTGCTGGAAGCACTGGGAACATTGCTGACGGCGCTGCTTCCCACTTTGCTGGAAAATGGGCAATCGTCGTCCGATAGCAGCCCGCTCTCTCAGGCATCCGGGCAGGGAAATCAGAGCGCCGGGGCAGCCGGTCAGAACGGTAATCCCGCCGATATATTAATGAAATTGCTTGAAGCGTTGATACCGGGCAACAGCACCCAGGATGCAGGCAACCAATCCGGCGCGACCAACAGCAATAACGGGGCGTCGCCGCTGTCAGGCGCATCGGGCAGTAACGGTACGCAACATCCTGAAAATCTGGGACGCTCTCTGCTACAGGATTCCATCAGCAACGCGCTGAACAACGCGATCAACCCAACTTCCGACGGCGGCGGTGAACTCAGTGACAATATGCTGCTCAAGGCGCTGATGGAGCTGATTGCCAACCTGATGGACGCGCAAAAAGGCGAATTCGGCCAGCCGCAAAATAGTACATCGTCACCGGCCAACACCGCGTCGCCGGGCTCATCGGGCAGCGGCGGTGGTTCCGTGCCGTCAACAGGAACGGGACAAAACGGTACGCCTGCCGCTTCCTCAAACCCTTCGGCCAGCTCCGGCATTCCCGCTTCTTCTTCGAACATACCGTTGACCGGCGGTAGCGCTGACGCAGGGAAAACCGGGGCGGTTACCTTTCCCGCCGCGGGCAAGGACGTCACCACGGTGAATGAGACTATCAAGGTCGGCCCCGGCGAAGTCTTTGACGGCGGCGGCAAGACCTTTGTCGCCGGCAGCGCATTAGGCGACGGCAGTCAGGCGGAGGGACAGAAACCCATTTTTGAGCTGGCTCAGGGGGCGACGCTGAAAAACGTGGTGTTTGGCGATAACGCCGCCGACGGCGTGCATGTCCGCGGCGATGCGAAAATTGACAATGTGCATTGGACCAACGTCGGTGAAGATGCCCTGACCGTGAAATCCAATAACGGCAAGCCAGCCAACGTTGAAATCACCAACAGCAGCGCTCAGGGCGCTTCAGACAAAATCTTCCAGCTGAATGCCGACGCCAACCTGACCATCGATAACTTTAAGGCGAAAGATTTCGGTACGTTTGTGCGAACCAACGGCGGCCAACAGGGTAACTGGAATCTTAACCTGAGCAATATTGACGCCGAAAACGGCAAATTCTCGTTCGTGAAGAGTGACAGTGAAGGATTGAATGTGAAAGGCAGCAACCTCAATCTGGTTAACGTCAACAATCACTACAAAGTCCCGGACTCCGCTAACTTACAGGTGAATTAATATGTTGAATACGATGACCGACACCCATAACGCGCCCACCCGCTGGACCGATCTGACCAGGCGGGGAGGATACCTGTCGCCGGACCAGCGTCTGGCGTTCGAGCGGGCCATTCAGCGGGTCAACGATTGCCTGAACGCGGTGTTAACGCAGAAAGATGCGCCCCAGCGGGGAGCCTTTGAGTTCGATACGTTTGTGGATTTACTGGAGCAGGATTTTCTGCGGCATGCCGACCTGCATTCGGAAAACGGTTTGCACAGTGATGTGGCGCAAACGGCATATTGGGTGGTCAGAAAGATGGCCGACCATTTGATTGCCGCGCGTCAGGCGACCCCACCATTCAGATAACTAATCAAATTACTGCCGTCATCCTCGCGAAAGCGGGGATCTTTCTTCAGATAACGTTTTAATATCAGGAAGATTCCTGCCTATGCAGGAATGACGGATTTGGGTTCTATGTATGAATGTTCATTTTACCAACAGTCTGAACAGGGCAAACGCCCTGTCCCCAATCGTTGACAAACAATCGCATTGTAGATTTTTTCACTGCTTTATGTGCGATAGCGCAAAAGTTTCGTGCGTGTTGAACCACGGCTTTCTCTGTGACACCAGAGCACGCCCGACAAGGAGCGCTCAATCGCCGCTGCTCCTTGACCTCTGGCTTTTGGCGGAAATTGTGCCGCTACGCGGCATCTTCGGCGTTCGCGACCGCTGTTCGGGCCGCCAGTGACGCGTTCCAGACGCGGCACTGGCTTTCGCCGCGTCCCTGCGGCTCACCCGGCGGTCACGCCCACCTCAGCACAATTTTTTACGCCGGAAAAGACAAAACCAGTGAAATATTCTGGTAATGTCAGACGCTGTGTCCTCAAACACAAACAGGGCATACGCCCTGTTTGTGTTATTGGTCGAGGCTAATCATCTTTTACGCGGCCAGCTTTTCCAGCCCCATGTTAACGATTCGATCACCGATCATGGCGGCATCGATTCCCAGCGATGCGCCGCCATTGCCACGGGCATGCAGGTTGCTATTGCCGCTATCACCCGCCACGGCGCTCTTGACCATGCCGACCGCTCTCAGGAATTGATCCATGCTGCTTTTGGTCATGCCATCATCATCCGGCTTGCTGAGCGCCTTCGCCCACGATTTGTCATCCTGCTTCGCCGTTGACCAACCGTCTTTCTGGTACTCAGGCTTCCCGAACACTTCAGGATATTGATCCATGAACTGACCAATTTCTTTTGCCATCGCCCGATCTTCTTTATCGACAAAATAGCGGGTCGGACTGTCATTGTGCGTGCTGATATTATTCAGCTCCTGTAGGCCGGCCTTCTGCCCGACGCTCAGGCCCAGCGTACTGCCAAGCTGGTTAAATGCGCCGGCGCCGCTCAACCCCTGCAAGCCATTGCCGCCTAACTGTAACGGCGTTTGGTTGCCTAATGACTGGCTCAAACCGTTGCCGGTGATGGCAGTCAGCGCATCCTTGACGCCCTGGGTATAAGCGGAAATTTCCGGGGAGGTAGGCTGATTCTGACCGAACAAGCCGCTCAGACCGTTTTGGTTTTGCGACGCGCCGCTGCCCAGCAGATCATCCAACGCACTGAACAACAAATTACCCAGCACCGCCGTTGGATTCATGGCATTCATGCCGGCCCCCAATGCGTTACCTAAACCGCCGCCCAATGCCCCGCCCAAACCACTCGCCAGTCCGCCACCCAGCGCGCTGCCCAAATTACTGCCCAGGTTGCCCAGACCGCCCGTCAGCGCGTTACCCAATCCTCCCAGACCACTACTCGAGCCGCCGCCGTTCAGCAGGCTTCCCATGAACAGCATTGATGTCATCAAATCAGACAGTTGTTCCACGATGTTATTCAGTTGGTTGCTAACTTGATTTTGTGATGAATTGTTTTGAACGGCGTTACGCTGTGAAAGGTTGTTCGTTGTCTGTAGCAAGCTGTTGCTCCCGCCTGCTTTGATCGTAATTTGCAATGAGGTACTGCCACCAAGAGAATTAAGCATAATATTTCCTCAACAATAAAATGGGTTTGTGAACAGCGCCATCCTGTTTGCCGATTAGGACGGCCTGCATGAGATTGGCGCTCCCCATTTAAGTGATTCTGCGGCCGGTTCAGTTCCCTTCCCTTTGACTGAAAAACGCTTATCGCCACTCGCTTTCCCGTTACCGGAATTACCGCCATTACGCCGGCGGCAGCCCCGCCAGCCGAAGCAGATCGGCGACAGCCTGTGGATGCTGCGCCGCTGATATCGGTAAGGTGCGGCGTAATATCAGCCTCTGCCGCGCATCCATACTCAGATAACACTCTCCCAGCGCTTCCGCCTGCTGAAAGCGCTGTTGCAAAACCTGGCGTATCCCGCCGGAATAACGTCTACCCGGCATCAACGTCAGGCACAACAGCACATCCGGAGTCTGAGATCGCGCAGAAAGGCGCTGGAAATAAAACGTGGCGTCATCATTAACCCGCCAAAGCCCCGCCGGCAGATGCGCGATTGCGGCAATAAAATCCTGCTGACGGGAGAAAACCTCCGCACGCTCAGTCATCAACACTCACCCGGCTGAAATCCGCAGGACCGCTGCGCAGATCGGGGGACCACCAGATAACGAGTTGACGAGCGTCAGGCTGCGGGCGACACGTTACCGACGTGCAGTTCGCGACCGGGTGAGGCGCCGAGCAGGCGCTCAGCAGCACCGCCAACATGGGTAACAGGTATTTGTGTCCGTTATTTTTTTTATGACGCGGTTTTGTGCCGGGAGATCGGTTACTCATCGCTTTTTTCCACATAAGGTTTCTCCGGATTATTGCGCCGACAGCAGGGAACGCCGGGCAGGCTGCACTGCGGCGAAAGGTTGCAGCGCCAGAAAGACTTCGCTGGACTCTCCCGGCGCCAACAGGGTTTTCGGCCATATCGCGACAGCCAGCGTCCGATTGCCGGCACAGGCGGCCTCATCCACGCGCCGGGGAAGCGTGCCGCTATTGCGCACCACGCCAACGCTCAGTTTCACCTGACTATTGCCATACCACTGATTCCGGCCGCTGTCATACACCAGCCCCGGCTGGGAACGGCAGACCTCGCTCAGCCGCGTACCCCGGCCCTCCTGCTGAAATCCGGCGGGAAACTGCTGACTGGCCAGGTCGCGCAACGCATTTTCGACCAGACTGTATAAATCGGTCTTGCCATTGCGCTGTGCGACGCGGTTCATGACGCCGTTCAACTGATGCCGGTTTTCGGCGGACACATAGCGGGTGGGATCGGTCTGATCGCCGATCAGATGCGGCGTTAAAATAAACAGCCGCTCACGCCGGGAAACTTCATGGCGCGTTGAGGTAAACAGTTTCCCCAGTATCGGGATATCCCCCAATATCGGAATGCGGCGATCGCGATCGCCGCTCTCCTCGACATGAAATCCCCCCAGAACCAATGCCCGGTTCTCGCCAATCAGCGCCTGCGTGCTGACCGTGCCGCGCTTCACGCCAGAGGCTGCGCCGTCACTGGCGGTTTCAACCTGACCATCTTCAATATCAATGACCAACTGGATACTGCGCTGCGCGCCTTGCCCCACGACGCGCGGCGTAACCTGCAAACTGGTGCCGGCGGTCACCGGCTGGATCTCGGCCACCCGTTCGCCGGTGGCGGTGATGAACGCGGTGCGGCTGAAATCCACAATAGCGGGCTGATTTTCCAGTGTCAGTACGGAGGGGTTGGCGACAATCGATGCGGTTCCGGCGCCTTCCAGCGCCTGAATATCGGCAAAGAACCGTTTGAAATCACTGACAAACAGGGTGCTGCGTCCCATCATCATGGTGCTGCCAGCGCTGACGTTCCCCAATTGTCCCTGCCAGTTCGCTTCCAGACGCGACAGCGCAGAACGATCGACATCCAGAATGATGGCATCAATATTCACCAGATTTTGTGGCACATCGATGTGCTCAACCAACTGCTGATATTCGGCGCGTCTCTTCTCGTCATCACGGATTAACAGGGCATTATTGCGGACATCGGCCGATATTTTTCCGCTCAGCGACTGCCGGCCGCCTTCCTCTGCGCTACGTTCAGGATTATTGCGCGTCGCCAGTTTGACCATCATCGCCCGGGTGCTTTCACGCATCATGTCCATTCCCGTGTCCGGCTGTGCCGACACCGGACCGGATGCGCCAACGGGAGCGCTGCGCTGGCCGTCCATCAGTTCGTTAAGAATGGTCGCCACGCCGGGGATCACCACGCGCTGATCGCGATATTGCAACGTCCGGTCGGATACCGAGGCATAGCGCAGTGGAAATATCATTACCTTGCGACGTTCTTCTTTTTTCTCCCGCTGCTGGCTGAAATTGCGGATTAAATCGATATAGGCCTGCGGCCCGGTCACCAGAACGACGCCCTCTTCCGGCAACTCGCCCCAGCCAAAACGCGGATCCAGCAAACCAATACCGCTGAGCGCCTGTTTCAGGTCCGGCGCGGCCTGTTCCGATATTTCCAGACGAACCGACCCCTGTTCGTCCTGCGGACTGACATACAGCGCATTGTTGTATACAAACCATTGGAAACGGTGTTCCAGCGCCAGCCGATCGAGGAAAGCGACCGGCGTATCGGCGCGGATTTTGGCCGTAACGTCATTGTCGGCAATGTTTCCCAGCATCAGATCCACGCCGTGACTATTGGCGAAATCCGTCAGAATGGTAGACAGCGGCGTCTGTTCGGCGGAATAGGCATAGGCCCCTTTGTTCCACGCTGACGGCGTAGCGGCGTGCGCCAGCGGGATCATGCCGATCAGGACCAGCGACCAGCAAAACCAACGGTATAACATCAGTAAAACGCCATATAACGCCTTACGCATGCTGTTCTCCTTGCAAAAAAACCAGCGTATTCAAACTCAATGGTGCCGCCGCGGCGGTTCTGAGCGAGGGAGCCAGCAACCCTAGCCAGGCATCGCGTTGATTCAGAAGCGTTTCCAGGCTTCTGCACAGCCGAAAGGCGTCATCGGGTTCGTGCCGCATCCATAGCCACAGTTGCTCATCCTGCGGGGACATCGACAGCATGGCGGTTTCATCATGAAACTGGTGACGCGCGGCTTCGGCCAGTTGCAACGCCTGCTCCAGCATGTGCTCATCAAGGGAAACGGAGAGCGGGATCGCGGCACGGCAGGCAACCCCGCACGAATGCCGTACCAATGCGACCGCGCCTTTATCAATTTCCAGCCGCAGCACCGCGACGCCGCTATTCAGCCAGTTTTCCAGTACGATGGTTAAATCAGTTGAAGTCATTGATGATGGCCTTCGCCAAACCGTGCCTGACGCTCAACAGTTGTCCCGCCGCCCAACTGGCGTTGGAATAGTTCATGCTGGCCTCAAAAAAGGCATAGCTGTCTGCCTGACTGGCGCCGCTGTCTGCAACATTCAGCGCGATGTCGTCCAGCTTTTGCTGCGCGTTGATCAGATGGGCGTCCAAACGACGCTGGGTAGGATTGATGGACATACTGAACTCTCCTGTGGTTGACCTGATGTTGAGTGGTCAACCCTCGGTAGCAGTTCCATTATTTCCGAATCAAAGATTCATGGGCGCCGGGCGACGCGGGAACGTCCGGCGGCAGCAGTTGTGCAATGGCCCGCTGCCAGTTGAGCGACATCACGCCATGGGCAGTGATCAGTTTCATGGCGTCCTCTTCCAGCGACTCGTCACTGGCCAGGCGCCACTCCAGATGAGAATGCGCCTTCAGCCAGCCATCCACCGCCGCCAACCGGGCGGGATGGCAGTACAACGTCCCTTTGACGTCGTTCTGTTGCTGTTTCAACAGCTGTTTTAACAGCGCGCCATGCCGCTCCTGAGCGGGCACCTCGTCCAGTAAACGACTCAGCGCGTCACGCAATAATTGAGCCGCCTGCGTCACCAGAACCTGCTCAAGATTTTCCCGATCGCGGGCGATGCCTTGTAACAGACTGTCGGCCTGCTGCCAGAAACGGGCCTCCGCCTGTTCCCGCGCGCGCCGGGTTTCTTCCTGCGCCTGTTCGCGCGCCTGCTGCAAAAGTTTCGCCGCTCGCGCATTGGCATCGTCCCATAGCGTGCGGCTGCGCTGATGTTCCGCAACCCGCGCCGCCGGGATAATCACCGTTTCATCGCTCGTCGCACCGGGTAAAGCGGCAAACATTCTTTTGGCTAACATCATCACTCCTTATGACATCGGTCCATCCTGCGCGACGGCAGCCGCCTTCCAGACCAGCGCGTCACATAGCGTATTTAATCGTCCGGCAGGCAATGCATACTCCGGTTTACGGCAGCGCGTCACCCAGGATTGAGGAAACAGCAGCCGCAAACGCGGCCAACAGATTTCACCATAGCGAACCCGCAATAGGGTCAGGGCGTCGGCGTATCCGTCAGTAAACGCGACGTGTTCCGATAACCACAGCCCCGGACGCAGCGCTTTCGCCAGCCGCCGACACCAGGTAATCTGTTCGCCGGTCAACACTGAGGATGGCGCCTGCGGCTGGCACGCCGCCGCGATCAGATTCAGAATTTGTTCGCGCTGAAACGCACTGAGCGCCCCAATCTGCATCAGGGAAACCACCGGTTCCGGCGGCAATTGCATCGGCAAATCGAAATGCCGGCTCAGCAGCGGAATGTTGGCATGCATAAACGCCCGCGCTTTTTGCCGCTCCACAGGGAAAATGGCTTCGCTTTTCCAACTGGGATCGGATTGCAATACGCAGCCACTCGCCCACCACGTCAGCCAGTCGAGGCGTGTTACTTCCGTGTGCATGTTGGTCTCGCTATGGTTGTTTGTATGACGATCGTTGTTATTCACAGCACGCATGATTTACCCGTAAGGTTTATCACTGCCGAGCTTCTCCCCGCTTCTGTCGCCACTGCTGAATATGCGGCTGACCTACCCGCCATCCCAGCAGTCCCATCAACATGATGCCGAACAGCGCGGCGCTCCATTGCCAGCGCTGCATTTCATCCGGCGTCAGCGTGAATGGCCCCAGCGTCACTACCGGCACCGTATCCTGATAAGGCTCCGCCGGGACGAAAACGATAGCCAGCTCCTTATCACTTTTTCCCGATAGCCCGGGAATGCTGCTGGCCACCATACGACGAATGCGCGGCTCCATGCTGTCTGGCTCCAGTTCCGCACGATATTTGATGAACACGGCGGCAGATGCAGGCTGCACCGGTTCACCGGGCGCAATCCGCTCCGGCAATACCACATGAACGCGGGCAACCAGTACGCCATCAATCTGCGTCAGCGTCGCTTCCACTTCCTGCGACAGGGCATAAATATAGCGGGCGCGCTCTTCCAGCGGCGTAGAGATCACGCCGCTCTTCTGGAAAACCTCGCCCAGATTGGTCCGTGACTGACGCGGCAGACCGGCGGCGTTAAGAATATTGACCGCTCTTTCCATGTCCCTGGCCTCGATCACCAGCGTCACCCCCGTTTTATCCACCCGCTTCTCGGCGGCAATCTGATAACGTCCGAGCGTGGCGATCGTTTCATTAGCGTCGTTTTCCGACAGGCCCCGGTTCAGCTCAATCGGTTTTTCACAGCCGGTGAGCAGTAGCGCCAACAACAGAAATATCGCTCGCTTGTGCATTTTCATAGGCCGCTACTGTAAGTTGGTGAGTTTTTCCAGACTCTGCACGCTTTTCGCCACCAGTTTGGCGCTGAGCAGACTTTCAAGATAGAAAGAAGACAATGTCCGGGTGGCATCCAGAACATCTTTCGGATCGTTGGAGCGCATCGACTGACTGACTTCACGCTCCGCCGTTTTGAATACCGAACCCAGCCCTTGCGATTTTTCCGCCAACGCACCGAGCCACTGGCTATTGTCGGCGGCCGGCGCTGCCGGTTTGGATTCAAGCGCCGCGCTGAACCAGGACACATCCTGACTGTTGGCGAAAAGCCGATCGTCACCAACCTGACCGCCTGATGAGGCTATCTCATTCACATGGGTAATTTTCATGGTAGTGAATTCCATCGAGGAGCGAACAAGAGAGAAACCGGGGAATCATTCCCCCCGGTTGCATGATGATCATCAGAACTGAATAGCTTTTGCCGCTTTCTGTCCGGAGTTCAGTGACTTAGAGGCAGAATCCATCTGACCATCCAGAATGGAGTTTTCGGTATCCAGCGCAATTTTCTGCGCCTGTGCGTCTGCTGCACGGGTTAATGAACCAGCCATAGCGCTGTCCAGCGTTTGAGAGGCGTTCTGCGATGCAATCTGAGAAAGTCCTAAGGCCATGATGTATCTCCAAATAATGAAAGTTTATGATATTGAACTGTCATGCTGTACCTACAGTCATCTTGTTCATTCATTAAGTAGAGAAAGGCATGTAATGAGTTCCACGCCATGCGAAATTTTTTATGACGGGCCGTTACAAGCGACGTTGAAAAATGCGACAGCGTTTTTTTATAACGGGCAAATCCCTGCCCGTCAGCCTTCGGGTCGCCGCAACGTCTCAAATCCGTTTCATCACATTCAATACCTTAAGGCGATGGTATAGCGTGCGTTTGGGGATCCCCAGTTCGCTGACCACATCGTCAATACAGTGATCGTGCCGTTGCAGCGCATCCTGAATCAGATATTTTTCAATCTGTTTTAAACGATCTTTGAGCTGCAAGGGCTGGTGCCGCGTGACTGGCGCCGTGGCTAACGGGGAAAGCCCCAACACCCAGCGTTCAGCCGCCGCTTTCAGTTCACGAATATTCCCCGGCCAGGAATGCGTCACCAGCCGTTCATGGATCTCTGCCGAAACGCGCGGCGCAGGCATTTTCAGACGTTCCGCCGCCTCCTCGCTAAAACGCTGAAACAAGGGAAGAATCAAATCACTACGCGAACGCAAAGTCGGCAACTGTATTTTAACGGTATCCAGCCGGAAATAGAGATCGCGCCGAAATAACCCGCTCTCCACCAGTTGCAGCAGCGGCGTCTGCGTCGCCACAATGACCCGCATCTCCACGGGGGTAAACTGGGTGCTGCCCAGCCTCTTGACGCCCCGGCTTTCCAGCACGCGCAGCATTTTCGCCTGTAGCGTCATCGGCATACTGTCAATTTCATCCAGAAAAAGGATGCCTTTGTCCGCGCTTTCCAGATACCCCGCCCGGGAACGACTGGCGCCGGTATACGCGCCCGACACCACGCCAAACAGTTCGCTCTCCGCCAACGTTTCGGGAATGGCGGCGCAGTTCACCGCCACTAATGGACCACTGCATTTTGAAAGCTGATGAATACGATGCGCCAGCGTATCTTTTCCCGTACCGGTTTCTCCCTCTAACACGATATCGACATTCAGCGGCGCAACCACATTGATAAGGGGGGATAGCGTTGCATGAATATCGTCAGTAAAAGTGGGGGTAACTCCTGATATCGAGTGGAAATATTCCTGAATCATGCCTGCTCCTGCGCCCATCCGGGCTAATTTTATACTCGCCGACGTGTCATCGGCCGGGTATATACCTTCCGTAAGCTGCTTATGGTTTTGCCATCCTGTCCCTACGATGCCGGGTGCTTCCCTCGTCCCGGCTTAGTGGTAATGGCATGCTGACAAACATTACTGTTAATTAACAATGAAACCATCAGCCATCGCTGAACATCAAGTAGGAATTGCGGAGAGTCTTGTAGGGAAAATCTGACCAATAAAAAATAAAACACATCAAAAACAATTAATTAAAATTTCATTCGTTAAATGATATCGTAATGATAGGTAAAATAAATCGTAAAATGTTTTTCAGAATATGAAAATGACAGGCGTAGCAAACACTGCATCAGGACTGAACAATAAGACGTTATGACGACGCGCCGACAAGGACAGGCCATGCTTTAGCCTGCGGCTTCGGAGGGAAAAGGGCCGCTGATGCGGCTGATGCTGTTCGCTTAAACGATCGGCATTAGCGCACTGCCGCCCCTTTCCGGAAAGGATAAATTCAATATCTTTACGCTATCAGCCCTTTACTGAGCACATACCTGACAATTTCCGCATTGGTGCTGAACTGCATTTTCTCCATCAGCCGGGCCTTGTGGGTGCTGACCGTTTTATTACTGATGACCAGTTCGTTGGCAATGGTGTTGATGCCCATTCCCTGTGCGAACATCATCATGATCTGCCGCTCGCGCGGCGTCAGGATCTCGTGTTCATCACGGACAGATTCGCCACAGTGGGAAAAAACCAGCTGTTCCGCGATGGTATGGTCGATATACCGGGCTCCCTGGGCCACACGACGGATCGCGGACAGCAGCGCCTCCGGATCTTTGTCTTTGGTGATATAACCTCTGGCTCCGCTCTTCAACGCGTGCTGCGCGATTTGCGCCTCGCTGTACATGCTGAGCACCAGAATCGGCAATTGGGGATACTGCGCGACAATACGCAGTATCAGCGCCTCTCCGCTGATCCCCGGCATACTCATGTCCAATAGCAGAACATCAATGGCATGACTGCGCAGTTGACTCAACACCTCCGTTCCGTTTCCAGCCTCTGCGACCACGCTCAGCGTGTCATCCAATGCAAAAATTTGCTTGAGCCCCTCACGCATGATGACGTGGTCATCCGCGATCATTAAACGTATCTGTTTGCACATTGCTCATTCCTCTTTTGCCTGTTTTTTCCACTTCAGCGAACATCGCCATCCCTGGGGAACGTAAGCTGCACCTGCGTACCGGCCCCTGGCTTACTCTCGATGATGACTTTCCCTCCCAGCATACGGCCGCGTTCTTTCATGCTCATCAGGCCAAACGCATTTTGACTGTTGATACCGACATCAAATCCTTTGCCGTTATCCTGAATGCGGATCACCACCTGACTCCCCTGATTATCCAGCGTCACCCAGACCTGCGAGGCTTCGGCGTAACGCGCCACGTTGGTAAGCGACTCCTGCGCCACGCGAAACGCCGCCGTGGCGCTTTCATCGGTAAGCACCACCCGGGGTCCCGCCGTTTTCAGCTGACAGTTCACTTTATAGTGCCGGTTGAATTCGTCACACAACCATTCCAGCGCCGGCGTCAATCCCATGTTCAGCACATTGGGTCTCAGCCGGGTAGACACATTGCGTACGACCTGAATGGTTTGATCCGCCAGCTGCATCAGATTCTGCAATTGTTCCTGCATCATCGGGTTTTCTTTGGCAAAACGCATGCGCATCAGCGACAGGCTCATGCGGATCGTAGTGAGATGCTGCCCGAGTTCATCATGAATTTCCTGCGCAATATGTTTGCGTTCCTCTTCACGGGAAATCTCCCGCTGGCGCGCCAGTAGCCGCAATTGCATATGCGAAGCTTCCAGCTTTTTCTCCGCATAGCGTATGGCGGTAATATCACGTCCGACGGTAAGAATGGACACCAGCTCACCATATTGGTCAAATTCGGGGACGCAGCGAATGTGGTTAATCGACTGATGCCGGTGGTCCCCCTTGCCCTGCTCCTCTATCAGCTCGCCTTCCACGCGGCTGTGTGTATCCACCACCTGTTTAACCAACTGTTCCATTCGTACCGCGCATCCCGCTCCCGGCATCAGTTCGGTAATCATCCGGCCACGCAGCTGCTCGATGGTAAAATCCAGATGATTGAGGGTCGCGGGATTGGCATACAGGCAGTTCATTTGCGGATCAAAGCGAAGAATCAGATCCGGCGTATTTTCAACCAACGCACGAAACTCCTGCTCCCGTGCATGAGCCAGTTGTTCAATATGTTTACGTTCCCTGATGTCTCTTACTACACACATACTGTAGCCACGTCCTTTATGTCTGAAATGCGTCAAATTGACTTCCACCGGAATAGTCATCCCATTCCGGGTCTTATGTTGTGCCTCGAAGGTAATGCCCATGTCGGATTCATATTCCAGCCACCACGAAGTCTGCAACCGCCGGTCGGACCATTGGGGATCAATATCCGCCACGCTGAGCCGCATAAACTCCGCCGTGCTGTAGCCTAATATCTGGCAAGCCGCTTTATTGGCATAGCAAAAGCGCTCCTCCTCATCGACGATATAAATCGCGTCCTTAATTCGGCTGAACGCGAAGTCCACCAGTTCAAGCTTGGGGACCTGCTTTTGGGAATCCGATCGAAAAGATTGGGTAAACATCATGGGCCATCTCCTTGCTGAATTAACTCACCCGCACGGCAGTTGCCGTGCGGGTGTTCCGAACTTCACAGGAGTATGGACAGAAAAAAAACCGCGACGATACATTGATATCGCTGGATTCACGCTTTTATCTGTCTTGGGGAGACGATCAGGCATCCACCGCCTGACGAATCATGCCCCGGGCGCGCGACAATCGGGAACGGACGGTGCCAATCGGAATATTCAACTGCTGCGCCAGATCCTGATAGCTGGCATCCGAATCAAGAAGTTGCAACAGCATCTGGCTGGTGTCATCCGATAAGTGCGCCATGGCGTCAATCGCTCGCTTCAGCGCCCGTTGACTCTCTGTGATAATGCTGGGATCGGCATCCACCGCAATATGCTCCAGCAATTCATCCCCCATTTCATTGGAACGCAACCGGGCCTGTTTGAAATAGTTACGCACCAGATTGAGGGCGATGCCGAACACCCAGGTTTCCGGACGGGACGCGCCCGCAAATTTGTCTTTGTGCTTAAGCACTTCCAGATAGGTCATTTGCTGTAAATCCTCGACATCATCATGATTGCTGACACGCTTGCGGATGAAATTGCGCAATTTCTGTCCATGTTGCCGGAACACCTGTTCCCAGTCGACAGGTGTTACCGGGTAGGTTGCGTTGAGGTGTTCGGCGGGCGTCAGGTTGAACATATCCATTTCTTACTCTCCGTTGATTTGCCCCTATTGGCGCGAACGGTAGAGCAAGTGATGTGCCAGTTCGAAATGAATTTTATTTCATTGATTTAAAACGATTTAAATTTAACAGCATTCATTTTTACGCCATTCTTTGCCAGAAAAAATCCGTGATTTTGCAAGTTATTGCAATAATTAAAATGGTATTTCATTTATACCATTTGTTTTATTTCGCACGTTCGTCAAACGACGCGATATGTGGAACCCACGGCGCCATCCTGCCACACAACAACACTTTGTTGATTTACGCAGGACACCACCATGATCAAAATCCCAGGCGTTACGCCTGCCAATACGCCAGTAGCGCCTCCCGTCACCATGGATGATGACCCTGTCGCCGCATCAGCTTCTCACAAAACCGTGCCGCATCATGAGCCTGCCGGCGCCGCCCTCTCGACGTCAATGGAAGAGATCGCCATGGCATTCGGTGAACAGGCCGAGCGTAGAAGTAAATCGCTGAATCGCCGCCATATCGCTCAGCCGGAAACGCGAACCACCGCCAACGTTGAACGAATTGAAAAACTGACCGAACTGTTCCGGATGCTGGAAAATCCATCACAAAGCACGCTGGATCAACAGCTTGATCGTATGCGCGGCCTGCTGCTGAGTACGCCTGCGCCGTCGCTAAACGACATTCTGCTCGCGGCGGGGAATGATCCGGCACGCGGCGACATCCTGCTGCGACATCTGCACAGCCAGTCGGCACAACACGCGCCGGAGGTGGCGACCGCCGCCGAGCAGGCGCTGCAACGGCTGCATGAGGGAAAAGGCCCTGAAGTCCGGGCGGGGTTGAATACGGCTGCCGCGATTTCACTGTTCAGCACCCAGCCCGAACAGAAGCAGGCCATGCGGGAGCTCTATTATCAGAAAATTGTGCAGCAACAATCGGCCAGCGCCCTGCTCGATGCCTTGCTCGAACGTTTTGACGCCGCCTCCTTTTCGGTCGGTTTGAGAACGTTGCAGCGCGCGCTGGCGGCGGATATCGCCTCGATGGCGCCGTCGATTTCCAAACCGGTATTAAGCAAAATGCTCAACAATCTCCATGACTCCAGACACCTTAGCCATACGCTGTCATCCAGTCAGACGATGCTCGACCATCTGAAGACGAAAGTCCCCGCGTTTACGCTGGGCGCGGTTGAGTTAACCCGCCGGTTAATCGGGCTGAGCGCCAACGGCGCCTATGCCCGCGATCTGCATAATCTCGGGCGGGAAGTGGCGGGTACGCAGTCGCAACATCAAACGCTGTTTTTCAATGCGCTGTTACCGCTGGTCAGCGGATTGCCCCAGCCGCTGTGGCGCGATGCCAAAAACCGGCAAACCGCGCTTCAGCTAATCCGCGGACTGATTGGCGATCTGGCGCAATATGAAAAACATCAGGCGGCGCGTTCGCCTGATAAGGGGACGGCATGAATCTGCTGATCGTCTGGCTAAACCGCATTGCCCTAAGCGCGATGCAACGCTCTGAAGTGGTGGGCGCCATTATCGTCATGTCGATTGTGTTCATGATGATTATTCCGCTGCCGACGGGGTTGATTGACGTACTGATCGCCTTCAACATCTGTATTTCTTCTCTGTTGATCGTGCTGGCGATGTATCTGCCCAAACCGCTGGCCTTCTCGACCTTCCCTGCGGTACTGCTGTTAACCACCATGTTCCGGCTGGCGTTGTCCATTTCCACTACGCGTCAGATTCTGCTGCAACAGGATGGCGGACACATCGTGGAAGCATTCGGTAACTTCGTGGTCGGCGGCAATCTGGCGGTAGGGCTGGTGATCTTCCTGATTCTGACCGTGGTGAATTTTCTGGTGATTACCAAGGGTTCCGAGCGGGTGGCGGAGGTAGCCGCGCGTTTTACGCTCGACGCCATGCCCGGAAAACAGATGTCTATCGACAGCGATCTGCGGGCCGGACTGATTGAAGCCCATCAGGCGCGCCAACGGCGTGAAAATCTGGCCAAGGAAAGCCAGCTGTTCGGCGCCATGGACGGGGCGATGAAATTTGTCAAAGGCGATGCCATTGCTTCGCTGGTGATTGTGTTTATCAACATGATCGGCGGTTTTGCCATCGGCGTTCTGCAACACAATATGGCGGCGTCGGATGCGGTGCATGTCTATTCGGTGCTCACCATCGGCGACGGACTGATTGCCCAAATCCCCGCGCTGCTGATCTCTTTAACTGCCGGGATGATCATCACCCGGGTTTCGGCAGACGGACAGCAGGTTGACGCCAATATCGGCCGGGAAATCGCCGAGCAGCTGACCAGCCAACCCAAGGCCTGGATTATCTCCGCCATCGGGATGTTCGGCTTTGCTCTGTTGCCCGGTATGCCGACCACGGTGTTTATTATGATCAGCCTCGCCTCGCTGGGCAGCGGTCTGTTTCAACTCTGGCGCATCAAGCAACAGGGTTTGCTGAACGAAAGCCAGTTGGAAGCCGACAATCTGCCTGCGGAACAAAATGGCTATCAGGACTTGCGGCGTTTCAATCCCACCCGCGCCTACCTGCTGCTTTTTCATCCCGTCTGGCAGGGGAAACCCGCCACGCTCTCCCTGATCCAGAATATTCGCCGTCTGCGTAACCGGCTGGTCTATCAGTTTGGCTTCACGCTGCCATCATTTGATATTGATTTCAGTGAACGGCTGGCGGAAGACGAATTTCAATTCTGCGTATATGAAATTCCCTACGTCAGAGCCACATTCGCCGCCGATCGACTGGCCGTCGCGATTGCATCGGCCGACGAGCAAACGCAGAGCGAACATGAACCGGGCCCAACGTTGCGGGAAGAGCATCACTGGCTGTGGCTGCCGCAGACTCATCGGGCGCTACAGCAAGATGAACCGGTCTGTTGGTCGGCGGAGCAGCTCATTCTTACCCGTATGGAACACGCCATTCACCGCACCGGCGCGCAGTTCATTGGTCTACAGGAAACCAAATCCATTCTGACCTGGCTGGAGAGCGAACAGCCCGAGCTGGCGCAGGAGTTACAGCGGATCATGCCGCTCTCGCGTTTTGCCAGCGTATTGCAACGGCTGGCGTCCGAACGCGTTCCGTTACGCTCCGTGCGTCCGATTGCCGAAGCGCTGATCGAAGTGGGCCAGCATGAACGGGATATTCATGTGTTGACCGATTACGTGCGGCTGGCGCTGAAATCACAAATCTGTCACCAGTACAGCCAGCAAAACAGCCTGCGCGTCTGGCTGCTGACGCCGGAAAGTGAAGAACTGCTGCGTGACTCGCTGCGCCAAACGCAAAATGAAACGTTCTTCGCACTGGCTCAGGACTATGCCGCCACGCTGCTGGAACAACTCAGGCTGGCGTTTCCTCCTTTTTCATCGTCCTCCGGACTGGTACTGGTCGCGCAGGATCTCCGCAGCCCTTTGCGGACGCTGTTGCAAGACGAATTCCACCATGTCCCGGTGCTGTCATTCACCGAGCTGGAATCCAATCTGTCGATCAGCGTCATCGGACGGCTTGATTTGTACCAGACCAACGATCCCTTTAGCGCATAGGAAAAAAATATGTTTGAGTTACGCGTGCTGACAGGTTTACATCGCGGTGCCGTGCTGCCCTTGAGCGGTTCATCCTGGCTGGTGGGCGCCGCGGACGATGCCGATCTGGTGCTTTACGATCCGGGGATCAGATCATATCACTGCCAACTGAAAATGAGCCGGTCGGATACGGCGGATAGGATCTGGACCCTCTGCGCGCTGGAAGGCCCGCTGTGTAATGCGGAAGGACACGCCGTCGCCGAGGTTGACGCCTTGCCGCCCGGCACCCCTTTTGCCGTTGGTCAAATCTGGCTTTGCGTCGTTGCCGCCGATACCCCCTGGCCGGATGAAGACGCGCCTGCGCTATCAACCGATACAGAAACGGCAGATGCGCCGGTAGAGTCCGCTGTCCCGGAGACGCTCCCCGCGCCGCATTCCCCGTCCTCCACGCGTTTACCGCTATGGGCAAAGGGCTGTTATCTGCTGCTCAGTCTGCTGCTGCTCGTGATGATCGGCAGTTGGCAATTGCAGGAAAGCGTCGCGATGCCTTCCGCTCCCTCGCCACAGGATACCCGCCTCACCCTTGGCTCCCTGTCACAGTTGGATAGCGTGCTGCGCACCATGTTGCGGGAGCGCGAACTGGGCGAGGTGGTGAAACTGGCCGCCAACAACCACGATCGCATCACCCTGACGGGACAGTTAACGCCTGACGCACAAAAAAAACTGGAACGGATGCTCGTCCAACTCCACCAACGTTATAGAACCGCGTTAACCATTGATAACCGCACCCAGCTGAAAACGGAACAATTGCCGTTTCAGATTGTGCAGGTCACCGGCGGATCGCGCGCCAATGTGGTCACCGCCGACGGCCGGCGTTTTTTTGTCGGGGATGAAATCGACAGTCTGCGTCTGGTGAGCATTGACGAACATCAAATCGAATTCAGCGGCAAACAGCAGATAAAGGTGAATTGGTAAATGCAAACACAAACAATCACGCCCTTTCCACTGATCGCCGGTTGGGTTCGGCAACAGCAGCGCCATTTATCCAGCTACGCGCCGGTCGAGCTGAAAGGACGCGTGCTGGCCGTCAGCGGCATCCTGCTGGAGTGCGGTTTACCGCAGGCGCGCATTGGCGATCTGTGTCTCATCGCCCGCAAAGACGGCAGCCAGATGATGGCGGAGGTCGTGGGTTTCAGCCCGGATAACACGTTTTTATCCGCGCTGGGGGCACTGGATGGTATCGCACAGGGCGCGATTGTGACGCCCTTGTATCAGCCGCACTGCATTCAGGTTTCCGACGCGCTGTTTGGCAGCGTCCTGGACGGCTTTGGCCGGGCGCTGGAAGACGGCGGGAAAAGCGCATTCGTCGAGCCCGGCACCTGGCACGATAACACCATGCCGGTGTTGGGCGATGCGCCGCCGCCGACGGCGCGTCCACGGATCAGCGCGCCCCTGCCTACCGGATTACGGGCCGTGGATGGTTTGCTGACGATCGGTCAGGGCCAGCGCGTTGGCATTTTTGCGGGCGCAGGCTGTGGGAAAACCACCTTACTGGCGGAACTGGCGCGTAATACCCCCTGTGACGCCATTGTTTTTGGTCTGATCGGCGAGCGAGGTCGCGAACTTCGTGAATTTCTCGACCATGAGCTGGATGACGCATTGCGCCGCCGCACCGTACTGGTTTGTTCCACATCTGACCGCAGCAGCATGGAGCGCGCGCGCGCCGCCTTCACGGCCACCGCCATCGCCGAAGCATACCGCGCCGCCGGGAAACAGGTGCTGCTGATTATCGATTCGCTGACCCGCTTTGCCCGCGCCCAGCGTGAAATTGGTCTGGCCCTCGGCGAACCGCAGGGACGCGGCGGGCTGCCGCCCTCGGTTTATACCCTGCTGCCCCGGCTGGTGGAACGAGCCGGGCAAACGCGGGACGGCGCCATCACGGCGCTCTATTCCGTGCTGATTGAGCAGGACTCAATGAACGATCCGGTGGCTGATGAAGTTCGTTCGCTGATTGACGGCCACATCGTGCTCACCCGACGACTGGCGGAACAGGGGCATTATCCGGCAATCGATGTGCTGGCCAGCCTGAGCCGAACCATGAACAATGTCGTGGCTCCAACCCATCAGCAACATGCCAACGCGATCCGCCGCCTGATGGCCGCCTACAAGCAGGTCGAAATGCTGATTCGGCTGGGAGAATATCAGCCCGGTCACGATGCCCTGACCGATGCGGCGGTCAACGCCCACCCGGAAATCATCCGATTTCTGCGCCAGTCGATGCGCGATCCCATGCCGTATGACGACATCCAGCAGCAGTTAACCGGAGTCAGCGCCTATGCCTCATGACCGCAGCGAACCCAACGAGTTGCAGACCACGCTCAATCTGCTGTTGCCAATACGCCGCCAACGCCTCAGCCGCAGCGAACGACAGTTGAGGCAGGAAACGCTGACGTTGACCCGAATTGAAAACCAGTCTCTGGCGCATCAGCGACAGCTGGCGGCGTTGCAGCAGGATTGCCAGCGACAGCGATCCGCATTTACCCATCAGGTACAGGGGCGTCAACAGTCGCTGGACAATCTGAAAAAACGGCTGGCGGACGAACAGCGGCTGCTGCACGCCCTGGAAACGGAAACCCGGCAGCATGAGGCAAGTCTGCAACAACATCGCGACCAGCAGCAACAGGTTGAGACCGCCCGGCAGACGACGCGCCGGTGTCAGAAAGCCGTCGAGAAACTGGAATTTCTGCTAACGCTACCTCAGGAGAGCCCATGAACAATCGACTGACCTCTTCACCCGAAACCACGGCGCCCCAGGCGCTTTTTAGCGCCCAACGGGGTAAATCCGCCCGGCTGCCCGATGACGGCCTTCACGGTAATTTTTGGGAGGCCTTTACGTTTTCCGACGGTTTTGAGCAGGCGGTACAGCAGGAAGCGCCGAACCATTTACCGCTCGCCGGCCTGACGCCTTTTACCCCCGCCATACCCAAAGATCACGGCGACAGCGCCCGATATGTGACGCCGTCGCCGTGGCCGCCCTTGCAGTGTGAACTGCTGGAGGCGCTGGATAACATCGGCTATCCGCCGTTTTCATTCAGCCTGCAACTCCCGCAGTTGGGGGATATTGATGCCCGGCTGGCGACGTTGGCGCCGCGCGGCTGGGATATCTCGTTGCGGTTCAGCCGGGAAAGCTATCTGGGCTTAAAAGATCGCCGGGAATCATGTCGTCGCGCCCTGTCCGATGCGTTGGGCTGTCCGGTTAATCTGAATTTCGACGTCAGGGAATCCTGCCGATGACTATTCGGCCGCTAACGCTGCCCGCCATGAGCGCCGGGCAGGCCGGCGTCAGGCGGCAACTGGCCGCGGGCGCGACGCTGCCTTTTTCCCGCGAACATCAGGCCGGTACGCTGCATTTGCATTTGGCTGAGGGCCAACCGCGCGAGACAACCAGCGACTGGCGCTGCGATCATGGCGCATTCGCGCTTTCCGATCCTTCACCGGTGTTAAGTCTGCTGGCCGACTGCCCGCTGTTGCCGATCGATAACGCCGCCGCGCCGTCTCATGCATGGTATTGGACGCTCTATAATCAGTCGCTTAGCCCGGCAATACACGCCATGATGGGAGAGATTCAACCGGGGATCGCCCCCGTGGCATACCGCGATGCGGTCACCGCCTGGCTGACCGTCAGCTGGGGCGGTATCCGCGTTCGCAGCCTGATGGCCGCGTCCGCGACCACCTGGCTGGCGCTGCTTTCTCGCGCAGGCTGGCAGTACGCCTATACCGCCCTCCCGCCGCCATTCACGCTCACCGCCCCGCTGATTCTGGCTGAGGTCGTTCTGACCTCAGATGCGCTGCGGCATATTCGCGCTGGCGATCTGATTCTGCCGAGCCATCCCTATTTTTCACCTTTAGGTCAGGGGACGCTGATGCTGCCCCCGTGGCGTTTGCACGGCATGCTGCAACTGAATGGACTGGCCCCTTACCACTTTACGGTCACTGACATGGAGAACGCTCCCGTGAACACCGCCTTTGATGCTCCGACACCAGAAAATCCTGTTATTACCAGTGACAACGTCACTGAAAATGCATCTGAAAACGACGCTTCAATTGCGCCGCTGCCCTTGCTGCCGATCACGCTGCATATCCGCTGCGGCGACGTCAGCGTGACGCTGCCGACGTTACAAAGATTGACCCACGGCGCGGTATTGACGTTAAACCACATCGTGCCCGGTGAAGCGTGGCTCTATCACGGCGACTTGCCGCTGGCGCAGGGCGAGCTGGTTGATGTGGAAGGAAAGTTGGGCTTGCAGATCACCCGGCGGCTGACGGGGCTGGACACGGCGGCGGCGCTGAAGGAGTCGGCACAATGACTTCCGGAGGATTCGATCCGTTGATGTTCGCGCTGTTTTTAGGCGCGCTATCGCTAATCCCGCTCATGATGATTGTTTGCACCTGCTTTCTGAAGATCGCCATCGTGCTGCTGATTACGCGTAACGCCATCGGCGTGCAGCAGGTGCCGCCGAATATGGCGTTGTACGGCATCGCCCTCGCCGCCACCCTGTTTGTTATGGCCCCGGTTTTTCAGGACATCACCAGACGCGTTCAGGAAAAACCGCTGGATATGACCGACATCACGGGGCTACAGGAGAGCGCCACCTACGCGCTGACGCCCCTGCAAACCTTTATGGCGCATAACACCGACCCGGATATTCTCACCCATTTACATGAAAACAGCCTGCGTATGTGGCCTGCCTCGCTGTCGGAGAACGTCAATACACAAAACCTGCTGCTGGTGATCCCGGCGTTCGTCCTATCCGAACTGCAAGCGGGGTTCAAAATAGGGTTCCTGATCTACATCCCGTTCATCGTCATCGACCTGATCGTCTCGAATGTTCTGCTGGCGCTGGGTATGCAGATGGTCGCGCCGATGACGCTTTCTCTGCCGCTGAAGCTGCTGCTGTTTGTGCTGGTCAACGGCTGGACGCGTTTGCTGGACGGCCTTTTTTACAGCTATCTGTGAGGACATCCATGGAAATTATTACCCTTTTCCGACAGGCCATGGTGATGGTGGTACTGCTGTCCGCGCCGCCGCTGCTGGTCGCCGTGACCGTCGGCGTCCTGATTTCGCTGTTACAGGCCGTCATGCAGCTACAGGACCAAACGCTGCCGTTTGCCATCAAACTGATTTCCGTCGGAATCGCGCTGGCGCTCTCCGGCCGCTGGATTGGCGTCGAACTGATGCAGTTGGCGATCTCCGCGTTCAACATGATTCAACATACCGGAGTCTGAGGAGCGCGCATGATCGCCACCATCCAGCATATCTATGATTTTATTATTGCCATCACGCTTGGGATCGCGCGTATTTACCCGTGTTTTATTCTGGTTCCGGCGTTTTCGCTGAATGTGCTGAAGGGCATGCTGCGCAATGCGGTGGTGATCGCCCTGACGCTTTTACCCGCGCCGGTTATCCAGCAGCAACTGCTGCAAACGCCGCTTTCATGGCCAATGTTGCCGGGGCTGTTGTTAAAGGAAGTGATTGTCGGACTGTTGATTGCCCTGATACTGGCGATGCCGTTCTGGCTGTTCGAATCCGTGGGCGCGTTGTTCGATAACCAACGCGGCGCGCTGATGGGCGGCCAGCTCAACCCGGCGCTGGGGTCGGACAGTACGCCGATCGGCCATCTGCTCAAGCAAATGATTATCCTGCTGCTGATCATTAGCCTTGGCATTACCGGGCTGACTCAACTGCTGTGGGACAGCTATCGTCTGTGGCCCGCGCTCGCCTGGCTACCTGCCCCCGGCGAACCCGGATTTGAGGTTTACCTGAAACTGCTGGCTGACACCTTCACCCATCTGGTGATCTATGCCGGTCCGCTGGTTTCGCTGCTGCTGTTGCTGGAATTCAGCATTTCACTGCTCAGCCTCTACAGCCCGCAGTTACAGGTATTCATCTTATCCATTCCAGCCAAGTGTCTGGTCGGCATGGCGTTTTTTATTGTTTACCTGCCGGTTCTGCACTATCTGGGCGAGCAGAAAATACTGGCCTTACCGGATTTGAAGCACCTTTTACCCCTTATTTTTCACCAACCGGGAAACTAACCGAGCGATTATCGATGAGTGAAAAAACGGAAAAACCCACCGAGAAAAAGCTTGAAGATGCGCGGCGCAAAGGGGAAGTCGGGCAAAGTCAGGATGTGCCCAAGCTGCTGATTTGCGTGGGGCTGATCGAATGCGTACTGGCGCTGGCAGACAGCACCATGGGCAAGTTACAGGCATTGATACAGTTACCGTTGCGGCGGCTGGATGCGCCATTTGGTCTGGCGGTTAAAGAGATATTCCATGATGCCGCCACGCTGGCGATGCTGTTCTGCCTGACGGCGGCGGCGATCGCCGTGTTGCTGCGTATTGTCGGCGGCTGGATTCAGTATGGCCCGTTATTTGCCACCGAAGCCTTAAAGCTCGATCTGAACCGATTGAATCCGATTAATCACATCAAACAGATGTTCTCCATGCGTAAGCTGACAGAAATGTTGACCAACATCCTGAAAGCTATCGTCATCGGAAGCGTGTTTTATAACGTCGTGGCGCCAGAGCTGGAAGCATTAGTGGAATTGGCTTATGGCGACCTGAACGGATTCTGGCAAGGGGTGAAAGCCCTGTTGGCCCGGATCTCCCGCACCACGCTCACTGCACTGCTGGTACTCTCGGTGATGGATTTCGGCCTGCAAAAATACTTTTTCCTCAAACAGCAGCGCATGAGCCATCAGGATTTACGCAACGAGCACAAGAATTCTGAAGGTGACCCGCACATGAAAGGCCACCGAAAATCCATGGCGCACGAGTTGCTGAACCAGCCGGTGTCGGCGCGTCCGAAGGGACGCGTGGAAGACGCCGATCTGCTGTTGGTCAACCCCACCCATTATGCGGTGGCGCTTTACTATCGACCGGGAGAAACGCCCTTACCGCGCATCGTCTGTAAAGCCGAGAATAAACAGGCGCGGCAATTTATTGCGCAGGCCCAACAGGCCGATATCCCGATCGTCCGTTTTATCTGGCTGACCCGAACGCTTTACCGCAGCACGCCGGAAGGTCATTACATTCCACGCGAAACGCTGCAAGCCGTGGCGCAGGTTTACCGCGTTTTGCGCCAGTTGGAAGATGATGCGAAAAATGAGATTATCGAGATGGAGTAGCGGCGTTAAATGCAAGACCTTAATCAGACCATTGACAAAGTTAGATTTTACTCGCCCCTTTTGGGGCTCTCCCTACGGGCCGCCACATGTGGCGTTTAAAACGCTTTCGCGTTTTATAGGGAAAATACAGGGATGAGATTAACGATTACGACGCCTCGCCCCGTGTATCTCAGGCTCACCGGCGACTTTGTCAGCAATCTCTTATTATAATGTCGGGGTGGAGAGAAATGTTGGCATTGAGATTGAATAATTTTATAAAAACAATTTTTGTTGTTGTTTTTTTAGGACTTGTGTTAACGATTCCTATTCTATTCGTCAATGTCAGTTTTTCATATACGAAAAGCGATTATATTAAATATAATATATTCACATTTGATGAAATAAAGAAAATGCCATTCATTTCAGATGATTACATTATTTATTATGATTCCCCGGATGACACAACGCCAAAGACTAACCGTGTTATTTTTTCGACTGTTAACCTAACCCGCAAGTCCGAACTGGTTAACTATATTGAAAGTCTGGGATTTCAAAAATATGAAGATAAAATATGGAGTGAAAATGATAAAAATGAGTTCTGGAGAAAAAACGACGACATTATTAATGTCATTCAGAACGATGCTGAGAACACCATTTATTTTTCAGTTCAAAAAAGGTAGATAGTCCCAAGTCGTATTCCACGCGGCTCGCGCAACATCGGGATGATGCGCGAGCCGCGATAAGGCATGATCGTGCCGTAACAACACATCATTCAAGGGATATCACACGCACGGCTGATATCCCTTATCCCACGTTTTACCTTCTGACATTCAACCACACTCGACCTATTGTCCGCCCGATATCATTATGTAATCATTTATATAACGACAATCAAATATGCATGGTAACGCGATGAAATTATATATGTTTTATTTCGTCGCGGAGCATGCCAGCGAGGCCAAGGCCAAAGCGCTGGAGACGCTCTTGTGTCATGCCGCGCATCAGCACAAAGATAATCTTAAAGATGTCGATGACTGTCTGTTACTGGAAAAAGTGGGAGATTATTACCTGCATCTGGAGGAAGATCCTGACGGGGAACACTATATGCCTGAATGGCAAGGTTATTTACCTATCGGCCAGTAAGCCTACCCGATGATAAAGCACCATCCCATCCTTGACCGGTCAGCGTAATGGCAGGTTAGGGATGGATATCACCTGCTGATATCGCAGATAAATCAAACCCACTGCTTTCACAAAACGTGTCGAATCGTATTGTTTGGTTGATAAATATCTCAAAATATATTCTGCAACATAACCATCACAAACCAGGTCTAGCCTGAAAAAACACCATCTCGCTATTCACACCCGTGTTTTTTGATTCTCACAGGACGACACTATGCGTTGCTATAAATCAGCGATAATCATACTCAGCAGTTTCCTCGCGGCGCCTTCCGTCTGGTCTGCGCCATCCCACAATAGTCCCCTTCAGATCAGTCGCATCGTCGATACCACCACACAGGCCAGCGACAGCCCACGTTTTATCGAACTGGAACAATCTATTCAGAACGCATTACATCAGGCGTTACAGGGCGATGCGTCTCAATTGACCAGAGCACAGCTGGACACCGCCAAACAGAGTGCGCAACTTGCCGATAAATCGTGGCTACGCGACAGCGGTCATGATTTTGCCGAAAAGCAGAATCAGCAGGCCGGCATAACGCTGCTTGATTCTTTTTCCCAACTGCCGCCGGATGTGTTGCAGCAAAATCTGGCGATCGTCACCCAAATCAATCGAGATGCGACCCAAGGTCAGCGCGAACAGGCGTTGGTGGATGCGGAAGGAATCAATTATCTCTATTTTCTGGCTGACGCGTTAGGGCCACGACTCGGCAACGCGTTTATTGCCGCCTATAGCAAAGGTGAAATACGTGAAGCGGCGGCGTTGATTAAAGCATCTGAAGTGAGCACCTCCGCGGCAAAAGCGCACTTCAACTATCCGCGCCCTTTCCTGCAACCGAATAACACCATTCATCTGGTGCCGGATACCGCCGTTATCGGTGACAACAAACCTTATAGCGCTTCAGGCGGCGCATTCCCCAGCGGACACACCAATACCGGCTATACCGACGCGCTGCTGCTGGCGGAAATGCTGCCCGAGCGTTTTGTTCCTCTGGTCGATCGCGGTGCGCGCTATGGCTATTCCCGCGTGGTGCTGGGCGTACACTATCCGCTGGACGTCATAGGTTCACGCATGATTGCCGAACGGAACGTGGCGCATGATCTGAACGACAAACAATATCGCCAGCTATTTGAGCAAGCCAAAACGCAGCTACGGGCGGCATTGGAAAAAGAGTGCGGCATGACGCTCACGTCCTGCGCCAAAAACGAGGGGCATGCCGATCCTTATCGCGCGCCGGACATGACCGCGTTTTACCGCTTTACGATGACTTACGGCCTGGCGGCCCAACCGGCGGCCCCCTCGCCCGTTACCGTTCCTGATGGTGCGGAAGTCCTGCTGGAAGCGCCGCTACCGCAGCTTTCCGCTGCCCAACGTAAAAATCTGATGATCAAAACCGCGCTGGCAAACGGCTATCCGCTTTCCGGTCATACCAGCGAGCAGCGTTTCTGGCAGCGCCTTAATCTGCATGATGCGGTGACGTTGGCGACGCAGTGACGACAACCACACGCTCAGGGATGAGCCTCGTCCGCCGCAATCCACAGCCCGGGGCGGTAAATCACCGCCGTATCGCCGGTAACGTCAACACATCGCTTAGCGTATTCAGGAACACATCCGCGTGTTCTTCTCTGAATACCAAAGGCGGGCGAATTTTCAGTATGTTGGCCGCCGGGCCGGTGGCGCTGATCAGCACGCCGCGTTGACGCATCTCATTCACCACTTTCGCGGCCTGTGCGCTGGCCGGCTGTTTTTGCTCCCGATCCGTCACCAGTTCGGCGCCAATGAAAAGGCCGTAGGCACGGATATCACCCAGCAGGGGAACATGCTGCGCCAGTTGCGTCAGACCCTGCTGCAAATAATCGCCGACCCGTTGCGCATTCTGCCGTAGCTGCTCTTCCCGAATCACCCGTAGCACGGCGTGCGCCGCCTGACAGGATACCGGGTTGCCGCCGAAGGTATTGAAGTAACGCACCTCGCGGCCAAACGACTCGAACAGCGCCGACCGCCCGACCAGCCCCGCGATAGGGTGACCATTGCCCATCGGTTTGCCCAGACTCACCAGATCGGGCACGACGCCATGCCGGGCAAAGCCCCACATCGTCTCACCGGTACGGCCAAACCCCGGCTGAACCTCATCGGCGATAAACAGTCCTCCAGCCTGACGGATAAGCGCCGCCGCCTGCGCCATCTCGCCTTCTGGCGCACAAAACACCCCGTCGCTGGAAAAAATGGTATCGATTAACAACGCCGCAGGCCGGATGCCTGCCTGTTTCATTGTCGCGAGTGCTGATTCAATGCTGGCGATAAATGCCCCGGGACGACGATATTGATCGGGCGCGTCAATCAATCTGACGTGATCGCCTCGCGGCACGCCGCTCCCTAATGATGGAGAAACCTCGGCCAGCGCGCTGGTTACCCCATGATATGCCCAGCGGGTGACTAATACGCCGCTGCCGCCGGTGACGTGCCGGGCAATACGCAGCGCCAAATCGTTGGCCTCACTCCCGGTACAGGTAAACATGACGTTATTCAGCTCAGCCGGGAATTCCGTCAGTAAATCTTCGGCAAAATCGATAATGGCGTGGTGCAGATAACGGGTGTGCGTATTCAACGTGGCACTTTGTCTGGCGATCGCCTCAACGACCGCCGGATGGCAATGGCCGACAGACGCCACGTTGTTATAAACATCCAGGTAACGATTTCCCTGATGGTCAAATAGCCAGACCCCTTCGCCACGGGCCACATGCAACGGCTGCTCGTAAAACAGACGGTATCCGCTGCCCAGCACCCGCTGACGACGGGACAACAGCGCATTACCGTCTGCCGTTTTTTGTGACGCGCTTTCCTGCGACATTATTTCGTGTGGGCTGGTCATCGGTTTCATACCCCCTCCTGATGGCAGGCCTGTTGCAACCTTGAGAAGCACTGTTCGTAAGAATAATTGGCCATTTTATTCAGGCTGCGCCAGCAGCGCGGCAGATTGCGCAGCAGATAATCCCGATTGGCGGGATAGAGTGAGGCACGCCATTGCGCAATGATCATGGTCAGCACCATCCGCATGGCGATCAGGTCTGGCAACAGCGCTATTTCTTTGGTCGTCAGCGGCAGCTGTTGGTGATACGCCGTAATAAACGGGACCGCGTATTCAAACGGGTCGGCGCCGTCGCCGATCTGGTAGGCCAGCGCCGTCGCCAGTTCGCAGACCAGCGGCGCATGCAGCGCATCGCCAAAATCAATAACGCCCGCCACCAACGTCGGATGCTGCGTATTGACCAGCACGTTATACGGGTTGAGATCGTTATGAATGGTCTGGCGCCGCAGCGAGATTAACGCAGGTGCGACAAATGCGTCATACCGTTCGAAAATGCGGTTGATGCACTGGCGTTGCTGCGCATCCTGTACGAATGTCAGGTAAGGACGCACTTGTTCCGCCCGGCTGATATCCCACAGCAGTGAGCGATTTGCCGCCGGGTGGGTAAAATTGCCCAGCGCCCGATCCAGCTTCGCCAGCATTTCCCCCAGATTATGCATTAACGCCACGGACGGGAAAGCCTGATGCTGCGGCGTACCTTCAAGATAGCCGACCAGGCGGACTCTCAGCGGTATGCCCGCAATCTCGATAATGGGTTCGGCCCGCCGGTCACGCGTCATGATCACCCGGGGAATCGGTAAATCCGGCGCCTGCCGGGCAATGTGTTGCAACAGTGAAGTCTGAAAATGGCTGACTTCGGCCGATTCCGCCGCATTAATCACTTTCAGCATATAGCGCTGCTCAGGCGAAACGGTCAGACAGAAGTTCAGATCGCGTTCGCCTTGCAGTAGTTTGATTTCGCCTCGAATGCCATACAGTTGCAGCGCGACATCCGCTGCCTGCTGGCAGGATACCTGTGGGACAGACTGCGTCATCAGGTCATCGTCGATAAACATTTCATCATTCGACGAAAGCAACGACTGATTAATCATCGGCCATTCAGACATGCTGACCTCCATTGACGTGAATTTCCGCGCCGTTGACATACGATGCCCCCGAGGTACACAGGAAATAAATCAGGCTGGCGACTTCCTCAGGTTTTCCCAAACGCTGCATCGGCACCTGCCGTTCGATGATTTCCCCCGTACCGGGAGACAGAATCGAGGTTTCAATTTCACCCGGCGCAATGGCGTTGACCCGTACGCCATGCTGTCCGAAATCGAAGGCCATTTCCCGCGTCAGTGCGGACAGTGCGGCTTTTGATATTGCATAGGCCGCCCCGGCAAACGGATGAACGCGGGAACCGGCAATGGAGGTGACGTTAATGACGCTCCCTTGCGCGGCTTTCAGCTCATCAAACAGCCCATTCGCCAGCAGTGCGCAGGAAAACAGGTTCACATTAAAGACCCGCAGCCAGGTCGCATAGTCGGTGTCGCGCACGCCAAGGCGACGTCCCCCTTCGCCTTTAGGCGAAATGCCCGCGTTATCCACCAGTGCGTCGAGCCGTCCCGCCAGTTTTTCCTTAATCAACGGCAATGTCTGTTGCAGGCTATCGATATCTTCCAAATCAAGATGAATATGATTTAGCAGCCCTTCCGCCCACGGGCAGTCCTCAACCCAACTCTGGCGCGAAGCGGTAAATATCCGCCAGCCTGCGGCATGAAAATGTTTTACGGTAGCATGCCCAATTCCCCGGCTGGCCCCGGTCAGCAGTAGTGTCTTTTGCTCAGTCATAACAGGTGACCCCTCGGATACCTGATGCATTGGTGTTTGATGCATCATAAAAAATCGCCTAAAAAAAGCTGAAACGAGGTTCAGCAAAACATTTCTTTTCCGCCAAAAATCTGGGTTCCAGGAGCGACGGCGACTCTAAGCCGCCCCCGATCGGGCGCACGCACTAATGCCGAAATGGACGGCGCCCGAAACTTTCCACCATGTCCTCTGTTTTTCTAAACCGCGACGGGCGCTATCCGCGTCCACTCCGCAAACGCTCGGAACGACGGCGCAGAATCTCCATCACCACCAGCAAGATCAGTGCGGCTCCCACCATCATCGATGCCGCCGCCGCTATCGTTGGGTCCAGGTTCTCACGGATGCCGGCAAACATCTGTAACGGCAACGTGCGCTGACGCGGACTGGCCAGAAACAGCGTGACAATCACTTCATCAAACGATGTCGCGAACGCAAACAGCGCACCGGAGAAAACGCCCGGCGCTATCAGCGGGAACGTTACCTTGCGAAATGCCAGCAGCGGCGGCGCGCCCAGATTCGCCGCCGCGCGGGTCAGATTCTGGTCATAGTTTTTCAGCACCGCGGTAACCGTAATCACCACAAACGGCACCCCCAGCATGGCATGCGCCAGCACCAGTCCCGTGTAGCTATTCAGCAGCGATAACTTGGCGAAGAAGAAAAACATCCCCACCGCCACAATCACCACCGGTGCGATCATGGGAGATATCAACACCGCCATCACCAGCGATTTACCGCGAAACTCGCCGCGCACCAACCCCACCGAGGCCAGAACGCCAAGCACCGTCGCCAGCAACGTTGCCAGCGGCGCAATCAACAGGCTGTTGCCCAATGCGCCCAACCATGCGCTGGAGCTGAAGAACTCGTGATACCAGCGCAGGGAGAACCCGGTCAGCGGGTAACTCAGAAACGACCCGGCGTTGAAAGAGAGCGGTACAATCACCAATACAGGCACGACCAGAAATAACAACATGGCCGCCCCATAGAAATTAAAAAAGGTATTCCACAAGCGGATAACCACTTCACCTTGTTGTCTCATTTTCGTTTCCCCTTGGACAAAGCGTCGTTAATGCGCCGCGATTTCAGCATTGGTACGGGTGACCCGGATATAGACCACGTACAGCAGCGTTACAATAACCAGCAATTGCGTTCCCAATGCTGCCGCCATCCCCCAGTTCATCGTCGTGTTGGTGAAGAAGGCAACGAAATAACTCAGCATCTGATCGCTCGGTCCCCCCAGCAACGCAGGCGTGATGTAATAGCCAATCGCCATCATGAACACCAGCAGCGCGCCGGCCGTTACCCCCGCATAGGTCTGTGGCACATATACGCGCCAGAACGCAATAAAGGGATGCGCCCCCAGCGATATCGCGGCGCGAACATAGTTAGGAGAAATGCCTTTCATGACCGCATACAGCGGCAGAATGAAGAACGGCAGCAAAATGTGCGTCATCGAAATGTAGACGCCGACACGGTTGAACACCAGAACCAGAGGCTCATTGATGATGCCGATATTGATCAGGGTACGGTTAATCAGACCGCCGGACTGCAATAACACAATCCAGCTGGCGGTACGCACAATCAGCGAGGTCCAGAACGGCAGCAACACCAGAATCAACAGCAGATTGGCACGATTGGCGGGCTGTTTCGCCAGCCAGTAAGACAGCGGATATCCCAGGCCGACGCACAGCAGCGTCACGACGCCAGCCATCAATAACGTGCGTAGCAGGACATCGACATACAGCGCCTGATCGGCAGGCTGGGCGACAATCTGCTGGGTTTTGGCATCGACTTTATGATCGAATACGGCTAACAGATAATACGAGGTAAACGGACGGGAAGCGCGATCCAGCGTCTGCCAGGTCGAGAGTTCTCCCCATAAAGGCTGTTCGTCAATCAGCTGCCCGCGAATATCGGCACTGCCTTCCGCCGGCAGTTTACGCAACGTGCGGGTGATCAACGTCCGGTATTCAGATCCTTCATAGCCCAGACGTTTAGTGATGGCGGCTAATTTCCCGGTGCTGCGGGCTTCACGCAGATCGCTCACCACCGCGCTAAATACCGTTTCGTCCGGAATCTCATTACCAGACCAGAGCCGCATCACGGCGATCGTGGCAGGCATGGTTTCGCGCAGTTCCGGATTCGATACGCTTTTTCCCAGAATCGAAGTAATGGGGAAGAGGAAGCTCACCACAATAAACAGAAACAGTGGCGCAATCAGCAGCAACGAACGCTTCTTGTAAACCGCCTGCGCGGCGCGTAATTGCTGCTTCAGTTTGGCATTCCCTTCTTTCTCGCTGGATGATGGCGAGGTTGCCAACATTTCGCTCTGGGACATAGGCTTTATCTCCATCATACGTGCATTATATCCGGCATCTTTTTTTCACGTTGCAGGTGTATTACTTGGCCCGTTGCAGGCAGTGTTAAAATCCGCTCCCGGCAGATTTGCCGGGTAAAAACGTCTTCTTATCGTGTTGTTACCGGCGGGGAGGGACAACCCCCCCTCCCCGCCATAGGCTCAATTGCCTATACGGTTCCGTTACGCTTTATTGGGCAGCCCAGGAGTTAAAGCGCTGTTCCAGCTCTTCACCGTGGTCAATCCAGAACTCGGTATCCACCTGCAAGGCGTTTTCCAGGTTTTCTGGCGCAGTCGGCAGGTTCTGAGCGACCTTGGCATCCAGCATGGAGATGGCTTTCACGTGAGTCGGGCCGTAAGGGATATTTTCCGCAAACACTTTCTGATTTTCAGGCAGGCTGGCAAACGCGATGAACTGTTCTGCCAATTCCTTGTGTTTGGAACCTTTGACGATGGCCCAGCTATCCAGGTCATAGATGCTGTCGGTCCAGACGATCTTGAAGTCATGCCCTTCTTGCTGCGCGGAGGCCACACGGCCGTTGTAGGCCGAGGTCATCACGACATCGCCGGAAACCAGCCATTGCACCGGCTGAGCGCCGGACTCCCACCACTGAATATTAGGTTTGATCTGATCCAGTTTTTTGAATGCGCGATCCACGCCCGCAGGCGTCGCCAGCTCTTTGTAGAGATCTTCACGTTTCACGCCATCGGCCAGCAAGGCAATTTCCAGCGTAAATTTAGCGCTCTTACGCAGCGCGCGTTTCCCTGGGTAGGTTGTCACATCCCAGAAATCCGCCCAGTTTTTCGGCGCCTGTTGCAGCTTTTGCGCGTTATAAGTCAGCGCGGTTGACCACAGGAAGATACCCGCGCCGCATTCTGAAACCGCGCCTTTCACAAACTGGGATTGATCGCCCAGTTTTGACCAGTCCAGCGGTTCAAACAGCCCTTCGTTACAACCGCGCATCAGTTCCGGACCTTCGACTTCCACCACATCCCAGCCAACCTGACCGGTTTCCACCATCGCACGAATACGCGCCATTTCGCCGTTGTACTCACCCGCTTCGACGGTGCCTTTACCGGCAGCGGCAAACGGTTTGTAAAATGCTTTATCCTGCGCGTCCTTGTTCAGGCCGCCAAAGGAAATAACCGTGACGGTTTCTGCCTGCGCCTGACAGGCCATGGCGACAAGAAACGCGGATACAGCAATTTTCGTCAACCTCGTTTTACTTTTAAGCATGGTGTGGCTCCTGGAGAGTTGTGTTAGTCAACGTAAACATCGGCAATTACGCATCAAGCCTTTTTTGATGCATCATGTATCATATTCGATGCATAAATCGTGCCATTTCAGAAAATTTATCGATGTTTTGTCATCATGACTGGTAGGAACGGTGTTACAAAGCGTGGTGATAATTAACCGAACGTTTGCACTGTTTTTCTGTTGCGTCTCTGCTCCCTTTTTTGCCTTTTAGTGGTGCGTTTTACGATTTGCCCGCACCATCCAGGCGCATAAGGTTTTCTTTTATCAGGCGCCGCAAAACGGCCGCGGCACCCGAATTCCTCTTCTGCCTTCCCCTCAAAATTACCGGGAAAGATCCACGCAGATATATTTCATTTCCAGATAGTCTTCGATACCGAAACGCGATCCTTCACGCCCCAACCCTGACTGTTTCACCCCGCCGAATGGCGCGACTTCGTTGGAAATCAGGCCGGTGTTGAGGCCAACCATGCCGTAGTCCAGCGCTTCAGGAACGGTCCATTGACGAATGGCATCGCGGGTATAAACGTATGCCGCCAGACCAAACTCCGTATCGTTCGCCATGGCAACCACTTCGGCTTCTTCGCTGAACTGGAACAGCGGCGCGACCGGACCAAAGGTTTCTTCGCGGGCAAAACGCATCTCGTGCGTCACACCACCGACGATGGTTGGCGTAAAGAACGTGCCGCCCAGTTCATGCGGTTTGCCGCCCAACAGCAGCGTCGCCCCTTTCGCCAGCGCATCATCAATATGCTGCCGGACTTTATCGATCGCATCGTCGTCAATCAGCGGACCTTGCGTCACACCGGGTTGACTGCCATCACCCACTTTCAGTTTTTTGACTTCTTCAATCAGCTTCTCGACCAGCGCAGAATAAACCCCTTTCTGCACATAAATCCGGTTAGCGCATACGCAGGTCTGTCCGCTGTTACGGAACTTGGAAGCCAAAATACCTTTTACCGCCAGATCCAGATCGGCATCGTCAAACACGATAAATGGCGCGTTGCCGCCCAATTCCAGCGACAGTTTTTTCACCGTCGGCGCGCTCTGCGCCATCAGAATCCGACCGACTTCGGTCGAACCGGTGAAACTCAACTTACGCACCACCGGACTATCGCACAGCACTTTGCCGACGGATTTCGCATCACCGGTAATCACCTGCAACACGCCGCGCGGAATGCCCGCCTGTTGGGCCAGTTCAGCCAGCGCCAGTGCGGTGAATGGCGTCTGCTCAGCCGGTTTGACAATCATGGTGCAACCCGCCGCCAGCGCGGGCGCCACCTTGCGGGTAATCATCGCCGCCGGAAAATTCCACGGCGTAATCGCGGCGCACACGCCAATCGGCTGTTTGATCACCAGCATGCGCTGATGCCCTTGCGGCGATTGCAGCACGCTGCCTTCGATACGCTTGGCTTCTTCCGCGAACCAGTCGATGAACGACGCCGCGTAGGCAATTTCCCCTCGCGCTTCCGCCAGCGGTTTGCCCTGTTCTGCCGTCAGCAGTACCGCCAGATCTTCCTGACTGTCCATAATCAGGCGCGCCCAGGCTTGCAGCACCGCCGCGCGGTCTTTACCGGTACGCTGGCGCCAACTCGTCAGCGCCAGTTCAGCCGCCGCAATCGCCTGTTCGGTTTGTTGCGGCGTGACTAAAGGAACGGTTCCCAGAACGTCACCCGTCGCCGGGTTGGTTACATCCAAATGCTCATTGTTCTGGCTGTCATGCCAGTCGCCGTCAATCAGGCAACGCTGGCGAAGTAAGTCTTTTTGTTTCAGTTGCATAGCGTCTCTTTTACTTTGTCAGTACGCGGGTAAGAATGCTCATCGCTTTGCTGAACTGATCGTCTGGAATCGTCAGCGGGTACAGGAAACGAATCACATTGCCATGCACGCCACAGGTTAATAACAACAGACCTTCTTTCAGGGCTTCCTGCTGGAATTTACGGGTAATCTCGGCCGATGGTTTACCCGTTTGCGGATCGTTAAACTCCGCGGCCACCATTGACCCCTGCGAACGAATCGCCACCAGAGCCGGACACTGCGGTTTTACTTTTTCCAGCGTTTCCGCCAACGCCGCACCAAGATGCTGTGAACGTTGACACAGCTTCTCTTCTTCAATCACGTCCAATACGGCCAGCGCGGACGCCACTGCCAGCGGGTTGCCGGCATAGGTGCCGCCCAATCCACCCGGCGCCGGCGCATCCATGACCTCTGCGCGGCCAACCACGCCAGAGATCGGGAAACCACCGCCCAGACTTTTCGCCATGGTGATCAGGTCGGCATGCTCGGCGTAATGTTCCATCGCAAACAGCTTACCGGTGCGGGCAAAGCCGGTCTGTACTTCATCGGCTATTAACAGTATACCGTGCTCATCGCATAGTTTGCGTAACGCGCTAATGAAAGCGGGAGGCGCCACATTAAAACCACCTTCACCCTGAACCGGTTCCAGCAAGATAGCGGCGACCTGGTCGGCCGCGATATCCGCATGCAGCAGGTTATCAATACTGGCCAGTGACTGTTCCACCGTAATGCCCAGTTGCTCATTGGGATACAGCGCATGGAATATCGAGCCCGGGAAGGGGCCAAAACCGTTGGAGTAAGGCGCCACTTTGCCCGTTAACGTCATGGTTAACAGAGTACGGCCGTGAAACGCGGCGCCAAACGCGATTACGCCGGGACGGCGGGTATGACAACGGGCAATTTTCACCGCATTTTCCACCGCTTCAGCGCCTGTAGTAAAAAACGTGGTCTTCGCCGGGCCATCAATCGGCGCCAGCGCATTGATACGCTCAGCCAAACGGACGTAGCCGGCGTAAGGTACAATCTGATACGCCGTATGCGTGAAGCACTCCAGTTGCTCACGCACCGCCGCTAAAATTTTCGGATGGCGATGCCCGGTATTCAGTACAGCGATGCCGCCAGCGAAATCGATAAACTCACGGCCTTCAATGTCCCACAGGGTGGCATTCTCTGCCCGGGCCGCGTAGAAATCACACATCACACCTACGCCACGCGGGGTGGCAGCCAAACGGCGTTGATTCAATTCGCTATTCTTCATTCTCTGCTCCAATTACAGGGTACCACCCGGACTCATTGATGACGGCGCTTCATTGGTGATGGAAAGTGCCGTGATGTGATTCACTGTTTCACATCTTTCTGTTGCTATTTATAGGCGTCAGATGGTTCTATAATCCAGAGCCAGTTTTTAATATTTGAAGGATCCACTTTTGCGTTCGCTTTTAACTGACTTGCTGCTACAGCGTTTGAGTAACCAGCAGGAAGGCACGCTGAACAAGCGGCTGTATGACAGTATTCGGCTGTCCATTCTCGACGGCGCCATTACCGCGGGCAGCCGGCTGCCCTCTTCGCGCGATTTGGCCCAGGAGCTATCTCTGTCGCGCAATACGGTATTGGCGGCCTATGAACAGCTTCTGGCCGAGGGTTATATTGAGGCCCGTACCGGCAGCGGTACCTTTGTGACGCAACAGTTGCCTGATGGCAACATGATGCCGGTACGCAGTGAGAAGCACACGACGACCCGATTGCCGGTGCAGGAATTATCGCGCCGGGGCCGGCATCTGCTGGGATATTCGGGCGCATCGCCACGGCAGTGGGGAGCGTTTATGCCCGGTATTCCCGACATTGCCAGCTTTCCTCACGATCTGTGGCGCAGAATCCAGACCCGGCTCACCCGGCGCGTCAACCCGGAACAACTCTCCTACTCGCCTATCGGCGGTTGTCCCGAGCTTCAACTGGCGCTGGTGGACTACCTGCGGGTATCCCGCTCGGTTGAATGCACGCCGGAACAGATTCTGATTACGGAAGGCACGCATCAGGCGATGGATTTGCTGGCAAAGATGCTTTGCAATCCCGGTGATTTAGTCTGGATAGAAGATCCGTGCTACTGGGGAACGCGTAACGTTCTGACGATTAATGGCCTCCGGGTCGCGCCCATTGACGTCGATGAACAAGGGATGGCGCCGCCAGAGACGGTAACGCCTCAGTCAATACCACGGCTAATCTGCGTCACCCCTTCCCATCAGTATCCGCTGGGAGCGGTCATGAGTCTGGCGCGTCGTCAGCGGCTATTGGCACTGGCGCAGGAGCAAGGATGCTGGGTGGTGGAAGATGACTATGACAGCGAATTCCGCTTTTCCGGTAACCCGATCCCTTCTCTGCAAGGGTTGCAGGCCCAGTCCCCGGTCATTTATATCGGCACCTTCAGTAAAACGCTCTATCCCGGTTTACGGGTCAGCTATATGGTTTTACCGCCGCAGCTGGCGCGCGATCTGAGATTAGCCCATTCGGAGCTGTACCGGGGCGGCCACTGGCTGACCCAGGCCACGCTCAGCCAGTTCATTCAGGAAGGTCACTACGCCGCGCACATCCGCCGCATGCGCCTGCTGTACGCCAGGCGTCGCACCATGCTGACAGAACTGATCGAACAACAGCTTGGACCTGAATTCGTGGGGGACAACAGCAATGCCGGGTTGCACATGCTGCTCCGGTTACCGTCTTCCATCGATGATGTTCTGCTCAGCGCGCGGATTCAGCGACGCGGCGTGACGGTGAAACCATTGTCCAGCTACTATCTGCGCCCGACCCAGCACCGGGGATTATTGCTGGGCTATGCCGCGGTAGAGGAAAGCGACATGACGCAGGCTTTTTCCGTGATTGTGGACTGCATTCAGGCGCAAAAAAACGCCGGAAGAAATTTGTAATGTCATGCTAATGACGGGCCCAAAAAGTCCCCATTTTACCTGCTGACAATATCGCCGCTTATGCACCTTTATGGTGCCGCCCCATAATGAGACTCACCATAACAGGGCAACCCTATTGCCTGATTTTCCCTCTCAGGGGTTTTAACCCTCTCGTAATTCTCACTTTTATCAAAACAGGCATGTTTTATGCATCCTAATGATTTAAGACACTGTCAATGCGAGAGAATGGAACAATGAGAAATTATGTCAGCTTCAAGAACATCCAGAAAACTTACGATGGTGACCGTCTGGTCGTCAAAAACCTGAATCTGGATATCCATGAAGGCGAATTTCTGACCCTGCTCGGTCCGTCAGGTTCAGGGAAAACCACCAGTCTGATGATGCTGGCCGGATTTGAAACACCGACTCAGGGTGAAATTCTATTGCGTGATACGCCGCTGCATCACCTGCCCCCGCATCAGCGCGGCATCGGCATGGTATTCCAGAATTACGCCTTGTTCCCGCATATGACAGTGGCAGAAAACCTGGCCTTCCCGTTATCCATTCGCCGTATGAATCGTGCCGATATTAAGGAAAAGGTCGACAAAGTGCTCGATCGCGTGAAACTGACCAATCTGGCGGATCGCTATCCGGCACAAATGTCCGGCGGGCAGCAACAGCGTGTTGCGCTGGCGCGGGCGTTGGTATTTGAACCCAGACTGGTGCTGATGGATGAGCCGCTGGGCGCGCTGGATAAACAGCTGCGTGAGCATATGCAGTTGGAAATCAAAGAATTGCATGAAGCTCTGGGGTTGACCGTGGTTTATGTCACGCACGATCAGAGCGAAGCCATGACCATGTCCAACCGGGTCGCGGTCTTCAATGACGGCATCATTCAGCAGATGGCCACCCCCAGCGAAATTTACGAAAAACCGGAAAATACGTTCGTCGCGCAATTTATTGGGGAAAACAACAGCCTGATCGCCACACAGACCGGGACCGACGGCGACTTCTACCGCGCTACACTGGACGATGGCACACAGCTGAGGGCACTGAAAGTGCGCCCCAGCTCGCCGGGTAAAAAAATCACCCTGTGTATCCGCCCTGAGCGCATTCGGATTAATGCGGCAAACGTTGACAGTCATGCTCAACAGATCAAAGCCCGAATTCAGCAGTTCATTTATCTGGGCGACCACGTGCGCATGATGACGGAAGTGGCTGGCCAACCGCAGTTCATGGTGAAACTGCCCGCCAGCGAAATTCAACCACACTGGACGACCGGTTCAGAAGTCACGCTATCCTGGCAACCTGAGCATCTGCGGGCGCTGGATGTGGTCGTCACCCACTGAGGTGATTGCTCTCCCTTACTAAAGAGAGACGCCGCCCCGCTAATGAACGGGACGGCGTCTCTCTTGTCGTTTAACTAATTAGCTGCGAATCTTACGGTATATCCACAACACCACAATGGCGCCGATCACGGCGACAACGAAACTTCCGAAATTAAACCCATCCACCCGGCCAAAACCGAAGAAGGTGCTGATATATCCCCCAACAACCGCCCCCACAATACCGAGTACGATCGTCAGAAAGAATCCGCCGCCGTCTCTACCCGGCATAATCCACTTCGCCAGAATACCGGCGATTAAACCAAAAATAACCCAGGATAAAATCCCCATAACCACCTCACTTTTTTAGTTCCATAACGCCGTTACCCTTATCAACAGTCGATAGATAAAGCGCGAATCCAAGTATAGACAAAGATTGGAAAAACCGTCAGGTAGATTGATGATAACAAACGATCTGACGTTAATCGTCAACGGCGATGACGAATCAGCGGGCACAGCAAAAACCGCGTCAGCCCCGGCACGATAATGACACTGCGATTTAACATTTTGGTGATAAAAGGCCCCCGATGCTGTTAAAAGCAGCAATCGTCCGATACGCCCGTCAACACCGCATGACAAAAGTAAACCGTTCCTAAACGAACGCGGTGTTTGTAGACATAATCTTAATTAATGCAACGTTACTCTCGTCTAAACTACGTTGCTACAGCGCTTTTGAGCTGTTTCAACAGGCTTAACGTTGAGGAGTGACATGAGAAAAGTCAGTAAAGAGCGATTTATCGGGCTGGAATGGCTGCGATTTTTGCTCGGCTGCTACGTGATGATCTATCACACGGCACATATTTATCCCCAGCGTGCGCGAGTGCCATTTTTGCCCGAGCTCACCAGTATGGGCTTTTTTGCTACCAGCACATTTTTTGTGTTGTCTGGTTTTCTATTGGCACACGTTTATATCAAAGACGGGCGTTTACGTGAGCCTGCCCGACACTTCTGGGCCAAACGTCTCTTCAACCTTTATCCCATCCATATCATCGCGCTGCTGTCGTCGATTGCCGTGGTGACACTGATGCAATGGCTGGCGGTTCCGCCGGAAGGACAAGTCGCCAGCGCCCGTTTCGTGATTTATGATACCAACGATCCCGCGGCCGACCCGGAAACGTTGCGCCACTATATGACCAATGCCCAGTTGGCGTTTAACAGCATTTTGCAACTGTTGATGCTACAGGCGTGGAACCCTTACTTCCTGACGTTTAATGCCCCGCTATGGTCGCTTTCCACGCTGTTCTTTTTCTATCTGTTGTTTCCTCTGCTGGCTCCGCGCCTGCTTAACAGTCGTTTTCCCTGGCTGTGGATGGGCATTATCTGCCTGCTCTATCTGTTGCCGCCGGTCTGGGTTATCTGGCAAGGGCAATACGGCATGCCCTACACCGGACTGCTACAGCGCGGTCCGATCTTCCGTTTACCGGAGTTTTTAGCGGGGATCGTCGGGTATGCCCTTTTCCGCAAATATCGTCAAAAAGAGGTTCAGCCACTGAGCAAAGGGCTGTGCTATGGTATTGCGCTGTTCATTATTGCCAACTTTATCGTAGCAACCTGGCTGTTCACTCACGGTGAAGCATACTGGTATTTCCTGCTGCACAATGGGTTGCTGTTGCCTGCACAGGTCGGACTGGTTTGCATCAGTGCGCTGGCGCGCGACCCCAATAGCGAATGGCTGCGGCATTGGTCCCCTCGCCTGGGCGCCGCCTCGCTGTCTATTTTTGCCCTGCACGTGCCATTGTTTAACCTGTTCCGCACGCTGGAGCAGTTGGTGCGAGGCAACCCAATGGCCTGCTTCACCGATTGGGATCAATGTATTGCCGCTGCCGGACAGGTTCAGTTATCCATAACCGGGTATATCATTTTCCTGATCTCCACCGTCGCCCTGTGCGTCCTGTTTCAGGAGCGCATCGTTTCACGCGTTCGTCAGTTCCTGACGTCACGCTTCCTGACGCCCCGCACCGCGTCTTCGCAGACGCAGACATCGTCATAAATTATTCAATCGTTGCCGGGCTTCCCCGCCGCCCCCGAATCGCTGCATCAAGCCAGCGGTTCGGGGTATCACCGTCCCTTAAACCCTGCCTTTTTGGGCGCTAACGACCGATTTCAAAATGTGACAAACATCTCGTTATAGCCGTTAATCATCAAACGTATCTTTTATAACTATTTACATTCTAACCAATCTTCGTTTTTGGCTAGAGCCCCACTTCAATTCCTGCTAATGTTTGCCGTTCCGGATGAAACCAACCCGGTTCATTATTCATCGGCGGCACGTCTCAAATGACGTCTTTCAACCCTTGTCACCACTGTTTATCTGGCAAAATGACACTATCCAAACACGCAATATCTTCCCTGAGCCTGGTTATCGCGCTTGCTTCCACAGGTATTTCTCAAAGCCGTGCGGATACCATCTGGTTGACCAACGGCGATCAGCTCAGCGGTAAAATCACGCTGCTTGACGGCGGAAAATTATTCCTCACTACCGATTATGCCGGCACGATCTCCGTTTCCTGGGATAAGGTAAAAACCTTTGAAACCGATCACGGTCTGGTCATTCAAGGCGACCGTTACCAGGAAGGCGTTCTCTACCCGGCCGTTAAGGCTGGCGAGAACCGCGTCATCATCGCCAGCCCCTCGCTCGCCAACGAGGCCGGTGGTCCACAGACGCTGCCTCTTTCCGAGATTACGTCCATCGTTGCCCAAAAGCCGTTAGTGAAAGACTTCGTCTGGAAAGGCAACATCGATGCGGGGATGTCGCACAAAAAAAGTTCGACCGAAACCGACAACTATGATGCCAGCCTGACCACACAGGCACGACACGGCACCTGGCGTCATAACATTGATGCCAGCTATCATCTGGCGAAAGAAGATAGCGTTGAGAGCACCAAAAACGCGGGTGGCGAATATGCGCTGGATAAATTCGTGGATGAAAACTGGTTCTGGCAGGGACGTTATCAGTACAAACGCGACTGGATTGAAAGCATCAAAATCAGCCGCTCGTTCGGTCTTGGTCCGGGCTATCAGTTCTGGGATAACGATCTTGGCGCGTTCTCACTGACCACGCTGGTCAGCACCCAGACCTATGTCTATCAGGATGAAGGGGAAGATGATTTCTACACCGGCGGTGTGAAATGGGCTTACAACCGTTATCTGTACAGTAAATCGGTAGAAGCCTTCACCAACGGTGAATTGGGCCGCTCCTTCGACGCCACCGCACCGCTGTATCTGAAAGCGGAAGCGGGTCTGCGCTTTAAGCTGACCGACTGGTCTTCAATGAGTATGAAAGTGTCGCGTACCCGTATCGACAGCGCTCAGGGCGACGTTGATGATACCCTCTACACCATGGGTGTCGGCGTAGGCTGGTAAGTCCGGCGTGAAAAGTTGAACGTCAGCGAGCGTGTCGAAAGCGCGCCCGCTGACCGTACCGGTCAGCCGTTTTCCCTGTTATTCGCCGCGCCCTGCTGTTGCAGAGCGCGCACTCGCTGAGCCAGCTCGCTTAATCCTTCATCTGCCATGCCGTGGTTGTTCAACACTTGCTCCAACGCAAATAAATATTGAGCATTCGTGCCTAATGGACCGCTGGCCCGGGCTATCAAGGGAGCAATTTTCTGAATGCAGGTATCCTGTTCAATCAGCGGATGCGCAGGTTCGGAAACAAACACCAGCGCAGTGACAGTGTCACTATTCTGCTGATGCAGTTCACACCATAACGGCCGATAACAGCCGGTCAGCATTTCCCGCTTCCACAGCAATTCCAAATCTTCCCGCAGCGAGGTTTCCGGCAGGCGGAATGCCAAACCGGTCGTTTGTCCGCCCGGCTTCAGCGCCAGCATGCGCCCCGGCTGACTAACGGTGCCGCGCCCGGCCGTCAGGCGTAAGCAAAACGCACGATGCCATCCATGCAATGTCGCCAGACAGGCTTCTTCCGGATCGAAAACCGGGTTCCACATCAGAGAACCATAACCGAAAACCCAAACCGGGCTGTCGTCAGGCCGGCGCGCCAATGTTTTTGCCAGCGAGTCCGCCCGCTGCTGCGGCGTAAGTAATAAGGTTTCTTCTATACAACCAAAAGACGTTCTACAATCTGCTTTCTGCAAAAACTCACGAGTTAACACTACTGACAGCTCCCGACCATACCATTTCTGCCTATCAGGTCTATTGTCGCCCCAACCTTAAAACCCCATGCATTCCGTTTGCTTAATTTTGCGGCAACAATAAATATGAGGTTATTCATTTCCGGCTCAGCAATCAAGTTTGATTTCGATCACAAAAAGCAAAAAAGCTCACATCGTTATCACTTACACCGCTATACCCATCAATTTCAAAAGGCAGTCGACGCATGCGACTGGAAATATGACGGATATAAGCGGCGACAAATATCACTTTTTTAGTATTTGATAATCGTTATCAGTTCCATGATAGAATCAACGACATGGCGCCTCACGATTCACCCAGGAGACATGAATGGCAAATCCTGCGTCTACGGGCAAACGCTCGCATCATCTTACTCTTATTCAAGTTAAACATATTCACGATATTTCCCCACGCTTACGCTGCATAACGTTCCACGGCGACGCATTACGTCACTATCCCGCCGATCGCCACGGTGCGCATATCAAGCTGTTTATTCCACAACAGGGGCAGCAGATCCCGACGCTGCCGACGTTCGGCGAACACGGCCGCCCGGTCTGGCCGGAAGGTGAAATTCGTCCTATCGTTCGAACCTATACCATTCGGGCGGTACGCCAGGAAGCAGCCGAGTTGGATATCGTCTTTGCCATGCACGATCATGCCGGTCCGGCGGTCAGTTTCGCCCGGCAGGCAAAAACCGGGGATTACATCGGTATTACCTCACCCGGCGGTCCGCATCCGATGTTGCCGCCCGCTGCGGCATATTATCTGGCTGGCGATCCCTCTGCGTTACCCGCTATTGCCGCCCTGCTGGAAAATTTACCGGATGATGCCCAGGGACACGCCGTTATTCGGGTTGACAGCAGTGCGGATATTCTCGATTTAGTGAAACCCGACCGAATAACCCTCCACTGGGTGGTGGGTGGAACCGAAACCACTGACGAGGCGATTAATCGCTTCCGCGCCTTGCCGCATCAGGAAAACGCAGAACAGGCGTTCTATTGGCTTGCCGGAGAAGACCAACTGGTGGTTCAACTGCGTCGCTATGTCCGCAGAGAACGTGGATGTGAACGTAATCAGCTTTATGCCGTCCCTTACTGGCGAGAAGGGCTAAATGAAGAAGCTTATCATCGCAAACGCCACGATATCATGGACAATCCTGACGATTAACCATAAAAAAAACATTTAATATTATCTATATAGGGAGAAAATAATTACATTCTCCCTTTTCATTTTAATTTTATTACCAAACGTAAAAAACCGTAAAAAAATCCGGCGAGCCTCACAGAATCTGTTAACCTAATACTTTCTTTTTACGCTATAACTACTTTTTAGTAACGTCTTTGCCGTAAGAAGCCTTTTAATGACGTACTATTTTTTGCCTCTGTGCATAATTCCGTTGGATAAGGAGAACCCCCCGCAATGAAGTCTCACCCTGAGGTTGTCAAAACCCGTCATCAGGAATATTCGCTTATTCTTCCCATCATCGCGTTGATCGTTCTGTTCCTGTGGGGGAACTCGCAAGATTTCTTCGCCATTATGGGCATTAACCTACTCGCGTTAGCCGGCATTCTTTTCAGCGCATTCAGCGTTGTCCGCCATGCCGACGTGCTGGCGCATCGACTGGGCGAACCCTATGGTTCATTAATTCTCAGCCTGTCGGTCGTGATTCTTGAAGTCAGCCTGATATCGGCCTTAATGGCCACCGGCGATGCCGGCCCCAACCTGATGCGTGATACGCTATATTCCATCATTGTGATCGTAACCGGCGGTCTGGTTGGTTTCGCTTTACTGCTGGGGGGACGCAAATTTGCAACCCAATACGTCAACCTGAGCGGCATCAAACAATATCTGATGGCGATTTTCCCGCTGTCGGTGCTGGTGCTGGTTTTCCCCAGCGCCTTGCCGGACGGGAATTTCAGCGTCGGTCAGTCACTGATCATCGCACTGATTTCCGCCGCGATGTACGGCGTATTTCTGTTGATTCAAACCCGAACGCACCAAAGTCTGTTTGTTTACGAGCATGAAGACGAAGGCGACGATCCTCATCATGGCAAACCCTCAGCGCACAGTTCGTTATGGCATACCGTATGGTTGCTGATCCATCTGATCGCCGTTATCAGCGTAACCAAAATGAACTCCATGCCGCTGGAAACACTGCTGACAGAAATGAACGCGCCGACGCAGTTTACCGGTTTTCTGGTCGCATTGCTGATTCTGTCGCCGGAAGGATTAGGCGCCATTCGGGCGGTCCTGAAAAATCAGGTACAGCGCGCCATGAATCTGTTTTTCGGTTCCGTGCTGGCCACCATATCCCTGACCGTGCCCACGGTAACCGTGATTGCAATGCTGACGGGCCGCTCGCTGAACTTCGGACTGGATATGCCGCATATCGTCGTCATGCTGTCCGTACTGGTACTGTGTCATATTACGTTTTCAACCGGTAGAACCAACGTTCTCAGCGGTAGCGCGCACCTTGCCCTTTTCGCCGCTTACCTGATGACCATCATGCTGTAAAACCTCTCATTTTACCGATGCCGCATTCTGCGGCATCGTCCTCATAGTTCGCTTCCGTTTGATGTATATCTGGATCTCTGAAGAGCATCAGGCGTATCGTATACCCCGGCTTGTCTACGACGGACCCAACTGGCCCGCCATTCTTTGTTTCTTTATTGGTTCTTTCTTAGATGAAAACGCACGGAATTAACGGTATCAAACCGTTCAGCGCACTTATTGAAGCGTGCTGGCGCGAAAAATATACGCTACAACGCTTTACTCATGACATTATCGCAGGCATTACGGTTGGGATTATCGCCATACCACTGGCAATGGCATTGGCTATCGCCAGCGGCGTGCCACCGCAATATGGCCTTTATACCTCCGCGGTTGCCGGGATTATTATCGCCATCAGCGGTGGTTCCCGCTATAGCGTTTCCGGCCCGACAGCGGCCTTTGTCGTCATTTTATATCCGGTTTCCCAACAGTTCGGCCTGTCTGGTCTGTTGGTCGCCACACTGCTTTCCGGCATCTTTCTGGTATTGATGGGCGTCTGCCGTCTGGGACGGCTAATTGAGTATATCCCGCTGTCAGTCACGCTGGGATTCACCTCCGGGATTGCCATCACCATCGCAACCATGCAAATCAAGGATTTCTTTGGACTGCATATGGCGGTGGTTCCCGAACACTATGTTGAAAAGGTTGCGGCACTCACATACGCCCTGCCGACGTTACAACTGGGCGATACGCTGATCGGCGTCGCCACGCTTCTGGTACTGATTATCTGGCCTAAACTGGGTATTCGTCTGCCCGGGCATCTGCCGGCGCTGCTCGCCGGTATGGCGGTAATGGGGATCTTGTCGTTGTTTGGCACGGACGTTGCGACCATCGGCTCCCGTTTTAGCTACCTGCTCGCCGATGGCACTCAGGGACAGGGGATCCCCCCGATTCTGCCTCGTCTGGTTCTTCCCTGGGACATTGCCGCGCCAGGCGGCCAGACGATGACGCTGGACTGGCAGAGCATTTCCGCCCTGCTGCCCGCCGCCTTCTCAATGGCAATGCTCGGCGCGATCGAATCCCTGCTCTGTGCCGTCGTACTGGATGGCATGACCGGCAAAAAACACCATTCGAACACCGAACTGGTGGGTCAGGGGTTTGGTAATATCATCGCGCCATTCTTCGGCGGCATTACCGCCACCGCCGCCATTGCCCGTTCCGCTGCCAACGTGCGGGCCGGTGCGACATCGCCCGTCTCTGCCGTGGTCCACGCCCTGCTGGTGATATTGGCGCTATTGGTTCTCGCGCCCTGGCTCTCTTATCTGCCGCTGGCTGCCATGGCGTCATTGTTGCTGCTTGTCGCCTGGAACATGAGTGAAGCGCATAAGGTCGTCGATCTGCTGCGCCACGGTCCCAAAGACGACATCATCGTGATGGTTCTGTGCCTGTCACTGACCGTGCTGTTTGATATGGTGATTGCCATCACCGTGGGGATTGTGCTGGCGTCGTTGCTCTTTATGCGCCGTATCGCACAAATGACCAGACTGAGCGAATTGCCTGATACGAAGATACCGGATCACCTGGTGCTGCGCGTCAATGGACCGCTATTTTTCGCCGCCGCTGAACGTATCTTCAACGATCTGATGCAGCGCAGTGAAGCGTATCAGACCATTATTCTGCAATGGGATGCGGTGCCGGTGCTGGACGCTGGCGGGTTGAACGCACTCCTGCGCTTTAGCGAAACGCTGCCGGCAGGCAAGCGTCTGATCATTACCGATATTCCGTTCCAGCCGTTAAAAACGCTGGCCCGTGCCAATGTCCATCCCATTGAAGGCCGCCTCAGTTTCTACGGCTCGCTGTCACAGGCGCTGGAAGCCATTGCGGAAAGCCGGCCTGCTGCGATCGAGGAATAAAAACGCCATCATGGACGGGCAGAGTCTCTTCTGCCCGTCCATGCAATGCGGCGGCGGATAAACGTCCTTAATGCGGCAATACCGGCGCTTCAATACGGATAGAGAGCCGCTCGTTTTGCTGGGTCAGCGCCAGGGTATCGCTACACTCCTGTCCTATCGTGAGCAGTTGCTCATTGGTCAGTGAATAAGGCAACTGAATATCAAATGTCGTCAGCCCTTGCTGCTGCGCCAGCGTAATCAGCCTCACAATATTCGTTTCATCGCTGACCTGCGTGGAGAGCACCTGGAGCGCCAGTATTTTCAATCGTTCTTTCACTACGACATGACGAGCGCGCGGCCCTTTTGTCACCATGCCAAAAATCGGCAACACGCCGTACATCGCATCCATAAAACGCCAGCGTTTATTGCACAACGCTGCCAGATAATCTGCGTAATCAATACAGATCTTTTCACTGGAACCTACAGATTCAGGGTAATTCTTCTTCATTCCCCTTTTCTCCTCTTCACCAGTGGATTCATCACGCTATTTCAGGGTAAAACCATACATTGCTTGATAGCTTATTCGGTTATATTGGCACGGTTCACTGTAGTTTTACAGCATGTTCAGGAGGATTGATGGTGGCAATCTTTTCTTCCACTCCGGTTTTAATCACCGGCGGCGCCCGGCGTATCGGATTGGCGTTGGCGCGTTCATTTCTGGCGCAAAACATTCCGGTCATCATTAGCCATCGTAAACGTTATCCGGCGCTTGATGCCCTGAAACAGCAAGGCGCCGTCTGTTTGCCCGCCGATTTCTCCACCTGCGAACAGATCTATGACTTTGCCGGACGGATCAAAGCGCTGACCCCGCATCTGCGCGCCATCATTCACAACGCCAGCAGTTGGCAGTCGGAAAGCGCAGAGGTGCCGCCGGAAAAGACGCTGGCGGAGATGCTGCAAATTCATGTCTATACGCCTTATTTGCTGAATCAGCTGCTGGAGCCGTGCCTGCGCGGTCAGGGGATCGCCGGAGCCGATATCATCCATCTGACGGATTACGTAGTGGAAAAAGGCAGCGATAAGCACATCGCCTATGCCGCCAGCAAGGCGGCGCTCGACAATATGACCCGCTCATTTGCCCGCAAGCTGGCGCCCGAAGTGAAAGTTAATGCCATCGCGCCGGCGCTGATTATGTTTCATGAACACGACGACGAGGCCTATCGCCGGCAGGCGCTGGATAAGTCGCTGATGAAAACCGCCCCCGGCGAAGGTGAAATCGTCCGGTTGGTAAATTACCTGCTTGCCAGCCATTATCTGACAGGAAAGACGATCGGATTGGATGGGGGGCGATCGCTGCGCTGACAGGGCCGCGGCGGTGTTCCCAGAGAATGCAGCGTCTTCAGCTCGCCGCGCCTTAACACCCGTTTACGCTTCCCCGCTAGTGCCAACGGGTTGATGGGATTATGCTGGTACAGATTGTTTTTATCACGATACGGATACCATGCAGAAGATTGTTTTTGTGGAAGACGATGTGGAAGTCGGCAAGCTGATTGCCGCTTATCTGGGAAAACACGATATTGATGTTCAGGTTGAACCCCGCGGCGATAACGCGTTGGCGTTTATCGCGCGGCAACAGCCCGATCTGGTGTTGCTGGATATCATGCTGCCCGGAAAAGATGGCATGACCATTTGCCGGGAATTACGTCCACAATACAGCGGCCCGATCGTTCTGCTCACCTCATTGGACAGTGACATGAACCATATTCTGGCGCTGGAGATGGGCGCTGACGATTATATTCTGAAAACCACGCCGCCCGCCGTTTTACTCGCCCGTCTGCGCTTACACTTCCGTCAGTATGCCGTTACACCCCAGGCCGCTATAGAGAACGCGGCGGCATCGTTACAGGTTCACAAACCGTTGCATTTTGGTTTGCTGTGTATCGATCCGGTAAACCGCGAGGTGACGCTGGGTGAAGAAAATATCGCATTGTCCACCGCTGACTTTGATCTGCTCTGGCAGTTATCCACCCATGCCGGACACATTATGGACCGCGACGCGCTGCTGAAAAACCTGCGTGGCGTCAGCTACGACGGTATGGATCGCAGCATTGACGTTGCCATTTCACGACTGCGGAAAAAATTGTACGACAATCCGCTGGAACCGTTCCGTATCAAGACCGTGCGTAATAAAGGCTACCTGTTTGCCCCTAATACCTGGGAGAGCGCCGCACCATGAAAAAACTGTTTATCCAGTTTTTTCTGTTACTGTTCGCCTGTTTCGTGGTGATGACGTTACTGGTTGGGCTGGTGTATAAAGTCACGGCAGAGCGCGCGGGACGACAGTCCATGGACGACCTGATGAAGAGTTCGCTCTATTTGATCCGCAACGAGCTGAGAACCATTCCCCCCCGCGACTGGCATAAGACCATCGACCAGTTGGATTTGAATCTGTCATTCAAGCTGCAAATTGAACCGCTGAATAAATACTCGCTGCCCGCCAAAACCAGGCAACGTCTTAATCAGGGTGAAATCGTGGCGCTCGAAGATGAATATACCTTTATCCAACGCATTCCTCGCAGTCGCTATGTGTTGGCCGTCGGTCCCATTCCCTATCTGTTTTTCCTGCACGAAATGCGCCTGCTGGATCTGGTGCTGGTGATGCTCATTGGCCTGTCGCTGGCCTTGCCGGTATTTTTGTGGATGCGCCCGCACTGGAAAGCGATGCTGAAGCTGGAAAATGCGGCGCAACGTCTGGGAGACGGTCACCTCGAAGAGCGAACCCACTTTGACAATACCTCCAGCCTGTTCCGACTCGGGGTCGCTTTTAATCTGATGGCGGATAACCTGAATCAGCTGATCGCCAGTAAAAAACAGCTGATTGACAATATTGCCCATGAACTGCGCACGCCGCTGGTACGCCTGCGTTACCGGCTTGCGATGAGCGATAATCTGACGGATGAAGAGCAGCAGGCGTTGAATCGGGATATTGGTCAGCTTGAAGCGCTGATTGACGAACTGCTTACCTATGCCCGACTGGACCGTCATCAGGTCACCTTGCATCTCGCCGAGATCGATTTCCCCGTTTGGTTGCAAGCCAAAATTGATGACTTCCGGCTGATCCATCCGGATAAAACCATTACGCTGGATATGCCCCTGACGGAAGGCGTTGGCGCGCTTGATCTGCGGCTGATGGAGCGGGTATTGAATAATCTCGTCAATAACGGGTTACGCTTTTGTCACCGACGGCTGCATATCAGCCTATTGCTGAACCATGACCAAACGATTTGTTTACAGGTTGAGGATGACGGCCCGGGGATTGCGCCGGATAGCCGCGATCGTATTTTTGAACCTTTTGTTCGTCTTGACGCAGGGATAGAAAACAGCAGCGGCGGTTGCGGATTGGGGCTGGCGCTCGTACACGCCATCGCTCGCGCTTATGAGGGCACCATTACGGTTGACGGCAGCCCGCTTGGCGGCGCCCGTTTTCGCTTCTGCTGGCCGAGAAAAACTGTCGCCGCGACGGCGTTGCCGATCTCCCGTTAATGCTCGGACAGGCGCGCAATCAGTATCATCGTTGCAGGACTGCGAACCGAATCCATATCCTGTTGATATCCCGGTTGTACATTTGGTTACATGCCGAAACCAATCACTCACGGAAGCTTTTCACGTTTTTCCTTATGCTCATTTCACCGACCCAAATCCGGGTCACGACATGTGAATGAGATAACGAGGAAATGATGATGAATAAAGTATTAGTGGCGATCGCAGGTGCGGCTCTGGGTCTGTCCTCTGTAGCATTTGCAGCGGACACCACAACCAGCGCCCCTGCACCAGCGTCAGCGGCGGCAACAACGGCTGCTCACGCCAAAGCAGACCATGCGAAAAAACAGGTGAAAAAGGCCAACCCTGCGGTGCAAAAAGCCCAGGCGGCTAAAAAGCATGTGAAGAAGGCGAAGCCTGCGAAACCCGCTACCACCAAGCCGGCGGCCTGATAAAAGATTCGCCGCTTCCCCGCCATGACAGAGAGTCCAGTTGATGTAACAAGCGCCAGACTCTCTGTTACCCGGCGAAAAACGAATTGCGTTTCAGATAACAATCAAACACCCGATCTTCCGGGTGTTTATTTTATGGGATATCGGATGATGCTGCGTCGTTACTCATTTGAAATCTTGTTATCCCTCGTACTTCTCTGTGGATGCATTGCCCTGCTCTTTTTTCTGTAACCCTTTGGGTTAACCCTCGTTTTACCTTGAAAACTACCGTCATGCCTCACCGCGTCAAGGCAAAATGCAGCTATAGTTATTTCACTTAACCTGTTTGGCAACTCACTGACTTTTAACGTAAGGCACAATATTACATGCGCATATCAGTCGGATTGTTATGTTCATTATTCCTTATCGTGTCCTCCAGCGGGGCAGAAACCGCCGCCACCGAGGCAGAAAAGCAGCAACAGATTTTGTTTTTTAATCATGATGATAGAGATCGCGTGACCGATACCTCCCAGTGGCCATGGCAAGCCATCGGCCAACTGGAAACCGCCAGTGGCAATCTGTGTACCGCAACGTTGATCTCTCCCCATCTTGCCCTGACGGCCGGACATTGTGTGTTAACCCCCCCCGGGGGACAGCCAGACAAGCCCGTCGCGCTGCGCTTCCTGGCAACAGAGGATGGCTGGCGCTATGAAACCAAAGAAATTGAAGCCCTGGTGAATAAAAAACTCAGCAAACAGCTGAAAGTCGATGGCGAAGGTTGGATCGTTCCTGATGCCGCCGCGCCATGGGACTATGCGCTGATCCGGTTAAAACAGACACCGCCTGGAATTGTTCCGCTCCCCATGTGGCAAGGTAATCGTCAATCGTTGATCGAGGCATTACACCAAAACCGGCAGCGAGTGACGCAGGCGGGTTACCCCGAAGACCATCAGGATACGCTGTACCGCCATCAGGATTGTCTGGTTACCGGCTGGGTTCAGCCTGCGGTGTTATCACACCGGTGTGATACGCTGCCCGGCGACAGCGGTTCTCCGCTCATGCTGAACACGGCATCCGAATGGATATTAATCGGTATTCAGAGCTCGGCGCCCGCTGCCAGCGATCGTCACCGAGCCGACAACCGCGCCGTCTCAGTGACGGCCATCCGCCAGCAGCTGAATACACTGGCAAAGGACGCCGCCCGCTAATATCGCAGCGCTATTTATTTGCCCTTTTCTTTGGCGCTCCGCTTTGGGGACGGTGTCTGTACCTCAAAATTTATTGGTATATTGACGCCTGATATCATGTTATTTTTTAAGAAAAAACGTATTTTTATAATTTGTTACGTAACAAAAAAAATAAAGATAATAATTATTTATTACGATGTGCAAAATGCGGATTATTTTAATTTAGCCATGTCAACCACCGGCAACTTTCATTTCACCCAACGCCACGCCAATAAAACGGACATCGACTTTACAATAAACCACATGATTTTTACCCACTCTATAAATACTGTGCTTAAATATAATTAAATCAGTTGTATTGCCCATTATTACGGGGAAAGCGGGGTTACATGTTAAAACATCTCAACCATGATGAAAAAAAACGCATGCAAACTCTCGATGGACTCAAAAATCTTGATATATCTCAAGATGATATCCTTAATAAAATCACCGATCTGACTTGTCAGCTGCTAAAAATGCCAACGTCGCTGATTACGATTAGTGGCACAAAGAAACAACACATTAAAGCCAGGACTCATTTCGCTCTGACCGAAATGGAAAAAGTCGGATCATTCGATCATTTTGTGGTGCAGACAGGAAATATATTGATATGTAAGGATGCATTACAGGATAAGCATTTTAAAAACAGTCCATATGTGACCAATGCGCCGCAGATTCGCTTTTACGCGGGGATACCTCTCATCACAAAAGAAGGTTATTCCATCGGTACGCTCTGCGCCATCGATTATATCCCCCGGACATTCAGCAAGATACAACTGCACACGCTCAAAGATTTAGCCGCCATTGCCATGGCGTTGATTGAATACCGCAACGCCATCGGGCTGGTTGATGCGGTAACCATGCTGCCAAACCGCCAGCGGCTGATAGAAGATATCAGCAATATGACGGATATCCATGAAAACTATCTGTTGATACTGATTGATAGCATTGATATCTCTTATGCCTATGAGATGGGGCGTTCGCTCGGCATGCCGACCGTAGAAAACATCCTGAAAGATATCGGCATGTTTCTGAGCCTGACTTTTCATGCCCATGAGAGTATTTACTGTGCGGCCGTAGGTCGTTTCGCGCTGCTGGTGAAGGCCGACATGAAAACGCAAGTGCTTGAAGAGCTGGTTTCCTGTTCAACTCGCATTCAGGACAGCATTACCAGCCATGTGCCATTAAAACTGGATCTGTTTGCTGGCTATACCGCGTTCCAGATCCCCGTGGATGAACCGCAGCGTATCCTGCGCGAATCCATGAGCGCATTGCATGATGCCATCAATAACAATGTTCGTTACTGTGCCTACAGCCCAGACAGCGATAAAATCCAGCAGCAGGCTTTCACCTTGCTCAACGAGCTGTCTGACCTATTACAGAACGACAAACCCGGTCTGTATCTGGTTTATCAGCCAAAGCTGAATGTTATGAACAATACCGTGACTGGCGCAGAAGCGTTAATCCGATGGCATCACTCCGCGTTAGGTGAAATCTGCCCGGATCAATTTATTCCATTGGCGGAAGGTACAACGCTGATGCGCCCGCTGACGGAGTGGGTCATTAAACAGACAGCCAGACAGCTAAAAATCTGGCGTCAGGCGGGACTTTTATTTCCCGTATCCATTAATGTTGCCGCCGGCAATTTTGCTGAAGACCATTTTATTGCGCGTTTAATCAATATTCTTGATAGCGACGGTTTAACTCCGCGCGATATTCAAATTGAATGTGTGGAAACACAGAAAATCATTGAAAGTTCTGAAGCACTTGCCACTATTCTGGCGTTATCAGAACATGGGTTTATTATTTCCCTTGATGATTTTGGCACGGGCTACAGCAATTTAAACTATCTGAAGAATATTCCGGCCACGGTCATAAAACTGGATAAGTCGCTGATAAAAGATATTAAAACTGATAAGAATAGTCGAATTATCGTCGAATCCATCATCAGTATGCTGCATAAACTCAATTATTTGGTACTGGCGGAAGGCGTCGAGGATAAAGACACGCTCGACTATCTGATCCAATTAGAGTGTGATGAAGTTCAGGGCTACTATTTTTCCCAGCCGATGTTACCGGAGGCATTCACCACCTGGTTAGCGCTTCATAAAGCTCAGTAACGCACGTTGTCACATCGCGTGCATCACGTCATAAAAATACCGTAATAACCAGCAGGATTTTAAATACGTTATGACCATTTTTGATAATCAGCAGGACCTGGACGATATTCGGCAAGCCATTGCATTGCTGGAAGCGCCTTCAATCACCATTCAGCTGGCGAATTTAGTGGGGGGGCCGATTGAATGGAGTTTGTCTAAACTTCCGGGGTTTGTAAAAAACAAAGTGCAGGATGTGGTTCATGCCGCGCTGCATAAATCGGTCGATGCCGCGTTATATACGCTGGATGACGCGCCAAAGCGCGCCTCATCGCCAAAGACCCATAAGCTGGCCGCGGCAACATCAGGTGCGGTCAGTGGCTTTTTCGGGGCAGCAGGATTGATGGTCGAACTACCCGTCAGCACCACGATCATGATGCGAGCCGTTGCGGATATCGCCCGCAGCGAAGGTTTCTCGCTGAGCGACTTTTCAGTTAAAGCGGCCTGCGTAGAAGTCTTCGCGCTGGGGGGCAAAACCAAAAGCGATGACGCCGCCGATTCGGCCTACTACGCATCGCGCGCGGTTCTTGCCGATATCACGAAACAGACCACCCGTGAACTGGTAGACCTCGCCAGCAAGAAAGGCGCGGAAAAAGCCTCGGCAAGGATCACCACATCACAGGCCGGCAGGACGTTGGCCAGGCTGATCGACGCCGTTGCGACACGGCTGGGCATTACCATCACGGAAAAAATGGCCGCCCAAATCGTTCCGGTCATCGGCGCCGCCAGCGGCGCGGCAATCAATACCCTGTTCATTCATCATTATCAGAACATGGCGCGAGGCCATTTCATCATCAAACGGCTGGAGCAAAAATATGGTGAAGAAGAAATCAAATCGGTATATGTGCGGTTAAAAGACTAAAATAGTCAGAGATTATCTCTGGAACCGATTGATTATGCGTTGAAATTGTATAATGTCGTTTTAACAAACAAGGTTTGTTGATTTTTATTTTTTTCTAAAGATGCTATAGAGGGATTAATATGGCTAATATTATTTACATGACGGTAAATGGGAAAAAACAAGGACTAATTTCTGCTGGATGTTCAACTTTTGACTCAATAGGTAATCGATATCAGATCGGCCATGAAGATGAGATATTTACTCTCGCATTCAGACATACAATAACGAGAGATCAAAATGTAAAACATAATCCAGTTGAAATAATTAAGTTAGTGGATAAATCATCACCGTTATTGGGTGTTTCTATATCTGAAAATGAAATACTGGAATGCATTTTTGATTTCTATAGAAGCTCGGCGGAAGGGGCATTGAAAAAATATTATACAATAAAACTGAATAGTGCATCTATCGCAAATCTTTCAGTGGATTATCCACACTCTTTGACTCATGCAGATAAACAACCTCACGAGGTTGTTTTATTTTATTATAAAGATATTATCTGGACAAACCATGCAACAGGGACATCAGGTTATAGTATATGGGAGGATAGAATACATTAATAATTAATCAATTCATGAACAGCATTGATTAAATTATCCATTGATGGGATATCTATGCCAGATATCCCATGAACATAAACGTCGGAGCGAATATCAGTATATATAGTAAATGTAACATAGTATGTGTCAAGTTTATTTTTCCCAAATATTAGTTTTAGCATCCCCTCATCTGGAGAAAATAAATATATTGATTCATCGTCACTAGCTTTCAACTTCAACAATTGTGTATGTAATTCGATTAGGTCACATACAAAACACCCCCATTTTGCACTAAAATTGAGTCCCTTTGATTTTATCTCAATATACATATCCAACCAACTATCATATTGCGTACCCCCTTCTCCTTTATTTTTAATCTTTTCAATAGGATATATGAAAAAATCGGTATCATTATCTTGAATATGAATCATAAACCCTCCATCATTTATATAAAAAATGGTCCTAAAAAGACAATATCAAACGGGTCTATAAGTGGTGATTCCAAAGGTAGCTCGTGGAGAGTGACAAATTTACCATCTATGTCATAGATATCATAAACTCCTCCTCTGGATGGCCCTATATATCCTATACACATTCCCGTATCTTCATCTATAATTGGTGAAGTGTGTGGTGGCAAAGGACTTTCAGGAACTATTGAGAAATAGTCGTTAGCACTAAGAGGTGATTTAAAATCATATATCCGTCCTGAACTCTCAAAATCTAAATATCCATTTTTCTCTAAAAAAGCATCCATAGTGTACCCTCTTAATACTGAAATATGGAGAAAATAGCTCCCATTAGTGTTTTATAGTTCCAGTTTCAGATGAAAGTTTACTGCCTCCACGTGCGAATTTCATCGAAAATTAATATAGAGCAAAGATGAATAATCAACAACATTATTTAAAAATAAGGTTAGTACATGAGTTAAGCTGCCTACAACCCCGTCTGCTCCATCGCCTGTAGTATCCGTTTTTCTGAAATGGGAAATGGCGTTCCTAACTGCTGAGCAAAGTAGCTCACGCGCAGTTCTTCAATCATCCAACGGATCGCTTTCACCTCATCATCGTCACGCCGTTCGGCTGGCAGTTTATTCCACCATTGCTGCCAGGCCTGCTGCACCTGCTCCACCTTCAGCATCTGTGCCCGATCGCGGTGAGCGTCCTGCGCCAGTTTTTCCAGCCGGCGCTCAATCGCCTGCAAATAACGCAGTACGTCAGGCAGTCGATGCCAGCCATTGTCGGTAACGAAACCGCGGAACACCAGTCCATTGATCTGGTTTTTAATATCACTCAGCGCCAGCGCCAGCGTCATATCAATGCGCCCTTTCAAGCGCTTGTTGATAGCAAACACCGTCGTCAGAATCTGTTCCACCTGTTTGGCGATATCCACCACCGTATCGTTAAGTTCCGCGCGCACTTTTTCATGCAATTTCTGGAAAGCGTCTTCCTGCCACACCGGACCGCCAAATTCGCTAATCAACTTATCGACAGCACAGGCGATACAGTCATCAATCAGATCGAGTACTTTACCGTAAGGATTAAAGTACAGCCCCAGCTTTGCCTTATTGGGTAACTTCTCATGCAGGTACTTGATTGGCGAAGGAATATTCAGCAGCAGCAAACGCCGTAGCCCCTGACGCATCACCTGCTGTTGCTGATGGGGCGTATCAAACAGGCGAATCGCCACACTGTCCTTTTCATCCACCAGCGCCGGGTAGGCTTTTACCGAGTAACCGCCCCGCTTTTGCTCATAGCAATCGGGCAGAGAACCAAAACTCCAGACGTGCAGGTTGTGCTGTTCCAGCCCGTCATCCGCCACGGCGGAAAGCGTCTGCTGCACTTTATCTTTCAGTTGATCTTTCAGCGCATTCAGGTCCTTCCCTTCACGCAATAGGCGATTTTTTTCGTCCACCACGCGAAACGTCACTTTCAGATGATCGGGCACCTGTTCCCATTGCCACTCGTCACGCGGCACGGTGACGCCCGTCATCAACCGCAATTCACGCTCCAGCGACTCCAGCAGGCCTTTTTCCAACGGCGTCGCTCGCGCCAGAAACGCTTCGGCATAATTGGGGGCCGGAACAAAGTTACGGCGCATCGGTTTCGGCAACGATTTGATCAAGGCAATCACCAGTTCACGACGCACGCCGGGAATTTGCCATTCAAATCCCTCATCATGCACCTGATTGAGGATCGGCAACGGAATATGGACCGTCACGCCATCGGCGTCCGTCCCCGGTTCAAACTGATAAGACAGGCGCAGCTTCAGGTTGCCCTGATGCCAGAAATTCGGATAATCCAGCGCGCTAATCTTGTCCGCGCCGTCTTTGATCAACATGCTTTTTTCAAAGTTCAGCAGATCGGTATTCTGACGGCTGGCCGTTTTCCACCACTTGTCAAAATGGCGGGCAGAGATGATGTCGCGCGGCAAACGGCGATCGTAAAAGGCAAACAGCGTTTCATCGTCCACCAGAATGTCGCGGCGACGCGATTTATTCTCCAGTTCCTCGACTTCGGCCAGCAATTTCAGGTTGGCGCGAAAAAACGCATGCTGCGTTTGCCAGTCGCCTTCCACCAGCGCGTGGCGAATGAATAATTCACGCGCCAGTACGGGATCGATCTGGCTGTAATTCACTTTACGCGCCGCCACAATCGGCAAGCCGAACAGCGTGACTTTTTCCTGCGCCATCACCGTTCCCTGCGCTTTTTCCCAGTGCGGATCGCTATAGCTGCGCTTGATCAGGTGCTGGGCCAGCGGCTCAATCCATTCGGGCTCGATGCGGGCCGCGATACGTCCCCACAGCCGGCTGGTTTCCACCAGTTCGGCCACCATCGTCCATTTAGGCGGTTTTTTAAACAAGCCTGAACCGGGGAAGATGGCGAAACGCGCATTGCGCGCCCCGCTGAACTCCTGTTTTTCAACATCTTTCTGACCGATGTGCGACAGCAACCCCGTCAACAGCGCGCAGTGAATACTGCGATAATCGGCAGGCTCGCTGTTTACGGGTATCCCCAGTTCTTTCACCACCTGACGCAGTTGCGTGTAGATATCCTGCCACTCGCGCACGCGCAGATAGTTCAGATAATCACTGCGACACAGCCGGCGGAACTGGCTGGAAGAGAGCGCTTTTTGTTGTTCGCGCAGATAGTCCCACAAATTGACGAACGCCAGAAAGTCGGAGTCTTTATCGGCGAAACGCCGATGTTTTTCGTCTGACGCCTGTTTTTTATCCAACGGCCGCTCGCGGGGATCCTGAATGGACAGGGCGGCAGTCATCACCATCACTTCACGCACACAGCTCGTATTGCGGGCTTCCAGCACCATTCGCGCCAGACGGGGATCGATAGGCAGTTGCGCCAGTTGGCGCCCCTGCGGCGTCAGTTGGTAATGACCGTTTTCCGCCAGTTGAATCGCGCCCAGTTCTTCCAGCAGCCGCACGCCATCCTGAATGTTACGTTTATCCGGCGCCTCAACAAACGGAAACGCCGCGATATCCCCCAATCCCAGCGCCGTCATCTGCAAAATAACGGACGCCAGATTGGTGCGCAGAATTTCCGGATCGGTAAATTCCGGGCGCGACAGGAAATCCTGCTCGGAGTAGAGACGGATACAGATCCCGGCAGCGACACGGCCACAGCGCCCTTTACGCTGATTGGCCGACGCCTGGGAAATGGCCTCAATCGGCAGACGCTGTACCTTGGTTCGAAAGCTATAGCGGCTAATTCGCGCCGTTCCGGGGTCAATCACATAGCGAATTCCCGGCACCGTCAGCGACGTTTCAGCCACGTTGGTCGCCAGCACAATACGTCGCCCGTGATGTGACTGGAAGACCCGGTTCTGCTCCTGATTGGACAACCGGGCATACAGCGGCAGGATTTCAGTATGCGGCAAATCCAGTTTGGTCAACGCATCGGCCGTATCGCGAATTTCCCGCTCACCGCTCATAAAAATCAGAATATCGCCCGGCCCTTCCCGGCCCAGTTCATCTACCGCATCAAAGATGGCTTGGAGCTGATCGCGATCGCTGTCCGCGGCTTCTTCCACCACCGGCCGATACCGTACATCCACCGGGTAGGTGCGCCCGGACACTTCAATGATTGGCGCATTATCAAAATGGCGGGAAAAACGTTGGGGATCGATAGTCGCGGAGGTAATGATGACTTTTAAATCAGGACGCTTCGGCAGAAGCTGGCGTAAATATCCCAGAATAAAATCGATGTTCAGGCTGCGCTCGTGCGCTTCATCGATAATCAGGGTGTCATACTGCATTAACAACCGATCCTGCTGAATTTCAGCCAGCAGAATGCCGTCGGTCATCAGTTTGACCAGCGTATTATCCCCCACCTGATCGTTAAAACGGACTTTATACCCCACGCTGCCGCCCAACGGCGTTTCCAGTTCGGCCGCGATGCGATCGGCCACCGTTCTGGCCGCCAGCCGACGTGGCTGAGTATGACCGATCAAGCCGCGCACGCCGCGGCCCAACTCAAGACAAATCTTCGGAAGCTGCGTGGTTTTCCCCGAACCGGTTTCCCCCGCCACGATGATGACCTGATGCTCGCGCAACGCATTCAGAATAGCGTCTTTCTTCTGGCTGACAGGCAACTGTTCGGGATAATGAATAGCCGGGCAGCCAGCACGCCGATTGTCCACCTTCTGGCGCGCGGCGGCGATCTCCCCCTCAATTTCCTGAGCAATCGCCGCCTGAGCCTGTGGGTTGCCAACTTTTGCCGCCCCCTGTAAACGACGGCGCAGGCGTTGCTGATCGCGGAGCATTAACTCACTTAACTGCGTAGATAATGCGTTGAGCGGTGATTTCACGTGGCTATTCCTTAATACTTTTTCATGTTACGGGCTTTCCCAGGCGATAAACCCTGTCTACGCCCTGATTCCGGTCGCTTAAACCGGAATATTTTCCGGCGTGCATGGTAGCACAACACCCGCCGGGGCTCTAACCACGCCGACGCCCCCTTATTCAATAAAATCGAACAAAGCGCTCGAATATTTGCACTTTCAACCCCTATGGCGCGCGCATAAGATGAAACACATCAAAAGACGCCACAATATGTGTCCGACTTCAATCAACGTAAGGAATTGGCAATGAGCAAAGTTTTGATTCTGAAATCAAGCATCCTGGCAGATTTTTCTCAGTCCAGCCAACTGGCAGACTACTTCAGCGCCGAGTGGCAAGCTGCTCACCCTGCTGACAGCATTACCGTTCGTGATTTAGCCGCTCAGCCGATCCCCGTGCTTGATGGTGAACTGGTTGGTGTTCTGCGTCCTTCCGACGCCCCGCTGACGCCTCGTCAGCAGGAAGCCTTAACGCTGTCTGATGCGCTGATTGCCGAGTTGCAGGCGCATGACGTTATCGTTATCGCCGCGCCGATGTACAACTTTAATATCCCGACGCAATTGAAAAACTACTTCGACCTGATTGCCCGCGCTGGCGTGACATTCCGCTATACCGAGCAAGGTCCTGAAGGTCTGGTGAAAGGTAAACGCGCCATCGTACTGACCAGCCGCGGGGGTATCCACAAGGGTACGCCGACCGATCTGCTGGAACCCTACCTGCGCGTGTTCCTGGGCTTTATCGGTATCACCGATCTTGAGTTTGTTTTCGCCGAGGGTATTGCTTACGGCCCGGATGTCGCCAAAAAAGCGGCTGAAGATGCAAAAGCGCAACTGTCCCAGTTTGCCGCTGCGTAATCGCGTTTAACCCCGTTAACTCATCATTAACGAACTACCCTGTTATTAATTTTGTGCTTTGGAAGTCTTATTGCGCGCCTTCAGGCGCGCTTTTCTTTATCTCTTCACCCGCTGCGTTATCTGATTTTTCCAGTAATTGCGTGGCCTCTTTATCCGCCCGGATATGAATTTCATGCTCAATCTTGACGTTCATATTGATCGTGATCGGTTCTTTAGGCGCGGCCACTTCAATACGCGGCACACAGCCCGCCAGCAAAAATACCGCACAGACACCTGCCGGCATAACACCACCATGCTTCATGGCTCTACCCTGAATTTATTCATTCGCCCGTTGCTCCAACGTATCGTGCAAATTATCGCCAAAACGTAAACTCCGCCACAGCTGGAAAATATTCTCCTGATGACGATAGTTGAGAATGACTTGCCTATCCGCACTTAACAGCGGATTTTTCCCCTGAATCTGCGAAACCAGCGTCAGTTCGCCCTGATTACTCAATTCCACTGTGGCATAGGAACGCCCAATTTCCAGATAACGCATCCAGTTAATCGCTGCGCCGCTGGCCAGATTTTTACTCTCCAACTCGTCAGCCAGCAGTTTATCCAGCCGAAGCGTCAGAAAACGATCGTTGGTGAAGCGCCCGCCCTGAATCAGCATGTCAGGGTGGTTAAAATTCAGTGGCAGCACACCGCTCACCCGTCCCGACATCGCAAACTGTTTCAACTTCAACGCCGTTATCAGTTCACTGAGCTCCACGCTTTTCACGGTGAACAGCGCATCTTCCCGCTGCGGCCACTGCATGGCCGAAAGGCTGATATGCCCGCCCAATACGTCCATCTCCGCCTGCGATATCGTCAACGGCAATTTTTCGCTGTACGGATAAAATCCCCGCAGATCAACGCGGATATCCGTCATCCGGAACAGGTTATCCAGCATAGCAATTCGCAACGTGACGGGTTGTTTGATGCCGAGTTCCCAACGCTGATTTTTCAGTCGGTAAGGCAGCGCAAAATTGACACCGCCGACTTCGCCGTCCTGCAACCATAGTCCTCCGTTGCTCACCACCCAATGCCCGCCGGCGCTGAATCCCTCTCCCTGCGCCGCGGAAAACGCGGCCTGTGCATGGAACTGTCCTGAACGAATGTTCATTTTCAGTTTCGGCGATAGCAACGGCTGAAAAACGGTTAGTGGCTGACGTGGCCACCAGGCATTGCCGCGTAAACGCTCGCCATCCCAGCGCCCGCGCAGGGACACCGGACCAATATTTTGCGCCTGTAATTGTCCCTTTATCAGGAAATCATCGGGATCCCGCCCTTGCAGGCCGAGAGTCATCAACGTTGGAGGAAGATAGCCGCCGTTGCTGAAATCGACTTGTTCCGATGCCAGCTGTAACGCGCCCTGAAAATATTCTCCTGAACGGGCACGCTGCCAGCGTAAAGGTTCAACAATCGTCAGACGTGGTTGGTGAACCATCACCAGTCCGTAACCAAGCTGATCCAATCCGCTCGACAATTGGCTCACTTCGATTAGCGAGTCCTGCCAGCGACCCCGTCCCGCCACATCCCATTTCCCTTTTAGCGGCGGCAGTTGCCCGCTTCCCCAATATCGCCACTGCCACTGCCCTTTGTCGGGCCAGAAATCCTGCGCTTGTCCATCCAGATGCAGGTCGAATCGGCCCCAGTACGTATGATGCGCCTTGACGATGGCCTGCAACCGTCCATTCACCCCGGTTGAGCTGATTCGCACTCCGGCTAACGGCCAACGCGCTTCCTCAAGCCGGACCTGCGATCCCAGCGGGCCCCAGGCTCGCAGCAACGCCCCCGGTAAGATCGATAGCTCCGGATTTAATAAAGAACCTTGCAGAACCCCCGGCAGCGACGCCGTTAAAGACAAGTCAGACAGGTTAGCCTGACCGGTTAACTGAAAACGCAATTCACTGTTGATCAGCCCAAGCTGACCCGGTCCCAACACCAGAACGGCGTTGGCCTTGCCGTTATGCCCCTGCGTCAACATGTTCATGCGCGCATCAATGCGCGTTTTTTCCAGCCCTTGCCGCCAGTTTTGCAACGTAAGTGAAATCCGTCCCGACAGCGGTTGTGCGGCGTAAGGCCAGCGCCAGACACCGTTACTCACCTGTATCTGCTCTGCGGTTAACTGCCATGGCAGCGAGACCAGCGGCTCATTATCGCCCTCCGCCTGTAGCGAAAGCTCCCCTTGCTGGTGCCGCCAGCTTAGCCGCATGGATACCGGCTCGGGCGTTTGTCCGGTAACCAGTTGACCGTTCAGCACGCCCTGCACCGGCGCCTGCGTTAGCGTATCCGCCAGGTCGATCTCGCCGCTCAATTGCAAACGAACGTCCCCCGCCGGCGTCGCCAGCATGCCTTTGCGTAAAACCAGGTGCTGTTGGTTCAGTTCCGTCTGAAACGCCAGCTGATCGCCTTGATAATGCAGCGTCTGTCGTTGGTTGCCATCGGTACTGAACTGCGCTCGCCCGGCGTAATCCCGCCAGGGTTGAAGCGTCACTTTTTCAATCGTGACATCCGCGGCTGGCAAACGCTGTTGCCACTGGGCCAGCCGTATGGGCGTCGTGTTGTCGTCAGATGCCAGATGCGGCAGGCAATCGCTATTCAACGTGACGGCATCGATATCGATCGTCCATCGTCCGGACTGCCGATACAGCATGATATTCTGCACATCAAGCAGCGTACATTCGCCCACACTCAGCCGGATGCCCTCGCTTTGCAGTCCCCGCTCATACCAAACCGGCGGTGAATGCAGCGTCAAAGACATTTCTGCGGGTAACCAGATCCCCGCAATGCGTGGCAACCACTGTGGCATAGTCCGCCACGACACGAATAACAGCAGGAGTATCAGTGCCGCGCCGGGTAACGCGTATTTTTTAATCATTAATAGAGATTATGCATTCGATGAGATCCCGCCCAAACCTGCGCCGTTTTCGGTTGTTTATGTTCTATACATTTTTTGCTCATTACGTTAACAGGTAGACTCCTTTCAGCTCACACTTGACGCCAAATGCGATACTTTTTTGTTACCATTTTATGATAATGTCGTTACTTATCGTTATTTTTTGTAATGTGTTTGCGCATATTCTTTCTGTCAACGTGCCATGGATCTCGTGTGTTGCTTACAACGAGCGAGCCCCAGACAGGGACGAATAAGACAGCCAACGCACCAGCAACGAGAAAGATGACAGGTATATTCATGTTAAATCAGTATCTGGATACAGCATATAAAGGATTGCTCCATGCGTAAGAACCTTCCCGTCAGTACCTACCAATACCCGCTGCACGAAAAAACCAAGCTGATGTCGGTCACCACCCCGGATAGCCACATTACTTACGCAAACAAAGATTTCATTCAGGTCAGCGGCTACCACCTGGAAGAACTGATGAATCAGCCGCATAATATAATCCGGCACCCGGATATGCCACCATCGGCCTTCTCCGATATGTGGAAAACGCTGCAAGCGGGCCACATTTGGACCGGCATTGTGAAAAACCGGCGCAAGAATGGCGATCACTACTGGGTCAAATCCAGTACGACCCCATTAAAAAAAGAAGGCCAATTGACGGGGTACATGTCTGTGCGCATCCCGGCCACGCCGGATGAAATCCAACAGGCGAAAGCACTCTACGCCGCAGTCAATGAAGGCAAACTGAAACACCGCGCGTTCCATCATGGTCTGCTGGTCTATACTGGCCCTCTGCGACTGTTAAGTATATTTAAAACCATGCCGCTACGCTGGCGCATCCGCAGTTATTGTCTGTTGTTCAGCCTGATCCCCCTGATTGCCGCCTATTCCATGATGGCAACGGCCCCGTTAGCCGCCCTGCTGTTTCCGCTGCTAATCGCCTGCGGTTTTATCAGTTGCGAACTGCTGGTACGCCATGTTGCACACCCGGTTGAACAGATTCTTTCTCAGGCTATGCGTTGTGCCGCAGGTCAGGCCGACAACCTGACGCAACTCAATCGTGTGGATGAGATCGGCATGCTGATGCGTGCGGTGAATCAGTCCGGCATGAACTTCCGTACCTTTGTGGATGATGTCAGCAGTAACCTGCACGAATTGAAAACAGCCTGTAATGAAATCGCCCAGGGCAATCAAATACTGGCTAACTGCTGTGAGCAAACAGAGGAAAACCTGCAACAGACCGCCGCATCGGTCGAACAGTTGACCGCCACCATCAAAAGCAATGCCGATGCCTCTGTACAAGCGTCAAAATACACGCGTGATGTCAATCAGGCCGTCAATTCCGGAGAGCAGGCCGTCAATCAGGTTTCCAGTACGATGGAAACCATCACGCGCTCCAGTGAGCGCATTACCGATATCATTAACGTGCTGGATAACCTGGCCTTTCAGACCAATATTCTGGCGGTGAATGCCGCGGTAGAAGCGGCTCACGCCGGCGAACAGGGGAAAAGTTTTGCCGTGGTGGCCAGCGAAGTTCGTTCTTTGGCCCAACGCAGCGCGTCCTCATCCAGCGATATTTCATCCATTATCGATGAAACGCTCAGCAGCATTCGCGTCGGTGAAGAGCTGGTCTCGCACACGCACAAGTCCATGAGCAATATTTTGCTTCAGGTGCAGAATGTTACCCATCTGATGAACGAGATCAGTCTGGCGACGCAGGAGCAATCTCAGGGCGTCGAATTGATCAACGATGCCGTGAATAAAATCGACGAACTGACACATCAAAATACCGCGCTTGCCAGCCAATCCAACTCGGCGACCGGACACTTGCAGCAGCAGATCTCCAGTATGGCTCAGGCCGTCTCGGTATTCAGCATTTCGCGTTAGCCTCTCCCGCGGGTACACAACAACATGTACCCGCACCATGCAAATTTCCATCGCTATAATATACTTGGTGTAACGCAAACCCTGACTGCGATGCCGTAAGCGTTTAGCGGAAATAGCCGACCGGTTGCGGCCAACGCATCTGCAACTTGACGTATAACGGTAGAGATAAAGGTCATTCAACTTGCAATATTGATGGTAAATCAAATGCACTCAGGAGATCTTTTTCACCCATTAAATTCATCTGTTCTATTTGCAAGTTATTTTTATAAGTTGATTCGCTAATTATTTCCCGGAATTAGCCGTTAATTAATTAGGTACATTCCATTTTTTAACAAATTGATTTAACAAACGTCACTTCCATGCTTGCTTATACTGAAGGATTGATAAATGCGTAAGAATTACCCTGTCAGTGATATCCAGTATTTATTAGATGAAAAAGCAAAGCTGATGTCGGTAACCACTCCGACCAGTCACATTACCTATGCAAATGACGACTTTATTGATGCCAGTGGCTACACTTTTGATGAGATTCTCAATCAACCACATAACATTGTGCGTCATCCCGATATGCCGCCGCCGGTTTTCGCCGATATGTGGTCGACGCTGAAAGCGGGCCGAATCTGGACTGCCGTCGTCAAAAACCGGCGCAAAAATGGCGATTACTACTGGGTTAAAGCCAGTTCTACCCCATTAATGAAGGAAGGCAAAGTCACAGGCTATATGTCGGTCCGTACCCGTGTTTCTCAACAGGAAATCCGGCAGGCTGAAACGCTTTACCATGAAATAAACGAAAATAAACTAAAGTACCAACGTTTATATCAGGGCCTGCTGATTTATAAAGGTCCGCTGAAACTGCTCAGTCTGTTTAAAATAATCCCTGTCCGCTGGCGGATTAGAAGTTACATTTATTTCTTTATGCTATCTGTTTTATCTATTCTGCTTACCACGCTGCCGTTGACAACGCCGGTATTAATTTTCGCGTTAGCCATATTAGGCGGTGCTTTCATAACCAGTGAATTACTGGTTATGCATCTGGCAAAACCGTTGGAAAAAATTCTGCATCAGGCCATCAACTCCGCTTCCGGACAGGCGGATAATAACTTCCAGCTTGATCGTGTTGATGAAGTCGGCATGTTATTACGCGCGGTTAATCAGTCTGGCATGAATTTCCGCACTTTTGTCGATGATGTGAATAGCAAACTGGCTGAACTGCGCCATGCCTGTGGCGAGATTGCCACAGACAACCATACGCTCAGCCAGCGCTGTGACGATACGGCCCAAAGTCTGCAAAATACCGCATCGTCGATGGAGCAACTCACCGCAACGATCAAAAGCAATGCCTCCGCCTCGCAGTTGGCGACACGCTGTGCGGAAGATGCCAATGTGGCTGTCGATGCCGGAGAAAAAGCCGTTAATCAGGTAACCGACACAATGGTGATGATGACCCACTCCAGTAAAGAGATCACCGACATTATCAATGTATTGGATAATCTGGCGTTCCAGACCAACATCCTCGCGCTGAATGCCGCCGTGGAAGCCGCCCATGCGGGTGAGCAGGGCAAAAGTTTTGCGGTGGTTGCCGGTGAAGTTCGTACACTGGCGCAACGTAGCGCTCAGGCAGCGAAAGACATCGCGGGGATTATCGAAACCACTATTGCCAACATCAATACCAGCGACAAACTGGTGAACCATACCAGCCAGTCGATGGATAACATTCTGGCTCAGGTGCAGCAAGTCTCCCAGTTGGTAAATCAAATCAGCCTGGCGACCCATGAACAATCGCAAGGGCTGGGACACATTAATGATGCAGTTAACAACATTGATGAACTGACGCGCCAAAACACCATACTGGCCAGCAACTCCAGTGCGGCCATCAGCTGCCTGGAACGGCAAATCGCCACCATGTCGGAAGCGGTTTCCGTATTCAGCATTCCTCGTTAATTTCCGTACCCGGCTTTTCGCAAACCGTTATTGCTTTGTCAGGTAACGGTTTGTCTCCGTAATATTTTCTGATAGCTTAATCTAAGGATTTTTCGGAGACATACGCGATGAAACTGGCAATCTACAGCACCAAGCAATATGACCGTAAATATTTAGAGCAGGTTAATCAAAAGTTTGGCTATGAGCTTGAATTTTTTGATTTCATGCTGACATCACGCACGGCAAAAACTGCGGCGGGCTGTCAGGCGGTATGCATTTTCGTCAATGACGACGGCAGTCGTGAGGTGTTGACTGAACTGGCACAGCTGGGAGTGAAAACGCTGGCGCTGCGCTGCGCCGGTTTCAACAACGTCGATCTCGACGCGGCCAAAGAATTGGGTATCAAGGTGGTGCGCGTTCCGGCTTATTCACCGGAAGCGGTTGCCGAACATGCTGTTGGATTAATGCTGTGCCTTAACCGCCGCATCCACCGCGCTTACCAACGCACCCGTGACGCCAACTTCTCACTGGAAGGGCTGATTGGTTTCAATATGCACAATCGCACTGCCGGCATTATCGGTACGGGGAAAATCGGCATTGCCACCATGCGTATTCTGAAGGGTTTCGGTATGCGTCTGCTGGCATTCGATCCCTACCCTAACCCACAGGCGCTGGATCTGGGTGCGGAATATGTGGATCTGAAAACACTTTATGCCCGTTCCGATGTGATATCCCTGCACTGCCCGCTCACGCCGGAAAATCACCACCTGCTCGATCAGGCGGCATTTTCACAAATGAAAGATGGCGTGATGATTGTTAACACCAGCCGTGGCGGGTTAATTGATTCCCAGGCCGCTATTGATGCGCTGAAACAGCAGAAAATTGGTGCGCTGGGTATGGACGTTTATGAGAATGAACGGGATCTGTTCTTTGCTGATAAATCGAATGACGTGATTCAGGACGATATTTTCCGTCGCCTATCCGCGTGCCATAACGTTCTGTTTACCGGACACCAGGCCTTCCTGACAGAGGAAGCCTTAATAAGCATTTCTCAAACCACGCTGCAAAACCTGAAAGAAATCAGCCAGGGCGAGCCCTGCGCGAATCTGCTGAATCCCTGATACGACACATGCGCATTGGTGAATCATTTTCACCAATGCCTTTTCAGAAAGGCTGATTATCTGAAAGAACCGGAAAATGAAGATGAAATATCGATGCTTCGCCATCGCAATGTTATTGCATCTGTCAGCCCGCCGGGCAGGTCCCATTCATCACCGCTCGCTCATCGCAACGCTTGCCATTCGCCAACTGGCAGGTCCCTACGCTGGCGCCGTCCAACTGTCTGGAAACGGCCATCGTTCCGCCAATCAATGTACAGTTGACGTCCAACGGGGTGCTGCTTTTCAGCAATACAATCGAGCTTTTATTCTCTTCATTTAGTGCCGTATCCTGCTTATCGACCGCCGTATTTTTTCCGCCATTACTGCAACCCGCCAATAACAGTACAGCCGCAGTAAATAGCCATTGATACGATTTCATTATCTGACTCCATATCATGTGAAATGACACAGCCCGGCACAGGGCTATGTGCCGAACGATACCTGATATATTTCAAGATGGAGAATATATTTACCACACCTTATTTCGCGGTCACACCAATAAATGTTCCAATACGGCAAAAGATCAATAACACAACACGTTTTTCAGCCATGGGAGCAGCAGGCCCCGCTTATTTTAGCCAGCTTCAAACGTGATTTTGCCCGGGCGCCAGCAGCCCACGACATTCGCGATCTCGTCAAAGATCTTGAAAAGGTGTCACCTGATTTCAAAACTGACTGGCGTCAACCAGACGTTCATGGTTCCTGTTCAGGTATCCGTGATTTGGTGATTGACGATGTCGGTGCCATCTCATTTGAACATGCCACCTTGACCATTGACGAAGATCGTCATCTGCGACTGGTCTTAATATTTACCAGCGGTACCAGCGACGGCGAGGCTATCGGTAATTTTCAGGGCGAAGAGCTTTACCATTCCAGCCTATCGGAGCAAGAGTTTCGCACGCTGTTGAACAACAACGATTTTGACGTGATCAAGAGAGTAAAAAAAGATCCTGAGTGTGGCGGGCGGACGGTTTGGCTGGCGGGACCCGCGAAGTGAGTGCTTTACACTGTGTGAGATAGACAGACATTAACCCTTTACTATTTGGTCATTGCTTAATCATTATCTGCGGTAAAACGATCTGGCATTCGTCGCCATAATCCGTACCATACGCGCCATACTTATGCTTGCTGGTTACTATCGGCAGGTGCAAACCCTTTGTCTATTGCGAACCAAATGGTGTATGAAAGCTACGGGAAATGGATTGAGGACATGAATGAAGATCAGGTTGGCATGCTGAATCGGAAACTCGCGCTGTGAATAAGTTTGCCCCTTTGGTGCCCCTTTTGGGTGTAGGAACAAATTAAAATGCAAGAAAATCAACAAATTAACCAAAAACAACAATACAACCTCAACAAGCTTCAGAAGCGCCTGCGTCGCAACGTCGGGGAAGCTATTGCCGATTTCAATATGATTGAGGAAGGCGACCGTATCATGGTTTGTCTGTCCGGTGGCAAGGACAGCTTCACCATGCTGGAAATTCTGCGCAACCTGCAACAGAGCGCTCCCGTCAATTTTTCACTGGTGGCCGTTAATCTGGATCAAAAGCAGCCCGGTTTTCCTGGACACGTACTACCGCAGTACCTTGATAGTATTGGTGTTGAATACAAGATCGTGGAAGAAAATACTTATGGCATCGTGAAAGAAAAAATTCCAGAAGGAAAAACGACCTGTTCACTGTGCTCGCGTCTGCGTCGCGGAATTCTGTATCGCACGGCCACCGAACTGGGAGCGACTAAAATTGCACTCGGCCACCATCGTGACGATATTTTGCAGACGCTGTTCCTCAATATGTTCTACGGCGGAAAATTGAAAGGAATGCCGCCGAAACTGATGAGTGACGATGGCAAACATGTGGTGATTCGCCCCTTGGCCTACTGCCGTGAGAAAGACATCGAACGCTTTGCCGAAGCGCGTCAATATCCCATCATTCCATGCAATCTCTGCGGCTCACAGCCCAATCTGCAACGCCAGGTGATCAAAGATATGCTGCGCGACTGGGATAAACGTTATCCCGGCCGTATCGAAACGATGTTCAGCGCGATGCAGAACGTCGTACCTTCCCATCTCGCCGACTATGCGCTGTTTGATTTTAAAAGCATTCATCATGACAGCGACGTGGTTGACGGCGGCGATCTGGCTTTCGATCGCGAGGAACTGCCGCTGCAACCCGTTGGCTGGCAGCCAGAAGAGGAAGAAGAGACTCCGCCGTTGGCCCGCCTCGACATACTGGAAATAAAATAAAGGAGGAGGAAACCAGGTTGGGTACTGAACGAAAAGCACAAAAAAATGCCGACGATATCGCCGGCATGGTGTGAATCAATTGTGCTATGCAGTAATTCAAAAAAGGAAGTAAGACAATATGGAGCGCAACGCCCATCGCTTGACGTTGCATTCACCTGCAAGAAGAATAGTGCCGTACTATAATGTGAAAAATGTTGATATTGCTCAATTTAGACGTGAATTTTCAACCACCCCGGGAAGTCTGTGATAATACGCGCAATAACCATTCGTTGGGATTCATAACCATTTACTGTGTTTTAACCACCATGCAACGCCACCAACCAATACTACCAACATCAGGCAGAACATGCCGAACCCCAGCCGGGAGTCCCCTCCCGGAATTCCCCCCAGATTGACGCCAAACAGCCCGGTTAAAAAGGTCGTCGGCAGAAAAACCATCGCCAACAGCGACATAGTATAGGTTCTTCGGTTCATCGCCTCTGTCATCTGGGCGGTAATTTCATCCGACAATACGGTAGTACGTGCAATACTGGAATCCAAATCTTCCAGCCCACGTCCCAGTCTGTCGGCAATTTCCTGCATTCGGCGCCGATCATCGTCCTGCATCCAGGGCAACCTTTCACCGGAAAGGCGCGAAAACACATCACGCTGCGGAGTCATATAGCGTCGTAGTACAATCAACTGCTTGCGAATCAATGCCAGTTCGCCCCGTGGCGGTATTTTTTGCTCCAGTAAGTCTTCTTCCAGATCGATAATTTTCTCATGTAAATCATCAATAAATTCACTGGTATGATCGGTGAGCGACTCCGCGATCGACACCAGCCAGCTCCCACAGTCTGTCGGCCCATTCCCCTCTTTGAGATCGGTCAACACTTCATCAATCGCCAACACTTTACGTCGCCGGGTCGAAATAATGAGCTTATCGGTAATGAAAACCCGGATCGCCACCAGTTGGTCCGGACGCGAATTTGCATTCAGGTTGATGCTGCGCAGGGTAATCATCGTCCCATCGCCCAACCGGGTCACTCTGGGGCGAACACTCTCTCCGGCCAACGCATCGCGTACGCTGTCCGGCACCAGATGGGTTTCATTCAACCAGATGGCGCTGGCGGGCAACGTCGAATCCAGATGCAACCAGCAAGGCCGCTCACTGCTGGCGACATCACTATCGCCGATAGGCGCCACTCCGCCTTGTCCATCCAGTTGATAGGCATAAACAGCGCCAGAATGTTGCAACGTTTTTCCTTCAAACGATTCCATATTGGTCTCAGTGTTTCACGATATAAAGCGAGTGACTGTATGCGACATCTTCAGGATTGGTGATTGGATAGCCTTTTACCCAGGGCTTAATCAAGCGTCCGTTAGTGTATTGATAAATGGGAGCAATGGGCGCTTCTTCCATCAGGATTTTCTCCGCCCGATTGTAATCCGCATTCAATATTTTGGCATCGGTTTGGTTGCCGGCTTCATCCAGCAACCGATCATAATCGGCGCTTTTAAACCGTGCGATATTCCCGCTGTGATGCGACGTTAATAACGACAGAAACGTAGAGGCCTCATTATAGTCTCCGACCCACGACGCCCTGATAACGTCAAAGTTACCGCTGTTACGACTGTCGATATAGGTTTGCCACTCCTGATTAGATAAACGTACCTCCACCCCCAACTTCGTTTTCCACATGGACGCAACGGCAACGGCAATTTTCTGGTGGCTTTCCGAAGTGTTGTACAGCAGCGATAGCTTCATCGGCTTCCCGGGGCCATAGCCTGCCGCCGCCATCAGCGCCTTTGCCTGCGCATCCAGTTCAGCCTGAGTATATTGCTGTAACACGCTCTCTGTCGGCGTAAATCCGGCGGTAACATCCGGCGTGAAGTGATAGGCCGGTTTCTCGCCGGTCCCCAGAACCTTTTCCGCAATGATTTTCCGGTCGATGGCATAAGACAAGGCCTTACGCACCCGCGCGTCATTCGTTGGCGCGCGTTGAGTATTAAAGGCGTAATAGTAGGTTCCCAGTTGATCAGGGGTATAGACCTGACCGGGCAGTTCCTTCAGCAGTTTTTGATACAGGTTTTTAGGAAAGGATTCGGTGATATCAATATCGCCGGAAAGGTAGCGTTTTGTCGCGCTCGATTCCTGATTGATGGGAACAAACGTCACTTTAGTTAACATCGTGTTGCCATGATCCCAATAATATTCATTTGGTGCCAACACCAGCTTTTCATTAACGACCCGCTGTTCCAGTTTGAACGCACCGTTACCGACCAGATTACCCGGTTTGGTCCAGTCATTGCCGTATTTCTCGATCGTTGCCTGATGGACCGGAAAGAGACTGAAGTTTGCCAACAGGCTGACAAAGTAAGGCACCGGTCTGCCAAGCTGCATTGAGCGTATGGTCATTAATTGCCGTCACGCCGAGTTTATCGACGGGCATGTTACCGTCGATAATCTGTTCGGCGTTCAGTATCCCCGCCAGACGGGCGAACCAGGCAAAGGGCGATGAGTTTTCCGGGGCGACTAACCGCTGCCAGCTATAAACAAAATCCTTTGCCGTGACCGGATCGCCATTTGACCAACGCGCATTTTCACGCAGGGTGAAGGTGAAAGTACGGTTATCATTGGTTTGCCAGCGCAGAGCGACGCCGGGCACAATGTTGCCGTTCGCATCCTGATTGACCAGCCCTTCAAATAAATCACGCGCCACCTGCGCTTCCGGCAAACCAACCGCTTTTATCGGGTCCAGAGAAGCGGGTTCATCTTTGATATGACGCACAATTTCCTGTTTTTCAGCTAATACGGTTCCTGCCGGAACCTGCGCCGCACCGGCGCTACCTGCCAATATTGCGAGCAGCACGGCATAGCGAGCGGAATAACCATTTTGCATGATGACTTGACCCTTACCGATTAAAACGCCCGTCCGTGCGCATGAATAAATTGTTCGGATGCCATTGTGAGACTGGGACTGCGGGATTTCACCACATTGGCAATACCGTCCCGAAAACCGATTAATAGCGGATAATAATGAAATAACTAAAAAACATAATAGCCAATAAACGGCTCATGCATCTACTTGTAACCACATGTACTTATCAATACCTGTACTTGTCACGTTCCGGCTGAGAATTTCATCCCGTTGTATCACGGGTGCTATTTTCCTCCTCAGTCGCTATGATGAAAATTGGTCAACAGCAACCATGGGCTGATGAAATGGACAACCACACCATCCCTTTACGGGCCCGTCATCAACGGGGCAATCTGTCTTCTCTGGGGGAACCTTATGGCAAGTCATTGCTGGGCGCGCCCCTGCTCTACTTCCCCGCCGAATTGCCACAGGAGGGGAGCGGACTGATCGTTGCCGGTACGCATGGTGATGAAACCGCCGCGGTGATCGCCCTGTCCTGCGCTTTGCGCACGCTGTTTCCCGGCCAACGCCGTCATCACGTGGTGTTGGCCGTTAATCCCGATGGCTGTCAACTGGGCCTGCGCGCCAACGCCAACGGCGTCGATCTCAATCGCAACTTTCCCGCGGGTAACTGGCAACCGGGGCAGACGCATTACCGCTGGAGCTGCGCGGCCGATGAGCGGGATGTGGTGCTGTCCACCGGAAATACGCCGGCGTCAGAACCGGAAACAAAAGCACTGTGTGAACTTATCACGAAACTTAATCCGGCCTGGGTTGTCTCTTTTCATGAGCCTTTGGCTTGTATTGATGACCCGAAAAACTCCGAATTCGGACAATGGCTGGCGCGGCAATTTGATTTACCGTTGGTCACCGGCGTGGGCTACGAAACGCCAGGATCGTTTGGCAGTTGGTGTGCCGATCGGGGATTGCCGTGCATTACGGCGGAGCTGCCGCCGATTTCAGCGGATGCCGCGATTGACGGTTATCTGCATGCCATGACCGCATTGTTAAGCCGTAATTTTTGATGACGCCGTCGCTGTGCGACGTTAAAAACGCTCCCGGCGTTTTTTTATGACGGGCTATCCTGCCCGTCACCCTACAGGCCGTCGCTGATGCGACGTTAAAAAACGCTCCCGGCGTTTTTTTATATCAATGTTGCTAATGTTGCCCTAAACTGGGCTCGTGTTAACAACCTGTAATTAAGGACGCATACATGTCACAGAACGTACACTTTCAAGGCAATCCAGTACCGCTATCAGGGACGTTTCCCGCGAAGGGAAGCAAAGCTCCGGCTTTTACACTGGTTGGCAAAGACCTGTCAGACATCGCGCTCAGCAACTACGCTGGCAAACGTAAAATCCTGAACATTTTCCCCAGCATTGATACCGGCGTTTGTGCCACGTCCGTGCGTAAATTCAACCAATTGGGTTCTGAACTGGATAACACCGTTGTTCTGTGTATCTCTTCCGACCTGCCGTTCGCACAATCCCGTTTTTGTGGCGCGGAAGGGCTGAACAACGTGGTTGTGCTGTCCACGCTACGCGGTGCCGAGTTTAAAGAAGCCTACGGTGTCGCCATTGCCGATGGCGCATTGAAAGGCCTGACCGCCCGCGCGGTGGTGGTTCTGGATGAGAACGACAACGTATTGCACAGCGAACTGGTGAACGAAATCACAACCGAACCCGATTATGATGCTGCGCTGGCGGTACTGAAGTAATTTCATGAAAAACATGGGGCGCGTGTTTAAATGTCGCCTGATGTAAAAAAACGGCTGCACCTGTGCGGCCGTTTTTCTTATTCATCATCCTCACCCGCCGCTTTGCGGTGACTCAGCCCATATTCCCGCAGTTTATTGGCAATCGCCGTATGCGATACGCCAAGGCGTTTAGCCAGTTTGCGCGTACTGGGATAAGTCTGATACAGGCGGGTTAGCACGGCACGTTCAAAACGTTTGCTGATATCGTCCAGCGAACCATCCAGCATTTCCTCACTGTGTGGAATATCGACCGAGAAGGCCGGCAGATCGAGATCCTGCCTACGCAGCTCATAGCCTTCCAACTGAGTCAGCGCCCGATAGATGGTGTTTTTTAGCTGACGCACATTACCCGGCCAACCATACTGCGGCAAAAACTGCTGCAAATCAGCAGCCAGTCTTGGGCGAGGAATACCCTGCTCATCGGCAAAACGTGCGACGAACAACTCGGTCAACGGCATGATGTCGGCCGGACGCTCACGTAGCGGCGGCAATGTGAGCGTCAGCACATTCAGACGATAGTAGAGATCTTCCCTGAATTCACCGCGCTGCACCATTTCCAGCAGGTTCTTCTGCGTCGCACAAATCACCCGGACATCCACGTGCATTTCATGATCTTCTCCCACCCGGCGGAACGTTCCGTCATTCAGGAAACGCAGCAGCTTGGTTTGCATCTGTGCCGACATTTCGCCGACTTCATCCAGCAGCACCGACCCGCCGTTTGCCTGCTCGAAAAATCCCTTCTTGCCTTCAAGCGCATTGGGATAAGCCCCCGGCGCATGACCGTACAATTCACTTTCCATCACTTCATCAGGCAGCGATGCACAGTTCAACGCCAGGAACGGCTGCTTGCCCCGCGGCCCGCGTAAATGACAAGCGCGAGCCAGCATATCTTTACCGGTCCCCGTGTCACCGACAATCAGTAACGGCGCATCCAGCATCGCCAGCTTACGCGCCTGCTCGACGACCTGCCGCATTTTGGGACTGACCGCGACAATATGCGCGAATTCATTGTCATCATTCACCGACAAATCCTGCAACTGCCGCCCCATTCGCGCCGCGGATTTCAGCATCACCAGCGCGCCGGCCGTGGTCATTTTGCCTTCGTCATCCTCCAGATGTACTGGCGTCATTTCCAGAAGAAAATCTTGCCCGCGGATCACCACGCGTTCCGTCACCGTCATGCTGCTGCGTTCCAGCCAATCCGTGACGTTATACCCCGGGATCAATGCGCCAATGGTCAGATTGCGAATATTCCCGGCAGTCTGATCAAACAGCGTCAACGCGGCCAGATTAAACAGTTCGATCTTCCCGCGCATATCAAGCGAAAACACCGGCTCCGGCATCGATTCCAGCAGGGCGTTTACCGCGCGGTGCTCTCGTTCCGAAGGCATAAAGGCCACGGTACGGACATCACTGACGCCTTCAATCCGGCGAATTTCCGCCATCAATACGCGAAATGCATCGAAATCCAGCGAGGCGAAATTAAGATAAATACGACCGATTGGCGCAATCTCAATGCCTCTCAGGTCGAGATGGCGCGCCGCCAGAAGATCCAACAATTCGCGGGTCAGACCGATACGGTCTTCACAAAAAACTTCCAGACGCATCAACGACTACCTTCTTCAACAGGTGCGACAAGGCTAATAGAGAGTAATAATACGCTTTCGTCTTGCACGGATGAAGTGAAGTGGCAGCAAAAGTTGACAGTCATGAAATATTTTTCCGGCTCGAGCATGGTGTTACCGCGTTTTTTGCAAGATTGTTTTCACTTGTCCAATCAGTTCCCGGCGGAAATCACCCAGACGCGGTTTATCATCCAGCCAGGGAAGCGGACGACACAGTTCCATCGCCTTGATGCCCAGCCGCGCGGTAAGCAGGCCCGCCCCGATGCCCTGCGCCGCCCGGGCAGAGAGACGCGCCGCCAGGTCCTGTGACATCCAGTCCATACCGATTTCCCGTACCAGTTCAGATGCCCCGGCAAACGCAATATTCAGCAATACCAGACGAAACAACCGGATGCGGCTGAAATAGCCCAATTCAATGCCGTAGAGCGTAGCGATCCGGTTAATCAACCGCAGATTGCGCCAGGCGATAAACGCCATATCCACCAGCGCCAGCGGGCTGACAGCGATCATCAGCGTGGACTCCGCCGCCGAACGGCTGATTTCCCGCCTGGCCTGGCTGTCCAGCACCGGTTGAACCAGCCGGGCATACAGTTCAACCACTTCCCGATCGTTGTGAGTTTCGTGCAAGGACGCCTGCCAACGCTGCATCGCCGGATGACCGTTATCCAGCCCGGCCTGCCGCGCCAGTTTTTCACAAAATTCGCGTCCTCGCCCAACGCCATGGCTATGCAGCAAATCCCGGGCGACATCTCGCTCTTCGGCCCGTTCACGCAACCGGTAAAGACGCCGCCACTCAACGGCCAGCGAACCTACGCCTGCCGCCACAATCAGGCTGCCCGCCGCAATGCCGCCCAGTGCGATCCAATCCTGCTGTATCCAGGCGTTATGCAACGACTGAACCCCCTGAGCCACGGCGCTGACGCCAAATAGCGTCAGGCCCGCCATGACCATCCGCCGCCACAGACTGCGTTTAGGCCGCAGCGCCGCGCTGACCACTTCCTCGGCAATCCCCTCTTCCGGCACTTCCTCTTCACGGCTGACGGGAGCAAAACGTTCTGCCGCCTGCTCGTCAAACGCCACATTGGCGCGTAACTGCGGTTGAGGTTCCGCTGGCGAAGCTTTGTCAAACGTCATTCGCGGTTTCAGTGGTTCGTTCATCGCAATTTATCTCCCAGTAAAAACTCCATTACCGTATCCAGTCGGATATGCGGCAACGGGGTGTCCACGGTCATCTCACGCGGACGAAACTCATCAAAATGGAATCCCTGCTCCTGCCAGAATGCTGCGCCAGGCAAGCGGGGAGGCACTTCCCCCGGATACACCGTTAACGGCTGGCCATCGCTCAGACGGTTTCCCTTCAACGCCGGAATTTTTTGCCCCTGATGATCAACAACCCCGCTTTGGGTGGACTGAATCGACGCAATCCCCGCGCAATCCATGCTGATCCCTTCAAAGGCGGCATTCTGCCAGGCTTCCTGCACCAATTGCTGCAACAGCGAGACCAGATTGGCATGCTGATCGGCGGTAATGTGATCGGATTTACTGGCAGCAAACATCAATTTGTCGATGCACGGCGAAAACAGACGCCGGAATAGCGTGCGTTTGCCATAGTGAAAACTTTGCATCAGTTGGGTCAGCGCCAGCCGCATATCGTTAAACGCATGAATGCCGCTGTTCAGCGGTTGCAGACAGTCCACCAGCACAATCTGGCGGTCAAAACGGATAAAGTGATGTTTATAAAATCCTTTCACCACCGACTGGCAATAATACTCAAAGCGTTGACGCAGCATCCCCATGTTGGTTTTGGCATCCGCCTGCGCCAGTTTGGCTTCTCCCCATTTATCAACCTGCGGCCATGGGAAAAATTGCAAAACCGGCGCGCCGGCCAGATCGCCCGGTAGCACAAAGCGTCCCGGCTGAATGAAATGCAGACCTTCCTGTTTGCAACGCAGCAGGTAGTCCGTATAGGCCTGTGCAATGGCGGCCAGTTGGTTTTCATCAGCCGGCGCCAGCGGATCCAGCTTTTCGCACAGCGCCAGCCAGGGTCTGGCCCACTCGGCGCGTTCGCCTTGCAGCAGGCCGGACATCTGATGCGACCAACTGAGATACGTTTGCTCCAGCAACGGCAGGTCCAACAGCCATTCTCCCGGATAATCCACAATTTCCAGATACAGCGTCGACGTATCTTTAAAATGCCGCAGCAGAGAATCATTAGAGCGATAGCGCAATGCCAGGCGAATTTCACTCACGCCGCGCGTCGGCGTCGGCCAGTCCGGCGGCGAACCATAGAGCGCCGCCATCCCTTCATCATAGGCAAAACGGGGAACGCCGAGATCGCGCTGCGGCACGCGCTTGGCCCCCAGCAATCGACCTTCCCGCACGGCGGAAAACATCGGTAAATGCGCCCCGCTGTGTACGTTCAGCAGTTGATTGACAAACGCGGTAATAAAGGCGGTTTTACCGCTGCGGCTGAGTCCGGTAACGGCCAGACGTAAATGGCGATCCACACTGCGGTTAACCAGTGAGTTTAATTCGTTTTGTAATCGCTTCATTGGATAAAACCTGTCTCCTTGTTAGCGTAAAGAGCTGCTACTGGCTCATCGCTTTTTTGGGCGGTAGCGGTGCGAAATACCCCACAATCAGAATAAGTATGGCGACGCCGATAAATGCGATCGCGCGGGCCAGTCCACCACCGCCGGCGCTATCCACCAGAAACAGTTTGATAATGGTCAGAGCCAGCAACAGCGCCCCCATAATCCAGCCGCCGCGCTGCTGGCGTCGGGTCGACCACACCATGCAAACCAGCGCGGCCAGCGTCCACAGCAGCGCAAAGGTGGTCTGAACCAGACGGGAATCCCACAGCCAGTCAACCGACCACGGGATCTGCGCGTACCAGGCCAGCGCCCGTAGCAACAGGCCGTTGAGCAACCAAATGATCAACCCCCAGAGCGCCAGACGACACCGGCTTTTCCATGCGCGGCTCTGCGCCGAAACCGACATCGCACGTCGATACCATAGCGCTAACGCCGTTACGCCCAAAAACAGGCTGATTTCCAATGGATTCAGGAACGGCACATACGGCCACGTCAGCGAGCCCCATTGTATCTGCCCATCCAGCAGGTTGGCGTTCGCCGATAACGTGAACAGCGTCGCGACCAGCGGCACCAGTCCGGTTTGATTATATAATGTCGCCCAACACGTCAGTGGCCACAGTCGGTGACGTGCCGGCAGCACCAGCGCCAATATGATTGCCGACAACAATATGACGGTCAGTATCGGCGCGCCCTCTTCCATATCGGCTGGGATGCGGGAATACCAATACTGATCGGCCATCAGGAAAAGCCATCCGATCGCCATCCAGAATAAAGCAAGATGGAAGACGCGCTCTGCCAGACAGGGGATATTGCCCGTTTCACGGTAGAGCAACCGGTAAGCGACGGTAAAGCTGCCGAGCCAGCACGCCCACACCGCGATCTGCTCTCCGCCATTCAACAACGGGAACTGGCGATAGTCGGCAAAGACAAGCTGCTGTAATACCGCCAGCAGCATAAAACCCCATAGCAACCAGGCGCTATGCCGCAACAGCGGCCATTTCAACCGTCTTCCCGTTTCGCTCCAAAGCAAGCCGGATACGGCAAACAACAGCAGGAACAGCGGACTTTGCAGTAAAGCCTGTGTACGCCACGGCGGCATAAACTCGCTGCCATGCCAGAATGCATCGGTATACGCCGTCATCGCCCGTTCGACGATATAAACGAGCCAAATCAGCCATGCCGCCAGCCCGAGAATGAAAAAAACCCGGTCAAACCTACTACTCCAGCGGCCATCCACCTGACGATAACGCGACCAGCACAGGCTGGCGCACAGTGAGGCGACGGCCAGAATCCCGAAGGTGAAAAAGGTGAAGAAAAACGCTGCTGACTGCAACTCACCCGTTATGGCGGCGTATGCCACCGACGCGGCGCCAAACAACAACACGGCGGAACCACTCCGCCCCATGCGACGCTGATTTTGATGCAGCCCCGCCCATAGAATGCACAGCCCTTCCAGCATCCATACTAGCGCGGTCGATTGCCCGGTGAGGGTTAACGGCACCGCCAATGTTAGAAAACAGCCTCCCAGCGCGAAGGCAAACAGCCCCAGACGCGGCAGGCGTTTGCGCGTCAATCCGCCTAATACCAGATAGCCAAGTCCATACGCCAGCGCCGAACCGGCCGGGCCATATTTCCAATGTCCGGTAATAAGATACTGCATGCCAAAACCGATCAACGGCGGGGCAAACAGCAGTACGCCATCCACGACCTGTTTGCCTACCGACTGATGTCGCAGCGAGAACAGCAGTGCGCCAACGCCAAACAGCAGAATATTGGCGATCAGAAACAGCTGACTGCTCAGGTAAAAATCTTGCTGATAATATTTCGCGCCCCAGGTGGCCGCGACGCCAAAAGTAAATATCAGCCCCAGCAGGTTCAATTCGCGCCAGGACTGACGGGCGCTTATCGCCAGAATCCCCAGCGACAGCAGCAGGTAGTACGAAAACAACACCACATGGTTGCCTCCTCCCTGCGACAACAAGATCGGCGCCAGATAGCCGCCAATGCTGGCCAGCATGGCCAGACTTAACGAACGCTGTATTACCGCCAGCCCAACACTGGCGGCGCAGACGAGCAGCAATAGTGCGAACGCCAGCGGATAAGGCAGCAACAGATATAGCCGGAAAGCGCCAAATATCGTGATATACAGCGCCCCGACCGCACCGCCTTGCAATATAAGGGCGTACAGCCGTTGCTTATGACGCAGACGCCAGCCAAAGGCCAGCAGTCCGCCGCTAATCAGCGCGGCTACGCCCAGCCGCCATTGAATCGATAGCATGTCGCGTTCAATGGTGTATTTCATCAGGTAGGCCAGACCAAAAAACAGCAATAAAATGCCGATTTTTGCCAGCGGATTACCTTGCAGCAGCCAAGCGGCCAGCGAAGAAAGGATGCCTGAATGTTTTTCGACCGCTATCACCTCCCGACGGGTCGCGGTATCTTGATGCGACGACGGGTCGAGGGTGGTTAGCTCGTTGCTTTTTTGTGACATTGTCACTTCATTGGGGTTGCCGCCATTTTCCCCGCTCACATCAGGCTCAACCGGCGCGTCTACGGTATCCGCAGATGCTGGCGTGCGAACGGACGATGCCGGTAAAGTCGGGATAACCGTTGGATTCAGGCGGTTTACCTGAGCAGTGAGTCGGGCCAGGTTCGCCTGTAGCTGAACGACCGTTTGCTCTAGCTGGACATTCCACTGCTGAAGGCGCGCGCTACGCTTAAACACGATCGCGACTGCGACAGGCATCACGATGAGGTAGGCCAGCACAAGCACGATACCGATCAGAAGCGTTGTATCATCCATGAAGTACCTTATTAATCATATATGAGAGGAATGATGCGGTTTTACAGGAAATGACGGCGACTCACAAATCCAGTACTGATTTCAAATCTAGTACAGAATCACCCGGTGAAAAGAAAAGCGGCGTTGTTTTATTATAAACCGCTTTATTATAAACAACTTTGTCATAAACGACGTCGATGTGACCCGATAACATCAACGCCGTATGACATGATTATGCTTACAGTTGGCGAAAACGGCTCTGAACGCCAAACGTCTCTGAGGTGACGTAGCGCTCAATATTGCGCAGCCGCTGCTCACTGGCCTTCAATGTCGCGTCAGCATCGTTCAGTAATTGCCCCGGCGTGCGAAACGACGATTCTTGTTCATGGTAGCGTGCCGCGGGCACGGGATCGAGTATAAAACTGAGCACGATATAAGCCACGATGGTGAAAAAGAACAGGCCGAAAAACATCGATAACACCACAATGACCCGCACCAGTTTTACCGGTACGTCAAAGTAGTGAGCCAGCCCGGCACACACGCCTTTGAGCATCCCTTCTTCCGGTATGCGGTATAACGTTTTACCTGACCATGTATTCTTCATTACGATTTTCTCCAGTCCGGGTATTCTGTATCCAGAATTTCCTCCAGCGTCTGAATTCGCTCGCGCATGCGGCGGGCGTCTTCCGTCAGTTGCGTCAGACGCTGCATGTCGCTTTGTCCGAGTTGAGCATTGTTTTGCTTGCGCTGACTGTAATGTAGCCAAAGCCATATCGGTGCCACAAACAACATGAAAATGGTCAGCGGTATGGCAAGAAACAAAGCACTCATCGTGTCTCCTTAATGATTATGTTCACCGGTTTTAATACGGCTATCGCCAACCCTGACGATAGCCAGCCCGGTTATTCTGCTGGTTTAACTTTAGCTTTAAGTGCAGCCAGTTGCGCGCTGATTTCATCATCTGCTTTCAACTCGGCGAACTGCTGATCCAGCGATTTCTGTTTCCCCAGCCCGACACTTTCCGCTTCCGCTTCCATCGTATCAATCCGGCGCTCAAACTGTTCAAAGCGCGCCATGGCCTCATCCAGCTTGCCGCTGTCCAGTTGGCGGCGCACATCGCGGGACGAAGAGGCGGCCTGATGACGCAGGGTTAATGCCTGCTGGCGCGCGCGGGTCTCCGTCAGTTTGTTTTCCAGCTCGCCGATTTCGCGTTTCATGCGATCCAGCGTTTCATCAACGCTTTCCGCTTCACGCTGCAACGTCACGATCAAATCGGTCAGTTTCTGTTTCTCAATCAGCGCGGCGCGCGCCAGATCGTCTTTGTCTTTTCTCAACGCCAGTTCGGCCTTATCCTGCCACTGCGCCTGCTGAGACTGAGCCTGATCAATACGACGGGCAATCTGTTTCTTTTCTGCCAGCGCCCGTGCGGAGGTAGAACGAACCTCAACCAGCGTGTCTTCCATTTCCTGAATCATCAGCCGAACCAACTTCTGTGGATCTTCCGCTTTATCCAGCAATGAATTGATGTTGGCGTTCACGATGTCGGCAAAACGAGAAAAAATACCCATAATCCAATCCTCTTAATGATGTCCGGCGTCTGTATTACGCCTGATTTATGATCGCGACCAGTCATTGCCCGATTGCGATATCACTGTTGCTCTTCAATAAAGACGTATCAATAAGCGTGCCAATGTTTATCCTTTTATAACCTATTGAAAATAAAGCACGAAGAATTTTGACTATTTTCCAATACCCGCTAAATTAGTCAAATACGCTAACTGTTAGTAAAAATTACACGGTGCAATGCGATGGGACAGGAAAAAGAGAACTTACTGGGAGAAGCCAACAACTTTATTGAAGTGCTGGAACAGGTTTCACAGCTGGCGCAGCTCAATAAACCCATGCTGGTGATTGGCGAGCGCGGTACCGGTAAGGAGTTGATTGCCAGTCGATTGCACTACCTCTCGCCCCGTTGGCAAGGGCCATTTGTTTCGCTGAACTGCGCGGCCTTAAATGAGAATCTGCTGGATTCCGAGCTATTCGGTCATGAAGCCGGGGCGTTTACCGGGGCGCAAAAACGCCATCTGGGTCGGTTCGAGCGCGCCGATGGCGGTACGTTGTTTCTGGATGAGTTGGCTACCGCGCCGATGCTGGTACAGGAAAAGCTGCTGCGGGTGATCGAATATGGCGTGCTGGAGCGCGTCGGCGGCGGGCAGGCCCTACAGGTCGATGTACGCTTGATCTGCGCCACCAATGACGACCTGCCGGCGTTGGCCGCCAGTGGAAAATTCCGTGCCGACCTGCTGGATCGACTGGCATTCGACGTGGTCCAGCTCCCGCCATTGCGAGAACGTCAGCAAGATATCATGTTGCTGGCGGAGCATTTTGCGATTCAGATGTGCCGTGAACTGCGATTACCGCTCTTTCCCGGTTTCACTCCGCGCGCCCGCGAGACGCTGCTGAATTACGGCTGGCCGGGTAACATCCGTGAACTGAAAAATGTCGTGGAACGTTCCGTTTACCGTCATGGCAGCAGCGACAGCGCGCTGGATACCATTATTCTCAACCCGTTTCAGAAATCGGCATCGGCTAGTCCGGCGTCCCCCGCGTCGGCACGCCGCCTCGAGGATCAATTGCCGGATTTACCGCTGGATATGAAACAATGGCAACTGTCTCAGGAAAAAGCGCTTATCGAACGGGCATTAAATCAGGCGCGCTTTAATCAGCGTAAGGCCGCGGAACTGCTGGGGCTAACCTATCATCAGCTACGTGGCTTATTGAAAAAACATGCCATCGCAATCAATGAATGAAAAAGCCGGAGAACACCTTAAGTTAATTGATTTCATTAACTATTTTATATGAAAAGGAAATGAACCCAGGCATCCGGCGCGCAAAAAAAAGCCAGCACGCAGGCTGGCTAAAATAATACTGGAAGCAATGTGAGCAATGTCGTGCTCTCCTTCAGTGCCTGCATAGAAGCAACTGCTGAAGTGCGAAAATGATGATAATGGTTATCAGTATCATCTGTAAAGCACTTTGTTGAGAATTTTTCTCATTTCCATACGAAGTATGGGGTTCCTCCTGCTTTTTCCACATTGCTCTTTTATCGTTTTTTTAGCGTCCGCGGCGCGTATTTTTGCACAAAATCGTCCCAGTGATCGGCCAACAGCCCCAAATGCTGCAACTCGGTATCCAGCGTCGGTGCGGAACGGCCGCTGTTTCTCAGCATCATTTCAAACTGATCGAGCATATCGACAACACTGCACGCGCTGTCGGCGATCGATAACACCCGGGACATTTCGACCTGAGACGGATATGTCCCCTGTTTCAGCGCCTCAATATCACTCTGTAACGCGTCGGCATATTTTTCGTCGCCCAAACCGGAGGCAAGCAAAAATTCCGCGTTAGCCGCCCCCAGCCGTATACTGTCCCGCCGCGACACCAGTTCACTAATGTAGTTATCAATTATTTCTGCTGCCTGGGACTGATACGCCTCGATGATAAACCTCGCTTTGATGAAAGTGAGCATCTCTTTCTTCATGGCGATATCGAAAGCCTCTATCATCCCCGTCTTTTCATCGGTCAGCGAACTTGAAAAGGCATCGTGTATGGCATTGGCAAGTTCCGTAACCGGAGATTTCGTTCCTTCTACCGCTACAATAAAAAAGGAAATGGCCAGCTCAGAGACATCATCCAACGATGCGGAAAGCGAGGTATCTTTTATCTGCTTGATCTTCTCATTTTTCGCGTTAATTTCTTCTTCGGTTAACACCGGTAGTGGATTACGCTGATCCCTGTCAGCCTCATTCTCGATGCAACCCGTATTTTCATCTGAAAATTCAATGGCCTCGAATGTTGCCATGATCGCATCGGCGTTTAAATCTGTGGAGAGTTCGGTAACATTTTCCGTCTCACGCGAAAATTCGATGCCAACGGTACGATGGGGCCTGGTGCTGTCCATCCAGAATCACTCCATTTTTCAGACAAAGTTTTAGCTATAACGGCACCTTTCCCGCATAACTTAGCCCGTTAGCCGTCATTATGATGATAAAATGCTTCTACTATGATCCAGGACAATAATTCGCAATAAGCAATATCATCGGTTGGAAAGTCGCCAGATGCATACAACACAGTGGGGAGGACGGTGAGAGTGCGGTACACTCTGTGTATTACGCCTTGACTGAAAAACCCGTATGTCTGGAAAATTTTGTTTTGCACTGGCATTCGTCTGGCTGGCTTTGCCGGCGCTGGCGGCTCCGCCCTCTCCGCTTACGCCTGCAACACCGCTGGAGTCCATTCGCCAAAGCGGTTTCGTTTATTGCGTGAATGACGTGCTGAACACGTTCAACCCACAGATGGCGCGCAGCGGCGTTACCATTGATACGCTGGCGGCGCAGATGTACGACCGCCTGCTGGATGTCGATCCCTATACTTACCGCCTGATGCCGGAACTCGCCCAGCGTTGGGAAGTGCTGGACAATGGCTCCACCTACCGGTTTTATCTGCATCATAACGTGCCGTTCCAAACCACGGCCTGGTTCAGTCCGACCCGCAATATGAATGCCGATGATGTGGTATTCAGTTTTCAACGCATGCTGGACAAAAAACACCCTTATCATGATATCAACGGCGGCGAATATCCCTATTTCGACAGTCTACAGTTTGCCGATTCAGTACAAAGCATTCGTAAACTGGGTGAATACACGGTGGAGATTCGCCTTAATAGCCCGGATGCGTCTTTCCTGTGGCATCTGGCCACGCATTATGCGCCGATCCTGTCTGCCGAATATGCACAAGCGCTGGCAAAAAACGACAAACAGGAGTTGATCGATCGGGAGCCGGTGGGAACCGGCCCGTATCGGCTCAACGAATACCGCAACGGACAATATATCCGTCTGACACGCAATGACGCCTACTGGCGTGGTCAGCCCCGAATGTCGCAGGTCGTCGTTGATCTGGGGTCTGGGGGCACGGGTCGATTATCCAAGCTGTTGACCGGCGAATGCGATGTGCTTGCCTACCCCGCCGCCAGCCAGTTGACCATCCTGCGTAACGATCCCCGTCTGCGGCTATCGCTGCGGCCCGGAATGAATGTCGCTTATCTCGCCTTTAACGTGCGCAAATCTCCGCTGGACAACCGCCGGATTCGCGAAGCGATTGCGCTGGCGATTAACAATGACCGACTCATGCAGTCCATTTATTACGGCACCGCGGAAACGGCCGCATCGATCCTGCCGCGCGCATCCTGGGCGTATGACAATGAATCGCAGATAACCGAATACAATCCGGAAAAATCCCGCCGGATTTTGCAGGATTTAGGCATCACCGGCCTCAGCCTGCGCCTGTGGGTGCCCAGCGCATCGCAATCCTATAACCCCAGCCCGTTGAAAACCGCCGAACTGATTCAGGCCGATTTGGCGCAGGTCGGCATACAGGTAACCATCGTGCCGGTGGAAGGGCGTTTTCAGGAAGCAAGGCTGATGGAACAAAGCCACGACTTAACGCTGGCCGGCTGGGCAACCGACAGTAATGATCCGGACAGTTTTTTCCGTCCGCTGTTAAGCTGTGCGGCTATTCGTTCTCAGACCAACTATGCTCACTGGTGTGACCCGAGGTTTGATGACGTGTTGCAAAATGCCTTGTCTTCACAGCAACTGTCAAAACGGATTGAATATTATCAACAGGCGCAGCAGATCCTGGCGGAGCAGCTTCCCGTGTTGCCGCTCGCGTCCTCACTGCGTTTGCTGGCCTATCGTTACGATATGAAAGGCCTGGTGCTCAGCCCGTTCGGCAACGCCTCCTTTGCGGGCGTGTTCCGGGAGCCGCCTCAGGCCGCGAAGCCCCAGGCACCTTCTTCACAGGAAGCCGTTGAAGGAGAACAACCGTGATTATCTTTACGCTGCGTCGGCTGGTGCTGTTGCTGGTGACGCTGTTCCTGCTGACGCTGGTGGGATTCAGCCTGAGCTACTACACGCCGAATGCCCCGCTCAATGGCGCGGCCCTGTTTGACGCTTACCGCTTTTATCTTTCCAGCCTGTTACAGGCCGATTTCGGCCGTTCCAGCATCAATGGTCAGGCGATTAGCGAACAGTTGAAAGACGTTTTCCCTGCTACCATCGAACTCTGCTTATTGGCATTTATACTGTCGCTGATGATCGGCATCCCGCTGGGCATCACCGCTGGCGTAATGCAGAATCGCGGACCGGATATCGTGATCAGTACGCTGGCGCTCATCGGCTTTTCGCTGCCGGTTTTCTGGCTGGCGCTGCTGTTCACGCTGTTCTTCTCTCTTTATCTCGGCTGGCTGCCGGTTTCCGGGCGTTTCGATCTGCTCTATCAGGTCAAGTCCGTCACCGGGTTTGCGCTGATTGACGCCTGGCTGTCTGATTCGCCGTATCGCGTTGAAATGATGATCAGCGCGATTCGCCACCTGATACTTCCCATCATCGTACTCGCCGTCGGGCCGACAACCGAAGTGATCCGACTGATGCGCATCAGCACCACCGAAGTGATTGGCAAAAACTATATCAAGGCCGCCGCCACCCGCGGTTTATCAAAGCTGACCATCATTCGCCGTCACGTACTGCACAACGCGCTGCCGCCGATTATGCCCAAACTGGGGTTGCAGTTTTCCACCATGCTGACGCTCACCATCATTACTGAGGTCGTATTTAGCTGGCCGGGATTGGGACGCTGGCTGGTCAATGCCATTCGCCAGCAGGATTACGCGGCTATCTCGGCGGGCGTGATGGTGGTCGGTTCGATGGTCATCACCGTTAACGTTCTGTCTGATATCTGGGGTGCGATGACAAACCCGCTGAAGCATAAGGAATGGTATGCCCTTCGATAACGTTTACAGCGAAAAACGCTTACCCAGCCGGCTGGGCGACACCTGGCGGGTATTCTATCGGGATACGCTGGCGATGATCGGCTTTTACAGCTTTCTCATCCTGCTCGGCCTGTGCCTGTTTGGAAAATTACTCACGCCTTATGAAGTGGACCAGCAGTTTCTCGGTTATCAGCTGCTGCCTCCGTCCTGGTCGCACTATGGCGAGGTCTCTTTCTTCCTCGGTACTGACGATCTGGGCCGCGATCAGCTTAGCCGTCTGCTCAGCGGTGCGGCGCCGACTGTAGGATCGGCATTGATCGTCACCTATGCCGCGGCGCTATTTGGCATCGTACTGGGCGTTATTGCCGGCGTGACCCATGGCCTGCGCTCCGCGATGCTCAACCATATCCTTGACACGCTGTTATCCATCCCCTCTTTGCTGCTGGCGATTGTGGTGATTGCGTTTATCGGCCCCCAGCTCGAACACGCGATGCTGGCTGTCTGGCTGGCGCTGTTGCCCCGCATGGTGCGAACAATCTATAGCGCCGTGCATGATGAGATGAATAAAGAGTATGTCATCGCCGCCCGGCTTGATGGCGCCTCAACCCGCTATATTATCTGGTATGTTGTCTTGCCCAATATTGCCGCGCTGCTGGTTTCAGAGTTCACGCGCGCATTGTCTATCGCCATTTTGGATATTGCCGCATTAGGTTTTCTCGATCTGGGCGCACAGCTTCCTACTACGGAATGGGGGGCGATGCTCGGCAATTCGCTGGAGCTGGTGTACGCCGCGCCGTGGACCGTCATGTTGCCCGGCGGCGCCATTGCCCTGAGCGTGTTGATCGTTAACCTGCTTGGGGATGGCATTCGCCGTGCCCTGATCGCAGAAACGGAATAATGGCGGAGACGAAATTATGCCACTACTTGATATTCGTAATCTGACCATCGAATTCCTGACCTCGGACGGCGCAGTCAAAGCCGTTGACCGGGTCAGCATGACGCTGAACGAAGGGGAAATCCGCGGACTGGTGGGCGAGTCAGGCTCAGGTAAGAGTTTGATTGCCAAAGCCATCTGCGGGATTACCAAAGACAACTGGCGGGTGACGGCCGACCGTTTCCGTTTTGACGATATCGACCTGCTGCAACTGTCACCGCGCGAACGGCGCAAGCTGGTGGGACATAACGTCTCCATGATTTTTCAGGAACCGCAGTCCTGTCTCGATCCGTCCGAAAGCATCGGGCGACAACTGCTACAGACCATCCCCGGCTGGACATACAAAGGCCGCTGGTGGCAGCGATTCAACTGGCGTAAACGCCGGGCTATCGAGCTGCTGCACCGTGTCGGTATTAAAGATCACAAAGACATTATGGGCAGCTATCCCTACGAACTGAGCGACGGCGAATGCCAGAAAGTGATGATCGCCATTGCGCTGGCGAACCAGCCTCGTCTGCTGATTGCCGATGAACCCACCAACGCGATGGAATCGACTACGCAGGCGCAGATTTTCCGTTTGCTGTCGCGCCTGAATCAGAATAACAACACCACCATTCTGCTGATTAGCCACGACCTGCAAACCATGAGCAAATGGGCCGACAGAATCAATGTGCTGTACTGCGGCCAGACGGTGGAAAGCGCGACCAGCGAAGACCTGATTACCGCGCCGCGCCACCCTTATACGCAGGCGTTGATTCGGGCGATGCCGGATTTTGGCCGCTCATTACCCCATAAAAGTCGTCTGAATACGCTGCCGGGGGCGATCCCTTCGCTGGAACATTTGCCTGTAGGTTGCCGCCTGGGGCCTCGCTGTCCTTATTCACAGAAACAATGTATGCAAACGCCACTGCTGCTTTCCGTTAAAAACCATTTATACGCCTGCCACTTTCCGCTCAACATGGAGGAATCCTGATGGTTGAAATGCTGTTTGAGGCGCGTAATCTGACCAAGACATTTCGTTATCGGACGGGGTTATTTCGTCGTCAGCATGTTGAAGCGGTGAAATCGGTCAGCTTTACCCTGCGTGAACGCCAGACGCTGGCGATTATCGGGGAAAACGGCTCGGGAAAATCGACGCTGGCCAAAATGTTGTCGGGCATGATTCCACCGACGTCAGGCGAGTTACTGATCGACGATCATCCTTTGCTCTATGGTGATTATCGCTACCGCAGCCAACGTATCCGGATGATTTTTCAGGATGCGGGCAATGCGCTCAATCCGCGCCAGCGAATTGGTCAACTGTTGGACGTGCCGCTGCGGTTGAATACCGATCTCAGCGCGGAAGCGCGTGAGAAAGCCATCAACCAAACGCTGCAACAGGTTGGGCTGCGTCCTGACCACGCTTACTACTACCCGCATGCGCTGGCTCCCGGCCAGAAGCAGCGTGTCGGTCTGGCCCGCGCGCTGATTCTGCAACCTAAAGTCATCGTCGCGGATGAAGCGCTGGCCTCGCTGGATATGTCTATGCGGTCACAAATTATCAATCTGATGCTGGAACTCCAGGAAAAGCACGGTATCTCTTATATTTATGTCACCCAGCATCTGGGGATGATGAAGCACATCAGCGATCAGATTCTGGTGATGCACGCCGGTGAGGTCGTCGAACGCGGCAGTACGGCGGAAGTGCTGGCTTCGCCGCTTCACGATCTGACCAAACGCCTGATAGCCAGCCACTTTGGTGAAGCGCTGAGCGCCGATGCCTGGCGACGCGATGGCGCACAATTTTGAGTATGAAGGAAGGCGAAACTGCTCGGAGTACCCCAATCGGCTTCAGGCATGGTAGAATCGCCCGGTTTATTCATCTCGATCATCATTAACTGCTTATTTTAATTGCTGATGATCGCAGCAACAATGATCACAAGGATTACTGCTATGGGTTTTCTTACCGGTAAGCGCATTCTGGTAACTGGTGTTGCCAGTAACCGCTCCATTGCATTCGGTATCGCGCAGGCGATGCACCGTGAAGGTGCTGAACTGGCGTTCACGTATCAGAACGATAAACTGAAATCTCGCGTTGAAGGCTTCGCCAGCGAACTGGGATCAAACATTGTTCTGCCATGCGATGTCGCGGAAGATGCAAGCATTGAAGCGCTGTTTGTTGAACTGGCTAAAGTATGGCCAAACTTTGATGGCTTTGTTCACTCCATCGCTTATGCGCCGGGCGATCAGCTTGACGGTGACTATGTTGATGCCGTCACCCGCGAAGGTTTTGGCGTTGCTCACGATATCAGCTCTTACAGCTTCGTCGCGATGGCGAAAGCCTGTCGCAAAATGCTGAACCCGAATTCAGCGCTGGTTACCCTGACCTACCTGGGCGCAGAGCGTGCCATCCCTAACTACAACGTCATGGGCCTGGCAAAAGCCTCTCTGGAAGCGAACGTTCGCTACATGGCAAACGCCATGGGCGCGCAGGGCGTGCGTGTTAACGCCATTTCCGCCGGCCCGATCCGTACTCTAGCCGCATCCGGCATTAAAAACTTCAAGAAGATGCTGTCTCACTGTGAAGCCGTTACGCCAATCCGCCGTGTTGTGACCATCGAGGACGTCGGTAACTCCGCCGCCTTCCTGTGTTCCGATCTGGCCGCCGGGATCTCTGGTGAAGTTCTGCACGTCGATGGCGGTTTCAACATCGCCGCGATGAACGAGCTGGAACTGGATTAACAGGCTCTTCTGCCGTCGCTTTATGCCCCACCTCGCATGTGGGGCATTGTCAGGTTTCTCCATCCCCTATCGTGTGCTTGCGCCCCGTCTAACCGGCACGGGTGAGTGCATAGGTATCGTCCAGTTGTTCAAAATCATAATGACGCTGAGAAGAGAGGATAATTTCTTTCTTTTTGCTGACAAAGATCGCTTCTATCTCCGGTTTACCGCGTAAATAGTCAAGGCCGGCCTCCATCCCCATGCCATAGAGCAAGGTGGTGTAAATATCACCGTCGATGGAGTCGTCCGAGATAATGGTGACGCTATGCAGTTCATTATCCAGAGGATATCCGGTTTCTGGATTTAAAATATGGTGATACACCTGACCATCCACGGTAAAAAAACGCTCATAAACACCGGAAGTCACCACAGACTTATTAATAACCCGAATCACGCCAAGCAAACTGCCGCTGTCCGCGAATGGCTTTTGCAACCCCACGCACCACTGGCCCTGCGTCAATGAACGGCCGATAGCCAGTACGTTGCCGCCAAGATTGATCACCGCGTGATAAACGCCGTGCTGATACAGCAAATCTCTGATGAGATCCGCAATGTACCCCTTGGCGATAGCGCCCAAATCGATTTCCATCCCCGCGCTTTCCAGCAGAACGGCGCAGTCATTATCGTTAAGCATGATGCGTTCGGGATGGGTCAACTCAAGCGCCCGCGCTATTTTTTCCGCCTCAGGCACCGCACAACCGCTAAACCCGATTTTCCACAGTTTCACCACGGGGCCGATGGCGACATTAAAGCAGTTGCCTTCCATCAGACTGACCGCCTTAGCCTGTTTGATAAGACTGAAGACAACAGGACTGACCGTCACGTAATTTTGCCCCGCCGCGTGATTAATGCGCATCACTTCTGACTGCGGGCGATTGACGGTCAAACGATCTTCAAGCTGTTTGATGTAGTGAAATACCCGCTTAACCAACATTGCATCATGAACAAACAGATTCAATACGATCGGACTGCCCATCAGGTGCGCGGTATAGGAATAGATATCGTTTACAGATTTCATGATAAATAAGTCAACGTGACAGAGATGATTGCCGCCTGGGAGGAAAGAAGGTATCAGTGAGGCGCCCTTTCGGGCGCGCTCCCTGTTTTACGGTTAAGGCGTGCAAACGTTACGATGCAGCTCTGAGCAGGACTTCCGTCTCCTCAAAATCCGCCGACGATTTCGCATAGGCAGCCGCCTGTATACCGGCTCGAATACCGAAAATAATGATATCCGCCACGGCATTCCCGCCAATGCGGTTGGCGCCATGAATCCCGCCGACCACCTCGCCAGCGGCGTAGGCGCCGGGAATGACCTGTTTACGGCCATTCAGAACTTCGGAACTGGAATTGATCGTCACGCCCCCCATGGTATGGTGAACGCCGGGCGCAACCTTGATGGCGTAGAAAGGCGCACAGTCGAGCGGATCGCGCATACCGGTCGTTCTGCCGAAATCGTCGTCGCGCTGGTGGTTGACGAAGATATTGTATCTGTCGACTGTCTGTTGCAACGTCGCCGGATCGATCTCCAGCTTTGCCGCCAGTTCTGCGATATCCTCACCGCGCACGGTTAATTCTTGCGATACATATTCCTCAACCGCCTTGTTTCGGCTGCGCACCCGCTGATCGAACAGAATATAGGCGTATTTTTCCGGCAGGCTGACAATGGCCGAGGAGACCTTATCGCGGGTAGCCAATTCATTGAAGAATCTTTCGCCCCGCGCTGAAATCAGAATAGCGCCGCCACCGCGGATAGATTCAGAGATCAAATAAGAGGTGGTCTGTTCTACCGTCGGATGCGTTTGGATTTCGCCCATATCAACGGTATCCACGCCGATTTTCTCCAACAGGCGAATGCCGCCGCCGGTTGCGCCCTTGTGGTTCGTCGTCACGAAGCCATCCAGATCCGGCCGATACTTAACCACCATCGACTCATTGGCGCTGAATCCGCCCGTCGCGACGATAACGGCCTTTGCCGGAATGATTTTCTCTTCGTTCTCATCATTAATAATACGAACGCCCGTTACCCTGCCATGTTCCTGAAGAATTTCCGTCACCGCGGTATCCAGCATGACGTCAATATTCTGTTTATTGATATTTTTCACCAGACCGCTAATCAGATAACCGCCGACCGCAGCGCCACTGGCCGGCCGATGGGTTCTGTCAACGCTCATCCCGCCGGTGGTGGTAATGTCGCTCAGCTCAATATCATGTTCGGCGAGCCAGTCAATCGCCACGGCAGCATGCTCAACGAAATATTTCACCAGCGATGGATTATTTTTGTGCTTACCGCTTTTCAGCGTTTCGTTGTAGAAAAGCGCCGGGCTATCCTCGATGCCTTTGATTTTTTGGAACACCGTCCCGGCCGCATTCATGCCGGCCGATGCCTTGATGGTATTGCCGCCGATAGACGGCATCTTTTCGATGATGATGACGTTGGCGCCCGCTTCACTGGCCTGAATCGCGGCGGCCAGCCCCGCGCCGCCGCTGCCGATAATCACCACATCAACCTCCCGAGCCGCCTCAGGATTACCGCCTTCTTCTAAAATGGCTGCCTTGCAGGATTTCACCATCGCTTTGGTAACGGCTTTTTTAATCGCTTCACTTTGCGTTGTCGCACCGGTTACCGCATCAACATGCGGAGTATTGGCGTCTAAAATCCGGCGCTTGATTACCTCAAAATTGATTAACAGCGATGCATCAATGCCGGTGTTATCCTCCAACTCAATATTTTTGATCCGATCGGAGGCAAAGCTGATATTCATCCTCAGTTCGCCGTTTTCATCCTGCAATTTTTCCTGGTACACCCCGGCTTTGAATTTCTTCCCTGTTAAATTCACATCCCGAATCATCGCTTCGACTAACGAAAAACGCCATAAGGGTTCGGGGATCGTTAATGCTTCACGTTTATCGCTATCAATATAAAGCTCGATATATTGCTGCCCGGCAATCCGATCGATCCAGTCAGGATACGCAATACACCCTCTGCCGACCGCGATCAGGTCATAGCCATTTTCCAGCGCCGTTTCCGCATCCGTTTTATTCACAATATCACCAACGCCGATTACCGGGATCCCGGCAAGTTTTGGCGATCGCCGGGCGATATATTTTTTAATCAGCGGGGTAGGATCATCAATATCAACCAATGACGGACGCAGAATATTCCCCATAGAAAAGTGGACATAATCCAACCCTTTTTCCGCCAATTTTTCTAACAGAGATAACGTGTCGTCAAAACGAATACCGGGCGTTTCTATTTCTTCCGGAGAGAAGCGATAACCGATAATAAACGACCGATCCGCATATTTATTTACCATTTCATGAGTGATGTTCAGAATAGCCAGCGGGAATTTGGCCCGGTTCTCCCGACTTCCGCCCCATTCATCAGTGCGCTGATTTGAGTTGGGGGAATAAAATTGCTGAATCAGATAAGTATTGGCGCCGTGAATTTCCACGCCGTCAAAACCGGCCTGAATGGCCCGGTATACCGCCTCGCCAAATTTCCTGATCATCTCCTCGACATCGCCGCCCGTCAGCGCGACCGGCGTTACCGCTCTGGGTCTGGGGGCCGCCAGCGCGCTGGGGGCGACCGGAGTGGCGCCGCCGATAAACCGGGGCTCCACCATCCGTCCTCCGTGATAAATCTGCAACACCGCTTTCGAGCCCTTTGCTTTAATCACTGCCGCGATCCTGGCCAGCCCGGCGATTTTATCGTCTTTATCGATACCTATCGCCCCGGGGAAAGCCAGCCCCTTGTCGTCAATAAAACAGCATTCCACTATCACCGTACCGATACTGCCCGCCCGGTGTTCATAATATTCGATTAATTCTTTGGTCACGCTGCCGTCGAAGAACCCACTACAGGTGGTCATCGGCGCCATGAATACTCGATTTTTCAGCGTAACGCCGTTGGGTAATGTGAAAGATTTTAACAACCGAAGGTTAATATCCGTCATGGTGAACACTCCACTTTAAAATAAAAAATTTTGCTTAAAAATAAATCACAATAAAGCCAGGGTCTTTTTTGTTATTTGTTCTACGCCCTAAAATGACGGGCCGATTGGCTCATGTTATTACTTACTGAGTATGTATTTTTTTTAATGTATTAATACGTTTTTTTAATATTTTAACTGCCGGATATAAATACAATTAATAAGGTTATTGGCGATAACTGTTTTTAATATTAACATCTCGCCCTGTTATTAACATCTCCGTATCCTGCGGAGAAATTAAATCATAATTAATTAAGCTTTATATAACAGAGATAGTGGAATGAACAGGAGATGACGATGATTTGGCGGCGGTAATCATGCGAGCATTATCGTCCGCGATGCTTTTTAATACTACCGATTGTGGGGTATTACGTCTGGCCGATGGAGTTTCGTTACTTCACGGCAGGACAGCCCGTTGCAACGGGCTGTCCTGGTCGCTTCTCTTTTTCTATTCGCGTTCAAACACCGTGGTACGCACGCCGTTGACGTACAGCGTACGGCATTCTCCGGCTGGCAGGCGAATGTCCGCTTGTCGCCATGCGGGTTGGAATTGGCCTTCCGAGGTAAAGTTGACATCAATGCGCTTACTGTCGCTGCGGATTTCCCAACGTAGCCACAGCGCTTTACCCCGTTGCCATCCCCAGGTTTCACCATCGTCTTCAAACAGCAAACCGCTATCTTTACCCGTACCAACCGGCGGGAACAGCAAAAACTCCCGGCGATCGTCCTCGGTATGGCTGACAAATGCGGTGCGCCCCGACAGCGGAAGCATCGCCCCTGCCCGCACCAGCAAAGGAAGGCGCTCCAACGGCGCTTCAAGCGTCGCGGTTTGTCCCCCCATGAACCACTGACCGGAGTAAAAGTCATACCATCCCGACTCGTTGGCGGGCAGATACACCGTTCTTTGCCGTTGCGCCGGTTCAACCACGCTGGCGACCAGAACATCCCGTCCCAGCATGAAGTCGTCCGTTTCTGCAAACGTCGCTTCATCCTGCTCGTGATCAAGAAACGTTGGCCGTAGCATCGGCTCGTCATCCGCGCTGGCCTGCCACAGCAGCGTATAGAAATACGGCAACATACGGTAACGAAGTTCGATTGCGCTGCGCACTGCCGGGGTGACGGACGGATACATCCACGGTTCGTTGACCGTGTGATCGTCATTCCAGGAGTGAATGGTAAAACGCGGGTGCATCACCCCATTCTGAACCCAGCGAACAAACAGTTCCGCATCGGGCTTATCTCCGGAAAAACCGCCCACATCGTGCCCGACATTGTACAAGCCGGACAGACTCATCCCTACGCCCATCCGGATGTTGTAGCGCAGCGTCTGCCAACTGGTACGGTTATCGCCGCTCCAGGTCTGAACATAGCGTTGCATACCGGCACAGCCGGAGCGGGAAATCAGATAAGGGCGTAGCGCGGGCGCAAACCGTTGCTGTGCCTCCATCGATGCCCGCATCATCAGCAGCGGCATCAACGGCCGGATATGCTTAATCGCGATGGGGTCGCCAAAACCATGGCAACGCGCTTCGCCATCCCAGACTTCATATTCATTATTGTCGTTCCAGGTTGAATCAATCCCCTTTTGCAACAGCTGGCTGGTCACATTGTCTTGCCACCAGGCCACGGTATCCGGATTGGTAAAATCAAGGTGCGACCCTTCATCATCCCAAAAACTTGAACGCTCCGGCGCATCCGACTCCGAGTCATGGATAAATAACCCCAGCGCCTCGACTTCCTCATATCGGGGATGGTCCTGCAACAGACAAGGTTTGATATTCGCCGCCAGCTTCAGGCCCGCATCATGGAAAGCCTGCGACATCACTTCCGGCTGCGGCACCTTGTCATAATTCCAGTTAAAGACGTAGCGCTTGTTGTTGATGGAGGTATAGCCGGAAGAAAGCTGAAAAGAATCACATGGAATATCATGCTCGCGGCATAAAGCGATAAATTTCATCAACTGCTGCTGCGCATCGGGAGCATCCGTATAATGCATCGTGGAACCGCTGTAACCCAGGCTCCACTTAGGACCGAACAGCGTTTTACCCGTGAGGCGCACAAAGGCTTTTGTCACGTCCAGTACCCGCGGCCCGATAAACAGATAGTAATCCAGGTCTCCAGCCTCGGCCTGATAACGCCGATAAGCCTGATGGTAGTTATCAATTTCGTTCCCCAGATCCAGCCACGTACTGCTCAGATTGTCATAAAACAGACCAAAGCTGACATCGTTACGCCGGGTAATGGTGAACGGGATATGTTTATACAAAGGATCGGTCGCCGCGGCGTTATACCCCATCGCATCCAGGTTTCTGAATTCAAAGCGGCGTCCGGCGCGTTCAAGATCGCCCGCCTTTTCGCCCAGACCATAATAGCGTTCCGTTGGGAAACGGCGCTGATAATGCGCCACGCCATCGCCATGAGGATTAAGCAGATAGGCGCTGGTCGCCCGATCGGCGGCCAACATCTGCCATGCTCCGCGTTCATCAAGATATTCCCACGACAGCCACAGTGGTTGGTGGATCGTCACCCGCAGACGGTCCGTGCTGACGCGTAATCCGCCCTCATGCTCCTCCAGCGAAAAACCCGGCAGGCTGAAACCTTCACAGCTTTCCCGGCTGCGCCCCGCAAAGGGAACATCCTGTTGCGGCGCAATGCTCCAGGTCTGTTTTAATTGCAGATCCCCGTTCTGTTTGATCAGCACCCGTCCCAGCCCTGATTCTAAAATGTACAGGCGAAAAATGTGCTTCTCATCAACGAGCAGTTCAACATATTCCGGGGTTCGATGGCGAAACACCCAATTTTTCAGCGTCTTCATACAGCGTCCTTTTCAGGAATGATTTAAGCAAAAGTGAAATTACAGCGACCGCGTTTTCTGGCGACGTTCAGCAATAAAAGCAATCAGGAAAACCGCACCGATCAGATCGAAGAATCCCATCGCGACAAACAGCGGATTGAAACCGATTTTGTCCGCCGTTACGCCAATCAGCAGAGAAAACAGGAAACTGGCGATCCAGGCGAAGGAGCCTCGCATGCCGTTTACCGTCGCCATTTGCCCTTTATCGAATGACTCCACCACCAGCGCGCTGAGCATGCAGGAAATCACCTGATGGCCAAATCCGCCGATCGAAATGAGCAGAATCGCCATCCACGGATCTTTGCTAATGGCGACCAATGCCAGCGATAACATAAGAAAGGCCCCGGTAACCGAGCTGGCAACAATCGAATTGACGCGAGAACAGCCAAAAAAACGTACGTATACGCGAGTCAGATAACCGCTCGCGACGCTGCCCAGGTCGGCGGCCAGGAAAGGCAACCAGGCAAACATGGCGATCTGTTTTAAATCCATGCCGCGTTCATTGGCCAAATAGAGCGGTACCCAGAAGCTCAATACCGCCCAGGCGGGTTCAGCCATGAACGCCGGGATGGCGATACCGTAAAAACGTTTATTTTTCGATACGGTTTTCAGCGCCGTGAAAAACGGCAGTTTAACCGGCGGCAGTTCGTTGTCCTGACGGATAAAGTCCAGCTCATCACGGCTCAGATTAGGGTGATCCGCCGGGTCATGGTAAAACAGCCACCACAGTACGACCCACAGCATCGCCAACCCACCGGTAAACATGAAGGCGCCCTGCCAACCAAAACTGACATGGGCGATAACGATAATCGGCGGAGCCAGCATCGCCCCAATGGAGAAACCCACCCCGGCCCAGCCGGCCGCAACCGGACGTTCTTTCTTGGGAAACCATTCCCCCAGCGTTTTCGCGTTAGCCGGCGTGGCCGCTGCTTCGGAGGCCCCCATGAAGAAGCGCAATATCGCCAGATGCAGCCAGCTTCCGGCCCCGGCATGCAACATACACATCAGCGCCCAAACGATCGCACAGATAAGGAAACCGATCTTCAGACCGATGACATCAATCAACCAGCCACAAAGCGGCTGAAAAATGGTGTAGGCCAGTTGGAATGCGCCAACAATCCAGGAGTATTGTTCCGTGGTAATGCCCAGACTGGTTTTCAGTTCAGGAGCAAGTATGCCCAGCGAGTTACGGGTAATGTAGTTGACCGTCACCCCCAGTAAAAACAGCGCCAGCATCCACCAGCGCAGATTTTTTAATTTCCATTTTCCCTTTGTCATCGGTGATGACTGATTGATATCAAGACTCATAATGAACGCCTTTTAGGAGGTACAATTATATTGGTCTGACATGTTTGAAGGAGTTCGCTATTTTTCACTCTTCAAGACATGTGTATTTTTTCATCTATTTGTATTTACTAGACTTTAAATAAATTCATGAACTAGCATTGGTAAAAATTGGTTTACCAAAAAAGACTAGAACAATTAAAAACGCCGTGATACTCACTTTTTTGCAAAAATTTTCATGGTAAGTTCATAAGTAAACCAAATAACATCACCAGGCCTGTTTCAGTCACGTTTAGTGGTCATGAAAATTTTGTCATTTGTTAAGTTGAACGAGATCACAAAATGAAAAGAAACCTGAAAATACGGGAAATTGCGGCGCAGACGGGGTTTTCAATCAGTACGGTATCGCGCGTCTTGTCAGGCAAATCCAATACCAGCGAAGCGGCAAAAGCGCGTATTCTCACTTGCGCCCGGCAGTACGGCGTATTAAACCATCTGGCGACCGGCCGCTTGTTACTGAATAGCCTGACGATTTTCGCTCCGCAGCGCGCTTTTGACGTCCGGTCTGACATCTTTTACCACAAGGTGATACAGAGCATTATTGATGCGCTGGCCCCCCATGAAGTACGCGTGCGCTACTGCGGCTTGGACGAAAACGACAGCGATGTACCGCTGTTTCTGGAAAAGATGAGCGATCCCGAGACGGAAGCCGCGATGTTGATCGGCATTGACGATCCCTATATCCATGCGCTGGCCGCCGATATAGGCAAGCCTTGTATTCTGATTAATTGTCTCGACCGAAAAATGAAACTATCCGGTGTCGCACCCGCTCATCAGTTGATTGGCGAACTTTCGGTGAACTATCTGTTTGAGCAGGGACACCGTGATATTTTGACCCTGCTCTGCCTACGTCGCTATACCATGGAATTACGTCTGGCTGGGATTCGTGACGCCTACCAGAGCCACAATCTGCCGTTCTCCGATCAATACCATCTTCTGGCGCTGAGAAATTTCAGCACCGCCGAAGCCGAACAGAGAGTGACCGCGTTTCTGGCCGAGTGTCCGGCAGAACAAAAACCGACGGCCATTCTGGCGGGAGGGGATTTTATCGCGGTTGGCGCGGTCAATGCGCTCAATCAGGCTGGCTTACGCGTTCCACAGGATATCTCGGTCATGAGCATGGATGGCTTCAATCTGGCGACCATTCATGACATTCCCTTGACCTCGGTGCATGTGCCGCGTGAAGATCTGGGCGAAGAAGCCGTCCGGTTACTGCAATACCAGTTGATGCGCCCGGACGCGCCCACGGGCAACCTGCTGCTGAACGGCAAGCTGGTTATCCGCGACTCCGTCCGGCGTCTTCGTCCCAGTAAAACCCATGCGCCGGTACAAGATGACCACCTCTACGACTGAGGATTATCCTGTCTGGGTCAGCCACGTTTGTGCCGCGGCAAAGAAATTTTGCGCCAGCGGCGTCGCGCGTCCAGCCTGCGCCACGACCACGGCCGCGTGTCGTCGCATGGGCGGTAAGGTAATCGGCCTCATGTTCAGGGCCGGCGTCATCTCAGGAATCAAACTCCCACGCGGGACAACGCCGCAGCCCAGTCCGACAAAAACACTTTGCATCAATTGCAGAATCGAAGTGCTTTCCACCTTGACCCACAGCGAGATCCCCGTTTCCCGGCAATGACCATCCAGATAACGACGAAAATAGCGGCTCGGCTCCGCCAGACATAGCGGCAGATCGACCAGATCGTTCAATTCCAGCGGCGAGTCGCCGACCATCTGCGGGAAATACTGCGGGTGGAATAGCAGATCAACCCCTTGTTCCGTCAAAGGCGCAACCTGAAAGTGCAACTCCTGTAATGTCGACAGCTCAAAAAAACCGATACCGACATCCACAGCGTGTGCATTCAATGCTTCCAGCAGCCGATCGGCGCTGAACAGGGATATTTGGAAATCCAGCTGTGGATAGATTTCATTCACCGCCGCCAGCAGGCGGGACAGCGCAATACTGCTCTGGGGAACCGAGCCAATGCGCAATATGCCGCTCACGCCACGCTGCAACGAAGCGACTTCCCGTTTTAGTCCCTGATAGACGGAAACAATTTCTCGCGCCCAGGACAGCACCCGTTCGCCTTCGGCGGTAAATCCTTCAAAATTATTTCCCCGGTTGATCAGCGCCAGATCCAATTCACGCTCCAGGTTTTTTAATCGCATCGAGAGCGTCGGCTGGCTAACGAAACTGGCTTCGGCCGCCCGCCCGAAATGGCGTTCTTTCTCCAGATTACAGAGGTAAATAAGCTGTTTAATATCCATAGCCGCAGACCATAATGATGTGAATCATCAGTATATCACCGCCTCGCGCTTTGACAGTGCGTCACCAGCCGCCAACCGGTTGTATAGATAACTGCCCGGCTATACTATTGGAGTAATTTAAAGACTTCGGGGAAGAAACCTGATGATCGATAAGCACTCTTTTATCCCTTTCTATCTGCAAATTGAGCAGATTCTGAGCCGGCAGATTCGCGATCGCACGCTGAAACCCGGCGATCCGTTGCCGACAGAAGCCGAAATGTGCGAGCAATATCAGGTCTCTCGCATGACGGCGAGAAAAGCGGTGGATTATCTGGTCCGGCAAGGACTGGTAGAGCGTTTTCGCGGACGCGGCACCTTTGTTGCCCAACCGGATACGCGCATCAAGGTACAACTGCCACTCGATCAACATCTGACCTCCAGCGAGGTGGCCAGCGCGGTCCATCGCCCTATCGTTAACCAACTGCTGCATTTTTCCCGCCAGCCTGCCAGTCGCGACATCGCCAATCAGCTACAGCTGGCTGAAAACGCCCATATTTATTACATGGTGCGCCTGAGGTTGATTGACGGAATCCCCTTTGTTTATGAGCAATCCTGGATGAACAGCGAACTGTTCCCCGACCTCAGCGAGCACGACCTTAGCCAGTCAAAATACGCCTATCTCAAATCCAAAGGATACGATGCGGTGGGCAGTCATAAGCAAATCTTTGCCGAACTGCCTTCGTCAGAGGTGCGGGAAGCGCTGGGGCTGGCGCGCGATGAACCCGTTCTGCGCGCCAGCGTCATCGCATTCTTTGCCGGTCAGATCCCTTTTGAACTGTCGAACGTCCACTACAATCAACGCCATTACACTTTCACGCTGGATGCCCCGCTGCGCCCGCTGATGGGATGACGACAACGCATCCATTATTTCAGTTCCGGCCAATAGCCTTTATTCGCGTCGATCAGCGCATCCAGCACCTTACGGGCTTTCCTGGCATCGACCACCAGGCGATTGAGCGTCAGCGCCTGCAAGGCTTTGGTGTAAGAACCTTCAAACCAGGCTTCGACCGTCAGGCGCTCATAGGCAAACTGCTGCTCGATCATCCCTTTGTAGAATGTGGGGATCTGTCCCACGCCATAAGGCCGTGGCCCGTTTATCCCCAGGGTAGCCGCGACTTCCACCATCGCGGTATCGTCCAGATTGTTGACCAATCCGTTATTTTCCACGATCACCACGAAAATCCGGTGTTGGTTATAGGCAATAGACTCCGCCACTTCGACAATCATGTCGCCGTGCGCATCGTTGTGCACCACGCTGGCATCCTTTGTCGTACCCGCTTTCACGGCCTCGCGGCAGGTTTCAAATACCCGCTTTTCACGGCCCGCCATCACTTCATTGGCACGGGTGAAATTCGGGTCCAGCTTGCTGAGCTTATATTCCGGGTACAGGTAATATTGCAGATAGGTATTGGGCAGGTAGTCAGGAAAATCGTGCAGCATGTCGGCCACCAGCGCATAGGTATCCAGCCATGAGCGATCGCGCTGTTCCGCATCCGCGGGTTTGAATCCCTGACGGCTGATGATGCCCTTCAACTGCGGCAGCAAATCGACACCCTGACGATCGTATAGGTGGGTAAACCAGCCAAAGTGATTCAAGCCAAAATAGACCGGCTCGAACTCATCTACACTGCGTTCCAGCAGACGCGCGTAGGAACGCAGCAGATTGACCGGCTGATCGCAGATATTCAGAATTCGCCGATCATGGGGAAATTTTACCCGCAGCGCATCGGCCACGATCGCCGCTGGATTGGTATAATTCAGAATCCAGGCATCCGGAGAACGGGTACGCACATGCTGCACCAGTTCAATCATGTCGCCGATAGATCGCATGCCGTAGGCAAAACCGCCGGGGCCGCAGGTTTCCTGCCCGATCACGCCCAGCGACAGCGGAATTTTTTCATCCTTTTCCCGCATTTCATAGCCGCCGGTACGCATCTGGCAAAACACAAAATCCATCCCGGCAAAGGCTTCATCCACATCCGTGGTGTAGGAAAAATCCAGTTCCGGGTACGCTTCACTGAATAACAGGCGGGCGAAATCACCGATTACCGCCTGACGCTCCGCATTAACATCAAACATCACCAGCCGCTGCAAAGGAAACGTCGCTTTACGCTTGCACAGCGCTTTCAACAACCCCGGCGTCCAGGTTGAACCGCCCCCCACAATTACAATACTGTATTTCTTCGTCATCGCCGTTCTCCGTTTCATAAGGTTAAAAGTTACCCTGTCACGCCAAGCGCGGTTTTGACATCGTTGGCAATTTTTTCCACTTTCGGACCGTAAATCACCTGGATGTTATGTTCATTAACCCGGTTGATGCCGTTCGCCCCGGTGGTCATTAACGTTTTATCTTCCACCCGGGCCATGTCTTTCACCAGCACGCGCAGGCGGGTAAAGCAGCAATCCACGTCTTCGATGTTGTTCTCGCCTCCCAGACCAATAATGATGGCTTTGGTACGTTCATCCGTACTGACCGGCGCCGCCTCATTCACGGCGTCTTCCGGTTCCCGCCCCGGCGTTTCGACACTCATCCGCTCGATAATGAATCGGAAGATAAAGTAGTAGGCCGGGAAATAAATCAGCCCCAGCAACGCGGCATACCACCATTGCGTTTTCAGCCCGCCCAGCACGCCGAACACCACCAGATCGATCGCGCCGCCCTGAATATTGCCGATCATCAGATGCAGCATGGACATCAGCATGAAAGACAACCCGCTCAAGGCCGCATGAACCAGATAAAGAAGCGGTGAAACAAAAATGAAGCAGAATTCAAGCGGCTCGGTAATGCCGGTGGTGAATGAGGCCAGCGTTCCCGCCAGCATCAGTGCTTTAACCCGTTTTTTGTGTTCCGGGCGCGCGCAGTGATACATCGCCAATGCGGCGCCGGGCAGGCCAAACATCATGATGGGGATCTTGCCCTGAGCCAGGAATTTGGTGGCTTCGCGGATGATGTCGTCGCTTACCGCTCCGGGATGGGTTAATGACTCATTAAAGATATTCAATGCGCCAACGATGGTTTGTCCATCCACCGTGGCAACGCCTCCGATCGGCGTAAAGCGCACGGTTTCATTGAGGATATGGTGCAACCCGGTGGGAATCAGGATGCGTTCGGAAAACCCATATAAAAACGCACCGTACTGCCCGCTATGACCAATCAGTTCACCGATCCAGGCAATGCCTCTGCCAATGGTTGGCCAGATAAGCGCCAGCCCAAGCCCCACTAACGGCAGGCAAACGACGGTGATGATGGGCACAAACCGCCGTCCGCCAAAAAAGCTGATGGCCGTCGGCAATTCAATGGTATAGAAACGGTTGTGCAGCAAGGCGGTGATGACACCGGCGATCACCCCGCCCAGTACGCTCATGTTATAGGTAAAAATCCCCAGCGTTTGCGTAAACTCTGCCGCATACATCAGCGCAGCGGTATGATCCATCCCCGCAGCAGTCAATGCGTCAATGGTGGTGGTTTCCGGCGTCAGATTTTGTGCGGCCAGGGTGGCGCTGACCCCGACATGCATAGAAATAAAGCCAATGACGGCGGCAAACGCGGCGGTCGGTTTCTCCGCATTGGCTAAGCCAATCGCACTAGCGACAGCAAAAAACAGCGGCAGGTTGGCGAATAACGCGCCGGCTACCTGACGAATAAAGCCAATGACCAATTGCAGTATTTTCATCTCGGTAAAAGCGTCACCGGTGATGGCCGGATTCTGCATGGCCGCCGCCAGTCCGAGGAAAACCCCGGCGGCGGCGATGACCGAAATCGGCATCATCAGTGCTTTCCCGAAACCATGAATCTTATTGCCCAGATCTTTCATCGCTCGCTCTTCCTGTTTTTCCGTACTGGTTAAGTAATAGCCGGAAAACGAGATTATTTGTCTAGACAACTAGACAAAAATAACAGGAATCAGCACTCGGTCACATTTTAACCCGCAATAAACCGCCTCTATCCCGCCATAGCCCTATTTGATTAGACGCTGTGACAGGCACAACCTAGACTCACCGCATAAGAGCAAATATTTAAAATTTTGTTCACATTTAAAAAACATCAACACCTGCGGATTTATCGATGAAATTCAAACCATCCATCAAGCCATACCGCAATGCGGCTGGCGGTTGGGGCTCTCTGGAAGCCACCACTCGTTTTGTACTGGACAGCAAGCAAGCGCTGAAAAATATCCGAAACTTGTTGAGGGTCAATAAATCCAAAGGATTTGATTGTCCAGGCTGCGCCTGGGGCGATGACAACAGCAGCACGTTCAGCTTCTGTGAAAACGGCGCGAAAGCGGTGAGCTGGGAGGCCACGCGCAAAGCGGTGGATCTCGATTTCTTCGCCGCGCACAGCGTGACGACGCTACGTCAGCAAAGCGACTATTTCCTTGAATATCAGGGGCGTTTAACGCACCCCATGCGCTACGATCGCGCCAGCGATCGCTATGTGCCCATCAGCTGGGACGACGCCTTTTCACTGATCGCCAGGCATGTCAAAAACATGGCGCACCCTGACCAACTGGAACTCTACACTTCCGGTCGCGCCAGTAATGAAGCGTCTTATCTGTATCAGCTATTTGGCCGCATGTTGGGAACCAACAATTTTCCTGACTGCTCGAATATGTGCCATGAAGCCAGCGGAACCGGGCTGAAGCAGAGTATTGGCGTCGGGAAAGGCACCATTCGCCTGGACGACTTCGAGTACGCCGACGCAATTTTCGTCTTCGGCCAAAACCCCGGCACCAATCATCCCCGTATGCTGCACAGCCTGCGCCACGCGGCCGATCGCGGCGCGCATATTGTCTCGTTCAACACGCTGCGTGAACGTGGTCTGGAACGCTTTGCCAATCCGCAAAACCCGCTGGAACTCCTGACGCCGCTATCCGGCGCCATCAGCGAAACCTATCTGCAACCCAATCTGGGCGGCGATATGGCAGCCGTTCGCGGTATGGTGAAAGCCTTGCTGGAAACACATCGTCAGCGTCTGGCCGCAGGTGAAGCGGGTCTGTTCGATCAGGCTTTCCTGTCAGCGCACACGCGGCAGGTTGACGACTATCTGGCCGTGGTGGATGCCACCCGTTGGCAGAAAATCGAGCAACAATCAGGATTAAGCGAAGCCCAGTTGCGCTACGTCGCAGCGATTTATCAGCAATCTCCGCGCGTCATCTGTACCTGGGCGATGGGCGTCACTCAGCATAAACACTCGGTCGCCACCGTCCGGGAAATCGTCAACCTGCAACTGTTATTCGGCCAGTTGGGCAAACCCGGGGCCGGACTGTGTCCGGTTCGCGGACACAGCAATGTGCAAGGCAATCGCACCATGGGGATTGATGAAAAGCCTTCTGCCGCGTTTTTGGATCGTTTGGCAGCACATTTTAATTTCACGCCGCCTTACGCGCCGGGCCATAACACCGTCGAAGCGCTGGAAGCCATGCTCCGCGGCGAGGTAAAAGTATTGATTGCGCTGGGAGGTAACCTTGCCGCCGCCGCGCCGGACTCCGCTCGTACCGAAGAAGCCCTCGGCCGCTGCGATCTGACGGTTCATATCAGTACCAAGCTGAACCGCAGCCATCTGATTACCGGTCAGGTTGACGCATTGATTTTGCCAACGCTGGGACGCACCGACCTCGATATGCAGGCCAGCGGCCCACAGTTTATTAGCGTCGAAGATTCATTCAGCATGGTGCACGCCTCTCAGGGCGTCGGACAGCCGCTATCCCCTTTGCAGCGTTCTGAAACGGCGATTGTGGCGGGGATTGCCCATGCCATATTGGGAGATGAAAAACTGGACTGGCTGGCGTTGGCAGACGACTACGCGCTAATCCGCGATCATATCGCCGCGACGCTGCCCGGATTCGAGAACTTTAACGCCAACTGCGATTTGCCGGGCGGTTTTTATCTGGGCAATGCCGCCGCCGACCTGCGCTTTAACACCGCCAGCGGCAAGGCTCAGTTCAGTCACGCGCCGCTGCCAGACACGCTGTTTCCACAGTTGGATGGGCAGACAGTGCCTTTTACCCTGCAAACATTGCGTTCCCATGACCAGTACAACACCACGATTTATGGTCTGGATGACCGCTACCGCGGCGTATACGGCCAGCGTGACGTGTTGTTTATCCATCCGGATGACATCGCGGCGCTGGGGCTGGAAGACGGCGATCGGGTGGATATCGAAACCCTGTGGAACGATGGCATTACCCGAAAAGTGAGCGGTTTCAAACTGGTGGGCTACAATATTCCGCGAGGCAATCTGGCGGCCTATTATCCGGAAACCAACCCGCTGGTGCCATTATCCAGCTTTGGCGACGAAACCCATACCCCAACGTCAAAATCCGTACCGGTAAGTATTCGCCGTAGCGAGCAGGCGGAACCTTTGTTACGCATCGCGTGACGGGGAGCACATGGAACGCTTGCCGCCAGCACCCGATTCGCGTAAAACTGTCAGCCGCTAATCGAGCTACTTACAACCGTATTTCTGGACGCCATGTTTCAAGATAATCCGCTGCTTGCACAGCTAAAACAGCAACTTCATTCTCAGACGCCACGAGTCGAAGGTGTCGTCAAAGGCACCGACAAAGGCTTTGGCTTTCTTGAAGCTGATGCACAAAAGAGCTATTTCATCCCACCTCCGCACATGAAAAAGGTGATGCACGGCGACCGAATTATCGCCACGCTGCATACCGAAAAAGAGCGTGAGATTGCCGAGCCTGAATCCCTGATTGAACCTTTCCTGACCCGCTTCGTCGGGCGCGTTCAGAAAAAAGACGATCGCCTGTCCATCGTTCCCGACCATCCATTGCTGAAAGAGGCGATTCCCTGCCGTGCCGCACGGGATGTCGGCCATGCGTTTCAGGAAGGCGACTGGGCGGTGGCGGAAATGCGCCGACATCCGCTTAAGGGCGATCGCGGTTTTCACGCCGAGCTGACCCAATACATCACCACCGGAGACGATCCGCTGGTGCCGTGGTGGGTGACGTTGTCACGTCATAATCTGGAGCGCTCTGCGCCGGAGGCTGAAGCGACCGAGCGTAATGATGGCGACCTGGTGCGTGAAGATCTGACCGCATTGAGCTTTGTGACCATCGACAGCGCCAGCACCGAAGATATGGATGATGCCCTGTTCGCTCAGGACAATGGCGATGGTTCGCTGCAATTGACCATTGCGATCGCCGACCCGACGGCCTATGTCGCCACCGGCAGCGAACTGGATAACATCGCCCGCCAGCGGGCGTTTACCAACTACCTGCCCGGTTTCAATATTCCGATGCTGCCGCGTCCGCTGTCAGACGATATCTGCTCATTGCGTCCCAATGCGCGCCGCCCTGTTCTGGCCTGTCGCGTCACCATTGGCGCTGATGGCGCGCTGGGCGACGATATCCATTTCTTCGCCGCCTGGATCGAATCCAAAGCCAAGCTGGTTTATGACGACGTTTCCGACTGGCTGGAAGAAACCGGCGAATGGCAGCCGTCCAACGACACGATTGCCGAACAGATTCGTTTATTGCAGCGCATTTGTCTGGCGCGCAGCGAATGGCGTAATACCCATGCGCTGGTGTTTAAAGATCGCCCTGACTATCGCTTCATTCTGGGAGAAAAAGGCGAAGTGCTGGATATCGTGGTCGAGCAGCGCCGTATCGCGAACCGCATCGTGGAAGAAGCCATGATCGCGGCCAACGTCTGCGCGGCGCGGGTACTGCGCGACAAGCTGGGTTTTGGCATTTACAACATTCATAACGGATTTGATCCCGCCTCGGTTGAACAGGCCGTTACCGTACTGGATACCCACGGTATCAAGGCCGAGGCGCCGGCGTTACTGACGCTTGAGGGCTTCTGTACGCTTCGCCGTGAACTGGATGCCCAACCCACGCCGTTCCTGGACAGCCGAATCCGCCGTTTCCAGTCGTTTGCCGAAGTCAGCACGACGCCGGGTCCCCACTTTGGTCTGGGTCTGGAAGCCTATGCAACCTGGACCTCACCGATTCGTAAGTATGGCGATATGATTAACCATCGCCTGCTGAAAGCCGTGATCACGGGTCAGTCAGCAGAGAAGCCGCAGGATGAAGTGACCGTTCAACTGGCGGAACGGCGTCGTCTGAATCGTATGGCGGAACGGGATGTCGGCGACTGGCTGTATGCCCGTTTTCTGAAGGACAAAGCCGGAACGGCTACGCGTTTTTCGGCAGAGATTATGGATGTCACCCGCGGTGGTCTGCGCGTTCGGCTACTGGATAACGGCGCAGTGGCGTTTATCCCGTCCTCCTTTATTCACGCCGTGCGCGACGAACTGGTATGCAGCCAGGAAATGGGAACCGTCTCCGTCAAAGGGGAGGTGGTGTACCGTCAGGGCGATATTCTTGATGTGGTGATCGCCGAAGTTCGTCTGGAAACCCGCAGCATTCTGGCTAAACCGGCCGCATAAGTGCGGCCCCTTCGCCTGATATCGTTAGTTTACGCGATCGATTTCAGGAGCAATGCGGGACAGTTGCCTGTCCCGCATGTTTTACCTACCCTTTATAACTGAGTGTATACCCGCTCCCTGCCACGCCGTCATCAATGTGTGCAGGTTCTTCCCCTCCGACAGGAGCGTTTCCAATGAAAACCATCTCGATCGGTACATCTGCACTACACGCCAGCAATATTTCACTGGGTTGTATGCGTATGGCGAAGAAAAGTACAGCAGAAGCCGCCGCTATCATCAGTACCGCCGTGGATGTGGGTATCGATTTTTTTGATCATGCCGATATCTATGGCGCAGGTCTGTCAGAAGAGATTTTTGCCGCCGCGCTACAAAAGACCGCCGTTAAACGGGAGTCCATTTTTCTGCAATCGAAATGTGGCATTCGCAAAGGCTCTTTCGATTTTTCCAAAACCCACATCATCGCGTCGGTAGAGGGCAGCTTACAGCGTTTAAAAACCGATTATCTGGATACGCTGTTATTGCACCGCCCGGATACGCTGTTTGAACCCGATGAGGTGGCCGCCGCCTTCGATGAACTGGAGAAAAGCGGCAAGGTCCGCCATTTCGGCGTCAGCAATCAGCACCCATTGCAGATCGAACTGCTGAAGAAATCGGTCGCGCAGCCGCTGATTGCCAACCAGTTACAGTTCAGCATCATGCATACCGGCATGATTGATGCGGGGTTAAACGTCAACATGACCAACCCGGCTTCCGTTAATCACGACGGCGGAATTCTGGAGTATTGTCGGCTGAACGATATCACCATTCAGGCCTGGTCACCCTTTCAGTACGGCTTTTTTGACGGCGTTTTCCTGGATAATGACCAATTCCCCGAGCTTAATGCCACTCTCGATCGCCTCGCGAACCGCTATCAGGTGACCAATACGGCGATTGCCACAGCCTGGATTCTGCGTCACCCGGCTCAAATGCAGGTGATTATCGGCACGATGAATCCTGAACGGATCCGTGATATCGCACCGGCGTCAGACATTATCCTGCACCGTGAAGAGTGGTATGAGATCTATCGTGCGGCAGGCAATGCGCTGCCTTAATTTCTGACATCACGATGACTATCATGCCTGCACAGGCATAACCAGGGATAGCGGGAGCCATCGCAGATGACTCCCGCAGGACGTGTTTTTACCGGTTTTTTATTATTTTTCCGCCGATTGCTCCGTGGTAATCCGAACGTTTCCTTGAATTTATTTACAAAAATTTATCGTTGCTCACATTTCTCATTACTCTCCCTTCTCACTGGCCTTAAACACACTATTGTTAAATTGCATTAACACTCGCGCTATATCTCTTCCTGAATACGAAGGAGCCGTTGTTATGAATAACGTCAAGAGCATGGTGATCTGGCTATTAGTCGGCCTGGCGGGAGCCACTGCTTTCGCTATGCTGGCATTAAGCCGTGGTGAACACGTGAATGCCGTGTGGTTGGTGGTTGCTTCAGTGGCTTGTTATAGCATTGCCTACCGTTTTTATAGTTTGTTTATCGCCAAAAAAGTCTTTGAACTCGATGACCGCCGTTTGACGCCGGCGGAGCGGCATAACGATGGACTGGATTACGTCCCTACCAATAAATGGGTGCTGTTCGGCCACCATTTTGCGGCGATTGCGGGCGCCGGTCCGCTGGTGGGCCCGATCCTGGCGGCCCAGATGGGCTTTCTACCCGGTACTATCTGGATTCTGGTTGGTGTAATGCTGGCCGGCGCCGTGCAAGATTTCCTGGTGCTGTTCATCTCCACCCGTCGCGACGGGCGTTCGTTAGGAGAAATGGCCAAACAGGAACTGGGCGCTTTCGCGGGGGTGATCACCATGTTGGGCGCGCTGGGCGTGATGATTATCATCCTCTCCGCGCTGGCTCTTGTGGTAGTCAAGGCATTGGCGGATAGTCCCTGGGGATTGTTCACCATCGCCGCCACAATCCCCATCGCGTTGTTCATGGGCGTTTATATGCGTTTTATACGCCCCGGAAAAATTGCGGAAGTCTCCATCATCGGCTTTGTCCTGATGATGCTGGCGATTGTTTATGGCGGCAACATTGCCGCACATCCATACTGGGGACCCCTCTTTACTCTGGAAGGGACCACGCTGACCTTGATACTGGTGATCTATGGCTTTATCGCTTCGGTACTGCCAGTGTGGCTCTTGCTGGCGCCGCGTGACTACCTCTCGACCTTCCTGAAGATCGGGGTGATTGTCGGGCTGGCGGTAGGTATCGTCTTCGCCATGCCTGAAATGAAAATGCCTGCGGTTTCACGCTTTATTGATGGCTCGGGTCCGGTGTTTTCCGGCAGCCTGTTCCCCTTCCTGTTTATCACCATCGCCTGTGGCGCGATTTCCGGTTTCCATGCGCTGGTATCCAGCGGCACCACGCCAAAACTGGTCGAGCGTGAAAGTCATATCCGCTTTATTGGCTACGGCGCAATGCTGATGGAATCCTTTGTCGCCATCATGGCCCTTATCTGTGCTTCAGTTATCGAGCCGGGTATTTACTTCGCCATGAACTCCCCGGCCGCCTTAATCGGGACAACGGTGGAAAATGCCTCTCAGGTGATTAACAGCTGGGGGTTTGTGATTACGCCAGAAGCGCTCAGCGAGATAGCCCGCGACGTGGGTGAAGGCTCAATTCTGTCACGTGCCGGCGGGGCGCCAACCTTCGCGGTGGGGATGGCGCATATCATCACCGAGATCTTTAACAGCCGGGCAATGATGGCCTTCTGGTATCACTTTGCCATTCTGTTTGAAGCGCTGTTTATTCTGACCGCCGTCGATGCGGGCACGCGCGCCTGCCGTTTCATGGTTCAGGATCTGGTGGGCGTGGTGGTTCCCGGCATGGGTAAAAGCCATTCCTGGCTGGGTAATCTGGCCGGAACCACCGTCGCGGTTGCCGGCTGGGGATTCTTCGTCTATCAGGGCGTTATTGACCCGCTGGGCGGGATCAATACCCTCTGGCCGCTGTTCGGCATCGGTAACCAAATGCTGGCGTCTATGGCGCTGATCCTCGGCACGGTGGTCTTGTTCAAGATGAAGAAACAGCGCTACGCCTGGGTCACTATCGTACCGACGGTCTGGCTGTTCATCACCTCGATGACCGCCGGCTGGCAGAAAATTTTCCACGAGACACCCAGCATTGGCTTCCTGGCACAGGCGAAACGTTTCTCGGCCGGTATCGAGCAAGGCACCTTGATTGCGCCAGCCAAGAGCATTAAAGACATGGAAACCATCGTTTTCAGCAACCAGATTAACGCGGCGCTGTGTGGGTTCTTTATGCTGGTCGCCGTCACCATGCTGATTTCGGCGTTCTTTGTTATTCGCCGGGCAATGAATAGCAGTACGCCAACCGCGAACGAAACGCCCGTTGTTTTCCGGGAGGAACCTCACCGTGGTTAAGCGTTTCAACAGAAGTCATTCAATCCTATTCTGTTGATCGAACATAAAAAATCCCTCCGCTGGAGGGATTTTTTATCTGGTGATGACGCATAAATGACTACTGTCCGTAATAAGCGTTTTTACCGTGCTTACGCAGGTAGTGTTTATCCAGTAAAGTTTGTTGCATATCGCCCAGTTCGGGCGTCAATTGGCGCGAAAAAATCCCCATGTAGGCAATCTCTTCCAACACGACCGCATTATGCACCGCGTTATCCGCATCTTTTCCCCACGCAAACGGACCATGAGAATTGACCAAGACCGCAGGGACATCCACGGGGGAAAGCCCGCGGGTTTGGAAGGTTTCAACAATCACGTTGCCGGTTTCCCACTCATAGCGCCCGTTGATCTCTTCGTCCGTCATCAAACGCGTACAGGGAATGCCGCCATAGAAATAATCAGCATGTGTCGTTCCCCAGGCGGGAATATCTTTTCCGGCCTGCGCCCAAATCGTGGCATGCCGAGAATGGGTATGGACAATACCGCCAATATCGGCAAACGCCAGATACAGCACACGGTGAGTATCCGTATCCGATGACGGTTTTTTCGTCCCTTCCACTACTTTGCCGCTCTCCAGCTCCACCACCACCATATCGTCAACCGTCATCACCGCATATTCCACACCCGATGGCTTAATCACCATCAGGCCCTGCTGACGATCTACCGCGCTAACATTGCCCCAGGTAAATGTCACCAAATGATGCTGCGGTAATGCCAGATTGGCGTCCAACACCTGCTTTTTTAGCGCTTCCAACATGATCAACTCTCCCCCAGCGACATTGCCATTACGCCATTCTCGCGGTCCCCCTCATGCGCCGCTATGGGCTAAATCGCTAAAGATCCGGTGGTGTTCTGCTGCAACTCAAAATTTACAACCCGGCACGCATGGACAAAAAATCACCTATTTTACCAATTGTTGCTATCGTTAAATAAACGTGCGGGAATTAAGAGTTTTTACCTGTTGCGGTTTTTACCGATGATTATACTAGCCGGTAAGCAACGGAAGGCGCGGTATGATTATTTAATACCGTGAAAAATCTGTTATACGATATTTTCCTCACTTAATAGCGTGAGGCCGAGAGTTAAAAGGGGAAAAACATGAAATTAAACAAACGTTTTGCTACCGCCGCATTAGCCATTACATTGGCGGTTACTCTGGCGGGCTGTTCAAACATGTCTAAACGCGATCGCAATACTGCGATTGGCGCCGGCGCCGGCGCCGTAGGCGGGGCCGTCTTAACCGATGGCGGAACATTGGGTACGTTGGGCGGCGCTGCCATCGGCGGCCTGATTGGCCGTCAGGTAGACTAACGAATTTTCTGACAGCAGACTTACTTAACTCCTCCGAGCCTGCTGTCACTCATCAAGCCAAACAGCGCTTATCCGCCAGCCAGTTTGACTTTCATCCCTTTCGCTTCAAGTAGCTGTTTCAATAAATCGCGTTTATCGCCTTGAATCTCAATAACGCCCTCCTTGACTGCACCGCCACAGCCGCATTTTTTCTTTAATTCGGCGGCCAGCTTATCCAATGCGGCATCATCAAGATCGATACCGCTGATGACGCACACGCCTTTCCCTTTACGTCCGCTGGTCTGACGCTGGATACGAACAATGCCGTCACCTTGCGGGCGAACCACCTTCTCTTCTTCCGGTTTGATACGTCCGGTTTCTGTGGAATACACCAGACGACTGTTATCGCCGTTACTCATTATGCCTCCCCGGCGGGCAGCGAAGCCCGGATATCGCGAAGCGTTTGAGCCGGATCGGCGGACTGGGTAATCGGACGACCAATCACCATATAATCCACACCCGCAAGCTGGGCCTGAGCCGGCGTCATGATACGGCGTTGATCGCCGGCATCGCTGCCAGCAGGGCGGATTCCCGGCGTAACCAGTTTAAAGCCCTCGCCGCACGCCTGTCTCAGACGCTCCGCTTCATGTGCGGAACAGACCACGCCATCCAGGCCGCAGTGATACGTCAGCAGCGCCAGCCTTTCCGCCTGTTCCGCCGGGCTGGTCATGATGCCCAGGTCGCGCAGATCTTCTGCTTCCAGACTGGTCAGCACCGTAACGGCAATCAACAGCGGCGCATCATCACCGAATGGCAATAAAGCATCTTTCGCCGCCATCATCATGCGCGTACCGCCGCTGGCATGAACATTCACCATCCACACGCCCAGTTCGGCCGCCGCCGCAACCGCATGTGCGACCGTATTTGGAATATCGTGGAATTTCAAATCGAGGAAAACATCGAAACCGCGCTGTTGAAGCGACTGAACAAACTGCGGGCCAAACAGCGTAAACATCTCTTTGCCCACTTTTAAACGACAATCCTGAGGATCGATGCGGTCAACAAATGACAATGCCGCCTGCCGATCGGCATAATCCAGCGCCACAATAATCGGAGAAGCCAGGCTATTTTCTTGCAGATTTTTGTGTGTCACATGTCACCTCTTGATTTAGCAAAACCATTAATCGCGTCCCAAAATTCCCGCCGCATTCTACATGCCCCGCGGTTGAAATCCCAGCCGCCTGTTTATGCCCATCGACTTTAATGCTTAACGTTGTTGATTTCTGCGCTTCGCTTCCACACCGCCTATGCGCACAATGCGCTATTGCTGACTGAAATGCTGAACTTTCCTGCTTGGCTGATATCAACACCGCAGGCGGCTGGAACGGTGATCTGTTGTAGCAATTAGTATGTTGTAACTAATGAAATAAAACACCTTACGAATGACATACGCAATAGCGGAAGGATGATGGAACGGCGATATTTATTGGCCGTCCAATCCACGAATAGGTTTGACGCTTGCCCAGGCGCGGCAGGAAGGACAGTGCCAATATAATGACTGAGAGGTAAAACCACATTTCCGGCAGCTATAACGCGGCTTGGTGCGGATCTGCTCGCCAACCATATCGCGCAAGACCACCAGACTCTCTTTTGCCCTGCCGTCCTCGGCTTCGTGCAAATGGAAATCCATCAGTCGGTGAAATACGCGCATGGTGGGGTGGCGTTGCAACTGGCGGTTGATATAAACCTGCGCCACTTCCGCTCCCTGCTCTTGCTCAAGAATATCCGCCAGCATCAGTTCGGCAGTCGCGCCGGTATTCTCTTCGACGCAGCGTTTGAGAAAATCGGACCAGTTTTGAGATTCCCGCAGGTGCTGATAACACTCCTGTAGCATCGGCAAAGTTTCGCTGACCAGTTCTTTATCCTGATCGAGAACCTGCTGTAGCGAATCGATCGCACGTCCATATTCCTGCCGGGCCATATAAATACGCCCCATCATGATGGAAACTCGCGCGCACTGTGCGTCCGCCGCCGCCCCTTTTTTCAGTAGCGACAGCGCCTTGTCCAGATCGTCGCTGCCCATGGCAAGCAGCGCCAGTTCACAATAAAAATGCGCGATCTCCACCCGGAGTTCATCTTTACCCATTTTCACCAGTTTTTCGGCCGTTTCGATAGCATTGAGCCAGTCACTGGTGGATTGGTGAATCTGCAATAGCTGCTGCAAGGCGCTACGCCGGAAATCGTCTTCATCGACCAACTGATTGAAAATCTCTTCGGCACGGTCATACAATCCCGCCGCCACGTAATCACGCCCAAGCTGTTGCACTGCCAGCAGACGCTGCTCAAACGTGAGGGAAGCGCTTTCTGTCAACGCCTGATGAATGCGGATAGCACGGTCAACTTCACCGCGAGAACGGAACAGATTACCCAGAGTCAGGTGAGCTTCGAAGGTATTGCTGTCGTCTTTAAGCATATCCAGAAAAAGCTCGACAGCCTTGTCCTGCTGATTAGAGAGCAGAAAGTTCACCCCTGTCACATACTCACGCGACAGACGGTTAGATTCCTGATCTTTATCCTGCTGCGCACTTCTGCGGCCCATGTACCAGCCGTAAGCGGCGGCCACAGGCAGCAACAGAAACAGCAGTTCTAGCATAGAGAATGATTCCTTAGTGGGTGACGGGCTGTGCTGGCGTCACATTTTCCTCGTTCGAGGCAGAAAGCTGCTGCTCCAGACGCTTGATTTTACGTTGTGCACGCCCCAACGCAATGCGCTGACGCAGATAAAACAGACCGCAGATTATCCAGCCAAGAACAAAACCCAGCGCGAACAGCGTGGCAAGCAGCGTTGATACGCGGTAATCCCCTTGCGCCAGCAGATAATTAAACGTAACTACCTGATCGTTGTGCGCGCCCAGTGTGACAGAAATGATGAATATCGCCAGCACGAGTAAAAAAATCAGCAAATATTTCACGTTCTCTTTCCTGTGATATCCCATTAACCGGATGAATTATGCCAAATTTTGGCGATAAACCCCATTAAATTACCATTTCCCGCCCTGACAGGGAAAGTTAGTTGTTGGCGGTATCCTCGGCGGTCTGTTCCCTGATTTCCTCCCGCTGTAGCGACAGCGGGCCACACCAGCGCTGAGCCAGCCAGCAGGCGACCACCACCAGAAGCCAACTGATGAGGATCGCCACAATCAGATCGCGCGGCCAGTGCATGCCTAAAACCAGACGACTTCCCATCACCGCGCTGGCCCACACCATGAGTACCATCACGGTTTTGTAATGCCGACGGGCCCACAATAACCCAACGGCCAACAGCGCCCAGGTTGCAGAAAACATAGTATGGCCGGAAGGAAAAGCAAACCCGGTTTCAGACTGCCAGTGATGACGCAACCATTTGGGAATCTGTTGTTCATTTTTCAACTGGGATTTGACCAGTTCCGCGCGCGCTTTACGCGGTAAAGAGTAGAAATAGCGGTCGTCAATCTGGTGATTTTTTTCCAGCCAGATCACGAAAGGCCGCGACTCCTGCACCCATTCCTTAATGCCGGATTTTACCCCCTGCCCGATGAGCACCGTAATCAACATGATAACCAGTAGCCCAAGCGCAGGCTTCAGCCGAAAACGCAGGCACCATAAAAACCAGACGCTCAGCACCACGCTGGTCAGCGCGCCCCACGGCGACGTGACCGTTTCGGTAGTCCAAAACAGAATCTTTAACCACAAACCGCCATATCCCGGCTGCCACTGCCATCCGCTTACCCAAATCATGATCGGCATAATGAGCAGCAATGCCGCACCAACAGTGGTTCTTTTGGTGATGTCGTACATCATTTCTTCCTATAATTCAGTATGATGCCGAAAAATAATTTTTCCCGATACTATCAGAAAAACCGGCATGAACTGTCAGTATGGCGTAAAATAGCTATCAGTTCTGTCAATGTGCGAGTGATTGCCCCACAATTTCCTGCTGGTCAATCCCCCCATCCGGCAGTAGGATGCGCGTCAGCATTTTTGCTTTTTTGGAGAATAACATGCAGCTAAAACGGGTGGCAGATGCCAAATTACCCACCCCCTGGGGCGATTTCCTGATGGTAGGATTTGAAGAAATTGCCACAGGACACGATCATCTCGCATTGGTTTATGGTGATATTTCAGGGCCGACCCCGGTGCTGGCCCGGGTGCATTCCGAGTGCCTGACGGGCGATGCGCTGTTTAGTCTGCGTTGTGATTGCGGATTCCAGCTTGAGGCCGCATTGAGCCATATTGCAGAAGAAGGTCGTGGCGTATTGCTGTACCACCGTCAGGAAGGACGCAATATTGGTTTGCTGAATAAAATCCGGGCCTATGCCTTACAGGATCTGGGGGCTGACACGGTAGAAGCCAATCATCAGTTGGGGTTTGCCGCCGACGAGCGCGATTTCACCCTGTGCGCGGACATGTTCAAGCTGCTGGGCGTAGATGAAATCCGTTTGCTGACCAATAATCCGCAGAAAGTCAAAATTCTGGATGAAGCAGGCATTAATATCGTTGAACGCGTGCCGTTGCAGGTTGGCCGTAATCCGAAGAACGAGCGCTATCTGGCGACGAAAGCCGCCAAGATGGGTCATCTGCTGGATACGAAATAATACGTAAATCAGCGTGAATGCCAGGCGAATCCCGGCATTCATCCTGTCTTAATGTTTGATGATATAAATATCCTTGCTGTATATATCCGCTCTCTGGTCGGGCTTAAACCCGCCGATATAGGGTTTTACCAGCTGCGCGCGCACATAATAATAGACAGGGAGCAGCGGAGCCTGCTGCTGTAGAATTTTTTCCGCCTGATGATAGTCGCTATTACGCGCCGCTAACGTGTCCGCGTTGACCGCGTGATCCAGCAGGGCATCGTATTGCGCATCGGTGAATTTACCCTGGTTATTGCTGTTCCCGGTACGCAAGATATCAAAATAGGTGGAAGGCTCATTATAATCCGCCGCCCAGGACGATCTGACCACCTCAAAATCACCGATGCGCATCGTGTCCAGCATGGTTTTCCACTCCTGATTCTTCAGCGTTGCCTCAACGCCCAGCACCTGCTGCCACATGGAGCTGGCGGCAATTGCAATCCGTTGATGTGACTCCGACGTATTGTACAGCAGGTTGAACTTTAATGGCCGCTCCGCGGTAAACCCCGCCTCGGACAGCAGTTTTTTCGCCTCGGCGTTTCTTTGCTGCTGTGTCCAAGCCGCCCATTCAGGCTGCTCGCTGGTATATCCCGCCATACCGGGAGGCAGCGGGTTATAAGCAGGCACCTGCCCCATGCCCAGCACTTTTTCGGCAATCACGGTTTTGTCCAGCGCCAGATCCAGCGCCCGTCTGACGCGAGGATCGTCAAACGGCGGTTTTTGCGTATTGAATTTATAGTAGTAAGTCGACAACTGCGGGGTCACCTTAACCTGATCGGGGTATTCCGTCTTTAGCGATTTAAACAGGTGCGGCGGCAGCGTGAACGTCACGTCCACCTCTCCCGCTTTGTAACGATTAACCTCCGCCGTGTTTGACACAATGGGCAGATAGGTCACTTTGTTCAGCACCGTATGCGCGTTATCCCAATAATGTGCGTTCCGTTTTCCAACAATCCGCTCATTGACCACCCACTCGCCAAGGGTAAAAGGACCGCTGCTAACGAAATTGCCCGGTTGCGTCCACTTATCGCCATATTTTTCAATCGCCGCTTGCGGCAACGTCACGATCGCAAAATGCCCGGTCATCGACAGGAAATAGGACAAAGGGCGATCGAGCTCGATCTGCACCGTTTGCTGATCCAGCGCCTTGATACCCAACGTGCTGGACGGCTTCTTCCCTGCCACGATGTCGTCAGCGTTCCGCACATACATGCTGGTGATATAGGACTGATAGGGGGAAAGGGTTTTCGGATCGGCGAGACGCCGCCAACTGAAGACCACATCATCGGCGGTAAGCGGACTGCCATCGGACCACTTCAGGTCCGGACGCAAATGGAAGGTCCAGATCTGATGGCCCTGTTGTTCCCACTTATCGGCCAGCCCGCCGGAAACGGTCCCGTCATCACGCAACGAAACCAGTTTTTCAAAAAAGTCATGAATGAGATTCGCCTCGACATCACTTTCCGCTTTTTGCGGATCGAGCGACGCCGGTTCCGTACCGTTGGCGCGCACCAGCTCCTGCTTTTCCGCCAATACCACACCGGCAGGAACGGTTGCAGCAAGTCCGCTTGCTGCCGGCGCAACGGCGCCCATTGCCAGCGCGGCAAGCAGCAATGATTTTTCGACCTGTTTTCTTATGGCATCGGGCATATAACCTCCTGTTATCGTTGGGCGAATGGGGTTTATCGCCCGCTTATTCCACAGAATAACCAGAATCAATACCCGGAAACGATAATTTAATGCGGGAAACGGAGCAATCTGACGCAGGCGGAAACCTGCGTCAGCGAGGCTGGGTTATAGCATGTTACGAATCACATAGTGCAGAATGCCGTCGTTCTGGTAATAGGTAAGTTCGTTGCGCGTATCAATACGACACCGGGTTTTAATCACCGAACGATTCCCCGCACTATCCTTAATCGCCACATCGACCGTGGCGCCGGGCGTCAACTGATTTAATCCGGTAATGGATATCTGCTCATCTCCGGTCAGTTGCAGCGTTTTACGCGTTACGCCGTCCGCAAACTCCAGCGGCAGAATCCCCATTCCGATCAGGTTCGAACGGTGAATACGTTCAAAAGACTCGGCAATCACCACTCGCACCCCCAACAAACGAGGCCCTTTGGCGGCCCAGTCACGGCTGGAGCCTGAGCCGTACTCCTTGCCGGCGATAAGCGCCAACGGTACGTTTTCCTCCTGATAACGCATCGCCGCATCGTAAATGGTCATCTCGTTATGGGAAGGCACATGACGGGTATATCCCCCTTCTTTACCGGGCACCATTTCGTTACGGATACGGATATTGGCGAACGTCCCCCGCATCATCACTTCATGATTCCCGCGGCGCGAACCATACGAGTTGAATTCACTGGTCTCAACGCCACGCTCCAGCAGATAACGCCCGGCAGGGCTATCACGTTTGATATTCCCGGCCGGCGAGATATGGTCGGTCGTCACAGAGTCACCCAACATCGCCAAAATGCGCGCATCATGAATATCCTCTATCGGCTCCGGCTCTTTTCCCATCTCAAGGAAAAAAGGCGTCTGGCGGATGTAGGTCGAATCCTGCGGCCATTGATAGGTCGGGTTGTTGTCCACCTCGATATCTTTCCATTCCTGCGTGCCTTCGAATACGGCTGAATACTGCTTGTGGAACATATCCGCGCTGACATTCAATACCGCTTTCGCCACCTCTTGCGCGGAAGGCCAGATATCACGCATATAGACCGGATTCCCCAGCTGATCTTCACCCAGTGGCTCCGTGGTGAGATCGATATTCATATTCCCGGCCAGCGCGTAGGCGACCACCAGCGGCGGCGACGCCAGCCAGTTGGTTTTTACCAGCGGGTGAATACGTCCCTCGAAGTTACGGTTTCCTGATAGCACAGCGCCCACCGTTAAATCCCCTTTCTTGATCGCCGTTTCGATGGCGTCAGGTAACGGACCGGAATTACCGATACAGGTGGTGCAGCCATACCCCACCAGATTAAACCCCAGCGCATCAAGGTATGCCGTCAGCCCGGCTTTGTCATAATAATCCGTTACCACACGCGAACCGGGAGCCAGTGAGGTTTTCACCCACGGTTTTTTCTTCAGCCCGCGTTTAACGGCATTCTTCGCCAGCAAGCCAGCGGTCATCAACACGCTGGGATTGGAGGTATTCGTACAGGAGGTGATCGCCGCGATGACCACCGCTCCCTGATACAACCGGTGGGTTTCGCCATTCAGGGCAAATGTTTCATAGTCCAGACGATCTTTTACCGTATTAACGTCCAGCTCTCTGCTCGCTTTAAACGCTTTCGGCACATCCGCCAGCGCCACGCGATCCTGAGGTCGTTTCGGGCCGGCAAGACTGGTTTCCACATCGCCCAAATCCAATGCCAGTTGACTGGTAAAAACGGGTTCATCCCCCGGATTACGCCATAGTCCCTGCTGCTTACTGTAGGCTTCCACCAGCGCAATCTGTTCCTCGCTCCGATTGGTTAAGCGCATATATTCCAGCGTGATGGCGTCAACCGGAAAGAAGCCGCAGGTCGCGCCGTATTCCGGCGCCATATTGGCGATGGTGGCACGATCGGCCAGCGGTAAATAATCCAGACCGTCGCCATAGAATTCAACGAATTTGCCGACCACCCCGTGCTTACGCAGCATTTGCGTTATTGTCAGCACAAGGTCGGTCGCCGTGATGCCTTCGCGCATTTTACCCGTCAGTTTGACGCCAACCACGTCGGGCACCAGCATGGATATCGGCTGACCCAGCATAGCCGCTTCCGCTTCAATACCGCCGACGCCCCATCCCAACACGCCAAGGCCGTTAATCATGGTGGTGTGTGAGTCAGTCCCGACCAGCGTATCGGAATAGGCGATCGTTTTATCGTTCTGTGTTTCATACCAGACCGTCTTTGCCAGATATTCCAGGTTCACCTGATGACAGATCCCCGTGCCGGGCGGTACGACCCTGAAATGACTAAAGGCATCTTGTCCCCAGCGCAGAAACTGATAGCGCTCGTAATTACGTTCCATTTCCAGTTGCGTATTATCCGCCATCGATTGCTCATCGCCAAAGTGATCAACCGTCACCGAGTGGTCAATGACCAGATCCACGGGCGATAGCGGATTGACTTTTTTCACGTCGCCCCCCAGACGATGCACCGCGGCGCGCATTGCGGCTAAATCGACCACGGCGGGCACGCCGGTAAAATCCTGCATCAGCACACGCGCTGGACGATAGGCGATTTCCCGATCGATATGCCCGGTTTTCAACCAGGAAACCACGGCCTGCAAATCCTCCTGCCGGACGGTATCGTCATCCAGATGGCGTAACAGGTTTTCCAGTAGAACCTTTAACGATTTGGGTAGATTATCCAGTGAGCCGAGCCGCTGAGCGGCCAAAGGTAAGCTGTAATAATGGTAGGTTTGCTGCCGAACTGTCAGAGCAGCCAGACAAGTATCGCGAAAATGAGCTGACATGCTTCCTCCCAAGGTGACTTAGCGAATTGTTATTCTGTGTCAACCGGTCATTTAATACCCAGCTTGAACATACGGTCTTATTTAAAGATAACACAAACAAAATATAACGTTTTCGCAACAAGACGATATGAATGCAACGATAGCCATTTACTATTGAAAAATGCTATTGCGAGGTGGGTTATAAAAATGGAAAAAAACTTTCGTAACCGATAAATTAAGTAAAGATAATGTCTATTTTGACGATATACGTAACGCTATATCCAATCAATTTTAAGGTGCGGGACCCAGGGAGGAACGAGTAATAGCCGGCTACCAGCGACGAAAAAAATAGCGGGTGTAACGCTCAATGTTTCATGACTGATACATCAAAAGCTGTTTTGCAAGGCGCTTCACAACCTGATGTCGCTGTTTGTAGTAAAAATACGGAATCCGTTTATTTAACAAAAATTTCACATCAGTTGATGGAAAAATAATAATATCAAGGGGTTTTCATGAAACTGTTTTACAAACCCGAAAGCGGCTCTCTTTTTACGCATATTGTTCTGCTGGAATCCAAATTAGAGTTCAAACTTGAAAAAGTGGATCTCCGCACCAAAAAAACCGAGCGCGGCACTGATTATCTACAGATCAATCCCAAAGGCCTTGTCCCCGCGCTGCAGCTTGATGACGGCTCCGTACTGACCGAAGGCGTTGCCATCGCCCAATACGTGGCAGATTTGGTGCCGCACTGTAATCTGATTGCGCCGGTGGGCAGTATGGCGCGTTACCACACCATTGAATGGCTGAATTATATCGCCACCGAGTTACACAAAAGTTTTGCCCCTATCTTCCGGCGCGGTACGCCCGAAACCTACAAAGAACTGTTAATTGAATATCTGCAGGTAAAATTCCGCTATATCAATCTGGTATTGAGCGAACAGAATTACCTGGTCGCCAACCGCTTCAGTATTGCGGATGCCTATCTGTTTACCGTCATGCGCTGGGCACAGTCATTAAAACTGGATATGTTCCGTTACCCCGCGCTGGCAGCCTATCTCGATCATATGGCCGAACGTCCGTCTGTCGCCATGGCGCTTAAAATCGAACGGTTGAAAGGCTAAAAAATCTAAAACGCTGGCACGTTGTTGTTGCCTGTTCAGAATCCATTGCCTCCTCCCTGAGGCAATGGATGCCGTTATAAACGCACAGCCTGAAAATGGTGACGGGGATTAGCAATGCCATCCTGTGCCGCTACCAGTTGCAATTCATACTCACCCATTTCTTTTGTCATGAGCATCACTTCATAAACTGCGGCGGTGGTGTGTTCCAACGCTTTGTCCAGCGCGACGCCTTTCAGTAAATTCACCAGCAATAATCCGCTGGTCAGATCGCCCACTCCCACCGGCTGCCGTTCAAATTCCACCAGAGGGCGGCTGATATGCCAGGCATCACCGGGCGTGACCAGCAGCATTTCAAAGCTGTCCTCACGATAAGCGGCACGGCTGAGGTGTTTAACCAGCACGATTTTCGGCCCCTGTCTGCACAATGCCCGCGCCGTTTCCACCGCGTCTTCCACATTATGCACGGTATGGCCGCTGAGCAGTTCCAGCTCCGGCAGATTCGGGGCAATCATATCGGCAGCCTGCAACGATTGGCGGCAATGGAATTCCGACACGCCTGGCGCGACGATGCACCCTTTTTCGGGCGTTCCCATCACCGGATCACAGAAGTACAGCGCATCAGGATTGGCCGCCTTTACCCGACGCACAATGCCTAAAATATGCTCCCCCTGTTCCGCAGAACCAATGTAGCCACTCAGCACCGCATCACAATCCTTCAGTCGGTCAATATCTTCAATCCCTTGAACAATTTCCGTTAAATGGCTGGCGGGCATGACGCAACCCGTCCAGTGCCCATATTGCGTATGGTTGGAAAATTGCACCGTATTTAGCGGCCAAACGTTTGCTCCCATCCGACGCATAGGAAATTCGGCGGCACTATTCCCCGCGTGTCCAAAAACAACGTGTGATTGAATAGAAAGTATGTTTTTCATTAGAAACGACTTAAATCCTTGCCTGCGCAATTGCGCCTTGATAACGGACGAACAGAATAAAGGGAGCTAACGCTCCCTTTGGTTTTTCTTATGCTTTCCAGCAGATCAGACAATAGTGTTTCTTGCCTCGGCGCAGCAGCGTATAGCGGTCAAACAAACGATCGGACTCACTGAAAGTATATTCAGGATTGGCCTGTTTTTCGCCGTTAACGGTTACGGCATTGGACGAAATCATCGTTCGGGCCTGACCGCGTGACGGCACCAGATCTGCGCTGACCAGCGCCTGTTGTAAATCGGCATCGCGTTCCAGTTCAGTAATCGGCATGCCATCCTGCGCCAACTGCGCGAAGTCATCCTGCGTCATATCTTGTAGTGAACCGGAGAACAGGCTCTGCGTGATACGGCGCGCGGCGGCCAGTCCGGTTTCGCCATGAACCATGCGGGTCACTTCTTCGGCCAGCACGTACTGCGCGCGCGGCGCCTTACCGCTGTTCCTGTCTTCTTCTTCCAGCGCATTGATTTCTTCCAGACTCATGAACGTGAAGAATTTCAGGAAGCGATACACATCCGCATCAGCGGTATTAATCCAGAATTGGTAGAATTTGTAAGGGCTGGTTTTGCTGGCATCCAGCCAGATTGCGCCGCCTTCCGTTTTGCCGAACTTGGTGCCATCGGATTTGGTGATCAGCGGCACGGTCATGCCATAGACCTGCTGCTGGTTCATGCGGCGGGTCAAATCAATACCCGACGTAATATTGCCCCACTGGTCGGAACCACCAATTTGCAGTTCAACCTGATACTGCTTGTTCAGGCTGGTAAAGTCATACCCCTGAAGCAGATTGTAAGAAAATTCGGTAAACGAGATCCCCACATCGTCACGGTTCAGACGCTGTTTGACGGCTTCTTTATTAATCATCTGGTTAACAGAGAAATGTTTGCCGATATCGCGCAGAAAATCGAGCACGTTCATGTTGCCAAACCAATCATAGTTGTTGGCTGCAATCGCGCTATTTTCACCGCAGTCAAAATCCAGAAACGGAGAGACCTGATGGCGGATTTTCTCAACCCATTCACTGACGGTGTCCGCCGTATTCAGCTTACGTTCTGTCGCCTTAAAGCTCGGATCGCCGATCAATCCCGTCGCTCCGCCTACCAACGCAACAGGTTTGTGCCCTGCCAACTGGAAACGTTTCAGGCAAAGCAGCGGTACCAGATGCCCCAAATGCAAGCTGTCAGCGGTAGGATCGAAGCCGCAATACAGCGCAATTGGCCCTTGCGCCAGTCGCTCTGCTAACGCATCCTCATCCGTCACCTGGGCAATCAAGCCCCGCTCTTGCAATTGTTTAATCAGGTTACTACTCGCCATCGATAACTCCATTTTTATGCAAAAATATAGTGTGATATGCAAGGCATGACGACTTGCAGTTGCCTATTCATCAGGCTCTTCTAACGTTAATAGTGCGAAACTTCATAGGATAAAGCGCTCTCGACAGGAGCGCCAGAATTAAACGAGGATATTTCAAGATCAGGGCGCTAAACGATCAACTTGCCAGCGCTCACCCTGTCGTTGATAGAAAAATCGATCATGCAGACGATGTTCGCCACCCTGCCAGAATTCCATTGAGTCAATAGTGACACGGAAGCCGCCCCAGAAGCTTGGCAACGGGACTTCACCATTTTGGAATTTCTGCTTGAGTTCAAGGAATTTACTCTCCAACACACCTCGTGTCGAAATTCGGCTGGACTGTTTGGAAACCCAGGCGCCAATCTGGCTGTCCTTGGGACGACTGTGGAAATACCGTAGTACGTCCAGAGGCGGCAGTTTTTCGGCGCGCCCTAACACCATCACCTGCCGTTCCAGCATATGCCAGGGAAAAAGCAGACTGACTTGAGGGTTGTGCGCAAGATGAAGCGCTTTGCGGCTGCCAAGATTGGTGTAAAACACCATCCCTTTTTCATCGTAATGCTTTAATAACACAATACGCTGGTAGGGTTGACCATGTTCGTCAACGGTAGCAACCGACATCGCCGTTGGATCTGCCAGCCTTGCGTCGCAGGCCTGCCTCAGCCAGCGTTCGAACAAATCCATCGGGTTATCGGTCAGATCGCTGCGGCGCAGTCCGCCACGCGTATATTCACGGCGCAAGTCGGCGATATCAGCGTCCTGAACAAGAGGGGTTTTACCGGAAGGCGTACTTTCCTGTGTCATAATGTCCTGCTGTAGCAATATCGGATTCGAAAGCGGATAGTAAATATCATTTTGCGCCCACGTCCAAGAAATCTCAATCAGCAGCGCACGCCGCCGATGACACACTCAATGCGCGCAGCTACCGGATTTGATATCGATACGGAAAACGTTACAGCAGAAACACGATGACGATTGGCGGTTAGTTCAATGTACAGTCATCAACAATGACGCGTTCACCCCGTTGAATAAAGGCATGGTTGCCTTTGCTCCAGAATGTGTATGTTCCGTCGCTGTATCGTGCTCCCGAAGCGGATACCGCCAGTGGTAAAATATGGCGCTCGCCATCCAGCAGGAAACTCACCTGCGACGACGATTTTTCTCCGGTCTGCATCGTGACCGTCAACGGCATCGTGCCGCACTGATAGTGCAGCGTTTCCTCCGTCTGTTCCGGTGTGAAGTAGCTACATCCGCTTAACAGAACCAGCGCCATCCCCGTCAACACTCGTTTCACTCTTTATCTCCCATTGTTTTTGGCATGAACCCGTTTTTAGCATGAGCCCGTTTTTGGCGTCAGAAAAATGTCATACCACGCGGTAATATCCCATTTTCTGACGCCAGTTTAACAATAGGCGATCGACTGAAATCTCAGCAAAATCCGATTAATCCATCATGACCGGATAAATCGCGCCAAGCAGCGTTTCCTGACTGGCTCCGGTAACCGATGGCAAATTGCCGGGCAACCCGGATAACGTCCGCGAGGCGAGCCAGGCGAACGCCAGCGCTTCCATGTCATCGCCACTCACGCCGAATTCATCGGTGGTACTGACTTCAATACCCGGTAACAGGGCAGACAGCCGGGACATAATCAGAGGATTTCTGGCACCGCCGCCGCACACCAGCAGGCGTTCGCAACCGCCGGTTAACAGTACCTGATTTGCCACGCTCACGGCGGTCAGCTCAGTTAATGTGGCCTGAACATCCTGCGGGGATAGCGGGGGTAAACCGGCCAGTTTTCGTTCCAGCCAGCCCATATTAAAATATTCACGCCCCGTGCTCTTTGGCGCGCGCTGAGAAAAATAGGGATCGGATATCATGCGTTGCAACAGCAATAGATTAACCTGCCCTGATATGGCCCACTGCGCGTCCTTATCGTAAGGCTGGGCGCAATGGCGCCAGATCCAGGCGTCCAACAGCATATTACCCGGGCCGGTGTCATAGCCCCGAACGGCAAGCCCCGGCACCAGCAACGACATATTCGCGATACCGCCAATATTCAGAACGATCCGACGTTCCACAGGATGTTGCAGCAACGCATGATGGAACGCCGGCACCAGTGGCGCACCCTGCCCGCCATAGGCCAGATCGCGACGGCGAAAATCCCCCACGGTGGTGATCCCGGTCATCGCGGCGACACGGTTATTATCACCAATCTGCAACGTGCAAGGCGCTTCACCGTTCGGCTCATGCCAGACGGTCTGTCCGTGGCAACCAATGGCCGTAATATCCTGCGGATTCAGTCCGGTTTCTTTGAGCAAGGCCAGCACCGCCTCGGCAAAAAGTATTCCCAAACGGGTATCCAGCTGTCCCAGCGCGGAGAGCGTCACCCTCTGCCCCTGACACATGCCCAGAATGGCTTTTTTGATATCCTGTGGCATCGGGTGACAATAGCTGGCCTGTTGCGCAACCGTGTGTTCGTCAATAGCCGCCAACACGACGTCGACGCCGTCAAGGCTGGTACCTGACATGACACCAATGTATCTGCCTGATCTCATTTCATGACCTTTTCCCCATAGGGGCAAAGAAGAATGGCGATTGGAAATATAGCGGTAACAAAAATAGCATGGTAACAGGCTGAATTATTAAAATTTTTTGTGTTTTTGCCATCCCTGTTGCATTTTTGTTGAAAAACAACGGATTGATAATATTTGCTACAAAAAACCGATTTAACAAAATTTCGCTCTTTGTTTACATCTAATTGAAGTGCACTAGCATAGTCTGCAAAAAAGCGTAAAAAGAGTGGAATGGGATGTTGAGCCAGACCATAATTTATCGGTATAACATTCGTCGGCCAAGGCCGTGCCTTCCCGACATATTTGCCATTACAGGAGTCTTTATTATGATGAAGCGTTTACTTGTGGTTACTCTGGCTGGTATCACACTGGCTGGCTGCGCCAATACCAGTACGCTTTCAGGAGATGTCTACAGCGCCTCCGAAGCCAAACAGGTGCAGACGGTCACGTACGGTACTATTGTCTCAACGCGCCCGGTACAAATTCAGGCAGGTGAAGATTCCAACGTCATCGGTGCGCTTGGCGGCGCGGTTCTGGGTGGTTTTCTGGGGAATACCATCGGCGGGGGCTCCGGCCGTAGTCTGGCAACCGCAGCAGGCGCAGTGGCCGGCGGCGTAGCAGGTCAAAGCGCGACAGGCGCCATGAACCGGACTCAAGGTATCGAGTTGGAAATCCGTAAGGACGACGGCAGCACCATTATGGTCGTTCAAAAACAGGGTGACACGAAATTCAGCGCAGGCCAGCGCGTTGCCATGGCAAGCAACGGCCGCAGCATTACCGTCTCTCCCCGCTAATCCATAACGGTAATCGCCACTTTTGCCGTGGCGATTACCGTCAATAACCCAATTCCGGTAAAAACGATCAATAATAATCTCGATAATGTTTCCGGGATTGACTGCTAATACCTAAATTTCACTAAACCTGATTTTCATGCAGGGCCAATATATTTTGTTCCAGCCGTGCAATCAGCAAGGCTAATTCATCAACCTGTTCAGGCGTGATGCCGAATAATACTTCGTTACGGGTATGGCTAATTACGTCATTGACAGCCTGAATAATCGGTTCGGCGGCTTCGGTAAGCATAATACGTTTAGCGCGTCTATCATGTGAACACACGTGTCTGGTAATCAATCCCTTATCTTCCAGTTGATCTAATGTCCTGACTAATGACGGCTGTTCAATTCCTATCGCTTTAGCCAGTTGAATCTGTGATTGACCAGGCGGCAGGTGATATATGTTATGCAGCGTCACCCAATGCGTTTGGGTCAATTCCAGCGGTTTTAATCGATGATCGACCAGCGCACGCCAAACGCGCACCAGACGAGCTAAATCAGATCCTAATGGCAATTCCATCACATCTCCTTATAATTAGCGTGCTAAGTTATATCCCTGGATTGCAATCAATTCTGATTTATAAAAATGGAAAATAGCATTTATCGTTGTAGTAAAAGGAATACTACCAAACAAAAGCCTTTTAAAAATGATCTCGGACTTATTTTATTAAGTGAACGTTAGCTGGCAATTTAAAATAAAGACTGCTGCTGCGATTCTACTGGTAATACAACTTTCTCTGTACGTTGCAGACGTTTCATTCTCTGCCGGCAAAGACGCAACACTTCCTGTTTTTGCACATCACTCATTTGGCCCCAGCTAAAACGTTCGTTGCGACTACGAAAGCAACCGCGACAATATCCACGTTCATCAGACTGACAAACGCCACGACAAGGATTGGGGACGACAAAAAGTTCAAGTTGCTCTGGCACCGAACCTCCTTCTACAACTCTATTTATTGAAGCCTTGTTCTCTCCCGCTGGCAAGTCCCTGCTATCGGTAACCATAAAAATAATTAGGTAAGCATTGTTATTTCTGACGATTTTTCTTCACGGCGATAGGTCCTGAACGCCCTTTCCCATCGTTTGTTCACCCCTTTTTAACGCTTCGGCGACTCAATAACGGCATAAAATCCTGTGCATGGCCGGTTGAATATCTCACGTTTGGTCTGCGCCATGAAGTCCGAAATGGCCCGGCATCAACTGCCGATACCTTTCCTGCCAATGATTTGGACTCAGCATACCGGCAACGCTATACTTCCATTCTGTCGACTTTCCTATCCGCCCTGTTGCGGTTAACTACAATAGCCAATCGAGGAAATTATGCGCTTACTTCATACCATGCTGCGTGTTGGCGATTTACAACGCTCTATCGATTTTTACACCAAGGTTCTGGGTATGCGCCTGCTGCGCACCAGTGAAAATACCGAATACAAATATACGCTGGCTTTTGTCGGTTATACCGAAGAAAGCGAAGGGGCGGTCATTGAATTAACCTATAATTGGGGCGTTGATAGTTACGATCTGGGGAGTGCCTTTGGGCACGTTGCACTCGGCGTCGATGATGTCGCAGCAACATGCGAGCGCATTCGTCAGGCTGGCGGCAATGTCACCCGTGAAGCAGGTCCGGTAAAAGGCGGCACCACGATTATTGCCTTTGTTGAAGATCCGGATGGCTACAAAATCGAACTGATCGAAAATTCCCACTCCGGTCAGGGCATCGGTCGCTAATCCACGAAGATAACCGCAGGTGTCAGACTGACACCTGCCTTCCTTGCCGCACATTACCCCGCCGTCCCCCGGCGCTGCCGCGTCAAATAAGCAGGGTATACTGCATCTCTCGCCAAAATTTGCCATAATGCGCGCTGCATTTTGCTAAAGATAAGAGACTAATGGCTGATAAAAATGACCTGAACGCCCTGAGTGGTCGTTTCCGTGGGTTTTATCCGGTAGTGATTGATGTTGAAACCGCCGGATTTAATGCTAAAACCGATGCATTACTGGAAATCGCTGCGGTAACATTAAAAATGGACACGGATGGTTGGTTACAGCCGGATGAAACGTTGCATTTCCATGTAGAACCTTTTGAAGGCGCTATTCTGGAACCCGCCGCGCTGGCTTTTAATGGCATCGATCCCACCAACCCCTTACGCGGTGCGGTCAGCGAATATGAAGCCTTGCATGAAATTTTCAAAATGGTCCGTAAAGGGATAAAAGATCAAGGCTGTAACCGGGCGATTATCGTCGCACACAATGCAACATTCGATCACAGTTTTATGATGGCCGCGGCCGAGCGCTGTAGCCTGAAGCGCAACCCTTTCCACCCTTTCGCTACCTTTGATACCGCGGCACTGAGCGGATTGGTGCTGGGACAGACGGTCCTGGCGAAAGCCTGTCTTACCGCCGGTCTCGCGTTTGACTCAAGCCAGGCCCATTCTGCGCTCTATGATACCAATCAGACCGCACTGCTGTTTTGCGAGTTGGTGAACCGCTGGAAACGTCTGGGAGGATGGCCTGTGGCTCTGAATGAAGACTCGTCAGAAACCGAGTCTGAGGCCAGTTAAGCAAAAAACGCTGGCGCGTTTTTCAACGTCGCTGGCGATGCCCGAAGGGTGGCGGGCAAGGACGCCCGCCATAAAAAGTAACGGGTGCGTGGTGCACCCGTGGTAATTATGCCTGATCTTCCGGCTGGGACTTGTGTTTTTCAGCGGTTTCTTTAATCAGTTGCTGTAACTCGCCGCGCTGATACATTTCAATCACGATGTCGCAGCCGCCGACCAGTTCACCATCAACCCACAGTTGCGGAAAAGTCGGCCAGTTGGCGTAGTTGGGCAACTCAGCGCGAATATCCGGATTCTGCAAAATATCGACATAGGCAAAACGTTCGCCACAAGCTGACAACGCCTGTACTGCCTGAGCGGAGAAGCCGCAGCTCGGCAACTTAGGTGAACCTTTCATATACAGCAGAATCGGGTTTTCAGCGATCTGACGCTGAATTTTTTCAATTGTTGTCGTCGTCATTCTCTTGCTTCCTTAAACCTTATAGGATGGCTAACATCATATGCATTAACCACGAGCTTCTGTCAGATGTGCCATTACAGCGCTATCTACTCAATTATATTGTACCGAGGGCCATAGCCACAAAAAAACACCATTTTTTGTAGGGTTTTATTTTCGCCGCGCGACTCAGCAGATTTCAGGCTTCAGTCTGAATCGTCAAATACCAGATCCGCTCTGGTCAGAAATGAGACAACCGGCACGGCCGTCATTGATTGCGATGCTCACAGAGATACATCGCGCTGATGAAATCAGCAGCAGAAAACGATGATAAATCCACCGAAAAAACAATTGCTAACGTTTTTTCACTATTCTGTATGAATAAAGCAGTCATTCCCACTTTTTTATCCTGCCGTTTTCGGGAATACTGTGCGGATTGATTGAGCGATTTAAGGATCATATTCGGTCATTTTTATCATGCGCTTATTTATTACGCTTTTTATATTGTTCTTCAGTAATCTATTCCTGAACCTGGCTCAGGCTACTCCCAATACCCCCGATTCATCGCCGCGTAAAACCAGCATGAAAAGTGTTATTGAGGGCGATCACAAGAAAAGCAAGCCGACGAAGAGCAACAAAAAAACGCCAACGCCAATAAAAAGCAAAAAGCCGGATGCCGCCAATACCGGACACGCTAAACCCCAGACAACCACAAGCACGGCAAAGCATTTAGCGGAAAAACCCTCGTCAAAAACCCAACATGCCACGCCGACGCTGGTCAAAAAAGGGCGCAAAAAGTCAAACACCGACAGTAATGTGAAACTGGCGTCCACCCATGCCAAACTTAAATCAGGTCTAAAAGACAAAGCGGAAACGAGTAAAAAAGAACAGCCGGATAAAGGACTGGCCTTGAGCGCAACCCATAAAAAACGTTACCAGCATGCCAAATTAACCGCGATGAATAAGTTGATGAGTCAGGTAGGAAAACCGTATCACTGGGGAGGCACCTCTCCTTTTACCGGTTTTGACTGTAGTGGACTGGTCTATTACGCCTATAAAGACGTAGTTAAAATTCAGATTCCCCGCACCGCTAACGAAATGTACCACTTGCGGGATGCCGCCCCTATCAAGAAAAACGAGCTGGAAAGCGGCGATTTGGTTTTCTTCCGTATCAATAATCGCGGTGCTGCGGATCACGTTGGGGTTTATCTGGGGAATGGCAAATTCATTCAGTCGCCACGTTCAGGATCGGATATACGTATCAGTAAATTAAGTGAAGATTACTGGCAGGATCACTATGTCGGCGCACGCAGAGTTGTTACGCCACAAACGATTCGCTAGTTGTCACCCGTTCAGACACGGTTTAAGTACCGTACCGTATCTGAACGGATGGGTTGACTAAACAAACGGGAGGCCGGGCGCCAATCAGTTCAGTACCGCGACAAAACTGAATACGATAATCATCGCCAGCGCGCCAGCCGTTGTCAGTAATGACATCTTCAGGTCTGTATCCATAAGTCTCTCCTTTTGTATGGCATCCAAATTATGAGAATAAATGCGCGACCATCATTTGGGATTCAAAACCGAACGGTGGTTTAAAACTACAAATTGTATGGTTGCTTTGATTCTTCCATAATTTGAATGAAAAATCTCGTACCAATGCCGCACTAATAGTATAAATTACCGCTTCCACTTTCGTGGCAAATCGGACAAAATCCGCTGTTTATGATAGCGCTGCGTCCTGGTCGAAAAACGTCAACCTTGTCCCCTCAGGTATAACATTCGGCATTCTCCTTCTGACATCCTGTTTTTTCGCCAGGGAGAAGAACTTTACGCGCAGGCAAACGATTAACAATATACTTACGACTGTAACAGGTAAGTCCAGGAGTCATTTTTAGATGGCAACGATCAAAGATGTGGCAAAACGTGCCGGCGTTTCGACCACAACCGTATCGCACGTGATTAATAAAACACGTTTCGTCGCCGAAGAGACCAAGGCTGCCGTGAGGGCGGCGATTAAAGAGTTACATTATTCACCCAGTGCCGTCGCCCGCAGTCTAAAAGTCAACCACACCAAATCTATCGGGCTGTTGGCAACATCAAGTGAAGCGCCCTACTTTGCCGAGATTATCGAAGCCGTTGAAAACAGCTGCTACGCGAAAGGCTACACGCTGATCTTATGTAACTCGCACAACAACATCGACAAACAGCGAGCCTACCTTTCCATGCTGGCCCAAAAACGCGTGGACGGCTTACTGGTCATGTGTGCGGAGTATCCGCCAGACTTACTCGCCATGTTGAAAGACTATCGCAGCATTCCAATGGTGGTCATGGACTGGGGACAGGCGCACAGCGATTTTACCGATACCATTATCGATAACGCCTTTGAAGGCGGCTATATGGCAGGCCGGTATCTGATCGAACGCGGTCACCGGGATATTGGTGCTATTCCCGGCATTCAGGAACGTAACACCGGCAGTGGCCGCTATCTGGGCTTTTTGAAAGCCTTGAACGAAGCGGACATCAAAGTACGCGATGAGTGGATCGTACAGGGCGATTTCGAGCCGGAATCCGGCTATAAAGCCATGCACCAGATTCTGTCACAGAAACACCGACCCACCGCCGTTTTCTGCGGCGGCGATATCATGGCGATGGGCGCAATTTGTGCAGCCGATGAATTGGGACTGCGTGTTCCACAGGATATTTCGGTCATTGGCTACGATAACGTCCGCCATGCCCGCTTTTTCACGCCGGCGCTCACCACCATTCACCAGCCCAAAGAACGTCTGGGACAATCCGCGTTCGCGATGTTGCTGGACCGAATCACCAGCAAACGCGAAGATGCGCAGGTTATCGAGGTCTACCCGACGCTGATTGAACGCCGTTCCGTGGCGGATGGTCCTTTCCGCGATTATCGCCGCTATTCCTGATAACAAATGACTTTCTTATGCCACGCGGCTATTGCGTGCGCCCTGATACTGCTTCAGCCAATTTATACTTGTCCCCCGGCTGAAGCAGTCATAAACTAAATGCGGTTATTACATAAACTGAATTTTTTGTTTTTCTTCACTATCCTTAAATTTTGCGTACCAGCGGACGGCACGGATTGACCTTAAGGATGAGTGCCCCTACGTATTTTTTGCGTACCGGCTTGTGCTTTTCTTCTGCATTTTCCTCTGACCATTCAGAGACTAGACGATGGGAAAATTCCACCGATATCGACTATGGGTAAAAATTGTCTATGTTTTCCTTGCTGAGCACGATCGACAGCAAGGTAGGGAGAAGTTATGAGTTCATCGTATATAGAGGAACTGGATAGCCATAACCTGTCCTGGTTCCATATTGTGCATGAAATGCTGAGTATGGCCGATATCAAAATCAATGGTTCCCGTCCGTTTGATATCGCAGTGAAAAACCCGGATTTCTTTAAACGCGTATTGCGTGAAGGCTCATTAGGGCTGGGTGAAAGTTATATGGATGGCTGGTGGGAGTGTGAACGGCTGGATATGTTTTTCCACCGCGTTTTGCACGCCAGACTGGATGATAAGCTGCCGCGCCATCTGAAAGACATTTTGCGCATTGCCGCATCCCGCCTGATGAACCTGCAATCGAAAAGGCGGGCGTGGATTGTTGGCAAAGAACATTATGATTTGGGAAACGACCTGTTTTCACTGATGCTCGATCCCTACATGCAGTATTCCTGCGCTTACTGGAAAAAAGCCGAAACGCTGGAGCAGGCGCAGGAAGACAAACTGGAGATGATCTGTGAGAAGCTACAGCTCAGACCGGGAATGACGCTGCTGGATATCGGCTGCGGCTGGGGCGGGCTAGCGGAGTTTGCCGCACGCCGTTATGGCGTATCCGTATGCGGCGTAACGATTTCTCGCGAACAGCAGAAACTGGCGCAGCAGCGCTGCCAGGATCTGGACGTCACCATTCTGTTGCAGGATTATCGCGACCTTGCCGGTGAGTTCGATCGGGTTGTTTCCGTCGGTATGTTTGAGCATGTCGGTCCGCGTAACTACGACACCTATTTCCGCGTCATCAGCCAGAATCTTAAACCTGACGGTCTGTTTCTGTTACACACTATCGGCGCGAATCAAACCGACTCACAGCTCGATCCCTGGACGGATAAATATATTTTCCCCAATGGCTGTCTGCCTTCTGTGCGTCATATTGCCCAGGCCAGCGAACCTTACATGGTGATGGAAGACTGGCACAACTTCGGCGCGGATTATGACCGTACCCTAATGGCCTGGCATGGGCGTTTTCAGCAAGGCTGGCCTCAGCTTTCCGAACGCTATTCCGCCCGTTTCCGTCGTATGTTCGGTTACTATCTGAATGCCTGTGCCGGCGCCTTCCGTGCACGGAATATCCAACTCTGGCAGGTGCTTTTCAGTCCGAGTGGCATCGAAGGCGGGTTACGCGTTCCGCGCTAGTCAAAATCTGCTGAAAGCAAGCCGCCGGGAAACGATTCCCGAACGGCTTGTTCTGCGAAGCGACTGCTTATTCTTCACTAACGGGTTCGTTCTTCTGTTGGCTGGCTAATACGCGTTCTACGGTATCCACCACCGCCTGGGTTTGCGGATCAATTTCAATGTTCACGCGATGTCCCAGACGCTTTTGCCCCAGCGTGGTACGATTGAGCGTTTCCGGAATCAAATGCACGCAGAAACGGCTGCGGGTGACCTCACCAATCGTCAGGCTGATTCCATCGATACCGATAAAGCCTTTGTGCAGCACATATTTCATCAACGCTTCGTCGGCCAGGCGGAACCAAATCTGGTGGTTATTTTCCGATACCAGAATTTTCACCACTTCCGCTGTGCAGATAATATGGCCAGACATGACATGACCGCCGATTTCATCGCCCACTTTGGCTGCCCGTTCAACGTTGACGCGGTCACCTTCCTTTACTTCGCCAAGGTTGGTCAATCGCAATGTTTCTTTCATTAAATCGAAACTGGCACAATCCCCCTTTACCGCCGTCACCGTCAGGCAGCAACCGTTGTGCGCCACGGAGGCTCCCGGCACCAGCCCCGGCAGCAGTTCAGGAGGGAGTTTGATCACGTGCGTACGAAAATTTGATTTTTCATCAATGGACACCACCGGCGCGGTGCCTTGAACAATACCGGTAAACATACGGCTTGCCTCTTAAAAAATGATGTAAATAAAAGACCGAACAGTAGCGGGAAAGAAACACCAGCCCACCCGCAGTTTGAAATATGAAGCGTATCAATGCCTGTCGAGCAGTGTGCATGATATTCAGATGAAAACCAAACCTCATTCCCAATACTTAGTGGACATATTGAGGATCACTATACATTTGTGAATTTACCTCTTTCCACTCTGGTTTACTTTTGGCAAGTCGTTACAATAACGCCCTTGTCCTGTCAGCGACATGATTATGTTCATCCACGTTTAATTATCCCGCTATCTGTCAGTCGATTCGAGGAAGGTGTCCGTGCAGAAGTATCTGTCAGAGGCGCGCAATTTATTGGCGCTCGCAATTCCTGTCATTATTGCGCAAGTGTCTCAGACATCCATGGGTGTGGTTGATACCATTATGGCGGGTTCCTACAGCGCTACGGATATGGCTGCCGTTGCCGTCGGTACTTCCATCTGGCTGCCCGCCATTCTTTTCGGTCATGGATTATTACTGGCCCTGACGCCGGTTGTGGCGCAGTTGAATGGGTCTGGCCGCAGGGAGCGCATTGCGCATCAGGTTCAACAGTCTTTCTTTCTGGCGCTGCTCGTTTCATTGCTTATTATGGTGGTGCTGTATCAAGGCGAATATGCCATTAACCTGATGAATGACGGATCGCCGGAACTGGCGGAAAAAGCGATCGGTTACCTGCACGCGCTGTTGTGGGGAGTGCCTGGCTACCTGTTCTATCAGGTTCTGCGCAGCCAGTGCGAAGGATTATCAAAAACCAAACCGGGTATGGTCATTGGCTTTATCGGACTTTTAATCAACATTCCCATCAACTACATTTTTATCTACGGTAAATTCGGCATGCCTGAATTGGGCGGCGTCGGCTGCGGGGTGGCCACGGCGTCAGTCTATTGGATCATGATGTTGTTGATGATGGCTTATACCCGGCAAGCCGCCTGGTTACGCGATATCAAGCTGCAACAATCGCGATTCAGACCAGACTGGCGGGCGCTGCAACGGTTGTTCTCCCTCGGTTTGCCTATTGCGCTGGCGATGTTCTTTGAAGTCACGCTCTTTGCCGTGGTTGCACTGCTGGTGCTTCCGCTCGGGGTCGTGGATGTCGCCGGCCACCAGATCGCGCTGAACTTCAGCTCATTGATGTTCGTTCTCCCTTTATCTATTGGCGTCGCCACAACTATTCGCGTCGGCCATCGACTGGGGGAAGGCTCCACCGAACTCGCCCGTATCGCCGCACATACCGGGCTCATGACAGGCGTGGTCATGGCTTCCTGCACGGCAATATTCACCACGCTGTTACGGGAACCTATCGCCCTGCTCTACAATCAGGATCCTGACGTCGTCGCCATGGCGTCATACCTGATGTTGCTGGCTGCGATCTATCAAATCTCTGACGCCATACAGGTTATCGGCAGCGGCGTGTTACGCGGATATAAAGATACCCGGTCAATCTTTTATATTACCTTTACCGCCTATTGGGTGCTGGGGCTGCCGAGCGGCTATCTGCTGGCGTTAACTGACCATGTGGTTCCCCGCATGGGGCCCGCGGGTTTCTGGTGTGGATTTATTATTGGATTAACCGCCGCCGCGATCATGATGGTGACGCGCATTCGTTGGCTTCAACGCCAGCCGGCCGTGCAGATTCTGACACGGGCGGCTCGTTAGTGCTTTCTCGCGCTCTCACACCGCGCCAGAGGCGGGCCGGCGCTTCAGCAAACGTCCCTGACGTCCTGACACGCGCCCGTCTTCGTAACTCACCACGCCGTTGACCACCACCAGATCGATGCCCGGCGCTTGCCGGCAGGGGTCGCTGTAGGTGGCGACGTCCTGAATCTTCGTCATATCGACCAGCGTTACATCGGCGAACGCCCCTTCGCGCACCACGCCCCGATCCTGCAAACGAAAACGTGCGGCCGACAGCCCCGTCATCTTGCGCACCGCCTCGGGCAGATCGAACAGTTGCAGGTCGCGGCAGTAGTGGGCCAGCACGCGCGGGAAAGTGCCCCAGAGCCGCGGGTGAGGATTGGGATCGTTGGGTAAACCGTCGGATCCCACCATCGAGAGCGGATGCGCCAAAATCTTGCGCACGTCGTCTTCGCTCATCATGTGGTAGATCGCCCCGGCCGGACGCAGGCGCTCGGTGGCCTGCCATTGATCGACGCCCCACTGTTCGGCAATCTCTTTCAACGTCTGTCTGGCCATCTCCGGATGCGGCTCGGACCAGGTAATAAAGATTTCCATCTCTCCATCGACGCGCCAGGCGTCCAACGTCGTGGAACTGGCCGCATAGGGATAGCAATCGCAGTTGCACGGCTGCTCGCGGGCGGCTTTTTCCAGCGCGGCCAGCGCCAGCGGCGCACGTCCCCAGTTGCCCGCGCCGGCGCACTTGAGATGGGAGATCACCAGGTCCGCGCCGGCGCGACGAGCCGTACTGAACGACTCTTGCAGCGAATCCAGCAGGCCGTCGTGTTCGTTGCGCATGTGCGTGGTATACAGCGCGCCATGAGCGCCGACGATGTCCACCAGCCGCTGCATTTCCTTCGCGGGGGCCTGTTTGGCGTTGGTGTAGGCCAGCCCGGAGCTAAGGCCGATGGCGCCGGCGTTAAGCGCGCCTTCCAGCGTTTCGCACATCTGTTCCAGCTCCTGCGCCGTCGCCGGACGATCGAATTGCGTCATCACGTTGGCTCGCAGCGCCGTGTGGCCGATCAGCGCCGCCACGTTGACGCTCGGGCAGGCGCGTTCAACCGCGTCGGCATACTCCCCGAAGGTCGGATAAATAAAGGCATCCTGACCGCCCAGCAGGTTCATCGGATCCGGCGGCGCGCCCGTCAGGGTCACCGGCGAGGCGCTGATCCCGCAGTTGCCGACAATTACCGTGGTCACGCCCTGAGAAATCTTGGCCAGCATGTCCGGAGAACCAATAACGTTGGTGTCGTCGTGAGTATGTACGTCAATAAAGCCCGGCATCAGATAACGCCCGGCACCCGCAATCACCCGCCGCGCCGCGTGCCCGGAGAGATTGCCGATAGCGGCAATCCGTTCGCCGACGATCGCGACGTCGGCGGTATACGGCGCCGCGCCGCTGCCATCGACCACGGTGACGCCGCAAAACAGTAGGTCAAATGCCATCATCACATCCTCCGGCCCGCGGTGAAATCCCAGCCCTTGCCGGGAACCGCGTCCATCAATTGTTGAGTGTAAGGCTGTTGTGGATTAGCCAGCACATCGCCCGCCGGGCCATACTCAATGACCTGACCGTGCTGCATCACCAGCACGTCGTCGCAGACCTGCGCCGCCACCCGCAGATCGTGGGTAATGAACAAAATGGCGACCTGCATACGCTGTTGAATATCGTCCAGCAGTTGCAGCACCTGCGCCTGCACCGAGACGTCGAGCGCCGACACGGCTTCGTCGGCGACGATCACATCCGGCTCCATCGCCAACGCGCGGGCAATCGCAATGCGTTGCCGCTGCCCGCCGGAAAACTGATGCGGATAACGATCGATGGCGTCAGCCGGCAGCCCGACCAGTTCCAGCAGTTCCTGACCGCGGGCCCAGGCCTGAGCGAACGACACGCCGTAGTTCATGGGGCCTTCCACCAGACTCTTGCCGATAGTCATGCGCGGATTGAGCGACCGGTTGGGGTCCTGAAAGATCATCTGGATGCGTTTGCGATGGGGTTTTAGCCCGGCCGTCGTCAGCTCGGAAATATCCTTGCCGGTAATCCGAACCGCGCCGTCGGTCGGCGTCAGCAAACGCATCACACAGCGGGCCAACGTTGACTTGCCGGAACCGCTCTCACCGACGATACCCAGCGTTCGCCCGCGTTTGAGCATGAAGGTCACGTCATGTACCGCACGCGTGCCCTCGCGTCGTTTGCGGAATCCGAACCATGCGCCACCGGAGGCCGGATAGGTTTTGCCCAGCTCAACGACGTCGAGCACCACCTGCGCGCTGGCCGCCTCACGACGCGCCGTTCTGGGCGCGAGACTGGGAACCGCGGCCAGCAGCGCTTTGGTGTAATCCTCCCGCGGCTGAGACAGCACCTGCTGCACGGTGCCGGACTCAACAATGTGTCCCTGACGCATCACGCAAACGCGGTCGGCGATGTCCACCACCACGCCCATGTCGTGGGTGATGAACAGCACGGCAGTGCCGTGCTGTTGCTGGAGTTCGCGGATCAGTTTGAGGATTTGTTGCTGAGTCGTCACGTCGAGCGCCGTGGTCGGCTCATCGGCGATCAGCAGGCGAGGCTCAAGCACCAGCGCCATCGCGATCATGATGCGCTGGCGCTGACCGCCGCTGAGCTGATGCGGGTAGGCGTCATGAACGCGTTCGATATCCGGCAGATGCACCTGCGCCAACGCATTCATCACCCGCTCACGGCGCGCCGGGGCGCTCAGTTCGGTATGCGTTTGCAACACTTCGTCAATTTGCCGCCCTACCGTAAGCACCGGGTTGAGAGCCGTCATGGGCTCCTGGAAAATCATCGCCATACGGCTGCCGCGCAACGCCTTGAGCCGACCGTTGCTGACCTGTAGGACATCTTCTCCGTCCAGCAGGATGCGTCCGCTCACCGCAGCAAGCGCGTCTTTCGGCAGCAGACCGAGGGTCGTCAGCGACGTGACCGACTTGCCCGAGCCGCTCTCGCCCACCAGGCAGACCGTCTCCCCGGCATGGATCTCGAATGAGATATCCTGCAGGATCGGCACGCCTTGCGCGGTATTCACGCATAAGCGGTCCACGCACAGGATGTCGTTCTGGCGTTCGCTCATGCGGCCCCCCTTTTCTTCAGGCGCGGGTCAAGCGCATCGCTCACCGCGTCGCCCAACAGATTGATCGACAAAATACACAGCGACAGGGCCAGACCCGCCCACAGCACCAGCGAAGGCTTGAGCTGGAAGTACACGCGACCCTCGGCGATGATGTTGCCCCAGGTCGGAATTTCGGTGCCGATGCCGGCGCCGAGAAACGACAAAATCGCTTCGGTCAGAATCGCCGATGCGCAGATATAGGTGCTCTGCACAATCAGCGGCGCCAGCGTATTGGGCATCAGGTGCCGGGTGAGAACCCTGAAGCTGGAGGTGCCCATCAGCACCGCGGCCTCCACAAACGGCTCTTCGCGGGCCGACAGCACCCGAGAGCGCACCAGACGCACTACCTGCGGGATCTCCGGCACCATGATGGCGACCATGACGGTCCAGATGCCGGCGCTGCTCAGCGAAACGATGGCGATCGCCAGCAGGATGCCGGGGATCGCCATCAGACCGTCCATCACCCGCATCAGCAATGCATCGATACCCCGGAAATAGCCCGCCAGCAACCCCAGCGGCAGGCCGATAAGCACGCTCATCACCGTCACCCCCAGACCCACAATCAGCGAGATACGCGCGCCGTAGACGATGCGTGAAAACAGATCGCGTCCGTAAGCGTCGGTGCCGAGCCAGAATTCGGCGCTGGGCGGTTTCAGACGAAACGCCGGAGACAGCGCCACCGGATCGTGATTGGCGATCCAGGGCGCGAAAATCGCCATGGTCACGATCAGCACCAATACAATCAGCGAGACGACCGCCGTCAGCGGCACGCGCGCCAGTACGATTCGGCGCTTCCGGGGCGCTGGCAAGGTCAGAGAAACCGGTTTACTCATGCCCATGCCCTCAATAACGAATACGCGGATCGCTAATCGCATACGACAAATCGATCAGCAAATTAATGATGACATACACCCCGCTGGTCAGCAGGATCATCCCCTGAATCACCGGGTAGTCCCGGGCCAGCACGGCATCCACAATCAGGCGTCCCAACCCGGGAATGTTAAACACGCTTTCGGTCACCACGACCCCGGAAATCATCAGCGCGAAACCGGTGCCGATCACCGTCAGAATCGGGATCATCGCATTGCGCAGCGCGTGCCGGAACAGTACGTGAATCTCTGCCAGTCCTTTGGCGCGGGCGGTACGGATGTAATCTTCCCCCAGCACTTCGATCACACTGGCGCGGGTCATTCGGGCCACCAGCGCGATATACACCGACGACAGCGTCAATGCCGGCAGCACGATGCGCTGGGCGAACGGCCACACGCCGTTAGTGATGCTGCTAAATCCCTGTACCGGCAACCATCGCAGTTCGAGGGAAAACACGGTGATCAGCACATAGCCGATCACGAACACCGGCACGGAAAAACCCAGCACCGACAAAGACATCACCAGATTGTCAATCCAACTGCCGTGCTTCCAGGCCGCCAGCACGCCCAGCGGCACGGAAATCAGAATGGTGAAGGCTATCGCCACCAGCGCCAGACTCAGGGTCGGCTCCAGACGCTGACCAATCATGGTCAGCACCGGCGTGTTGGCCATCAGGGACGTGCTGAAGTCCCCTTGCAACAGCTGCGCGATCCACACGAAAAACTGCTGATACAGCGGCTGGTTCAGGCCCAGGCTTTCGCGAATCGCCTCCAGTTGCTGCGGAGTCGCCATGTCGCCGGCGATAATCGCCGCCGGGTCGCCCGGTGACAGCCGCAGTAACAGAAAGACAAACAGCGCCACCACCAGCATCACCGGGATCGCCGCCAGCACGCGGCGAATGAAGTAACCAAGCATTAGGAACCTCCGCAGACATTCATCACACAGTAATCAGTCGCTTTTCTCGACGTTCCAGAACACCGTGGACGGTCCGGTCATCAGGTGACTGATACGGCTGCTCCAGACCGCTACGTCGTAGAACTGGCCCAGCGGAATATAGCTGACCTGATCCATCGCGCGTTTCTGAATCTCCTCCGCAATCGCTTTCTGTTTGGCCGGGTCGGTTGCGGTAGCGAAATCCACCCGCAGTTCGTTCATTTTCGGATCGGTCGGCCAGCCAAACCAGGCGCCTTTCTGTCCCCCGCCGTCAAGCATCGGATTGACCACCGGGTTCCAGATGGTTTCCGCATTCCAGTAGGTGAAGAACAGATTCCAGCCGCCCTGCGACGGCGGGTTCTGATTGGCCCGACGCGACACCAGCGTCTGCCAGTCCATCGGTTGCAGATCGACCTTGAAGCCCGCCTTGCGCAGAGCCTGCGCCACCACTACCGGCTGCGGCGCCTGACTCGGTACGTCGGTCGGCTGCATGATCACCACCGGCGTGCCGTCATAGCCGGCCTTCTTCAACAGCGCTTTGGCCGCTTCCAGATCGCCGCCGTTGAGCAGCGACTCGCCGCCCGCTTCCGTTTCCAGAACCGTGCCGCAGCCGAACACCGAGGCGCACTGCTTGAAGTACTCCGGATTGCCCACCAATGCGTCGAGTACGTCTTTCTGGTTCATCGCCAGCAGTGCGGCGCGGCGGATGTCCGGATTATCGAATGGCGGATAAAGGAAGTTCATCCGCCCACCGGTCATCGCGCCCAATTTGCTCAGGATCCCGGATTTGAGGTCAGGATTGGCCTGCACCATCGGCAGCAAATCGATCGGCAACTGTTCGATGAAATCGATATCGCCGGAGGACAGCGCGTTGATCGCCGTCATACGGTCCGGCATGTTGATCCATTCCACGCGATCGACGTTGACCACTTTGCCGCCCGCAGTGCCGCTCGCCGGTTCCTGGCGCGGTACGTATTGCTGGAATTTCTCGTAGACCACGAGATTGCCGGGATCGAATTCGCCGGCGACAAACTTATACGGGCCGGAACCGGTGTAGTCGGTAATCATTTTGCCGTCAGGCGTGTTGGCAACCCGCTCCGGCATCATGAACGCCGCCACGGACGAAGGCTTGGCCAACAGTTGCAAAACGTAGCCAAAAGGTTTGGCCAGCGTCAGGGTGATGGTTTTGTCGTCGGTGGCGGTAATGCTGGCGGTGTACTTCATCATCAACTGCCCGCCGACGTCATACCGCGCCCAGCGATTGAGCGAGGCGACGCAGTCCGCGGCGGTGACAGGCTTGCCGTCATGCCAAAGCAGACCGTCACGCAGCGTAAAAGTGTAGGTCAGGCCGTCTGGCGAAACGGTCCAGTCGGCCATTTGCGGCTTGGGCACAAAATTCTCGTCCATGCCGATCAGGGTATCGTAAATCATGTAGCCGTGATTGCGGGTGATCTGCGCGGTGGTCGCGATCGGATCGAGCACGCGCAGGGATGAGGACATCACCGCATGCAGGGTTTTGTCCGCGGCCAAAGCGGGTGAGGCGTACAGGGCAGCGCTCAGGCTGAACGGCAACAGCAGACAGGCGATCAGGGAACGGGATGGATATTTTTTCATTCTCAACACTCCTTCAAAATAGCAACGTGTGGTGTCGGGACTTGCTGTGTGGTGCTACGCCATGAGATAACGCCGGGCGCCCGGGCCGTAACCTTCAGGCAACCACGGCCAGCTCATGCTCTCCCCCAGATCAGGGACGTTTAACGCCGGTCTGGCGGGTGATGATGCCGTAATGTTCGATACGCCGGTGACGCGCGAAGTCGAAGATGGTGCTCTTGCCGAAATGGCTCAGATCCATATCGCAGCGATGGACGATCAGCTCATCCTCCTGCCCTTTGGCTCTGGCGACCACAAAACCGTTGGGATCGACGATCACGCTGCCGCCCATCAGCGGAAAGCCATCTTCGACCCCGGCCTTCGCGACGCCGACCACCCAGGTGGCGTTCTGGTACGCGCCGGCCTGCATGCACAGTTCGGAATGGAACAGCCGCTGCGCTTCGCCTTCGCCGCGATTCTGCGCGTTCACCGACGGCGTGTTGTAGCCCAGCGTGATCAGTTCCACCCCCTGCAATCCCATGACGCGATAAGTCTCCGGCCAGCGGCGGTCATTGCAGATGCACATGCCCATCACGGTGCCCTCGGTTTCCCAGGTCGGAAAACCGAGGTCGCCCGGTTCGAAATAGCGTTTTTCCAGATGTTGAAAGTCCCGGTGGATATCGAACTCGACATGCCCCGGCAGATGTACCTTGCGGTACTTGCCGACGATGTTGCCTTGACGATCGGTCAGGATCGAGGTGTTGTAATGGTGTCCGTCGGGGGTCAGTTCGGCGTAACCGAACGTGATGGCGATACCGTGTCCGCGGGAAAAATCGAACAGCGGACGCGTCACGTCATTCGGCATTTCACGCTCGAACCAGCTATCGACTTCCCGCTGATCTTCCATATACCAGCGTGGAAAGAAGGTAGTCAGGGCCAGTTCGGGAAATACGACGAGTTCGCACGCCTGCTGCCGGGCCTGTTCCAGTAACGCCAGCATGCGCTGGACCACACTTTCTCTTGAGTCGCTTTTTTGGATCGCCCCCAGTTGGGCGCCGCCGATAACGATTTCGCGCATGCCATATCCTCCACAAGACCGACTCGGTGTCGGCAAACCTTTGCAGTGCGTAGGGTTCATTGTGGGAGGTTCGACCTTATATGTCGTATGCCAATATGTCGGTCTTGATTAACCTGATGTTAATCCAGATTGAACAGGTGAAAACCGCCGTCCTTCAGCGTGCTGCGCAGATGCTCGACGAACACCTGCGCAAATTGCGCCAGAGGTTCACGCCGCAGGTGCACAAGGCTGATGGTCAGGCGTTCTTCGTTGAGGATCGGCAGCACCGCCATACGCTCCGAACCCGACGCCCGGTAGGAAACTTCATCGACGACGGAAAAACCGGTGCCGTTTTTAACCAGTGCGCAGGCATGGTGGGGAGAATCGACATCAATGCTGGGCCGATATGGCAGGCCCACGCGCTCGAAAGCCTGATTCATGAAACTGTGAAACGGGGTATCCGAGGCATAGCCGATGAACGCGGTATCCGCCAGCGCCTCGGGCAGCTCGTTTGCCGAAATGCGGGTCAGCGGGTGATCCTCCGGACATACCACCAGCACCCGGATGTAGCTCAGAGGGATGGCGCGCAGATTGGGGTGATCGATAGGAAACAGCGAAATCCCAAAGTCGGCCTGCCGGTCGAGCAGACGATCGCGCAACAAGGAATGGCGCAGACATTCCAGGCTGACGAGGATGTCTTCGTTGCACCGTCGGAAAGCAGCGATGGCATCTGGCACCAGCTGATGCCCCAGACTGGGGCTACTGGCGATGCGCAGCACGCCATGACGCTGCTGAACCAGATTGTGCAATGTGGTGTTGACCCGCTGAATATCGCGATAGACCGATTCAACATCGGTGAAGAGACATCTCGCCTCCGGCGAAGGATACAATCGCCCCTTAACCCGTTCGAACAGTTGAAAGCCTATACGCGCCTCGGTGTGGGAGAGCATCCGGCTGACGGCCGGCTGAGACACATACAGAAGTTGCGCGGCACCGTTGATCGAACCGGTGATCATGACCGCCCGAAAAACTTCGATCTGACGCAGATTGAGCGACTGCATTCGACATACCTCGGTGAAATTGATGGCGTCCGCCTACCGCCGAACGCTTAACAATAGGTTATATGACCATAGCAATTAGTATGCCAATGACATAAACAAGCCGAATGTTGCGCTGACAGCAGGGAAATGACCCGGTAATAATATGATTTGCCCACTTCCTGAGGAGTCTACCGCCGTGGCCATTCCACAAACGATCCTGCCTGTCTTCCTGCTAATCATGCTGGGCTATGTTCTGGCCCGCCGTGGCGCGCTTGATCCCCACGCCAACAAGGCGCTGGGCGGCCTTGCCTTCAAACTGTTCATGCCGATGGTGCTGTTCACCGGGATGATCAACGCGCCGCTGCATGACGGTCTGAACATCAAGATCCTGGCCGCGTATTTCGTGCCGGCGTTGTTCATTTTCGCCGTGGTCAACCTGTTCGCCCATCGCCGTCTGGGATATCCCACCCCGTTCGGCCTGACCGCATCCTTCGCCAACAACGCCCTGATCGGCCTGGCGATGGTGGCGGGGCTGTTCGGCAACGACGGTCTGATACTGCTGTTCACCGTACTCGCCGTGCATAGTCTGCTGCTGTTCAGCGCTCAAAGCTTCTACGACAGCCTCGCTGGCAGCGAGCCGTTCAAACCCGGCATTCTGGTCGCCAGCCTCGCCAATCCGATGATCGTCGGTCTGCTGTTGGGAACGGCGGTCAATCTGTCGAATCTGACGCTGCCGGGCTGGAGCATGAAACTGGCGACCTGGCTGGCTCAGGCGGCGCTGCCCTGCGCGCTTATCGTGCTCGGCGCCAACCTCTCCGGCTATCGGCTGCGTCCCAGCGCGCTAGTGGTCGGCATCACGCTCGCCAAGCTGGCCGCCATGCCCTTGCTGGTGCTGCTGACCTGCATGCTGCTGAACATCAGCGGCATGCCGCGCAGTGTACTGGTGCTGATGGCCGCCAACCCCTCCGGCGTCAATGTGCTGGGCTTTGCGCGCTCGCTGGAAAACAGCCAGGTCGCCAGTTCGGCTATCTGCCTTTCTACGCTGCTGTCGATGGTCACTCTCCCGCTGTGGATGTGGATCATCAGCCTGCTTTGAGCCACGCCGTCATTCAATCCACTCTTGCCATGACGCTTACGCCTGCCCGGCGGTGGCGATGCGACCTGCCGCCGGTGAGGCTGTTGTTTGGTGAAGGGGATGAAGGGAAAATGCAGCGGACCGTTGCCGATCAGTCTTTATCGCGCTTCCGGGCGGTGATTTTGGTCTGTCGCCAGTTGAGCAGCGGTGTCACCGACATGCCATGCACCACCACGCTGGCGACGATCAGCGTAAAGGCCATATCAGCCATTCTTGTTACCTCGTCACCGGCCAGTCCGTGGGTATAGGCCCAGGCAATGTAGTTAATGCTGCCGATCCCCCGAATGCCCAGCCATCCCAGTATCAGCCGCTGCTCACGCGGCGCCTGCATACCGATAGTGGCAATCCATACCGACAGCGGCCGGATAATCAGAAACAGCAAAGCGCCCATCAGCAGACCGGCCGGATCCCAGTGTTGAGCCAGCGTGATGCCCAGCACGATAATGATCCCCGCGGCAAACAGTCTTTCCACCATATCGCCGAACGACAGGGCATCCCCCACCACTAACCCAACTGAACTGGTGGGATTGGTTTCGCCCGGTTCGTGACGGATATGGGGATTGACCATCACCTCGGCGGGAGGGCGGTTGTCGCTGTCGGAAAATTCATCGGCAGGCTGACGATTGACTACGCGCATTTCTGCCCGGCGCAGCCCGACGCCGGCGGCAAAAGCCGCAAGAAATCCTGACGCATCCAGCGCCTGTGCGGCGGCATAGCTCAGGGCAATCAGCGCCAGCGCCAGGAAATCGTTCGGCGCAACGTCCTGATGGGTATGGCGCAGATGCGTGGCGTACTGGCCGACAAAGCGGCCCATGGCGAAACCGATTCCCACCCCGGCGGTAATCGCCCACAGCACGTCCACCAACGCCCACTGGCCGAACGCCGCCAGCGATACGCCGCCCGGCGTGGTCAGCAGCAGGACCGCCAGCATCAGCAGCGGCAGAGCACTGCCGTCATTCATTCCCGCCTCGCTGGAAAGCGAGACGCGCAGGTTGTCATTATCGCTGGCATCGTTAACCGAGATTAAACTGGCCAAGACCGGGTCGGTAGGCGCCACAATCGCGCCAAACGCCAGTGAGAGCGGCCAGGAGAGTCCGGTAAAATAGTGCGCCGCCAGGGCCGCGCCCGCGACCGTCAGCAGCATGCCGGGAAACGCGAGCCGCAGACCGATACGCCAACCCTGGCTTTTTAGCGGCAGCCTCAGCTTAAGACCGGTAATAAACAGCGAAGCGGCCATGGCGATTTCAGTGATATTTTTTGTCAGCTCCGCATGAGCGGCAATATCCACCCGCAGCAGATTTAACACCCACGGCCCGCATAACACCCCCGCCGCCAGATAAATCGCAAACACCGTTATCGGACCACGCTTGATCCAACCCGACGCCAGCGACATCAGCAGTAATAAACCGCCGGTTACGGCAGTCCAGCCAAGAAAGCCCATTTTTGCTCCTCTTTTGATCTATCTACGGGTGTAAGTATGATCGCTAATAGAGAAGAAGGCTGGATATCTATTTGAAATCGCCAATTTTTCAGCAGGATTAAACGGCAATAATTGTAGAGATTCAGAGGTCCTTATCGGCGTATTATTTTTTAAGGGCCTGCATGAAATCACGAAAATGCGGGGAAAATTCGGCAAATAATGGATGATTGCGATGGGTCATCATAACCTCGCCAAACAGTTTCAATCCAACAGCAAACGCCGTTGCCGCGGCTTCGTCAAAATCGCTGCGTTGGCGCATTCGTTCCACAATAGCGAAGATATCATCATGATTCCCCACCTCGAATTGAAGTTGCTTGTCTTCAACGGGAGGAACACCATTTTTATCAGCAAGATGCTCAATGGTAATGCGGTATTGGTGTTGTTTCATATCAATTTCTCCATTGACCGGATGAATTGGTCCCCGGCTTTAAAGGGGGCACGGATTAGCACGGTGAACCCGCGCCATAAAAATCAACAATATCACACCGGTTATCGGCTGTCTCACGCCGGAAACGTCGCCTTCTGCACCGTACATTTTTCCATTCCCTGCAATCAGGGTAAACTAATCCATCGCTATGCCGCGTGGGCGTTCTATGTTGAACAATAGCCCCAGGCCAGCGCGTAAGATGAGATGAGAGTCAATATGCAATCACGACGAGAATTCCTGATAACCGGCCTTGGAATAGGCATTTCAGCGCTGCTCCGGCCTATCGCGACGAATGCCGGCACAACGAATATGGCGAAACTCAGAGCCGGTGCCGGTCGGGCTAATATCGTATTTTCCGACGACCTTTATCCCCTGGACGGATTTGTCGGCGAACACGATCCGCTTGCCGCCCGCGTTCTTTTACTGGATGACGGCAGTAAGCGGATGTGCGTCACTGTCATTGACCTGACGTCGATTCCGGAAGAAATCATTACCGCCATGAAGTCGCTTCTTACCGCCATCACCGGCGTTCCGGCTGAGAATGCCATCATTTGCGCCAGTCACACCTTCTCGACGCCACACGTCTTTTCGGCCGGAGAGGCGCCGCCTGGTACGGATACCGCACGCAACGATGCGATGCGCAGCGCTTTCGAGACCGCGCTGCGCATCGCGGCGACGCAAGCCATCGCCACCTTGCAGCCCGCGCGCCTGGGCTTCGGTTCCGGCACGAGCCGGGTGAATATCAACCGCGACGCGCCCACCTCGCACGGATGGTGGTTGGGAGCTAACGAAGCGGGTTTCACCGATCCCTTCCTCGGCGTGCTACGCGTCGATAGCCTCGACGGCAAGCCTCTGGCGATCCTGATGAACTTTTCGGTGCAATCCTCGATCACCGACGGTTCACAGCGCGAAACAGGCGGAAGGCTGATTTCCGCCGATCTGGCCGGGGCGGCGGCGCGTTATGTCGAAACGCACTATGGTTCAGACGCAGTCGCGTTATTCCTCGTCGGTGCGGCGGGCGATCAGGCGCCTTATCTTCAGGCAAATCGGCATGTCGTTAACGAAGACGGCAGCGTCGGTCAAATTGACCTCCACGAAGCGGGCCTCATACTGGTGGATCTGCTCGGTGAGCGCCTCGGTGCAGATGTCGTTCGCGTCGCCCGGCACATCGTGATGGAGCCCGCAACGGCGCTGGACATACGACGTGAGAGTGTGGAAGTAACCTCACAGGACTTTTCTCCAAGCAACAAGCCAGTCGGTCCCGTCAGCGCCTTCGACTACAAAATTGGTGAGAAGCAGACCGTTCCGGTCGTATTGATACGTATCGGCGACATGGCGCTGGTCGGTATGCAGCCTGAACTTGCCGCAAGCATTGGCGCGCAAATCCGGGCTGACTCGCCATACAGGCAAACATTGGTGGCAACGATGGTCGATGGCGCCGCCAAGTATATGCCCGATTCACAAAGCTACGACCGATTCACTTACGAAGCACGGAGCTCACCGTATGCAAAAGGTGCGGCTGAGGCTGCGGCCGCTGCAATAATCAGCAAACTGAAGCAAATGGACACATCGAAAACTAAAGAGGATTAAAAATGCCATCACGTCGAGACTTCCTGATCATGGGCGTATGCGCCGGCGCGCTGATTGCGATTAATGCGCCTGTTTTTGCACGAAACGGCGCCCGGTACGCAAAAGGGGCGACTGCCATTACGCAGGTATCCGGCGATGGAATCCGCTTGACCGGGATCGCCGTGGAGTACGATGCGCCAGTCAATAGCGCGGAACTGTCTGCCGCAAGCTTCAACGTTGAGGGACGCGTCATCACCGGCGTGTTTGCCAGCACCTCAGCCGATTTCGCCGGCCGGGCAGCGGAAGGCCGTTTCGTCATCATTACGCTGTCGCCCGAGGATAAAAATGCCCTGCTTGCTGAGAAAGTGCAGTCGCAGAATGGAGATCGCAAGCAATCCTCTGGCGGCATGGGCCCCGGAAAGGCGGGTGATATTCCGGTCTATGACACTATCTACAAAACTGCCGCCGCCAGGGTCGTTCAGTCTGGACCCGTCACGATGAGCGACGGTCATACCATTCCCGCAAGTACCGAGGGATTGGAAACGACCAAGGTCGAGAATCTGATCGTTGACGATTTTCAGCAGTTGGAATTCCACGACCCGAAGACAGGCAAGAAACTTCGCTACAACCTGTTCGTGCCGAAAGATTATGACGCAGGAAAATCCTATCCGCTGGTGCTGTTCATGCACGATGCCGGAGCAACCAGTGACGTGACGCCAACCACGCTATATCAAGGGCTGGGCGCGGTAGTCTGGGCAAGCCCTGAAGATCAGGCCAAACGGCCATGCTTCGTTCTGGCGCCCCAATATGCCGAAATCATCGCTGATGACGATTCGCAAACATCCGATATGCTGGACACCACCATCAATCTCATCAATACGCTGGCGGAGCAATACCGTATCGACCGTAACCGGCTCTACACCACCGGCCAGTCGGGCGGCTGTATGATGTCGATCGCAATGGACATCAAGTACCCGACGTTCTTCGCCGCGTCATTCCTGGTGGCAGGCCAATGGGAGCCCGCGCTGGTGAAACCGCTCGCCCGGCAGAAGCTCTGGATCCTGGTCTCACAGGATGACAATAAGGCTTATCCCGGACAGAACGCCATCACGGCCGCGCTGGAAAAAGACGGGGCGAAAATCAGCCGCGCCGTCTGGGATGGAACCTGGACGCCGGAGCAATTCCGCGCCGCTTTCGAGAAAATAGACGCCGAGGGCAGTCCGATCAATTACGTGACCTTCCGCAAAGGCACCGTCATCCCGGAAAATCAGTCAGCGGAAGGCGCCAGCGGGCACCGGAACACCTGGCGCATCGCGTACACGATTGAGCCGATCCGTGAATGGATCTTTCGGCAGAACAAAAACCCGTTCCAGAATGATGGCGCCGCCTAGCAGCATCGAAGGCGGATATGGCTGAATGGGCGGGACGCGGCGGAATACGACATGCATCGGCGGTATTCCGCGCCGCCGGAAAGGCTGGTTACGTCTAATAACGGGTCGGCGGTACGCCGAACATCTTCCGGAAGGCATAGGAGAAAGATGCGGTGCTGGAGTAGCCCAGGTCCAAAGCCACCTGGGTTACGCTGCAATTATTTTTCAGCATGATCACCGACTCCAACAGCCGCATCCGTTTTTTCCATTCGCTGAAGGCTACCCCCGTTTCTTTTTTGAAACGACGTGAAAAGGTGCGTACCGACATCCCGACGTTGGCCGCCCACTGATCAATACTGTGTCCTTCATCCGGGGTTTCCTGAATTTCCCGGCATACCCGCATCAATGCCGGAGAGCCAGGCCATGGCAGAGAAAAACCGGCATCCGGCAGTTTCTGGATCTGCGCGATCAGCACGTTGACCAGCATGCCGTCATCCCCGGCGCTGTCATACTGTTCCGGAACATGCTCTGTCGCATAATGAATGAATTCTCTGACGAAGCTGCTGATCTGCACCACCCGGCAACTATTGTGATTGATCGCCACGAAATCCTGTTCGATATACAGGCTTTCCAACAGCACGTCGCTGGTGGTCAGAACGCGGTGCGGCACGTTCGCCGGGATCCATATGCCGTAGAAAACCGGCACAATCAGCGTCCTTCCCTCGATTTCTACCCGCATCCCCCCTTCGCGCGCGTACAGAAATTCGACAAACGGGTGTTGATGCTGCTCGACGAGTACGCCTTTTCCCCACCGGCAGGTGCGGAAATAGACGGAACGAGGCAGCGTCAGCCGCTCAGGAGCCGCAACAAGCTGAATCATCGCGTCCTCATAAAGTGGGAAACGGGAAGGGTATGGTATGGCCGCTAATCGACATAAATTGTCCTTTCATGATAATACAGGCCGGTGCAATTACCTGATAATAAATCATCCCTATTTGAGATTTCAAAAAGAACAGGAAACTGGCGATGCATCCCGCTTATATCCAGGATCATTAATTTTCCTTACCCCCACAATCAGTACGCAATGACCTGAATCAGGCGGAAGGCAGCAACGCTGCTTTTATGCAAGGCAAAGAGATCTATTACTGTTAGCGGATAACAACGCGATTCACTGTTAAACCAGGAAGAGACTATGAGTAATATATGCGCGGTCAATAGCTGCGATGATAAGAACGAATGGCTTCGTATCGCAGACGATATGCTCACCCAATCCGGCATGACCATTAACGGTGCGGAACCCTGGGATATTCATGTTAACCACTCTTCGTTTTTCAAACGAGTATTACAACAAGGTTCCATCGGGCTGGGAGAAAGCTATATGGACGGCTGGTGGGATTGCGACAGGCTGGATATGTTCTTTCACCGAATACTGCGCGCCCATCTCGATGAAAAAATGCCGTCCCGCGTTAATGACATTCTGCGCATTGCCATCGCCCGGCTAACCAATCTCCAGTCAAGGAAACGCGCCTGGATCGTGGGGAAAGAACATTATGATCTGGGCAATGACCTGTTCTGTCACCTGCTTGATCCCTACATGCAATATTCCTGCGGGTACTGGAAGCGGGCCGATAACCTATGCGATGCCCAGCGGGATAAGCTGGACATGATTTGTAATAAGTTGCAACTCCAACCGGGCATGACGCTGCTGGACATCGGCTGCGGCTGGGGCGGGCTGGCGGCTTATGCGGCGCAGCACTATGGCGTCACCGTTCATGGCGTGACCATTTCCGCCGAGCAGCAGGCCTTTGCGGAAAAGCACTACGGTAATCTGGACATCCATATTCTGTTGCAGGACTACCGTGATTTACATCAGCAGTATGACCGCATCGTGTCCGTGGGCATGTTTGAACATGTCGGCCCGAAAAATTACGCCACTTATTTTGAGGTCGCCAACCGTTGCCTGAAACCGGACGGTATTTTTCTTCTTCATACCATCGGCGCCAATCAAACGGCTCATAACGTCGATCCGTGGATTAACAAATATATTTTTCCCAATGGATGTCTTCCCTCGGTAAAACAGATTGCCAGCGCGAGTGAAAAATACTTTGTCATGGAAGACTGGCATAACTTCGGTTCGGATTACGATAAAACGCTGATGGCCTGGCATCAGAATTTCCTCGCCGGGTGGCCTCAGTTGAAAGAGAATTATTCCGAACGCTTCAAAAGAATGTTTGTTTATTATCTTAACGCCTGTGCCGGCGCATTTCGGGCCAGAGACATTCAATTATGGCAAGTGGTCTTTACCCGCGGCCTCGAGCACGGATTACAGGTGCCACGTTAACCGATACAGATACCCCCCTTCTCTCTCCAGTAAACCATGCCGGGGCCATTCCCCGCGGTGATGGATGCGCCGTGGGAACACAATCGAGCATCCAGACGGTAGATTTGCGGCGCGCCCTGTACACAGGGCGCGCCGACGTTTATCTGGCAGCGCGGCTGGCGGAAGTTTTAAAGTGCCTGATGACGCTGCGGATAATAGGATACAACAGGGTGAACGCCGCCAGCCCCAGCAGGACCGCGGTAATGGGATGGGTATAGATGAAATCCATGCTGCCGTTGGATATCGACATCGCCCGGCGGAAGTTGCTTTCCGCCATCGGCCCCAGAATCAGCGCCAGTACGACCGGCGAGGGGGGAAATTCGAACTTGGCCATCACGTAGCCCACGACGCCGGCCACCAGCATGATGCCGATATCGAAGATGCTGTTGTTGATGGCGTAGGTGCCGATGATGGACAGCGCCATGATCAGCGGCGTGAGAATGGGTTTCGGGATTTGCAGCATTTTCACGATCAGCTTCAGCGATCCCAGCCCCATGATCAGCATGACGGCGTAACAGAACAGCATACCGGCGAAAATGGTGAACACCATATCGCCGTGTTCCTTGAACAGCATCGGCCCCGGCTGTAGTCCCTGTAGCGTCATGGCGCCCAGCATGATCGCGGTGACGGCGTCGCCGGGGATCCCCAGCGTCATCATCGGCAGCATGGCGCCGCCGGTACAGCCGTTTGCGCCGGCTTCGCAGGCGGCGACGGCGGTGATTTCGCCTTTGCCGAAGTTTTCCGGGGTTTTGCTGAAGCGCTTGGCCTCGTTATAGGCGACGAAAGCCCCGATCTCCGCGCCGACGCCGGGGATGGTGCCGATGAAAACGCCGATGCCCGACGAACGCAGAATGGTCGCCAGACAACGCTTGATCGTGGCCTTGGTGGGGATTACGCTGCCAATCGCGACGGCGCTTTTCTTGACCAGATCGGTTTCCGCCATACCTTTAAACGCTTCGGATGCGGCGAACAGGCCAATCATCACCGGAATAAAGGGAACGTTCATCAGCTCGGGAAATCCGCCGGTGAAACGGGGGAACCCGGTCATGGGATCGAGCCCGACGGTTGCGATGAGCAAGCCGATGAAACCGGCGATAATCCCTTTAATCATCGATTTGCCGGCAATGCTGGAAATGATGCTCAGGCCGAATATCGCCAGCGCGAAATTTTCCGCGGCGCTGAATTTCAGGGCGATGCGGGCAAGCATCGGCGCCAGGAAGACCAGCACCAAAACGCTGATGGTGCCGCCGATAGTGGAGGAGATGATGGCGATCCCCAACGCGCTGCCGCCTTCTCCCCGTTTGGTCAGCTCATAACCGTCAATCGCCGTGGCCGCCGCGGCGGGCGTGCCAGGGATCCTCAGCAGAATGGCGATGATGGAACCGCCGTACACGCCGCCGAAAAATACCCCGCTAATCATCAGCAGACCGGTCACCGGATCCATGCCAAAGGTAAACGGCAGCAGAATGGCTACCCCCATGGTGGCGGTAAGACCGGGCAGCGCCCCCACCATAATGCCCAGAAACACGCCGAACACGGATAACAACAGCGCCGTAGGGTGATTGAACAATGCGATGAAGCCATCTGCAAGCATGGATAGTTCTTGCATATTTTTACCTCTTTACGATGCTTTGCCGTTTATTCGAACAGCAGACCAACGGGGACGGCCACATTCAGACCAAGATAGAAAATCACGTAGGTCAATCCCGTGATGGCAATGGCGATGACGGGATTCCATATTTTGTGTTTGAACGCCATGAGCCACATCAGGAATATCAGATACGGGATCATGGAAACGATGTACCCGAAATAATACATACCGAAGAAACAGGCAAAGGATGCCAGTATGCCCAGAACGGTTTTCCCGTGTCGGATATCCACATCGTCGGGCGATGGCGGGGCGGAGATCGTAATGCCGGCGCGTTTATTGCGCCTGATAATGGACAGGTTATTAAAAATTAATATTAACGCGAGCAGTATCAGCACCACGGAATAAAATACCGGAAAGCGCGAGGGGCCGATATCGGTCGCCAGACGCGAAGCCGGAAACTTCTGTGCGGCAACGATAGCGGCCAACGACACCAGGATCAGAACCACACCGATGACGATTTCGATTTTATGCGCGTTATCCGGTACGGGGATATCCGGATCTTTCGGTTCATGAGCCATATTAATTTTCTCTGATGCTAAAAGGTTTCTGTGGCAGCCTGGGGCCCGGATATCGTATCGCGGACCCTATCCGGGAAAACCGGTGAAAAAGGCCTTATGCCAGGTTTGACGGCCGGCTGTCGTCTATCTGCGACCGAACTACTGCGCCAGACCGACTTTGGTCATTAACTCTTTGAAATAGCGGTTGTCGCGCTCGATCAACTGCTGGAACTCCTCCGCGTTGCGGTAATCGAAGTTCAGATTGATGCGGTTCAGGGATTCGGCGAATCTGGGATTCTCCGCCACTTTGCGCGCGGTTTCCGCCAGCACGTCCTGCACATCCTGCGGCGTTTTCTTCGGAACGAGAATGCCGCGCCAGGTGCCAATGGACAGATCGACGCCATTTTCCTTCAGCGTGGGCACATCTTTGAAAGCAGCCAGGCGTTCATCGGCCATGACGCCGAGGATTTTCACGGTTCCCGCCGCTACGTGCGTGGAGACCTCCGCGGCGCTGACGCTCACCGCCTCGATATGCCCGCCCAGAAGCGCAGTAATGGCTGGCGCGGCGCCATCGTAAGGGATGTTGTTGAACGTCGTACCGGTTTTATCGCCGAGCGCTTCCGCGGCCAGATGCCAGATGGCGCCCGAACCGGAGTTACCGATGCGGATTTTGCCCGGATTGGCTTTGGCGTATTCCATGAATTCCGCAAAGGTATTCCATGGCGCATCGATTTTCACCGTGATGGCGCCCGGATCGGCGTTCAGCAACGCGATGGCGGCAAAGTCGTCGGCATTGAAGTTGACCAGCCCCATATGCGGCAGCATGGTGATCTCCGCGGTGCCGAGGCCGATTTTATAGCCGTCCGGACGCGCCGCGACCAGTTCGGAGAAGCCTACTGCGCCGCCGCCGCCGGGCTTATTGACGATACCGATGGCTTTGGGCAGATATTCTTTCGCTACGTCGGCAAACGAACGGGCGACCAGATCGGTGCCGCCGCCGGCGCTGTAGGGAACAATCATTTCTATCTGCCGGACCGGGTAGTTGGCAGCCAGCGCAGGGACGGCGGACAGGAGCGACGAGGCGGCCAGTAATCCGGCCAGAGCGTGAGGCAGAATATTACGAGTTTTCATAAAGCACTCCAGTACAGAGATAAGGTTTTATAGTTAATTATGCGTGGGATGTTCGCCAGGCCCGCACAAAGGCGGCGGCGTTCTCCCCGACGCTCTCAGGCGACATGCCGGGCTTATAGAGCATGCCGCCAATGCCAAAACCACTGGCGCCGGCTGCCAGCCAGCCGGATAGGGATTCGGCCGTGATCCCGCCGACGGGCAGCAGCGGGATCTCCGCGGGTATGACGGCGCGCCATGCCTTCAGCGTCTGCGGAGAAACGGCTTCGGCAGGGAAAATCTTGACGCCGTGCGCGCCGTTGGACAACGCGCTGAAGGCCTCGCTTGGCGTGGCCGCGCCGGGCAGACTGATCAAACCCAGTTTTCTGGTTTCCTGAATGACGGCCGGATCGGTATGCGGCGAGATGATGATTTCACCTTGATTCTGCTTCACCGCACGCACATCGTTAGCCGACATGACCGTACCGGCGCCCACCCGGCAATCCTGCGGCAGAGCCTGCCGCAGGCGGGCGATACTGCGCAGCGGCTCGGGTGAGTTCAACGGTATTTCGATGATGCGGAACCCCGCCTGATACAGTTGACGTCCGATATCTTCGACCTCATCGGGAGTGATTCCCCGCAGGATGGCAATCAGTCCCGTTTGCCGTAATGTTGTTAAGAAATCCATGGTTAAATCCCCTGATGTTGGCAAAAAACGGCGTCAGTCGAGCAGACCGGCCAGATGGGCGATGTACCATAGCCCCCTCTCTGTCGCACCGTCAGAAATATGAACCGGATAAGGACATTCCAGATAGGTCAGCGCGCGAATATAGCGCTGACACAGCGCTTCGGAGCCGATGAACGTGATCGGAATCTCCTGCTCTGGCTCCGGCGTCAGCCTGGACAACACCGCCAATAATTCGCTGCCAAGCACCAGCCCGGAAAGATAGTCGGCCTGCTGCTGGGCGGTGATGTGTTTGCACAGCAGACGGCTGCGCACGGAAAACAGCGTGCCGAGCAAGCCGACGGATGATCTGTAACGCTGAGCGACCGCCACCCCCTGAGCAAACGCCTCCCAGTCCGGCTGCCCGGAGGGCTGTATCGTGGTGGCCAGAATGGTGTGATGCGCCAGCGCATCGTAAAGATCGCCGGTCATGAACGTCTGGATGTGCGCGATCCGGTTTTGCGCCACTTCAACCCATTTGGCGTGTGTCCCGGGCAGCGCGATCAGCGCTTTTCCCTGCCGCGCCATGGTCGAACGCAGCCGTTCATCATGCTGTAACGCGCCGGCTATCTGGGTTTCCTCGCCACGCATCACTTCAGGCAGGTCGCCGTCTTTCCATACGCCGGACACGATGGAAAAATACTGGCCGTGTCCGGTCTCAACGCGGGTTAACTGCCGGGCCAACTGCCGGATATCGCAGGGCGCCTCGATATAGGGCGCCTGACGCCAGCCCTGAGCGCTGCCAATCATGCCGCAGGCGATCACCGGGCACGCCGGCGTTTCCCGCAGCCAGTCGCCACACGCCTGGGTATAGACCTGAAGGAAAGCCTCTTCCCGACTGGTCGCCGATGGCGGAAGTTTCGTCACGCCATAGGGCAGCGTTCTTTTTTCCAGAACCGAGCCGTCTTTTCCCAGGCGACAGGCGCGTAGCATAGAGGTTCCCCAGTCCAGGGCAATTAGCGTTGTCATCATATTCATCTGGTTATTTTTTCCCTGCCGGCGCTCTGCGACGCAGATTAAACAATGCCCGGCTCCACCCCATTTCGTTGGAAATGGCGTCGGCATAGCCTTTAACGATGTCGATAAGTTCATTCATGCGGCTGTCGGGCATATAAGGCGTAATGCTCGCGACAGAAATAGCGGCAATAATCCGGTTGGAGGCGTCCCGCACCGGTGCGGCGACGCAGCGGATGGTGAATTCATTTTCCTCCAGATCAAATGAATACCCGCCCTGGGCATATTTGGTCATCGTCTGAATAAACGTCTCTGCGTCGCGCTGCGGCTGATTCGCCTGGAAAATGGCTTTCCATTCATCGGCATCCTCGTCGAGGATAAGCGCTTTGCCAATGCCGGTGGATGACAGCGGCATGCGCTGCCCGACGCGGGAACGCATCTCCAGCCCGCGCGTACCGGGGATCTTATCGATGTACAGCACGTCGTTGCCTTCCCTGATGGCGAGATGCACCGTATCCCGGGTCAGCTTCGCCAGATCCTCCAGGGTGTGCTTGGCCGCTATCCTCAACGGGTAGCCGTTAAGGGAACTGGTGCCGAGCTCGATTAATTTCGGGCCGAGATAATAGCCGTCCTTATCCACGAACCTTAATAAGTTCTTGCTGACCAGTGCGTTGACCAGGCGATGCGTTGTGCTGCGCGAGGTGCCCACATATTCGCCGATGGATTTTAAATCGCGATGACCGGCGGCTACGGCATCGATAACCGATAACCCTCTAAACAGAGTCTGCACACCGCTGGCTCCCGCAGCACTTTCCGATTTCATTGTGTTTCCCCTGTGAATAAACCTGAATTGCAGACATTTTTAGCACAGGTGGGGACGGCGCTTTTGTGACGCATTTCGCGAAACTCTATAATGTGGGAGATCGTCCCACATATAGGGATTTTCTGCATAAGTACAGCGGGGCCTGCCCCCGTGTTTCGGCTAGCCATCATATAATCACTCAATATAACTAATGCCAAACTGTCCTAAAGAACATGAGACCAATGCGATTAAAGTAATAAAACATGAGGAGTCACGGGAATCATGACGCTTGCAACCGACGGCCCTATGCAGCGCCTCATGCCAATAGACGAGGTCGCCACGATCGGGCTCGTCAAAACAAATATGCGCTGGGATAAACACCGCAGGTGGCTAAGGTATTGGTATGACGGTATTACTGGATATAAAGGGACTGAGCGTGCATTTCCACGAACAGAAGGCGGTGGATAATCTGGACCTGCAAATAACGGCGGGAGAAATGCTGGCGCTGGTTGGAGAATCGGGCTGCGGTAAGTCCACCACGGCATTGAGCATCATGCGATTGTTGCCCAAACAGGCAACAATCAGCGGCTCGATCCTGTTGGACGGAACATCGGTTCCGCATCAGAGTGAAAGACAGCTCGCCGCGATGCGAGGCAATGATATCTCGATGATTTTTCAGGAACCGATGACCTCGTTAAACCCGGTATTAACTATTGGTCAGCAGGTTGCCGAGGCGCTGCTCCTGCATAAACCGTTAAGCCGGACACAGGCGCGGGAACGCGCCATTGAACTGTTGGACCAGGTCAAACTTCCCAATCCCTCTCGCCGCTTCAACGATTACCCCCATAGCTTGTCCGGCGGTCAGCGTCAGCGGGTGATGATCGCCATCGCCATTGCCTGCCAGCCGCGTCTGCTGATCGCCGATGAACCGACAACCGCGCTGGATGTGACGATTCAAGCTCAAATCCTCGCGTTACTTGACGAATTACGCCGGGAATTAAATATGGCGGTACTGCTAATCACCCATGATTTGGGCATCGTCGCCCAATGGGCCGATCGGGTCGCCGTCATGCATAACGGACGCAAGCTGGAAGAAGGCGCCGTTGAGGCCGTGCTGAATAATCCTCAGCACACTTACACGCAAGGCCTGTTGCGCGCTTCCCTGCATATGGATCAGGGACAGCATTATCGTCAGTCCAGTCTGGCGGAAATTCGTTTTAGCGATAAAACCGGGTTTACGCTCTCACATCCCCCGCTGCGCGCCTCCCAGCGTGCGGCGGCTCAACCAGATGACTCACCCATACTGTCGGTTGAAAATCTCACGGTGACCTACGACAACGATCGGGACAGCGTGACGGCGGTTAACGATGTTTCACTGCACATTCAGGCCGGTGAAACGCTGGGGCTGGTGGGAGAATCCGGCTGTGGTAAATCGACGCTATCGCGCGCCATTATGCAACTGGAGCCCGTGCAAAACGGGAAGGTGCTGTTTAACGGGCAAAATTTGTCGTCGTTATCCCGCAAGGCATTGCTGCCCTGGCGAAAACAGATACAGATGATTTTTCAGGATCCGTACAGTTCGCTTAATCCGCGTCAGCGCGTTGATGAAATTTTGGGTTACGCACTCTCTATCCATGGCATCAAAGATAGACAGGAACGGGAGCGCCGCATCGTGCGTATTCTGGATGACGTCGGCTTACCCGGCACGGCACGAAGCCGGTATGCTCACGAATTTTCCGGCGGCCAGCGCCAGCGTATCGGCATTGCCCGGGCGCTGGTATTACGTCCGCAGTTAGTGATCTGCGACGAGCCGGTTTCCGCACTTGATGTCTCAATTCAGGCTCAGGTTCTTAATTTACTGGTGGATTTAAAGACAGAACTGGGCCTGACCTATCTGTTTATTTCTCACGATTTGGCGGTAGTACGTTATATCGCCGATCGCGTCCTGGTCATGAACGACGGGCGCATTGTGGAAGAAGGCGATCACCAGCGTATCTGGCATCAGCCTCAACATCCTTATACCCGTACGCTGCTGAATGCCGTGCCTGGCAATACGAACCATCGACAGCCCGAAACACGATTCGGTGCCGACAAAGATAAGGAAGACGAAGGAAACGCAGCGCGAGGCGTGTTTCCTTCAGAGTCCGTAGTTTCAAACAGCCTTCGGTAGTTTTCTTATCCACCGCCGACGGTTACGCGTTTCACCATCATGGCCGGCTATTGCTGAAGCGGCCATATAACTGATGAATAATAAGATCTGGGGAAAACACATTATGACAAATCATCCAACCGACCAGCAGCGTCCCTCTGACAGCACCGTGGATGCGGTTATCGAATACGAACTCAATCGTCGAAAATTTCTCGGCATCTCCGGCGCCATCCTGGTTTCAGGCGTTTTTGGCGGGATATGGCCAAATGACAGCGTCGCGGAGGTCGGCAGCCTGCCCAATACCATAACCGGCGCGGTGCGGGGCGGCACGTTGGAAGCGGTGGTGCACCCGGAACCGCCAACGCTGGCTTTCTTTATCAATACCTCCACGCCCGGCCGTACGGTTGTCAGCAAAATTTTCGACGGTTTATTCGACTATGCTCCCGATCTGTCCCCTCGCCCACAGCTGGCGGAAAAGGTGGCGCTTTCGGATGATGGCCTGAAGGTGACGATCTTTTTACGCAAAAATGTCTTATGGCACGATGGCCAGCCGTTTACCTCCGCAGATGTGAAGTTCTCAGCGGAAAATGTCTGGCTACAGTACTCTCCTTTCGCCCGCCGGGTATTCCAGTATCTGACCGCCACGGAAACGCCCGACGACCATACCGTGATTCTGACGCTGTCCAAACCAACGCCGGTGGTGCTCAACGCGCTCGATGTGGTCGCCACGCCGATTCTGCCCAAACACCTGTATGAAGGCACCGATATTCCCAATAATCCGTATAACAACAAACCTGTCGGCACCGGTCCTTTCGTTTTCAAAGAGTGGCAGCGCGGCAGCCATATTTCGCTGGAGCGGTTCGATAAATACTGGCAGCCCGACCGTCCCTTCCTGGACAAGCTGTTATTCAAAATCATTCCTGATGTTTCCGGCCGCGCCACCGCATTTGAAACAGGCGCAATCCAATACGGCGAGCGCAATCCCGTCACCTTCGCCGATGCGGACCGGTTGGCAAAACTGCCTAATCTGACGCTGGATACCGCGGGTTACAACGGTTTCGCCACTTCATTCTGGCTGTTGCCCAATCTGCGCGACCCGATTTTAGGTAATCTGAAGGTTCGTCAGGCCATTGCGCACGCCGTCAATAAAGATCTGCTGGTTAAAACCGTGTGGGGCGGTTACGCCAAACCGGCCACCGGCCCGGTCTCATCCCAGCTAAGCACCTTTTATACCGACGATACCCAGCAATACCCTTTCGATCCTAAAAAAGCGCAGACGCTGCTGGATGAAGCGGGCTATGCCAAAAAAGCGGATGGCTGGCGTTTTAAACTGAATCATGACTTTATTCCATTTGGCGACGACTACCGTCGCACCGGCGAATTCGTTCGTCAGGCGCTGCGCGCCATCGGCATCGACGTGACGCTGCGCGCGCTCGATCTGGCCACCTGGACGAAAAATGTCTTCAAGGATTATGACTATCAGTTGGCCAGTTCCTGGGGGGTAAACTGGACCGATCCACAGTTGGGCGTTGAACAGTTGTACTGGTCAAAGGCGGAAAGCAAAGGTACGCCCTGGACCAACGCCTCGGGATACGCCAGCCCTGAGGCCGACCAAATTATCGAAGCGGCGCAGGTCGAAGTGGATCCGCAAAAGCGTTTGGCGCTTTACCATGAATTGCAGCGAATTGTGCAGCGCGATCTCCCGCAGATTAATATTTTTGAATTCAAGTGGTTTGGTATCTGGACCAGGAATCTGCGCAATGTGACAGACACGTTCAACCACAGTCAGAATAATTTTGCTCATGTCTGGTTTGATAAAAAATGAGGATCGATCGCGGGAAAATGACGCCATGACGAAACGGGTTCTTTTCAGATTGCTTCAGTTGGCGGGCGTGATAGTCGGCGTTGCGACGCTTAACTTCTTCTTGCTGAAGGCGCTCCCGGGGGATCTGGTGGATGTCATCGCCAGTGAAAGCGGCAGCGCCACGCCAGAACTCATCCAGCATCTGCGCGAGCTGTATGGGCTGGATCGAAATCTGTTTGCGCAGCTCATCGCCTATCTGGGGGAACTGGCGCGGGGAAATCTGGGGTTTTCATTTCGCTTCGGCGAGCCGGTGCTGGATCTGATCCTCGACAGAATGCCAGCCACCATCCTGCTGGTTGGCGTCGCCCTGATCCTGTCGGTGACCGGCGGCGTCCTGCTGGGCGTCGCTTCGGCACGGCAGCCTCACGGTGCAGCCGACACCACCATTTCCATGCTCTCCACCATCGGCTATTCGGCCCCCATGTTTTGGGTTGCCCTGATGCTGATCATTCTGTTTGCCGTCAAGCTGTCATGGCTGCCGGCCAGCGGCTGGCAAGATATCAATGCCGGATATACGGGGTGGCGCCAACTGCGGGATATTGCGGCCCATCTGGTGCTGCCGGTGCTAACGCTGGCGATTTACTATATGGCGGTCTATGCCCGGCTGTCCCGCGCATCCATGATTGAAACGCTGTCCGAAGATTTTATCCGCACCGCGTGGGCCAAGGGCGCGCGTGAGAAGCAGGTAATTTTCGCCCACGCGTTGCGTCATGCGTTACTGCCGGTAATCACCATGCTGGGGTTACAGAGCAGCGCCCTGCTGGGAGGATCGATCGTGGTGGAAACCGTCTTCGCCTGGCCGGGACTGGGGCAACTGTCGTTTGATGCCATCCGCAGCCGGGATATTCCCGTACTGCTGGGCGTATTGCTGTTCAGCAGCGTGCTGGTGGTGTTATCGAATCTGGTGGTGGATATTGTGCATGCCTGGCTCGATCCTCGGGTACGTATCGTTAATCGCGGGCGTTGAACGCCAGCAATATAAACTGGAGGTAGAATGCGCTGGTTATTACAGCCATCGGCCATGATAGGTTTCACGATACTGCTGGCCGTGCTGGCAACGGCCGGTGTGGCGACATGGCTTTTCCCCGACGACCCCATGAATATGGTGGGCGTTCCCTACCTGTGGCCGGGACAAGATGCCCAGTTTCCGCTCGGCACCGACCTGATGGGCAGGGATATTCTGGCCGGTCTGTTTCACGGCGCCCGCGTATCGCTGCTGGTTGGCATCGCCTCAACGGTAATTGCCTTAGTCATCGGCATTGCCGTCGGCATCGCATCCGGTTTTTACCGCGGGCGGGTGGACAGCGTGCTGACCGGGATCACCATGCTGTTTCAAACCATTCCGGCATTTCTGCTGGCCATCATTCTGGTGGCTGTCTTGCAGCCGTCCATCACGACCATCATTTTCGCTCTCGGCATCACCTCCTGGACCAGCATCGCCAGACTGGTACGAGCTGAATTTCTGGCGTTGCGCGAACGGGAATTCGTCCGCGCCAGCATTTCTCTGGGAGCTAGCGATATGCATCTGATTTTTCGTGAAATACTCCCCAATGCCTGGACACCGGTAGTGGTTTCCACCGCCCTGCTGATTGCCAACGCGATCCTGTCCGAAGCCGGTTTATCTTTCCTCGGTCTGGGCGATCCCAACGTGGTGAGCTGGGGATCGATGATTGGCACCGGGCGGGATGCGCTGCGGACCGGATGGTATATGACCGCCCTCCCCGGCGTGGCCATTATGTTGACGGTCATGGCGCTTAATCTGTTGAGCGACGCGTTGCATACCGCGCTTAACCCGCGTTTGCGGCGCCGGGGAACGACGTTATCCGTCCTGTAAAACAACCGGGGTTCATCTCCAAAGGAGCAGTCAACTATATCTAATTCAATGAGCATTCACCCGACTACGCTGATGTTCTCCGGCGACTTGCTTATAAAAATGCAAAATTAAATACATTAATATCAATGCGTTAAAATATAATTTATTTTATCATCCATAAATCCTCACAGAAATATTGACAACTCTTTTTGTTTAGATATAAATAGATATATCTAAAACAGCATAAGGAAATCACTATGCGCAAACATCACCATCAAGACGGACAGGATCAGAAAGAGGAAATGAAAGACCGGGGTAGCCGGACGGAAGGCAGAGGAAAAGGCCGGACAGAACACCGGGAACAGGAAGCCGGACGAGGTCAGAGACAGAGCCGCGGCCACGGTCGGCGCGGACACGGTGAAGAAGGGCATCGCGCTATGCATCACCGCCGCCAGCGCCTCTTTGCCCACGGCGAGCTTCGTCTGGTGGCGCTGGATCTGCTGGCGCAAAATCCCGGCCACGGTTATGAGTTGATCAAAGCCATTGAATCCCTGACGGATGGTCATTACGCCCCCAGTCCCGGCGTACTGTACCCGACGCTCGATTTCTTGCAGGAACAGAACCTGATCGTCATTACGGACGAACTTAACGGCCGGAAAAGCTTCGAAATCACCGATGACGGTCAGCGCTATCTTGAACAACGCCGCGAGGAGTTGCAGCAGATCCTTGAACGCATCAAATCGCACACCGCCGGTATGGAACTGCGTAAACACCCGGAGATGAAGCGAGCGCTGGATAACATCAAATCGGTGCTGGATATCAAGGTAAACCGTGAAGGTATCAATGAAGAAACGCTGAAGAAGATCATCGGCATCGTCGATAACGCCGCCGCGGAAATTGCTCAGATTGACTGATTTTTCCCTGACCTGACGTCAGGCTATTACGCCTCCGCCGCCCAATGCCGACCGCTTGATCATCGGTTATTCGGTCAGGTGGATAGAGAAAAAGGGTTCATGTCATTTATGAAGACGGTCAACCCTTTTCTCAAAGCAAAACAGGGAACAACCAACGTGTAGCGGTATTGCGGGCAGCTATCTGGCATCCATAAGGTACTGAGCCTTGAGATCCGCCCCGCTCATCGGTTTACCAAAATACCAGCCTTGCCCAATCGCATCCGTACAATGCTCGCCGACATAGATGGCCTGTTCACGGGTCTCGATACCTTCAACCACCACCATGGCATTAAACATCGCCATCATGTCAAAGAGGTGATCAACCATCTGCGCATTCACAGAATCCGTGCCAATTGCCTCTGTAAACATCCGGTCTATCTTAATCACATCGAAAGGCATCACGGCAAGGTAGGACAAATTGGAATAACCGGTGCCGAAATCATCCAGCGCCACCCTGTACCCGGCATCATGCAAGGCGGTGAGCCTTTCGGACATCAGGGTATGATTTGCCGTCGAACGCTCCGTTATTTCCAGCATAATCTGTTCTCTGGCAATGCCGAATCGCTGTAGGAGTTCGGCAAGGTAGGGCTGAAAATCAGGATCCAATACATCGCTAATATCAAGGTTAATGCTGAGGTGAAAGGTTTTATTCCTGATCAGGAAATCCCGAAACTCTTCCAACGCCATACGGGTTACCTGACGGGTAATTTGCCCGATAATGCCCAGCTTTTCAGCTTCCGGTATGAACACATCCGGCGGAATCTCTTCTCCTTTCCGATTTATCCATCGGACCAGAACTTCGGCACCGACCATTTTGTCATCACGCAAACAAACAAGGGGTTGATATCTAACGTATAACTGTTTATCACGTACCGCGCTCTGAAGCTGTTTGCTGAACGATTTGTTCTGCTCGATAAGCAAAATCACCGTCAGAGATAAGGCCCCGCTCAATAATCCGCCCAATAGCGCAATGGCCACACCGATATAAAACGGCAGAGAAAAGAGCCCTGATGCATGAAGACGCACATAGGCGCAGATGTTATAAAGTTTACTGCACTGATATCCCAGCCGGTACTGTTGGTACCATGCACTGCTCTGTCGGGAATATTCCCCTTTTACGCCAAATGACTGGTAAATGTGACGATCGTCTGCCGTGGTAAGCAAAGCGCTATAGCCGGGAATAGAAAGGGATACGCTGTGAAAAGCATCGGGGGATGTGAAGACGATAATGTCGTTCTGGCTGGCGATATCCGTTGCGATTCTGGCGTCAAGCAATCCTTTCACCGCTCGCCAAAGCCGGGTTTTGTTTTTTCCCACGAGATCCGGGGCCGGTAGCGCTACAGCAGACGTCAGGCGCCCGCGTCCGGCAGAGCAAACCAGTTTGTCATCATGCAGGCGGCCAATATCCAGCAGGTAACTATATTTGTAGACCAGAAAGCTAAGTTGAAACAGATCTTCATCAGTACAGGGAGCAGATGAAAGTTGCCTGACCTCATTCATCGCCCGTTCGGACTGCATCGCTACGTTATTTGCACGCAGCATGAGCGAGTCAGAATAATCACGCAGTTTGCCTTGATCGATTTTTGCTATCACAAACTGGCAGAGCAGTAACATACACAGCGCGCCGAGCGCGATATTAAAAACCATGATAACTTTTGCTGTTCTGCTAATCGATTTCATTGCTGCTAGCTCCCTGCCTTAGTTAAAAAATCAGCTCCCTGACACCCATTAATCGGCATATTCACCGTTGAGTTTACCTTTTTATCGACAAGAAAAGATGATCACCATCGATATATGGTAACAACCATATAATCACACAATATAACTACTGTAAAACAGTCCTAAAAGATAAAATATCAGGTGTATTAAAGTTAAGGTGTGGATTCCACAAGGATTAGCGCAGCAAAACAGGTAAAAAAACCATTCAGCAATTTCATTTAAACTATCAGGACAATGATATTTTCTGGATATAAAAAGAGCGTGCGGCCGTTTCCGCCGGCAGGTAACCTATAACGGCGAATAATCACGATGCTATAGCCGTTTTCATTATTCTATTCTGAGAGTACGGGGCTGGTATATTGCAGTCCACCGTCAGGAAGTGGACCGCAAAAATGGGTTACTTACCGCTTTGCGCGGCTGGGGTTCCTTCCGCTTCGGTTATCGGAGCCGGGTCGCTTTGCGCTGGCGTTTCCTCCCGCTTGATACTCTCCTTAATCGCCTGCGTTTGCGCTTGCGCGTCTGCCGAAAGCGCGTGTGCGTCGCTAATGGCCGTGTCTTTTATATCCTTTGCCTGCTCCACAATCTGACCGCTTTTTTCCTCTGCCTGGCTTTTAATGCTCTCGGCCTGCGCTTTGGCTTCGTTAGTGATGGCATCTGCGCGCTGGGCCGTATCATTTTTAATCGCGTCAGCCTGCGATTGCAGTTGGTCGATTTGCTCTGAGGCTTCTTTTTTCAATTCATCGGCTTTTTGCCGGGCCGAATCGGTAATTTGATCAGCTTTGCTGTCGGCGGCTTCTTTGATTTGCTGCGCGTTATCTTTCGCTTTGTCCAGCTGTGCATCTACTTTAGATGAATCGTCACAGCCGGCGATGGCTAATCCGAGCAGCGAAGCCAGAAGGAGTTTATTCCATATTTTCATGAGCAATATTCCTGCTTGATATTCGTGTTAAAAACAGATAATGCAATAATCGTATTACACAAAAATAATAGTCCATATTTTAATACTGACAGTGTTTTTCGCCACTCAATGCCACTATCGGAAAAAACGTTGTTCTCTGGAAATGCCGGTTATAATTCCGGGTCGGATTCAACGCCCTTCAATTCACCCGCCGCCGAATAAGGTACGGGCGTGGCAAATATCTACTCATTGCCGGATTTCTACGTACTGGCTGAAGCAGATACACATTAAAGGCACACCTTTTCATTCTTAATAAGAATATTTTACATTTACGTTACCCTGAAAACGGTAATAAATCAGGGGGGTATTTCTTTTGCTTTTCTCCATAAATTTATTAGTTCGACGACGCTCTGGCGGCAGGATTACCGCTAACGGTAATGATTATTATTTGCAAGTCAGCCACAGGCTTCTATCATAGAGATCTGCACGACTGCGATGGTGAGATTGCCGATGACCGAGAAAATCCTGGAAACGCCCTGTTGTATCGTCGGCGGTGGCCCGGCCGGGCTGATGCTCGGCTACCTGCTGGCTCGCGCGGGCATCTCCGTCGTGGTGATAGAGAAACACGCCGATTTTTTACGTGATTTTCGTGGCGACACCATCCATCCCTCAACGCTGGAAATCATGGCGTATCTTGGGCTTCTGACGTCTTTTCTGCGTCTGCCGCACCAGCAGGTAGAAACGCTTGTCGGGGAATTTAATGGCAAGAAGATCACGATGGCGGACTTCCGACGCCTGCGGTGCCGCTGTCGGTTTATGGCGCTGATGCCGCAGTGGGACTTCCTCAATTTTCTTGCCGAACAGGGGCAAACGCTACCGGGATTCCAACTGTTGCGATCCACTCAGGCCATAGGGCTGCGCCAGGAAAATGGGCGAGTGAATGGCGTGGAAGCACGGGATGCCAGGGGCGACAGACTGCTGATTCGCACCGGTTTGGTGGTAGGTACCGATGGTCGGCAATCGGTCGTACGTCAGGCCGCGGGCTTGACCAGCCAAAGTTTTGGTATGCCCCGGGATGTATTGTGGATGAAACTGCCCAAAGCGGTCGGCGACGACAACTGGACCAGCGGCCACGGCGGCCCCAAAAACAACGTTATCATGTTGGACCGGGGCGATTACTGGCAATGCGGCTACAGCATCACTAAAGGTACCCTTCCCCATCTTAAACAACAGGGTTTACCCTCACTGCTGCAACAGATTTCAGCGGTGCTACCTATCAGTGCCGAACGGCTAGCGGCGGCAGTACCCGATTGGGAGCATGTCAAACTGCTGGATATTCGTATCGACCGGTTGGATCGCTGGGCCGCCGCAGGCGTGTTGTGCATCGGTGACGCGGCTCACGCCATGTCCCCCATCGGCGGAGTCGGCGTCAATCTGGCGATTCAGGATGCGGTAGCCGCCGCCAATATTCTGGCCACGCCTCTGGCGCATGGCCCCGTCAGCCTGAATATCCTGAATCGTGTACAGCGTCGACGTGAATTTCCTACCCGCGCCACCCAACGTCTGCAAATTATGATGACCGGCAAAGGAAAAGATACTTCACGCGCGGCCAAACGGCGTCCACCCGCATTAGTGATGTGGCTGATCCGCCAGCCCTGGCTACCGCGTTTAACGGGCCGCATTATTGGATTGGGATTCCGTCGCGAGCTCCCTCGCCTGCCGCGCCGATCCTAGTATACGGCCGCGTCACCGGGATATAAGCTGAAATCACCGTATTCGGACAAACATTCACCACTTAGCAAGAGAATCTTGATAAAGGGCTTGTCATAACCGCCGAGCGAGGCCATAATGATGCCCATTCCAGATGCTGGAATGAAAGAAGTGATTTAAAATCAAAATGTTAGTTCATAAATGATCTATTGCCGGAACTGACATGCCCTGTACGACCGTAGCTCAGTTGGTTAGAGCACCACCTTGACATGGTGGGGGTCGGTGGTTCGAGTCCACTCGGTCGTACCAATTCAAATTCCGCAGATACCTTTAACGTCTGTAGGTCATTGAAAATGAGGTGAAAGCCTCCTCCTCTCGCGTTCCAGTGAAATCCATCCGGTTCCACAACTTTCAAGTCCATTTTCAATACCGGTAAGTTCAAGTCACAGCGCATTTATCCAGCGATTATCGTCTATTCCGTATCTGTCATCAGCATGTAAACCGCGATCGCAGCCAATGAGTAAAAACGCTGACGGCGCGCGGCACCTGCGCGGCATAAGGACGCACGATCCATATTTTGTCGGCGAATGCCTCGACAATTTGCCAGTCCGGCAATACTTCCCGCAGCGTGCCTGCCGCGATAGCCGTGTGTGCGCTGAAATCCGGCAGCATGGCAATGCCCAGACCGCTCAATGCCGCATCCCGGATAGATTCACTGTTATTCGTGGCAAAGGGGCCTTTCACATCCACGGTTAGCGCCTCGCCGCCCGACGGGCGATGCACAAAACGCCAGCGAGGCAGTTCGGTGCCGCGCGGATAATACAGACAATCATACGCCGTCAGTTCCATCGGATGAGCGGGGACACCCCGCGCGTCAAGGTATTCAGGCGATGCAACCAGCAACGCCCGCGTCTCGCACAACGGCAACGCGACATGCGTTTCGGGCAAATGGTTGCTGTGACGGATAGCGAGATCGAATCCCTCGCTGGTTAGCGACACTATCCTGTCCGATACCTCAAGCTGAATGCGTACCTGTGGATACGCCCGCAAAAACACACTGATATTTGGAACCAGCTGTTGACGCGCAAAGGCCACGGGCGAGGTAATGCGAATCAGTCCGCGCACCGGGCCGCTGTCATCGCGTACGGCAAAAAAGCTCTGCTCAATCTGCGCGAACGGTTCCTGTAACTCTGCCACCAGCTTTTCTCCCGCGCGGGTCAAACGCACGCTGCGCGTGGTGCGCTGAACCAGAGCGACGCCGGCCAGCGTTTCCAACTCTTTGATCTTTTGGCTCATTGCCGCCTTACTCACTTCCAATCGTTCCGCGGCACGGGTAAAACTCCGCTGTTCGGCCAATACCGTCAGCCAATACAGGTGCATCCATAGTGCGTTTGTTTTGATGTTTTTCATGATGATTGTTCAAAATAGAAAATAATCTTTTCAACTATAGCGCTTTTTCTCTGCGCATCAACAAGCCAGAATGTTCCCCAGAGCAATACTTAATCCCACACATTGACGGAGACACATTATGCCATTACTGCAATTTGATGTTATTGAAGGCCGCTCCGCGTCCGAGATGAAAACCCTGCTGGATACTGCGCACCGTGTCGTGTTGCAAGCCTTCCAGGTTCCAGAACGCGACCGCTATCAGATTGTTCACGAAAACAAACCTCAGCATATGGTTTTTCAGGATACCGGCCTGGGTTTTACGCGCACGGACAAGCTGGTCATGGTGCGGGTTTACACCAGCCCGCGTAGTGACGAACAGAAGCAGTTTTTTATGAAAACGCTGGCGCATGAGTTCAATACGCATTGCGGAATCGACGGCAGCGATCTGATGATGACCTTTATCACCAACCATAAAGGCGACTGGAGCTTCGGCGACGGCGAGGCGCAATATTTGACAGGGGCATTGTAATACCACTACCGTTTATTACACGTCCCCCCTCCCCCCCCCACACAATAACGAGCAACTCCAGCCTTGACCGAATGGGAACGGATTCCTGTCACTCGCGGATGCGCTATACAAAGTCGAAGTATAGGGCATACACTCTGATAGGATATAACCCCATCATGCATAGGAGAATGAAGGATCTGTATATTGATTGTCGAAACGAGCGATAAATCTGAATGCGAATATTGCCCATGATGACAAGAGTAAATTCGGGTTCACCCTAAAGCCGGATTGAACGATTTGGATTGGAAACGCTTTGTAATCATTACTTATGTGAGGATGCTTGTGAGTCAGCTTTTTCCCCCAGTTAACAAAACGCTCCCTTTGCCTTTAGTCATGCAAGTCGTCAACACCTTGCGCACCGCCATCGCCAGCAAGCAACTGCCTGGCGGACAGCGGTTGCCGTCAGTACGCCGTGGCGCCAGCTTATTTTCCGTCAGTAACTCCACGATGGTGCAAGCCTATGAACAATTAGTTGCTGAAGGCTGGATAACGGCGCGTCCTGGCTCGGGTTTTTACGTCACCGAATCCGGAATAAGCGAAACCCGGGTGGTCACGACCAATGAAAACTATGCCATAAACCCCGTTAATGATTACTGGTTATTGTCCAGCATCTATGTTTCCTCACCTGAATATCGCCAACTGAGCTGCGGATGGTTACCGGACGATTGGTATCAACAGGACATCCTGGCGAAAGCGCTGAGAACCGTGTCGCGCCAGAATCTGAGCGATTCAGGCTATGGCGAATCCTGGGGATATCTCCCGCTACGCCAGCATCTGGCCGTCACGCTACCGGAAAATATTCAACCGGTCAGCCCGGAGAATATCCTGCTGACGCAAGGCGCCAGTAAGGCATTGGACATTGTTTCCATGGCCTTACTGAACCGTGGCGATAGCGTATTGGTGGATGAGCCCGCCTATTGTAACTTCCTCACGTCGCTCATGTTGCGCGGTATCCGTCCTATCGGCATTCCCTGGACGTCTCAGGGGCCGGATATGGATCATATGGCGGAAGTGCTGCGCCGGGAAAAACCACGGCTGTATATCACCAATCCCTGGTTTCAGAATCCGACCGGCGCCTGCCTGTCGCTTGGCATGGCCCACAAGATATTATCTTTAATGGAGCAATACGATATCCATGTGGTAGAGGACAATGTCTCAGGAGATCTGATGCCGCAAGACGCGGTATCGTTACTGTCAATGGGCGGCATGAAGCGCGTTACGCAAATTCGCAGTTTTTCCAAAACCCTCTCCCCGACCCTGCGGGTCGGATACGTGATTGGCAATACGGAGCTGATTGAAAGATTAATCGTGTTTAAAATGATGTCCGGGCTGACCAGTTCAGAACTGACCGAGCGCGTTATCCTGTCCGTATTACAAGATGGGCAATATCATAAATACCGTACCCGGTTACGAACGCGTTTAGCCCAGGCCCAAACCAGCGCCGGCCAGTTTTTTCAGACTATCGGCTGGCAACTTCATACCCAGGCCGTCAATGGTTTTTATCTGTATGCCTGCCCGACGAAAAATGCCACGGACGCTTTGAAGCTGGCGGAAATCGCACGACAACATAAATTGTTTTTAGCGCCGGGAACATTATTTCATCCTCATCGCTGCGCCAGTCCGTGGATTCGCTTTAACGTGGCTTTTTTACAACGTTACCAAAATGAATTTCTTCATTTTCTGGATGAAAATAAAATGAAAACATAAATTTCATTTTAAATAAAATTAGATAAAATATTTCAAAACCGTCTCCTTTTATGCATTTTCCCTTATTTTTACCCAGCGCATTCTGAGGAGACAATAAAATGTCTATGTCGTCACTAAAATATTCTACCGTGACCTATACAGTTAATTAATTAAAACATTAGCCTGACTAATCCATATATAATCAATTGTTTTTTATGGTTTTTATTACACCAACTGTATTATTTTCAAAACAATACAGTTTATTTTTATGCAATAAAACTGTATCTGGTCAGTATGTACACCGCTCCCTAAACTAATCAACGTGAGTCGCTTAATCTCCTGTTGCCTAATAATCATTAATACAGGCTTTTTATTTACAACAGGAGGTTGCATATCGCCTATCACTGATGGTGCGCTGGATTAGAGACAGATGAAATATCCGTGTCTGATGCATTCAGCCTAGTATCTTCATATCCCTACAAACTGATTTATTCGATGCTGGAGTAAATAATGTCACACTTAGCTCAACAGCAGGAAAACATAAAAAAGAGCAAACACATACGATATCACATCATTCTGATGCTGTTTATCGTGACCGCGATTAACTATGGCGATCGTGCGGTACTGGCTATCGCCGGTTCACCGATGGCCGATGAATTAAACATTGACTCAATCACCATGGGGTACATTTTTTCCGCCTTTGCCTGGGCCTATGTCATCGGTCAAATACCCGGCGGCTGGCTGTTGGATCGCTACGGCGCCAAACGTGTTTATTTCGCCAGTATCTTTTTCTGGTCGCTCTTTACCCTGCTGCAAGGATTTATTTTTCTGTTCCACGGCATCACGGTATTCGGCGGCGTATCGCTGGCCGTGGTCTTGCTTTTCACGCTGCGCTTTATTGTTGGTCTGGCGGAATGCCCGGCGTTCCCCGGCAACAGTAAAATCGTTTCCTCATGGTTTCCACAAAAAGAGCGCGCTACGGCGTCGGCTATCTTTAATTCCGCGCAATATTTCGCCACCGCGTTTTTCGCGCCGATTATGGGATGGCTGGTTCACATCACAGACTGGCACAGCCCGTTCATCTTCATGGGCGCGCTCGGCATCATCATCAGCCTGGTGTGGCTGCGGGTAATTTATCCGCCGGTGCATCACCCGCGCCTCAGCAAAGAAGAACTGGACTATATGCGTGAAGGCGGCGCGTTGGTCGATCTGGATTCGAAGCAGAAACCGGCGGTGGTCGATAAGGCAGTTGAACCGGCGCCGGACGTACCGAAAGTCACGATCGGCATGCTGTTGTCGCAGCGTTTGCTGGTCGGTGTTTATCTCGGGCAGTACTGTATCTCGACGTTGACCTGGTTCTTCATTTCCTGGTTCCCCATCTATCTGGTGAAAGAACGCGGCCTGACGATACTTAACGCCGGTTTCGCGGCCTCATTGCCTGCCATTTGCGGTTTTGTCGGCGGGATTTTAGGCGGCGTGATATCCGACGCCCTGTTAAAACGCGGCTACTCGCTGTCTCTCGCCCGCAAGACGCCGATTATTCTGGGCATGATCTGCTCCATGTCCATGGTGTTGTGTAACTACACCGATTCTATCGGACTGGTGATTTTCCTGATGTCCTTCTCGTTCTTCGGCAAAGGCGTCGGTGCGCTGGGTTGGGCGGTCGTCGCCGATACCTCGCCGAAAGAAGCTATCGGCCTGAGCGGCGGAGTGTTCAACACCATCGGCAATATCGCCGGTATCGTGACGCCGATCGTTATCGGCTACATCGTGGCGACAAGCGGTTCGTTCGGCGGCGCGTTGCTGTACGTTTCCGTCTTCGCCGCCCTGGCCATCTTCTGTTACCTGTTCCTGGTGGGAGAGATCAAGCGCGTAGATTTTTCGGCCAAGCAATAACCTAATGAGAACATGTTTTCTAATAATAACTGGAGGCAACCATGTGCGCACAAATCAAAAAAACGCCTGAAACACTGAGAAGTTATCGCTGGTATGGCGCGCCGGTATTCCGCTCACTGGGACATCGCGCCCGTATGGCCCAGCAAGGTTACGCCCGTGAAGATTATATGGGAAAACCGGTGATTGCGATTGTCAATACCTGGAGCGAGATCAACCCATGTCACACGCATTTCAAAGAACGTGCCGAGCAAGTCAAGCGCGGCATTCTTCAGGCCGGCGGCTTTCCGATTGAACTACCGGCCATGTCGCTGGGCGAGCCTTATGTCAGACCGGCGGCCATGCTCTATCGTAATCTGCTGGCTATCGAAACCGAGGAACTGCTGCGATCCCACCCGATTGACGGCGCGGTACTGATGGGCGGCTGTGATAAAACCACGCCCGGCCTGATCATGGGTGCCATCTCCATGAATATTCCGGCTATTTATGTGCCGGCCGGGCCGTCGCTGCGCGGCGACAATAAAGGGAAATTTCTCGGCTCGGGCACCGACCTGTTCGCCTCCTGGTACAAATATAAAGCCGGCGAGTATAGCGAAGAGCAATTGGAAGAGGTGGAAAACGGCATCTCCCGTTCGGCCGGAACCTGTATGACCATGGGCACCGCGCCCACCATGATGAGCATCGCCGACGCACTGGGCTTCTGTTTTACCGGCGCGTCATCCATTGTGGCGCCGGATTCGCGCCATGCCATCATGGCCGAACGCACCGGGCGCCGCATCGTCGAAATGGTCTGGGAAGATCTCAAACCCTCGGATTTCCTGTGCCCCGCCTCCTTCGATAACGCCATTACCACCGCGTTGGCGCTCGGCGGCTCCACCAATGCCGTGATCCATGTGATCGCCATGGCGCGCCGGGCCGGCATCCCCCTCACCGTGGATCGTTTCGATGAGCTGTCGCAGAAAGTGCCCCATCTGGCCAATATTCGCCCCGCCGGGAAATACCTGATGGAGGATTTCTATTACGCCGGCGGCCTGCGGGCCTTGCTCAACCGGCTGGGAACGCTGATTGACGGCTCGCCGATGACGGTGAACGGCAAAACGCTGGGAGAAAATTTCGCCGATGCGGAAGTGTACAACGACGATGTGATTCTGCCGCTGGAGAAACCGCTGGGCGAACTGGGCAGTCTGGTGATCCTGCGCGGCAATCTGGCGCCCAACAGCGCGGTATTGAAGATCCACGCGGCCGATCCGCGACTGCATGAGCACGTCGGCCGGGCGGTTGTCTTCAACAACGTGGAAGATCTGCAAAAACGCATTGACGACCCGGATCTTGACGTGGATGAGAACTCCGTACTGGTGCTGAAGAACGCCGGACCGTTGGGCGCTCCCGGCTTTCCGGAATGGGGACAGATCCCGATCCCGAAAAAACTGCTGGAACGGGGGATCCGCGACATGGTGCGCCTGTCCGATGCGCGCATGAGCGGCACCAGTTTTGGCTCCTGCGTGGTGCATATCGCGCCCGAATCTTTCGTCGGCGGGCCGCTGGCGCTGGTGCACGATGGCGACAACGTTGAGTTAAGCGTGTCGAAACGCCAGCTTAATTTACTGATCCCCGAAGAAGAAATGGAACAGCGCCGTCAGGCGTGGACGCCGCCGCAGCCTTATTACCCGCGCGGCTATGGCCGGCTATTCGCCGAACATGTCAGTCAGGCGGACGATGGCTGCGATTTTGATTTCCTGCAAACCGTGCCGGGTGAACAAGGCTTGATTCCTGAACCGCCGATTCAGTAATCGCCCAACCGGGGTTGACGCCTGAATACCGCCAGGCGTCAAGGCAAGAAAAGACGCGGTGGTGAAAGAAATCCGCCGTTTTAATCCGCGTTATTTATTTCTCCATGAACCGAAAGAGAGAGGAAATGCTGTAATGGAAAGAATCCAACATTTTATCAATGGGAAAGAGGTGGAAGGCGAGCAGGACGGACAACAGCCGGTATATAACCCTGCGCTCGGCGAAGTCGTGGCTCAGGTGGCGTTGGCGCGTCCGGCGACCGTTGATCTCGCCGTCGAAGCCGCCGCCGCCGCGTTTGACGGCTGGTCGTCTCAGTCCGCGCTGCGCCGTGCCAGAGTTCTGTTTCGTTTCAAAGAATTGCTGGAAAAACATAGTAAAGAGCTGGCGCAAATCATCACCCGTGAACACGGCAAAGTGCTGTCCGACGCGATGGGCGAAATCACTCGCGGTATCGAAGTGGTGGAGTTTGCCTGCGGCGCGCCCAGCCTGTTGCAAAGTTCATTCTCTGACAATATCGGCGGCAATATCGATAACTGGAACTTGCGTCAGGCGCTTGGCGTGTGCGTCGGCATCACGCCGTTCAATTTCCCGATCATGGTGCCGCTGTGGATGATCCCGATGGCGTTGGCGACCGGCAATACGTTCGTGCTGAAGCCGTCTGAACGCGATCCGTCCGTCAGCCTGATGCTGGCCCGCCTGCTTAAGGAAGCCGGATTGCCGGACGGCGTTTTCAATGTGGTGCAAGGCGGCAAAGACGCCGTGGATCGCCTGTTGACGCATCCTAAAGTGGAGGCCGTTTCCTTTGTCGGTTCAACGCCGATCGCCGAATACATTCACCGCCAGGCCAGCCAGCATGGCAAGCGCGTGCAGGCGCTAGGCGGCGCCAAGAACCATATTACCGTTATGCCTGACGCCGACCTTGATCAGGCGGCGGATGCGCTGATCGGCGCGGCATATGGCGCGGCGGGAGAACGCTGCATGTCCTGTTCGGTCGCCGTGGCGGTAGGTTCCGTCGGCGACGAACTGGTGGCGAAGCTGCTGCCGCGGATTGAGAAGCTGCGAGTGCGCAAGGGGACGGATAGCGAGGCCGATATGGGGCCGCTGGTTACCGCGGAACATCAGGCACGCGTGACCCAATACATTGATAAAGGGACGGAAGAAGGCGCCAGGCTGCTGGTGGACGGCCGTAATTTCCGCGTCCCGGGCGCGGAAAATGGCTATTTCGTCGGCGCGACGCTGTTTGATGACGTCACGCCGGAAATGACCATCTATCGCGAGGAGATCTTCGGACCGGTGCTGTCTATCGTCCGGGTAACGACATTTGCAGAGGCGGTTGAGCTGACCAATGCCCATGAGTTCGGCAACGGCGCCGTCTGCTTTACGCGTGACGGCGGTATCGCCCGCACCTTCGCCCGCACGATCAAAGCCGGCATGGTTGGCATTAATGTTCCCGTCCCCGTTCCCATGGCCTGGCACTCCTTCGGCGGATGGAAACGTTCGCTGTTTGGCGAACATCACGCCTACGGCGAAGAAGCGATCCGTTTCTACACTCGTTACAAGAGCATTATGCAGCGTTGGCCGGACAGCATTGCGCAAGGTCCGGAATTCGCCATGCCGACGGCGAAATAGCCACACCACAAGCGGCTTTGTTTTTTAAAGCCGCTAATTACTGAGGATGAAAAATGAAAACGCCGCTCTTACCTAACCGCTTCCGTCAGGATTTGCAGCAACAAAAAACGCTTATCGGCTGCTGGTGCGGACTGGGAAATCCCACCACCACTGAAATACTGGGACTGGCCGGATTCGACTGGCTGGTGCTGGACGGCGAGCATTCGCCAAACGACGTGCTGTCGTTTATTCCGCAGCTGATGGCGCTGAAAGGTAGCCACAGCGCGCCGGTGGTGCGCCCGCCCTGCAATGAACCGGTGATTATCAAACGGTTGCTGGATATCGGTTTTTACAATTTCCTGATCCCGTTTGTGGAAACGGAAGAAGAAGCCGTGCGCGCCGTGGCGTCGACGCGTTATCCACCCGCCGGTATTCGCGGCGTGTCAGTAGGACACCGCAGCAATGCGTTCGGCACAGAACCCAACTACTTCGCCACGATTAACGACAACATCACCGTTCTGGTACAAATCGAGAGTCCGGAAGGCGTGGACAACCTGGATGCCATCGCCGCCGTGGCCGGGGTTGACGGCATTTTCGTCGGACCGGGCGATCTCTCCGCCGCATTGGGTTATCTGGGGCAACCGAATCATCCCGAAGTGCAAAAAGTGATCCGACATATTCTGGAACGCGCGGCGGCGCACGGCAAACCGAGCGGTATTCTGGCGCCGGTGGAGGCAGACGCCCGCCGCTATCTGGAGTGGGGAGCCCGCTTTGTCGCCGTCGGCAGCGATGTGGGGGTGTTCCGCGGCGCAACGCAGGCGCTGAGCGACAAGTTTAAAAAGTAATTCACGCAATCACGGCCTTTCAGGCCGTCAGACTGATGACAAAGTCCTGGCCTGCCGGCCAGGACTTTGTCATCAGTCTGAATAACTCGTTATTGTTGTTTCGTATTCATGAACCGGGCATCCACGTCTGAATGCCCATGTATCTGCCATAACATCCGCGGATTGTTATCGGGCAAGGTTCTCTTCAACAATATTGACTCCCCAGGCCGGCAAAACAAGCGACTGGTTTTTCTTCACGGGATTACCGCTCAGTAATTCTTTTCCATCTTCCCACAGGTACGTCACGTCCGTCGCCCCGGCAGAGTAATTAAACAAAAAATGCACCGCCTTACCCTGCCGATTCGTGCTATGCCGGACAATCAGCGGAAAGGCTAACTGCTGATCTTTTCCCCACAGCCCCGCATTTTTCAGCGCTTCCGCAATAATTTTTTCTACCATGACGTCTGTCGGCATGAAGCCGATATAGGTGACATCCCCCTTGCCATATCGGTTACGGGTCACGGCAGCATATTTACCCCAGACCGGGTGATCGTAACGTGCCAGCACTTTTGCCGTTGTCGGCTTGATCAGTTCCATCCACCAGCGCGCCTGATTTTCCTCCGGACCGACCTGATAAGGATTGTCTTTCAGGCCAACCTTTTCAGGGATCGTAACCTGGCTGTACTCAATCCCCGCCGCCTGAGAAATAATGCCGGGCTGCGGCGTTGACCGAACTTTGACATGCTGATCGGAAAAACCACTTTTGAAGGTATAAACGATGTGCCCGCCCTGCCTGACATAATCATTCAGGCGTTGCAATTCCTCATCGGAGGCCGAATATAATGCCGGCACCACCAGCATAGAATAACGATTAAGGTCGGTCGTTGATGAGTCGACAAAATCCGTTCCCACGTTCATGCGGTACAACGCATTGTAAAATGGCCGCAGAACATCGTTATATTCGATCGTGGACATCCAACCGAATTTAAACCAGTTAAACGCGGTAAGGGCCTGATTACTGAAATACAACGCCACCTTGTGGTCTTTTTTCAGATCCACCAACTGCGGGCTCAGCCGGGCAAAATCTGCGCCGATAGTCCTGGCTTCCTGATAAGTTTCATTCGGCTGAAAATCCTGACTCAGCAATCCGCGCCAGTATGTCTCTAGTGAATTTGCCGTTGTACTCCAATGCCAGTAAGCCACCATATTCGCTCCGGAAGCGATATGACTGAAAGCCTGTAGGCGTAATTGTCCCGGATACGGCGTCCATTCGGGAAAACCCTGAGCCTGAGTTTCAATAACATAGTAATTGTTCCCCTGCTTCATTGAACGGGCCAAATCACCGCCAAACGCGATTTCCTCTCCCGTAAGTTTATCCTGCGTGGGGTGATAGATATCCACACCGGCCACATCCAGATTCTTCGCCGCACTGAACTGATCTACCCGCGGCTGAATACCATAGGAATAGCCTCGCCAGTCCAAATCGAAGTTCTGAGTAACAAATTGATCCGGCCGTGCATACGCTTTCACCAGCTTAATCTGCCAATCGAGATACTCCGTAACCAACTGACGCTGGAATAATGAAAACTCAGAACCCATGCTGGCATTTACCGTTCCATCAACCGACAGCAAATCATCCCATTGATTGATGCGGTGGCTCCAATAGTCCATGCCAAAAGCAAGATTGAATGCCTTTAAATCCGGAAATTTCTGTTGCAGATGTTTGACGAACATCGCCTGTACATGACTGCCGCAGGTATCGTAATGTTTGGTTTCATTATCAACCTGATAGCCAATAACCGCGGGATGATCTTTCACGTGCGCCATGAGTTCGCGGATCACATTATCGGCATGGCGACGAAAATCAGGATTGGTGATATCCATATTCTGCCGGGGGCCGAATTTATATTGCCCTTTAGGCGTTATCGCCAGAATGTCCGGGTATTTTTTTACCAGCCAACTGGGTACCGCATAGGTTGGCGTCCCTACAATCACCTTGATTTCAGCCTTATTCATCGCATTCAACACCCGATCAATATGGCTGAAATCAAACACGCCCTCTTCAACTTCCAGTGAGCTCCAGGTGGATTCCGCGATACGCACCACATTGATACCCGCCGCGTTCATCATCCTGACGTCCTCATCAAGACGATCATAGGGCAGGTATTCGTCGTAATAAGCCACCCCATAAAGTAACCGATCGCCGACAGATCTATTCTCCTCTCTGCTCAGCGAGGGCGGCATTGCCCGCATAGGCTGTTTCATTTTTTATCTCCATAGGCCAGCGCCAGCCTGGTGTAGAAATCCTCCGGCGTAAACCGGGCATCAACGGCGTGAGGCAACGCATTTGAAGCCACCTTCCCCCATTATTTGAGGGAAGGTATGCCCAATGCGAGGAGCCAATTAGGCTACCGCGCCATTATTACCACCACACTTCCGCCTGAACGCCCACGGTGAACTGATCGCTTTTACTATCCGCAAACTGGAATTGGCTGATTTCATTATCCAATGCCTTCAGATAGGTACCGTAGAAACGTATTTCAGGACGGGACGTCAGCATACTGGTGTCCACTTTAATGGTATGGAACAGCGTGGTTTTATAACCCGATTCATGATATTCCTCTCCACCGGCTTTATTCTTCTGATCAAACCATCCCAGCTCCACACCAGTCTGGTTGTTATTATCCCAGATATAAGCCGGGCGAATAACCGCGCGAACACTTTCAAAATCGGTATGTGCGCCGGTATCATAGCTGTATATATCACTCCCGCGGGAATATACCAGAGCATTAGCCATAATCACTTTAGGATGTAAATACATTTCCCCTTGTGAAATTAAACGATATGCCTTACCGTAACTGTGTTCGCCATAATAATCGTCATTATAACCATAGGACGGATTGGCATCGGAAATAAGCGCAAAACCGCTGGCGATAGAATTATCCGCCCCTTGCAGCGTGAATTCATTAAAGCCGCCGCCGGTAAAATTCTGCCGCAAAATAACGCCGGCGTGCCAGGCATCTTTCACACTGTAATAACTGCCGTCATTTTCATTATAGCGATTATCATCATTGCGGTTCGCCATCGCATATCTTCCGAAGACTTCCAGCGTAGCGTTGTCCCACAGAGGCAGCTCTTTATAGCGCAGGTCAATGGAATTGCTATTTACCTGCTGCGTATTGCCCGAGGTTTCATAATCCACCGCGTGGGCGTCCAGATCCTGACGGGTCAGCGACACATTCAGCTTGCCGGGGCCGACCTGCCAGTTTTCAATACCGACGCCCGCGCCGGCGTTGGTGCGGTGACTCTTCCAGTCCAGCATCTGAATTTCATAGACCGGCATATTGTGTTTGCCCACCCAGAAATCCGCCTCCGGCGCAAAAGGAAGGAATCCTTTGGTGGTCAAATAGATATCTGAAAATGTGAGTAAGTTTTCCGAATCCTTGTCAAACCAGCCCCCGCTGTACTGCAAACCGACATTACCATCCAGCATGACCACCGCTTTGGCTACCTTGCCGTCCTGGTCGTACACTTTCTGCGCCAGTTCCAGATCGAACCAGGCGCCGTTTTCGTTACCGAAACGCCCCACGGAACCGATAGCATAGGATTTCGGCGCGCCGCGCGAGCCGGTGGCCCATCCTGACCGGAAGTATCCGCTATAGCTGAAACCGATATCATCCTTGATGAATTTGCTAAGTTCATGCAGCGTCAGTGATTTCTGCTCTGTGGCGGCGGCCGTTTGCTGCGTGCCTGCCTGCTGGGGCGCTGCCACTTCAGTTACAATACGCTCCTGGCCGGTTGGTTTCTCAATATTGCCGGTGACCACCTCCTGTTTGTGTTCAACGATCGCTTTATATTCACGTAATTCTTTTTTCGTTGATTGTAATTCTTGTTTATTTTCCGCTAATTCCTTTTCCAGCAACGCCAGCCTTTCTTCTATCGTTAACGCCGCCGCCATCGCACTATTAGATAAAATAGCTGATGATATTAATAATACAATGAGTTTCAGAGAGTAGTGTTTTTTACGCATAATATTTTCCAGATAGGATACATGGTTAAAATAAAAACAAAGGAATACCCGATACTATTGTCAGTATCTGTTCGTGATTTTTAATAAAAATATGATGAGCGTTAGCTGCACTTATGTCATATCAGTATTTTTCTATTTCCTAAATTGGTTACGAATTTCGCCAGTGCGTTCTGCAACGACCATATTTTGATGCACAAAGCAACCACGGCGGCTCTTATCAGTCATTCCCGTCTATTCTAATTCTTGTCTATTCATATCAATATCCGATCAGCGGCAATAAAACCATAAACCGGCGGCCGGCACGGTAAGCGATCGGGCCTGCCGACGATTCAGGTACGTTAAACCTATTTCAGCGTTTCACCATTGCTGTTAATCACATCGCGATACCAGTAAAAACTTTTCTTTCTTTTCCGCTCAAGCGTGCCATTTCCCTGATCGTCACGATCGACATAAATAAAACCGTAACGCTTCGACATTTCCGCTTTCGATGCGCTGACCAGGTCGATCGGTCCCCAACTGGTATACCCCAGCACCTCGACGCCGTCTTTCAGCGCCTCGCCAACCTGGACCAGATGATCGTTAAGGTACTGAATGCGGTAGTCATCATTGATACTGCCGTCGCTTTCAACCCGGTCTTTGGCGCCTAACCCGTTCTCCACGATAAACAGCGGTTTCTGATAGCGATCGGACAGCACATTCAGCAGGATGCGCAGCCCTTCAGGATCGATCTGCCAGCCCCATTCCGAGCTTTCCAGATGAGGATTGGGCACCATATTCAGAATATTACCGCGTGTCTTTTGGTTTAATTCTTTATCCGCAGTGACACAACCGCTCATGTAATAACTGAAGGAAATGAAATCGACGGTTTCCTTCAGCGCCGCGCTATCGTCATCCGTTATCTGTAGCTCGATAGCGTTCTGTTTAAAGAAACGTTTCATATATGCAGGGTAGCTGCCACGCGCCTGAACATCGCCGAAAAACATCCATTCGCGATTCTGCTGCAAGGTTTCCAGCACATCAGCCGGCTTACAGGTCAGCGGGTAAAGCAGAGCGCCCAGCAGCATGTTGCCGATTTTTGCATCGGGAATAATTTCATGGCAGGCTTTTACCGCTTTCGCGCTGGCCACCAGTTGATGATGGATCGCCTGATAAATGGCCGCCTTATCGCTGTCTTCCGGCAGACCAACGCCGGTGAACGGCGCGTGCAGCGACATATTAATTTCGTTAAATGTCAGCCAGTATTTAACCTTATGCTGAAAACGCTGAAATACCGTGCGCGCATAGCGTTCAAAGAATGCAATCACTTGACGATTGCCCCAGCCGCCATAGTTTTTCACCAGACCATAAGGCATTTCGTAATGTGACAACGTCACTAATGGCTGGATATGATGTTTGGTCATTTCGTCAAACAGGCGATCGTAGAATGCCAACCCTGCTTCGTTTGGCGTCTCTTCATCGCCCTGTGGAAAAATGCGAGTCCAGGCGATCGAGATACGCAGGCACTTAAATCCCATTTCGGCAAATAGCGCGATATCTTCCGGATAGCGGTGATAGAAATCGATCGCCACGTCCTTTATGCCGCTATCGCCTTCGGTTCTCTCCACTATCTCGCCAAAAACGCCATTCGGCTGTAAGTCGGATGTGGATATCCCCTTACCTTCCGTTAAGTAAGCGCCTTCCACCTGATTTGCTGCAATCGCGCCTCCCCACAAAAAACCTTCAGGAAAACGATGGCTCATCTTTACTCTCCTTTCCAAGTTGGGTGCTGAATGTTCATCAATCAGCGAATTAACGTTAACAAAGGCGCCTGTTCCGATACGTGATTTTCCGCGACGGACAACACATCAATATAATCATCGCTGTTGGTAATAATGACCGGCGTGGTCGTGTCATAGCCGGCGGCTTCAATGGCCTGATAATCAAATTCCACCAGTAAATCGCCCTGCGCCACCACGTCTCCGGTTTTCACATGGGTGGTGAAGTACTGACCGTTCAGTTTTACGGTATCAATCCCAATGTGAATCAATATTTCGGCGCCTTGATCGGACTCCAGGCCAATCGCATGATTGGTTTTAAACAACGAGGCGACAACGCCATTGACCGGTGAAACCACTCGCCCGCTCTGCGGCTTGATAGCGACGCCTTTTCCCATCAGTCCGCTGGCAAACGTCTGGTCGCCAACCTGTTCTAACGGATGGATCTCGCCATCGATCGGGCTGTTGATAGATTGCTGACGAACCAGAATCGTGTTCTCCGGTACGATCTCGATCGGCGGAGCATCTTCCAGTACCGGCCCTTTTTTTATCCCAAACAGATAACTGGCCAGCGCGGCGAATACGAAGGCGATTACAGCACCAATGATGCCTGCCCATACGGTGCTATCCATTCCGGTCGATGGGATGATTTGGGTAAAGGCGAAGATGCTGGGTAACCCGAAAGAGTACTGCGTCGTACCGAAATAGCCGGCGATTGCGCCGCCGAGCGCCCCACCGACGCAGCCGAAGATAAACGGACGGCGCAGCGGCAGATTGACGCCGTAGATGGCCGGTTCGGTGATACCGAAGATCCCCGCGGGAAACGCCGAGCCGGCAATACCTCTCAGCTTGGCGTCCCGAGTGCGCAGAGACACGCCCAGCGCGGCGCCCGCCTGTGACAACACCGCCGGGGTCAATACCGCGATTAAGGTGTCATGTCCCAGTGCGCTGAAGTTGTTGATCATCAGCGGTACGAACCCCCAGTGCAGCCCGAACACCACAAATATCTGCCACAGCCCTCCCATAAAACCGCCGGCAAGAGTCTGGTTGGCGCCGTAGATCAACTGATAGCCGTGCGCCAACTGATAGCTCAGCCAGGTGGTCACCGGGCCGATGGCTAAAAACGTCAACGGCACGGTAATTAGCAGACACAGAGCCGGTGTAAAGAAGTTTCGGATATTGGCGTGCAGTATCGCGTTAAGCGGTTTTTCCAGCCGGCAGGAGACCCACGCGGCGAAAATAATCGGAATTACCGATGAAGCGTAGTTGATAAAGGTAATGGGAATGCCGAGGAAATGCGGCTGTTGATAATCCGCCGCCGACATGGCATTAAATTCAGCAATCATTGTCGGATGCACCAGCGCGCCGCCAATCGCCATAGTCACAAAAGGATTGCCGCCAAATTTTTTACCGGCGGTATAACCTAATATTATTGGGAAGAAATAAAACAATGCATCGCTGGTGGAAAATAACAACTTATAGGTGCCGCTACTTTCTACCATCCAGCCGCAGGCCAGACTCAACGCCAAAAATCCTTTCAGGATCCCGGATGCGGCCATAACGCCCATCAGTGGCGTGAATATACCGGCAATAATATCGATGAGACGCGAGAAAATATTCTCTTTCTCACCGTCTTCCGGCGTATTTACCGCCCCTTCGCCAATACCGGAAACCTCGAGCAGATCCTGATAAACTTCGCTGACATGATTACCCACGACAACCTGAAACTGGCCTCCACTTTCAACCACCATAATAACGCCGGGGTTATTTTTAAGAGTAACCGCATCCGCTTTCTTGTTATTTTTTAATTTAAAACGCAACCGTGTCGCACAATGTATTACGCTATTTACATTATCGCGCCCACCCACACCTTCAAGTATCTCACTGGCTAATGTCTTATATTTCATTGCCTATCCTTAACACTGATAACTACACATATAAATCAGGACGTTATGCTCATCCAATGCTATTTTTGAGATAAAAAAAAACCCAAATCATTTTTCTCACCGTCAATAACCGGGGAACAAAATGATTTAGGTTTTGCCTGAAAACAAGTATCACTTGCTGACAGTTACAATCCTGTTTTTTTAATTAACTTTATTAAATCCTATTACCTAACCCGAAAGCATTGCAAGTAGTTTATGAAAAACAAATAAGAATTATGTGATGCAAAGCAAATTTATTTTCACTACCGTTAATTCACTTTTTCAGGCAACTCTCTGTCCTGACACGTTCAATATGAATAGTCAAAAACATCAATTCTTCTTTGGTCAAGGCATAACAATATTGCTGACAGATATGCGTCTGTATTTTTTCTGCGCAATGGTAGGACAACGGGTATTTTTCCCTGACCACATCGTGTAGCGATTCATCATCGCTGAAAACGGTGCTTTTCCCAATGAGCCGTTGCGCAAAGAATTTCAAATGAGTGACAAACCGATGATAGCTTAGCGCCTGCTCATCATAATCCAGATTTAACTGATATTTAACAATATTCAGTATCTCCTGCATGATCTTGGTAATCTGAATCACTTCTGGCATTTCACTATCAAGCTGGGCATTGACTAAATGTAACGCAATAAAACCGGCTTCATCTTCCGGCAAGCGAACGAACAGACGCTGCTCAATAATATCCAGCGCTTCCATACCAACCGCAAACTCTTTCGGATAAAGCCGCTTAATCTCCCACTGCAACACGTTACGAATATCCACCCCTTGCTTGTGACGCTCTATCGCAAAATGACAGTGATCGGTCAAAGAGATGTAGATGCTGTTTTGCAGTTTTCCCGGCAGACGCGCTTTCGCCAGCAGGATGATTTTATCCGCCGTTGTTATCACTTCCAGCGGGATTTCAGATAGCAGCTCTTGCAGCCGTGACGTCAACTCACCGCTTTTCATCACAAATACACGTTCAATCAACGACTCATCCAGCCGATCGCCAGTATGCTTTTTGAACCCCAATCCCCGGCCCATGACAACCGACTCATTATTGTTTTCGTCAATCACGGTCACGACGTTATTGTTGAGTATCTTGGCAATCTTCATTATTCAAGCCCTGGAAACAAAAAAACCAGACACTCGTTTACAAGAAACGAATATCTGGTTTTGCCTGCTTGTGCAGTAACAACCCATAATGTTGGATAAACTATCACTTGCTGTTATCTTCTCAACAGCAATGACGTAGAAACGTGATGCAGATCGATAGAAAAAACATTCTATTTACATCTTCTTGTTATTTATTTCATGAATAACAGGAAAAATCGTATCCCGGACAGCATGTTGCCACGGGCATTTCCTGTTTGGGTAGCGTTTTCCTGTGCAGTTGCGCAACAAAGGTAGGTAAAAATAACAAATCGTTCGGTTTTTTGCGTGAACACGACAAAATATTCACTTTGTTGCATTTTACCACCTTGTTTCTCATGGCTTAATAACTATAATACGAAACGTCGTTTCAATTGAATGGTTTCAGCTAACCAACGTGCCGCTATCAATAACACTACTATTATCAATGGCATCGCCTACTTTTTTCCCGCTAATGATACGCGACGATCGGTTACGCTTTTATCATCTGTTCGCGGTAATCATCTATACTTATCCCTTTAAGAACCGGTTTCATCCAGATTGTTCCCAAACGCATTTTTTCCGTAGGTTGTTTTCTCTTGCACCGCCGGATCCCACGTTTTTTTATCCATCACAACTTGTAGAACCTAACGTATGAAAAAGACAAAGATTGTTTGTACCATCGGGCCAAAAACAGAATCTGAAGAGATGCTGAACACCATGCTGACTGCCGGTATGAATGTTATGCGCCTGAACTTCTCCCACGGGGATTACGCCGAACACGGTCAACGCATCAAAAATCTGCGTTCTGTTATAGCGAAAACCGGTAAACAGGCCGCAATCCTGTTGGATACCAAAGGCCCTGAAATCCGTACCATGAAGCTGGAAAACGGCGCGGATGTGTCTCTGACCGCCGGCCAGACATTCACGTTCACCACCGATCAAAACGTCGTTGGTAACAAAGACCGTGTTGCGGTGACCTATGCCGGTTTCACCGAAGACCTGAGCGTCGGTAACACCGTGCTGGTTGATGATGGTCTGATCGGTATGCAAGTTACCGCGATCGGCGGCAATGAAGTGGTTTGTAAAGTCCTGAACAACGGCGATCTGGGGGAAAACAAAGGCGTTAACCTGCCAGGCGTTTCCATTCAGTTGCCCGCTCTGGCTGAAAAAGACAAACGCGATCTGATTTTTGGTTGTGAACAAGGCGTCGATTTTGTTGCGGCCTCCTTCATCCGCAAACGTTCCGACGTTGAAGAGATTCGGGCGCATCTGAAAGCGCACGGCGGCGAGCACATTCAGATCATTTCCAAAATCGAAAACCAGGAAGGTCTGAACAATTTCGACGAAATTCTGGAAGCCTCTGACGGCATCATGGTCGCCCGTGGCGATCTGGGCGTCGAAATTCCGGTTGAAGAAGTCATTTTCGCGCAGAAAATGATGATCGAAAAATGCAATTTGGCGCGCAAAGTCGTTATCACCGCGACGCAAATGCTGGATTCCATGATCAAAAACCCGCGCCCGACCCGTGCCGAAGCGGGCGACGTGGCTAACGCCATCATTGATGGCACCGACGCGGTCATGCTGTCTGGTGAAAGCGCGAAAGGGAAATATCCGCTGGAATCGGTGACGATTATGGCAACCATCTGCCAGCGTACCGATACCGTGATGAAATCGCGTCTGGATACCATCAAATCTCCGGGCAAACTGCGTATTACCGAAGCGGTGTGCCGTGGTGCAGTAGAAACCGCGGAGAAACTGGATGCGCCGTTGATCGTTGTAGCAACCAGCGGCGGCAAATCCGCGAAATCCATCCGGAAGTATTTCCCGAACGCACGAATTCTGGCGCTGACCACCAATGAAGTCACGGCTCGTCAGCTGTTGCTGAGCAAAGGCGTCGACACGCTGCTGGTCAAAGAAATCGCCTCTACGGATGATTTCTATCGCCTCGGTAAAGCCGCCGCGTTAAACAGCGGCTATGCGCAAGAAGGGGATGTTGTCGTGATGGTTTCAGGCGCACTGGTTTCCAGCGGCACCACCAACACGGCATCCGTACACCGCCTCTAAACCGGCCGGCTTACACATTTATTAAAAAAGCGCCTTGAATGGCGCTTTTTTATATTCTGTTGTTATCAAACACGCATTGGCAACCAAATTAACGCCTCTGGTTAACACATAATTCTAATTGCCAAAACCTCAGACTTGTCCGATAAAAATAATGCTGTTTTCCTTACTTTTTTAGTGATTCTGTAAAACTCGCTGCTTCTTTGAGCGAACGATCAAAATTAAGCATGTTCTCATCAAAAATTTATTCTCATTAGAAAAAAGTTTGTGTAATACTTGTAACGCTACATGGAGATTAACTCAATCTAGAGGGTATTAATAATGAATCGTACTAAACTGGTACTGGGCGCGGTAATTCTGGGTTCTACTCTGCTGGCAGGTTGCTCCAGCAATGCTAAAATTGACCAACTGTCTTCTGACGTTCAGACTCTGAACGCTAAAGTTGATCAACTGAGCAACGACGTGAACGCAATCCGCTCTGACGTACAGGCTGCTAAAGACGACGCAGCTCGTGCTAACCAGCGTCTGGACAACCAAGTTCGTACTTACAAGAAGTAATCGAACTGGTTAAGTAGTGAAAATGGCGCACATTGTGCGCCATTTTTTTTGCCTTCTTTTCAGGGGAGCGCGGTATTCCGCGTTCCCCTTTTTCGTCAGCAGGACGCCGCCGTCACAGCCTGCCCTTCCCCGCGCAGATGGACTGAACGCCCCGCCAGCGCGTTTGACTCATATTATTGAGCCGATGCACTGATTGCGGTAATAGGGGCCGCCTGATGCGTTTCAGCGTCATCTGCGGCGAATTGCACCGGCGCTTCCTCGTAAGTATTGATGTCTTGTCCCACGTTCACCAGAATCGGCATCCCTGAGCGACGTACGATAGCATCGGCGACGGCCCTGGAATCGGTATCAGCCGCATCAATAAATTTCTTGTTTTTGGCATTAATGTTGATCGGCATGGTTTGCGGATCATCTTTATCGGTTTTAGACAACGGCTGGTGAACTTCCACATAACGTTTACCGTCGGGCTCAACCGAGGTCTTGATGGCGTCGTTAACGATCTGTACGCGGGTTCCGACAGGCACGTCATCGAACAACGCCTTGATATCCTCGGGCCGCAAGCGGATACACCCTGAGCTGACGCGCATGCCGATACCGAAATTGGCATTGGTGCCATGCAGCAGGTAAACGCCGCCATGCGCCGCCAGACGCAGGGCATGCAATCCCATCGGATTATCCGGCCCGGCCGGTACCACGGCGGGCAGCGTGATCCCCTGTTCTTCAAGATAGTGTTTACGAATATTGGCTGTCGGCGTCCAGGTCGGGTTCTCTCGCTTCTCACGGATGGTGGTGGTCATCAGTGGCGTGTTACGCCCCAGTTGGCCGATCCCGATAGGATAAACAATCACGGTGTTCTTACCTTTGGGATAATAGTACAGACGCAGCTCTGCGAGGTTGACGACAATCCCTTCGCGCGGCGTATCAGGCAGCAACATTTGGGTAGGGATCGTCAGCGTGGAACCCGCTTTCGGCAGATAGGGATCGGTGCCCGGGTTCGCCTCCAACATCCCCAACAGCCCAATCTTGAAGTCAGCGGCAATGGCTTCCAGCGGACGCCCATCGTCCGGAACGGTATAAGAGATATTCTCACCGATAAGACGGCTATCAGGCGGTGGTAATGGATACTCCGTCGCACTGGCAACGCTACTGCCCGCCAGATATGTCGCCAAGACCATACCAAGTAAAGTAAATGCGCGTTTCATACTAAATTCCTACATCAAGGCCCAAGTGGTCGGTTAATCAACGATGCCTGGTCCTATTTCCTGCAACCAGTATCCTGTTATAGTAGCATTATCGAAATAAAATTATATTTTATTTAAAAATCAACGCATTGATATGCAATTCTTTACAAAAAGCCATCGTAGAATAAAATCCATATTCTGATAAATCTATGGACTCATTCTGAAATATCAGCGCGTAACGCCTTGATGAAAAGCAAAAAGCGCCAGACTTGATACGCTGGCGCTTTCTTACGAAATGAACCGATTCGGATAAAGTTATTTATCCCTGTTATTCTTCCCGCTGCCGGTACATTTTTGCTCCCGGATATTGAATTTATTGAATGTGCAGCGCGGCGCGCGCGCGAATCGCCCGCAGCATCGCTTCCAGCCCCTGCGAACGAGATGGCGTTAAATGTTGATTCAGCGCCAGCTCCTCAAAGAAAGGGCGAACATCCAGCTTAACGATATCTTGTGCGGTCAACCCTTGATAAAGACTAAACACCACGGCAATCAATCCCTTCACGATGGCGGCATCACTGTCGCCGTGCAGGGTTATCCGCCCCTGCTCGTCACGTTGCATCACAATCCAGACCTGACTCTGACAGCCGGAAATCAGATTTTCGGCCCGACGCCAGGCTTCCGGCAACGGTTCAAGCCGCGCTCCCAGCTCAATAATATAAAGATACTTCTCTTCCCAGTTATGACAGCGCGAAAAATTACGGACTAATTTCTGCGGTTCCGGCAGACTTGCCATTTTTTCCTCCCCAGGCAACGTGGCGCGAGGCTCAGTTGCCCAGCAATCGATGGATACGTTGCAACCCGGCGACCAGCCGGTCGATTTCTTCGCGAGTAGTATAAACGGCAAGCGAGGCGCGGCACATACTGGAAACGGCATAGTGTTCCATCAATGGCATCGCGCAGTGGTGGCCGGTGCGGATCGCAATTCCATACTGATCGAGGAAACTGCCCACATCGTAGGCATGGTGTTGCCCCAGATTGAACGCGATGACCCCATGCCGTTCTGCCGGGCCGTACAGCGTTAAATCCGGTACCTGAGCCAACGCTTCCAACGCATAGTGCATCAGGGAAGATTCATAGTGCGCAATGGCATCACGCCCCAACGCGGTTACATAGCTCAGCGCCGCGCCCAGCCCCATGATCCCGGCAGTATTGGGAGAACCGGCCTCAAAGCGCCACGGCACATCCGCATAGGTGGTTCCGGTATGCAGGCTCACCTGACGGATCATCGCGCCTCCGCCTTCCCACGGCGGCATTGACGCCAACAGCGCCCGTTTGCCATACAACACGCCGATACCGGAAGGGCCGTAAATCTTGTGTCCCGAAAAAACAAAGAAGTCACAATCCAGATCCCGTACATCGATCGGCTGATGCATTATCGACTGGGCGCCATCCACCAGAACGACCGCGCCTGCGGCTTTCGCCTGAGCAATGATCTCTTTGACCGGATTTAATGTGCCGAGGACGTTGGAGATGTGCGTTACCGCCAACAATCGGGTCCGTTCATCAAGCAATCCGGGCAGACGGGACAGATCCAGCGTTCCATCCGCTGCCAACGGAATAACGCGAACTTCCACACCTCGCGCTTCAGCCAGCATTTGCCAGGGAACAATATTGGCGTGATGTTCCATCTCCGTAATGATGAGATTATCGCCCGCTTGCAGGAACGTATGTCCGTAGCTGTTGGCGACCAGATTGATGGCTTCCGTGGTTCCCCGCACAAAGACGATCTCTTCTGCCGAGGCCGCATTGATAAAGGTCGCGACCTGCTCACGCACCGCTTCCATCGCCGTGGTTGCCTGCGCGCTCAACGTATGAATACCGCGATGTACAGCGGCATACTCATGCTGATAGAAGGCCGTTTCCCGCGCAATGACCGCCTGCGGCTTTTGCGCGCTCGCGGCGCTGTCCAGATAGGCCAATTGCTGTCCGTTGACTTCTCTCGTCAATAGTGGAAAGTCAGCACGAACTTGTTCGATGGGATAATTCATAACGCCGCCTTTTCTGACTCAGCCAATGCGTTAGGCAAACGCAGTGCGATGCGTTTCAATATCACACTTCGCAGCGACTCATCTTCAATCGCTTCCGTCAATTCCGCGGCAAAGGCAAAAATAATCATCTGTTGCGCGTCCTGCTGCGTGATACCGCGTGAACGCAGATAGAACAGCTGTTCTTCGTCCATGCGCCCTATCGTCGCGCCGTGGCTGCATTTAACATCATCCGCATAGATTTCGAGCTGCGGTTTGGTATCGACTTCAGCCAGTCGCCCCAACAGCAGATTGTTGTTCGTCATCCGTCCATCGGTTTTCAAGGCATGAGGCGCCACTTTGATCATACCGTTGAACACCGCCTTAGCGCGGTCGTTAACGATGGTTTTATGCAACTGACGGCTTTCACCGAATCCCTGATTATGTTCCAGATAAGTCCGGGTATCGCACACCTCGCTGCCGATAGGCAGAATAAGGCTGTTGATGACCAAATTGGTTCCTTCGCCATTCAGTTGCGCGCTGGTGTTATTACGGGTCAGACCCGCGCCCAGCAGGAAACTATGGCTACGAACCTGCGCGTCCCGCGACAGTACCAGATCGTTATGCGAAAAGTGGTAGCTGGCAGCGGCTTCGAAAGCCAGTTTATAGTGGCTGACGCGGCTGTTTTCTCCCGCACTGACCGTCAGGCGGGCGCCAGTAAAGTGCGCGTACTGGTCCAGACTGACGTAATGCTCAATGATCTGCGCGCTGGCGCCGCGTTCAACCTGCAAGTGATGGCGATGATGGACGGTATTCAACGCCGCGCCCTGACTGCTGCTGATATGCAGCAAGTACAAGGGTTTTTCAGCCTGTTGATTAGCGGCCAGACGAATCAAGGTGCTTTGCGCGGCCAGACTTTCCGTCAGATGCAGGAACACTTCCGGCTGGACTGCCGGAGGAAATTCACCGTGCGCACGGGCAACCTTGATATCCACCTGATAAGGTCCCCACTGCGTGTCGCTGAGCGACTCATTGAATACGCCATCAATAAAGACCAGACGCCAGGCATCAATGGGCAACGCCAGCGCATCCAGCGTATCCTGCGCGACGGACGATACCTGCGGCGCAACGAATTCGTGCGCCAACAGTCCGTCCAGCGGGGTATATTTCCAATGCTCGTGCTTACGGTGCGGCAATCCCAGACGCAGCACTTCCTGCCAATGTTGGTACGCATCCGATGAACGCTGAGTATTCGCGCGGTCAAACAGGCTGTGCCACTGTTGCAGGGCTTTTGCCTGCTTTTGCTCGATGCCTGCTTTGGCGCTCGTTTTATTGTTGGTCGGTAAGCCAGCCATAGCCTTGCTCCTCCAACTGTTTCACCAGAGAGAAATCGCCAGATTTCACAATACGGCCCTGAGAAAGAACGTGTACATGGTCTGGTTTGATGTAATCAAGAATACGCTGGTAGTGCGTAACGATAATAAAAGAACGCTGTTCGTTACGCAGGGCATTCACCCCGTTGGCGACAATTTTCAACGCATCGATGTCCAGACCGGAGTCGGTTTCATCAAGAATGCACAAATCCGGCTCAAGCGCCGCCATTTGCAGAATATCATTCCGCTTTTTCTCGCCGCCGGAAAAGCCGACGTTGACGGAACGGGTCAGCAAATCTTCCGGCATTTTCAACAGCTTGATTTTATCTTCGATAAAATCGGCAAAATCAAAGCGATCCAGCGGTTCCTGTTCACGGTATTTGCGCACGGCATTCACGGCCGTTTGCAAGAAGAACTGATTACTGACGCCGGGGATCTCCACCGGATACTGAAATGCCATAAAGATGCCCTCACCCGCGCGGTCTTCAGGATCCAGTTCCAGTAAATCCTTGCCTTTGAAGCTGACGGCGCCGTCGGTGACTTCATATTCTTCACGTCCGGCCAGCGTAGCGGAGAGCGTACTTTTCCCTGAGCCATTCGGCCCCATGATCGCGTGGACTTCTCCCGGCTTAACCGTGAGATTCAGCCCCTTAATAATCTCTTTGCCTTCTACGCTGACTTTTAAATTTTCAATGCTTAACATGCTCTATCCTTCCAGGCGTCGGATATCTTGCGACGCTCATCATTTTTGTAACCGATGATTTTCTATCAATAAAAATCCCGGTAATCGCGAATCAACCTACGCTGTGCTCCAGACTAATCGCCAGTAACTTCTGCGCCTCTACCGCAAATTCCAGCGGTAGTTCAGAGAAGACATCTTTACAGAATCCGTTAACGATCATGGAGATCGCATCATCTTCACTGATGCCGCGTTGCAGGCAGTAGAACAGCTGATCGTCGCCAATCTTCGAGGTTGTCGCCTCATGTTCCAGTTGCGCCGTGTTATTGCGCGCTTCCACATACGGGAACGTGTGCGCGCCACAGTCGCTACCAATCAACATCGAGTCACACTGCGTAAAGTTACGCGCGTTGGTGGCGCTCGGCATGATCTTCACCAGACCGCGATAGGTGTTCTCACTGTGTCCGGCAGAAATCCCTTTGGAGATAATGGTTGAGCGGGTGTTTTTACCGATATGAATCATTTTGGTACCGGTATCGGCTTGTTGACGACCATTGGTCAGTGCAACAGAGAAGAATTCGCCGACCGAGTTGTCGCCGCGTAGCACGACGCTCGGGTATTTCCAGGTAATGGCCGAGCCGGTTTCCGATTGCGTCCAGGACATTTTAGAATATTCACCCGCGCACAGCGCGCGTTTAGTGACAAAGTTCAGAATGCCGCCTTCGGCGTCTTTGCCGGAGAACCAGTTCTGCACCGTAGAATATTTTACTTCCGCGTTTTTATTGATGATGACTTCAACTACCGCCGCATGCAGCTGATAGGTATCACGTACCGGCGCGGAACACCCCTCAATATAGCTGACGTAGCTATCATCATCCGCAATCAGGATCGTGCGTTCAAACTGGCCGGTTTTAGCCGCGTTAATGCGGAAATAGGTGGATAACTCCATCGGACAACGCACGCCTTTCGGTACATAGACAAACGTACCGTCAGACGCGACCGCCGCATTCAGCGCAGCAAAGAAGTTGTCATTCGAGGGCACGACCGTACCGAGATACTGGCGCACCAAATCAGGGTGCTCCTGAATGGCTTCGCTGAATGAACAGAAAATAATGCCCTGCTCCGCCAGCTCGTGCCGGTAGGTGGTGGCGACGGAGACGGAGTCAAAAATAGCGTCAACCGCCACCGATTTTCCTTCACGCACCGGGACGCCGAGCTGATTGAACGCATTCTCAACTTCACTGGTCAGGTAATTATTCACGTCCGCAATGCCGGATTGCTGGGTTGCGCCCGGCTGCGAGTCGCAATTGTCATCGCAATTGCCGCAGGACGGTGCGGAATAATAGCTATAGTCCTGATAGTCGAGCTTATCGTAATGCGCTTTCAGCCAATGCGGCTCTTCCATTTCCAACCACGCCCGGTAGGCATTCAGGCGGAATTCCAGCATCCATTCAGGTTCATTGCGTTTTGCTGAAATGGCCCGCACAACATCCTCATTGATGCCGCGCGCCAATTGATCGGTTGCCAGCTCGGTAAAAAAGCCTTCTTTATAGCGTCCATCACCCATCCAGATCTGGACATCATCAGGTACATCTACTGTGCTACGTGCCATAATTTGTCATCACTTAAATGCCGAAGCTCTCGCCGCATCCACAGGCATGCTGAGCGTTGGGATTATTAAACTTAAACACCTGATTCAGTCCCTCACGGACGAAATCGAGTTCGGTGCCATCAATAAAAGGCATCGCTTTTAGCGGCACATACAGCTTTGCGCCGTCGCGTTCGAACAGTAAGTCATCCGTTTCGGATTCACGAACCAGATCCAACACATAACCAAACCCAGCGCAGCCGGATTGTTTAACGCCAAGCCGTAAACCTTTCACCGCGGCATCCTGCTGTATCAAATGCTTGATGTGTCCCACGGCGCTATCTGTCAGTGTCAATCCTTTCCAGACGTTTTCATCCAGTGAAAAGGTCCCTACACTTTCCGTTTGCATAACGAATACCTCATGACGTGTCGTACCAGTTTCAGGCTGGTTTCCTCTAATGTTAGTGATAATGAAACTTGCTTCAACCTCTTGTTTCGCAGGGCTATTGGTAACATTTGTTTTTTGATGACGGCAACGAGGCTCTGCCATCATAGTTACAAGGCGAAAAAAACACCCCACACATAGGCTTAATACCATGATAAATAAGCATTAAATCTTCTTAACGCCCCTTCTTGCCGCGCAAGAAAATCATCAATTCATTATCATTAGTATAACATTCATAGCGAATGCCTATTTATAAAACAGGAAAAGTAAATGAAGATTTCATCTCACCGCTTGTACATTTTGAATGGAAAAGCACATTTTCCCCATTGATCCCGACTATTTTTATAAATATGATAATGATTATCATTTAATATTCAGGATTGATAACCATGCTTTCGATGAATGCCTGGCTACAGCATCAGATCGACGAATATAAATTTCAAATCCGGGATGCCACCGTCGATTTCTATATGGCTGAGGCGCGTCTGAATCGTCCAGAAAGCAATATTGATCATCTGCGGCGCTATCACAACGCCTGTATGGATATGGTCGATTTGTGTCTGCGGAATGGGGATGACGACAGCTATTTGCATGCATTGGTAAAATTGCATAACCGGCTGATTAAAGAGATAAATAACGAAAAGCGCTGCCACCTCTTCCGGGTACAGAGTTACTATTTCGCACGTAACACGCTCAAGTTGATTTGCCATCAGCTAAGCATGCAGGGTTCCTGGGATAAAGCAACGGCTTTCCAGACCGATTTCGTTAAGCGGGTGCCTTTCCTGCCCTGAAAGAGCGCCGGATTCGAGAATCCGGCGTTGCTGATGCTGTCGTAGTACGCACAAACGACGTCAGTCCGGCGTTATCGCTAAATAACCGCCGTAGTCAGACGCGAGGTACAGCACAGTCGGTTCTGGCTATCAAAAATATCTATCTGCCATACCTGATTGCGTCGTCCGATATGCAGCGCCCGGCACACGCCGCGCACTTCGCCATCGCGTACCGAACGCAGGTGATTGGCATTGATTTCCATCCCGACCACGGTCTGCGTCCCTTCGGTACAGAGATAACCGGCAACAGACCCCAGCGACTCAGCCAAAACGACAGACGCCCCGCCGTGCAATAACCCCAGTGGCTGCCGGGTACGGGGCTCGACGGGCATAACCGCTTCAAGATGATCGTCGGCAATCCGGGTATAGCGAATCCCCAGATAGTCTATCATGCATCCCTGGCTCTGCTCATTCAACTGCTCAAGGGTGACCTTTCGCTTCCACTGCATTAAATAATCTCCAGCAAGGCCTGTAATGGGTGGCGTAACCCGCTACCCTCCATCCGTTTGACCTGACTACGGCAGGAATATCCCGTCGTCAGACAGCGTTTCTGCGGCAATTTCTGCAATGCCTGCTGCCAGGATAGCGAATAAATTCCCTGAGAGTTCACCAGATTTTTGCTTTCATGACCATAGGTGCCCGCCATACCGCAGCAGCCTACGCTGACATTTTCCAGTTTCGCGCCAAAACGCGAGAAAATATCAGACCACTGTTGGGTACTGGCAGGCAACGCCGTCGTTTCCGTACAGTGACCAAACAGATACCAGGATTCCCCTGCCGCGGTCTGCGGCGCGCTGTCCGCCAACGCGGTGATCAACCATTCATGCACCAGTTTTACCTGGAAATCCCCGCGCCTATCACCCAGAATTTCACGATATTCATCGCGATAGCAGAGTACCAGCGCAGGATCGACGCCCACCATGGGTATACCAAGCTTTGCCGCCCGGTTAAGGAAATCTGACGTTTTAGCCGCGGTTTTCGCAAAGCGTTGCAGGAACCCTTTTATGTGCTGCGCTTTACCATTTGGCGAGAACGGCAGCAGCACTGGCTTCAATTTCAGTTTTTCCACCAGACGCACAAAATCGGCCACCACCTGCGCATCGTAGTAACTGGTGAACGGGTCCTGCACGATCAGCACATATTGCTGCCGTTCTGCATCAGACAAGGTCTCCAGTTGCTCCAGCGTGGTTCGTATCGCACCGTGGCCCGCAAATTGCTGACGCAGCGACGGTGAGGAAAGCAACGGCAAATCCACCATGCCAATCTGCCGACGGCTTAAGGTATTAACCCACGGCATTTTGAGAAAGAAATTGAATGTTTTGGGACTGCGCGCCATCAGGGGCGCATAACTTTCGACGCCGGCGACCAGATAATCGCGTACCGGGCGTAAATAGCGGGTGTGATACAGTTGCAGAAAACGGGAGCGGAAGCTGGGAACATCAATTTTAATCGGACACTGTGTCGAACAGGCTTTACAGGCCAGACAGCCTGACATGGCCTCTTTCACCTCGTGGGAGAAATCATAATCGCCCTGACGCGCCTGCAAGGTGTTCCGGGTTTTCTGAATTAATGTTCGCAGGCTGAGCCTCTGTTGAGGCAGCGTTTGCTCCAGCGCCAGCGGATCAACCCCCTGCTCGGCCAGCAATCGCAGCCATTCACGCACCAGCGTCGCCCGTCCTTTCGGCGAGTGAATACGGTTCCCCGTAATCTTCATGGAAGGACACATCGGGCTTCGGGCATCGAAATTGAAGCAGAGTCCGTTGCCGTTACACTCCATCGCGCCACGGAATGAGGTCCGCACCGCCAGCGGGATAGTCCGATCGTAAGTCCCGCGCTTGACCGCATCGACTTTCATCATCGGCGCATCAACATCCAGCGGAGCACAGATTTTTCCAGGATTGAGGCGATTATCAGGATCGAATGCAGACTTGATACGACGCAATTCAGCATACAATTCCGCGCCAAAAAATTCAGGGCTGTATTCAGCGCGGAATCCTTTACCGTGTTCCCCCCACAGCAAGCCGCCGTATTTGGCCGTCAGGGCGACAATTCGATCGGAAAGCTGCTTCATCAGCATTTCCTGCTGCGGATCGCACATATCCAGCGCCGGCCGGACATGCAGGACCCCGGCGTCTACATGGCCAAACATTCCGTAGGTCAGGTTATGACTATCCAGAAGCTGACGAAATTCTTCGATATAGTCGGCCAGATGCTGCGGCGGTACGCAGGTATCTTCGGCAAAGGGAATAGGCTTAGCCAGCCCTTTGCTGTTACCCAGCAACCCCACCGCCTTCTTGCGCATACCATAAATACGCTCAATACCCACTAAATCGTTACAGGTCTGATAGCCGATCACCCCGGCTTCCCGCGCGGCCAGCAATTCATCAAGGCGTTTACACAGCGTTTCCACCTGTCCGTTGATCAACGCTTCATCATCACCCGCAAATTCAACGATATTCAGCCCCAGCATCTCCTGATCCGGCACATCGGCGATCAGTTCACTGACGGAGTGCCAGACAATATCTTCACGCGCCAGATTCAACACTTTTGAATCGACGGTTTCGACCGACAGCGCTTTTGCCTCCACCATGAACGGCGCATTGCGCAACGCTGAGTTGAAGGAATCGTATTTGATATTGACCAGCCGCCGCACCTTCGGTATCGGTGTAATATCGAGTTTCGCTTCGGTAATAAATGCCAGCGTGCCTTCAGCCCCGGTCAGAATTCGCGTCAGGTCAAACGTTTTCAAATCATCACTGAAGACATGACGCAAATCGTACCCGGTCAGGAAGCGGTTCAGTTTAGGGAATTTATCGAGGATCAGCTGTCGCTGATCACGGCAGCGATGCAGCACCGTGTGGTAAATACGCCCGACGGGTGAGGCTTCCCCGGCCAGTTGCTCAGCCAGCGCCACCGGCATCGCCTGGGTATCCAGTATATCGCCGCCCAACAGCAGCGCACGCAGCCCCAGAACGTGATCGGAGGTTTTACCGTAAACCAGCGATCCCTGTCCCGATGCATCGGTATTAATCATGCCGCCCAGCGTGGCGCGGTTGCTGGTAGAAAGCTCCGGCGCGAAGAAATAGCCGAAGGGTTTGAGATATTGATTAAGCTGATCTTTGATCACGCCCGCTTCGACCCGGACCCACCCTTGTTCAGGGTTAATTTCCAGAATACGGTTCATGTAGCGCGACATATCCACCACTATGCCATGGTTCAACGCCTGACCATTCGTGCCAGTACCGCCACCGCGCGGGGTGAATGTCAGTCCGAGAAAACGCGTTTCGCCGGCCAAACGGGCCAGAATGGCCACATCAGCGGTAGAACGGGGGAAAACAACGGCATCAGGTAAGAGTTGATAGATACTGTTATCTGTCGCCATCGTCAGGCGATCGGCGTAATCTGTCGCCATATCGCCTGTAAATCCATTTTGTTTCAACGCTTCCAAAAAATTAAGCACCGACTGAACAAGTCCGGGTGACTGAGTGATCTGTGGGATCATTATTTTTTGACCCTGTCTGTACAAAAAGTGTTTGCCAATTATGTCATTAGTGTCTGCGGGGCGTCGACGTTCAATCTGCTAACCGAGCGTCACTCGGCAGACCTGTCGTGTTTTCTTACCCTTATCGCTCCCGGGATACGGGATGCGGCAACGGAACAAACGAGCAAAACGAGTGAAGGTCGCCAACGTGCCTGCAACTTGAAGGATGAAGGATATATCACATTTCAACGAAGTATGCGCAGCTTGATCGGTAAAAGCATACACCATGTTGGGTTTCCTCCGTTTCACCAACAAAATGTTCAACAGGCTGTCAAAAAGCCCGGAAATATCCCATGATAAATTGTCGTCGCTTTCATCGCCTTGCAAAAGCGGCGTCGGTTCCAGACATTACGTCTATTTATAGAGGTACTATTCATTGATAAGAAAATATCGACAACAGCATTTCGACGCGGCAAGGACATTATTTAGCCTGCTGTTTATCATCATTATGATCATTGCCTGCCTTTGGGTTGTACAGCCCTTTATTCTCGGGCTTGCCTGGGCTTGTATGGTGGTTATTGCAACCTGGCCGCTGTTAATTAAACTTCAGCATCTACTGTGGGGCCGACGTTCTCTGGCCGTTATCGCCATGACGTTACTGTTGATTCTGCTGTTCGTGTTGCCGATTGCCATACTGATCAGCAGCGCGATCGATAATAGTTCGGCATTAATAGCCTGGGGATCCAGTCAGGAAAATTTCTCACCGCCGAAACTGGAGTGGCTTACGTCCATTCCGCTGGTTGGCGACAAATTGTTCAGTAGCTGGCAAACCCTGTTGCAGAGCGGCGGCAGCGGCCTTTTTTCCAAAGTTCAGCCTTATGCCGGCAAAACCGCAACCTGGCTGGTGGCGCAGGCCGCGCACGTTGGCCGCTTTCTGATGCATTGCGCCCTGATGCTGGTATTCAGCGCGCTGCTTTACTACAAAGGAGAGTCCGTCGCCAAAGCGGTGCGCCACTTCGCTATCCGTCTCGGACAGGAACGAGGGGATACCGCGGTCATCCTGGCGGCGCAGTCCATCCGGGCCGTGGCGCTGGGCGTGGTGGTCACTGCTATTGTTCAGTCGCTGCTGGGCGGTTTCGGTCTGTTTATTTCCGGCATACCCTATACCACCTTGCTGACGGTATTGATGTTTCTGTTCTGTCTGGTGCAGTTGGGGCCGCTTCCCATATTGATCCCCGCGGTTATCTGGCTTTACTGGAGCGGGGATGCCACCTGGGGGACGGTACTGCTGGTTGTGAGTTGCGTAGTCGGTACCATTGATAACTTCATCCGTCCGATGTTAATTCGCTTAGGGGCCGACCTTCCGCTGCTGTTAATTCTGTGCGGCGTTATTGGCGGATTACTGGCCTTTGGCATGATTGGTTTGTTCATTGGTCCGGTCGTACTGGCTGTATCTTATCGACTCCTGTTTGCCTGGATGGATGAGATCCCCGCACCCGAAAATATCATTACCGCCGATCCTTCAATCGATCCTGACAAAAATTGATGATGATCGCGGGAATCCGCATCAACATGGGTGGTCAAACCACCCATGTCATGTCGAAGCTGATAAGTAAATAAATCTAATGTATTACACGCCAAATCAGGGATTATTCCTAATAAATTGATATTTTCTCCATTATCACTTCAATTTTACTCACTGTAGCCCACCGCGTATTGAGCAATCTTAAAAAATAATTAACCATTAGGATGATTCTTAATGACTAAATAGGGCATAATCCCTAGCATGAATATCGGAGCTAGTTTTTAACCTACTGTTTGTCAATGAGGTTTCCTCCTCGTCAGAGTTAGTAACGAATTGCTGTGTGTAGTCTTTGCCCATCCCCTGAGATGGGCTTTTTTTTATCCAGCGCACAGCCATCCATTTTCTTCTCCATGTCCGCAAAATGTACTTTTGATGACCGTTTCGTCGGACATTTTCCACCATAAATTGCGGTTAATCCTGTTTTTGTTAATCTGCTATTTGCATTTCAGCCGCTTTGCTTTATTGGTTATACCCTGAATAATTCGAGTTTCAGCGGCGTCGTTTTCCTGCACATTGAAATCTATTGGTTATCGCGCATGCTTCATTTCCGGGAGTTTTTTCATGACCAAGCTCGCCATTAAGGGATTAATTCTGGGCTGCCTGTTCAGCCTGCTTACCGCCTGTGATAATGCGACCCACACCCCGCCACGTCCTCTGCTGACCATTGAGGGTAAAACGATGGGCACCTTCTACAGTGTAAAAATCAGCGGAGAATCGACAGAAGATAAAGCGCAATTGCAGCAGGAAATTGATCGTCTGCTGGAGCAGGCCAATGATGAAATCTCTACCTACCGTGAGCATTCAACGCTGTCACGGTTCAATCAATATCGGGGCACCGACCCCCAGCCCATCAGCAACGGCATGGCGGATATTATTTTGGCTGCGCAACGGATCGGCAGAGCAACGGATGAAGCGATGAATATCACCGTTGGTCCGCTGGTAAATTTGTGGGGATTCGGTCCACAAAAGCAACCGGTGACCATCCCGTCTCAGCAGCAGATCGATCTGGCAAAGCAAAAAGTGGGATTGAACCACCTGAAGTTACTGAGTGACTCACGCGGGGAATGGATTCAAAAAGATCTGCCCGATTTATATGTTGATCTCTCCACGCTGGGTGAAGGCTACGGGGCGGATGTGCTGGCGCAATTAATGGCGCGCAAAGGTATTACCAACTACCTCGTTTCGGTGGGCGGCGCCATTTCCAGCCGCGGAGTGAATTCGGAAGGTAAACCGTGGCGAGTGGCCATCCAGAAGCCGACCGATCAGGAAAACGCCATGCAGGCAGCCGTAAACTTACAGGGCTACGCTATCAGTACTTCCGGCAGCTACCGTAATTACTTTGAGCAGGATGGCAAACGTTATTCCCATGTTATCGACCCTACTACGGGCCGACCCATTACGCATCAGTTGGTTTCCGTGACGGTTATCGCGCCGACGGCGCTGGAAGCTGACGGTTGGGATACCGGGTTGATGGTTCTGGGTACGGAGAAAGCGTTAAAACTGGCGGAACAACAAGGGCTGGCGGTTTATTTAATCACCAGAACAGATAAAGGCTTCAGCGCCGTCATGACGCCACAGTTCAAATCTTTTCTCATTACCCAGTAACAACGTTTTTATCAGTCTGGCGGGACGTTCAAAAGTGGTTTGTTCTGGTTTAACCCTCCCCCTGGCAAGGGGGAGGTTGGGAGAGAATGATTACTGATGTTCAGCCAGATTCAGCCAGGTTTGCACCACGGTATCCGGGTTCAGGGACAGGCTATCAATCCCCTGATCCATCAACCAAATGGCGAAATCCTCATGATCCGAAGGCCCCTGACCACAGATGCCAACGTATTTACCCTGTTTCTTGGCTGCGGTGATCGCCATTGACAGCAGTGCCTTAACCGCATCATTACGCTCATCAAACAGCGCAGAAACGACGCCAGAGTCCCGGTCCAGCCCCAACGCCAACTGGGTCATGTCGTTTGAGCCAATAGAGAAGCCATCGAAATATTGCAGGAATTCCTCCGCCAATAGCGCATTGGATGGGATCTCGCACATCATGATAATTTTCAGGCCATCCTCGCCGCGACGTAACCCCTGATGAGCCAGCTCTTCGATTACCGCTTCCGCCTGCGCGACAGTACGAACAAACGGGATCATGATCTCCACGTTTTTCAAACCCATATCATTGCGCACGCGTTTTACCGCCGCACATTCCAGCGCAAAACACGCTTTGAAGTCCGGGGACACATAGCGACCCGCGCCACGGAAGCCCAGCATCGGGTTTTCTTCTTCCGGTTCATAACGCTCGCCGCCCAACAGGTTGGCGTACTCGTTCGATTTAAAATCGGATAAACGCACGATCACCCGTTTTGGCGAGAACGCCGCGGCCAGCGTGGCAATACCTTCCGTCAAGCGGCCGACATAGAACTCAACCGGATCGTCAAAGCCATTCATCAGCGCCTTGATTTCACGCTGTAGCTCCGGCGTTTGCTGATCGAACTCCAACAGCGCACGCGGATGCACGCCAATCATGCGGTTGATGATGAACTCCAGTCGGGCCAGCCCGACGCCATCGTTCGGCAGACAGGCGAAATCAAACGCCCGATCGGGATTGCCGACGTTCATCATGATTTTCAGCGGTAAATCCGGCATTTCATCGATCTGCGAACTCTTCACGGTGAAATCCAGCAGATCATGATAAACGTAGCCGGTATCGCCCTCGGCACAGGAAACGGTCACTTTCTGTCCGTTATGCAGCCGTTCGGTCGCATCGCCGCACCCAACAACGGCGGGAATGCCCAGCTCGCGGGCAATAATGGCCGCATGACAGGTACGCCCGCCACGATTGGTGACAATGGCGGCCGCTTTTTTCATGATCGGCTCCCAGTCCGGGTCGGTCATGTCCGTGACCAGCACATCGCCCGCATTGATAAGATGCATCTCGCTGATGTTCTGAATCACTTTAACTTCACCGGCGCCGATACGATGGCCGATAGCACGTCCTTCTACCAGCACTTCACCACTGGCTGGCAGATGATAACGCTCCATCACCTGACCGTTGGAGCGGACGGTTTCCGGACGCGCCTGCACAATGTACAGCTTGCCCGTATGACCATCCTTTGCCCATTCGATATCCATCGGACGACCGTAGTGCTTCTCGATCAACAGCGCCTGACGCGCCAACGCCTGCACTTCGTCATCCGTCAGGCTGAAGCGCGTACGTTGCTGCTCGGGAACATCTTCGATACGCACCTGCTTGCCATGTTCCTGACTGGCAGCGTACACCATGCGAATTTTTTTCGACCCCATGTTGCGGCGAACAATCGCAGGCTTGTCATTGAGTAGCGTGGGTTTATGCACATAAAACTCATCAGGGTTAACGGCGCCCTGCACCACCATCTCACCCAAGCCATAGGCCGAGGTAATGAATACCACCTGATCGAAACCGGACTCCGTATCAATGGTGAACATGACGCCGGCCGCAGCCAGATCGGAACGCACCATGCGCTGAACGCCAGCCGACAGCGCCACGCCGCGATGGTCATATCCCTGATGCACACGGTAAGAAATGGCGCGATCGTTAAACAGAGAGGCAAACACATGCTTTACCGCGATCATCACTGCATCGATACCCTGAACGTTCAGGAAAGTTTCCTGTTGCCCGGCAAACGACGCATCCGGCATATCCTCCGCGGTTGCAGAAGAACGCACGGCAAACGACGCGTCTTTCTCACCGTCGGCCAGTTGCTGGTAGGCATCGCGAATCGCCTCTTCAAGCGCCGGCTGGAAAGGCGTATCAATAATCCACTGACGAATTTGCGTGCCGGCTTTCGCCAGTTGATTCACATCGTCAATATCCGTGCGATCCAGCAATTCGTAAATACGCTGATTGATACCGCTTTGATTAAGAAAATCATTAAACGCCTGTGCTGTTGTCGCAAAACCATTCGGGACGGCTACGCCCAGTTCTGAAAGGTTGGTGATCATCTCACCCAGGGAGGCATTTTTGCCACCCACCCGCTCAACGTCGTGCATACCAAGCTGGTTATACCAGAGGACATTACGCAAATCAGGGCCGTTATTGGACATCGAAAATAATCCTTTCTGCATACAGTTAGGGTATGAAAGAGTTCGGTTGAAAATGAGTTTCAACTTAATCAGGGTAGCATAGCGTTTTATAAAGCATGGACAGGTGAATCGATCAACCTACGAAAAAAAACTGATTTCAGCGCCAACTATTGCTTAACGATGCAAAAATCCAATATCGTAAAAGTTTGCTATCTTTTTCATTAAGATAATGAAATAGCGTTTTAATAAAAGTATTCTTAAAACACTATTTTTGACGAGGTTGATTGGTTTTTATTGCAGAAAACGCAATAAGGAGTTTAGGTGGAAAGAAGCGTGTTTTATATCTCCGACGGTACGGCGATCACGGCGGAAGTGCTTGGTCATGCGGTGCTATCGCAATTCCCGGTGGATACCGTTAGCTATACGTTGCCCTTTGTTGAAAGCGAAACACGCGCCAAAGCGGTGTGTGAACAGATCAATATGTCCTACCGGCAGAGCGGCTTACGACCGCTGGTTTTCTACTCCATTGTCACTCCCACCGTGCGTGACATTATTACCGGCAGCGAGGGATTTTGTCAGGATATTGTGCAGGCGCTGGTTACCCCCTTACAAAAAGAGCTAAACATTTCGCCAACGCACGTGGCAAACAGGACCCACGGACTGACCGCCAACAATCTGGGTAAATATGAAGCACGTATCGCCGCCATCGACTACACGTTGGCCCATGATGACGGTATTTCACTGCGCAATCTCGATCAGGCTCAGGTTATTCTGCTCGGCGTATCCCGCTGTGGCAAAACGCCGACAAGCCTTTATCTGGCGATGCAATTCGGTATTCGCGCCGCAAATTATCCGTTTATCGCCGATGATATGGATAACCTGCATTTACCCGACGCGTTGAAACCTTTCCAGCACAAACTTTTTGGCCTGACCATTGATGCCGAACGTCTGGCGGCGATCCGCGAAGAGCGTCGGGGAAACAGTCGCTATGCGTCTTTACGTCAATGTCGAATGGAACTTAGCGAAGTCGAAGCCCTGTATCGCAAACACCAGATTAAATACATCAATACGACCAATTATTCTGTTGAGGAAATCTCCGCCAAAATCATCGACACGCTGGGCATGAGTCGGAGAATGTACTAGTACACAATATATTTTTTTATCGTCACGCGGTTGAAATGCACGCCGTTTAGTTTATTGTAAGTCTCATCACTTCCCGGTATTCCGCCGTTGAGAAGAAACCAATTTAGTCGAGATCCCTATCCCGGTAGACTTTATGCTCATTGGGCAAAGACGACACACAGCAACGAAGGCATACATGATGAGATGCGTGGCGAACGGTCACCATAATGTTTCATACGCGCCACCGGTTATTTCTGCGTTCAAAAACGCCTGATGTGTTTTTGAACGCTGTTCGCAGCGTTCGCTTTGCATTTATAACGTTATGATTTGTATCGCGTTATCGTAGTTTATGAACATAATTAATGCGTTCACAGACATACGGCATCGTCTCGGGTGATAGGCTCTCGGCTTGAAATGCTTAGAGACACAATATGTATCAAACAGATGAACTGCGAAGCAGGCGCATCGATAGTTTGGTTACGCCACACGCGCTGATAACCAAGTTACCTCTTTTGCCCGCCATTGCCGAAACCGTGACGCTGTCGCGAAAAAGTATTGAAGACATTCTTACCGGTCAGGATCCCCGCTTACTGGTTATTATCGGCCCCTGCTCTATTCACGACATTCCCAGCGCCCTGGACTATGCCCACCGGCTGGCTGAAATGCGCGTCCGTTATCAGGATCGGCTGGAAATCGTAATGCGTACTTACTTTGAAAAACCGCGAACCGTCGTGGGTTGGAAAGGTATGATTGCAGACCCGGCGCTAAATGGCTCCTTTCAGGTGAATGAAGGACTGGAACGCGCCAGGCGTTTGCTGCTGGACGTCAACGCACTGCAACTGCCGACGGCCACCGAATTTCTGGATATGGTGACCGGCCAGTACATTTCCGATCTGATTAGCTGGGGAGCGATTGGCGCCCGAACAACGGAAAGCCAAATCCACCGTGAAATGGCTTCCGCGCTGTCCTGCCCGGTCGGCTTTAAAAATGGCACCGATGGCAATATGCGTATCGCGATTGACGCCATTCGGGCGGCGCGGGCGCAGCATATGTTCCTTTCGCCCGACAAACAGGGACAGATGACGGTTTACCAAACGCAAGGTAATCCGTTTGGTCACGTGATTATGCGCGGCGGCAAAAAGCCCAATTATCATGCTGACGACATTGCCGATGCCTGTGCGCACCTGCGTGAGTTTTCATTGCCTGAACACCTGGTCATCGATTTCAGTCATGGTAACTGCCAGAAACAGCATCGCCGCCAGTTGGAAGTTGCAGACAATGTTTGTCAGCAAATTCGCTCCGGTTCACGCTCCATTGCCGGCATCATGGCTGAAAGCTTTCTGATCGAAGGCAACCAGCCAATAAATACGCCGCAAGCGCTGACCTATGGGCAATCCATCACCGATCCTTGTCTGAGCTGGCAGGATACGGAAACCATGCTCGAACGGCTGGCCGAGGCCGTCGACACGCGCTTTCGCGCAGTCTGATCGAACGCTCGCCGCGCGACCGAACGCCCCATCCGCAGGCCCGACAGGACGCCATTGATGGGGCGTGTTCACAAGTTGAGCCTGAACCGATTTGTTCCTCGGGACGCAGGCGTAACTGTTCAGCGCATGACCCTCATGCTGAACGTCCTTTCGCAAAATATACGTACCGCCATCATGACGACGCGCCAGTCCTCCTCATCCGCCATCTTTCCGCATTATTCTCGTTGCAAGACGCCCGATCGCTGCACGCCGCACACGCGTATTAAGAAAATTTCACTTGATGTAACGTTTTTGTTACATGAAAATGATTCTCATTAATCCCTAGCAGTATCGAGATAAAGGATAAGGAAGCGAGATGCAGACTTCAATTTACCAGCAATACCTCCAGGCTAAAATTGCCCACCCACGTAAATATGCCCGCGATCTGGCAGATCTGCTCGGCATCAGTGAAGCAGAACTGACGCACGCGCGTGTCGGACACGATGCCCAACGCTTACAAGGTGATGCCAAAAGCTGGCTGAACGCACTGGAACAGGTTGGTAATACCAAGTCGATCACTCGTAATAATTATGCGGTACATGAGCATGTTGGTTACTACCAGAATCAATCGCTGGATGGTCACGCCGGCCTGATTCTGAATCCACGCGGACTGGATTTGCGTTTGTTCCTGCACCAATGGGCCTCCGCTTTCGCATTACGTGAAACGACGCCTCGCGGTGAACGTCAAAGCATTCAGTTCTTTGATCATCAGGGTGATGCCATCCTGAAGGTCTACACCACTGATACCACCGATATGCAAGCCTGGCAGCAGTTTGTCGATAAGTTCGCCCACGCAGAAAACCCGGCACTGCCGCTTCGTCCGCTGGCTGGCGAACCGGCAGCTGGCGCCTCCGCAGAGGCGAATCCGCAGTTTGAAGCGGACTGGCGGGCAATGACCGATGTGCATCAATTTTTTATTCTGTTGAAACGCTATAACCTCACTCGCCAGCAGGCTTTCCGCGCCGTCAGTGATGATTTGGCCTACCGGGTGGATAACGACGCGCTGTCACAAATTTTGTTTACCGCCCGTGAAGATCAGAACGAAATCATGGTATTTGTGGGTAATCGTGGCTGTGTGCAGATTTTTACCGGCAAGATCGAACGCGTTGAACGCATGGAACAACACGCCGAGTGGATTAATATCTTTAATCAGGATTTCACCCTGCATCTGATTGAAAATGCCATTGCCGAGAGTTGGGTCACCCGCAAGCCGACGGCTGACGGTATCGTCACCAGTCTGGAACTGTATGCCGCTGACGGCACGCAGATTGCCCAACTGTTTGGACAACGTACCGAAGGAACACCGGAACAACAGCAGTGGCGCGACCAGATTGGCGCGTTGAAACCACTCAAGGAGCTGGCCGCATGAAAAACTGGCTATTCCCGTTATTAATCGCGCTGCCGCTGAGTGCGTCAGCCGCTGAACGTCTTGTGTCCATCGGTGGTGATGTCACCGAGATTATTTATGCTCTGGGCGCGGAAAAAGATCTGGTTGCCCGCGATAGCACCAGCCTGCATCCCGATGCCGCCACGGCATTACCGGATGTCGGCTACATGCGCCAGCTCAATACCGAAGGCATCCTGGCCATGAATCCGTCACTGGTGATTGCCAGCGAGCTATCCCAGCCTTCACTGGTGTTACAGCAGGTTGCTGAAAGCGGCACGCAGGTTATTCATGTGCCGGCCGCGCCGGCACTGGAAACCGTACCGCAAAAAATCAGTGTCATTTCACAAGCGTTGCATAAAGAGGATGAGGGTAAAAAGCTGGCAGAATCGTACCAGCAAGAACTGGCGGCCATCGCCAAAACGCCCTTGCCGGTTAACGTTTTGTTTGTTCTCAGCCACGGCGGTATGACTGCCATGGCCGCCGGACAGAATACGCCGGCGGATACCATCATCCGTAGCGTCGGCCTGAAAAACGCCATGCAGGGCGTACAACGCTATCAGCCGCTCTCGCAGGAAGGCGTGATCGCCAGTGCGCCAGACCTGATACTGATCTCCAGCCAGGGACTAAAAAGTCTGGGCGGGGAAGCGCAGATCTGGAAATTACCCGGACTGGCCCTGACCCCTGCGGGTAAAAACAACCGTCTGCTGGTCGTCGATGACATGGCGCTGCTTGGCTTTACGCTGGAAACGCCAGCACTGATGGCGACGCTGCGTCAGACGGCAGAAAAAATCAAATGATACAACGGTTTCATCCTCGTTATTGGCTGGCTGCATTACTGCTATTGTTGTTGATACTGATGGTCGGCGCGTCAAATCTGGGCGCGCTGGCCCTGTCATTTAAAACACTGTGGCAGACGCCATTTGACGATCCGCTCTGGCATATCTGGCTGAATATCCGTATTCCCCGCGTGTTGCTGGCCGTGCTGGTCGGCTGTGCGCTGGCCTGTTCCGGGGCCATCATGCAGGGATTGTTTCGTAACCCACTGGCCGATCCCGGCCTGCTGGGGATCAGCAGCGGCGCAGCGCTATGCGTTGCGCTGACCATCGTGCTGCCGCTGGGGTTGCCCCCGCTGCTGGCGCTTTATAGCCCCATGCTGGCCGCTTTTGTCGGCAGTCTGGCGATTACCGCGATTATTTTCATCCTTAATCGTTCCGGACAGGGCGGCGTCACGCGTCTGTTGCTGGCAGGTATCGCCCTTAACGCGTTATGTATGGCATCCATCGGGGTTCTGACCTACATCAGTACCGATCAGCAGTTACGCCAGTTCTCTCTGTGGGGGATGGGCAGTCTGGGACAAGCGCAATGGCCGATGCTATTAGTCGCCGGCACGTTGGTCATTCCGGCCATTATCATAACGTTGTATCAGGCTCGTCTTTTGAATCTGTTACAGCTGGGGGATGAGGAAGCACATTATCTTGGCGTCAACGTGAAGCGCACCAAGCACACGCTGCTGCTGTTAAGCTCTCTGTTGGTCGGCGTCGCCGTTGCCGTCAGTGGTGTCATCAGCTTTATCGGATTGGTTATTCCACATCTGATTCGAATGCATTTGGGTGCCGATCACCGCTGGTTGATACCGGGTTCCGCACTGGGCGGAGCCTGCCTGCTGCTGGTCGCCGATACGCTGGCCCGGACGATACTGTCTCCGGCGGAATTGCCCGTCGGTTTGCTAAGCAGTCTGATTGGCGGCCCCTACTTCTTATGGCTGATTGTTCAGCACAAAGGACGCGGAAATGAGTAATCCCGCCACGCCCGAAACGTCGATGATTGCGCGTCACCTCAGTTTCCACACCGGTGAACGCTACCTGATAAAGGATGTTTCCCTTGAGGTCGGCTGTGGTGAAATTGTGGCGATTATCGGCCCCAACGGGGCAGGAAAATCGACGCTGCTACGGCTCTTAACCGGCTATTTAACCCCTCAGCAGGGTGAATGTCTGTTGGCAGGAAAATCCTTTGCGCAATGGCAACCCAATGCGCTGGCGAGAACCCGTGCAGTGATGCGTCAACACAGTGGAATGGCATTTGCCTTCAGCGTTCAGGATGTTGTCTTGATGGGACGTGCGCCTCATGGACGTGCTCAGCACAACGAAACGGTGGTCCGGCAGGTAATGGAACAAACCGGCTGTCTGACGCTGGCAACCCGGGATTACCGCCATCTGTCTGGCGGCGAACAGCAGCGCGTTCAGTTGGCCCGCGTGCTGGCGCAGCTCTGGCACCCGCAGCCGACGCCCGGTTGGCTGTTTTTGGACGAACCCACCTCAGCATTGGATTTATATCATCAGCAGCATCTGTTGCGGTTGCTGAAACAGCTGACCCGCCAGCAGCCGTTGGCCGTGTGCTGCGTCCTGCACGATCTTAACCTGGCTGCGCTGTATGCCGACAGAATTCTGCTGCTGCATGAAGGTGAACTGGTTGCGCAAGGGACACCAGAGCAAGTGCTGCGGGCCGACGTACTCACCCATTGGTATCAGGCCGATCTCAACGTCAGCCCACACCCTGAATACCCCATTCCGCAGGTTTACCTGCGTCAGTAGACGTCGGCACTCAACCTCAGCTGGAGCAGGATATTTCCAGATGTTTGCCCCACTCTGGCGGTAACGCCGCCAGATCGTCCATCTCGGGCATATCGTCATAAGGACGGCACAGCGCCTGATGCAAACGCGCCAGCACGCTGATATCCTCTTTTTCCGCTCGTTCAATGGCGTTCTGAACCAGATAGTTGCGCAAAATATATTTTGGATTGGCCGATTTCATGCTTTGTTGCCGCTCGGCATCACTCTGTTCTTCCTGCATCAGTCGTTTGCGATAGGCGCTAAACCACTGGTCAAACGCCTGACGATCGATAAACTCATCCCGCAACGGCGAAAGCGCCGCATGCTTCTCACTCTCCGCCAATAGCCGGAAGGTGCGGGTATAATCGCGCCGCTCTTGTTGCATCAACCGCAGTAACCCTACCAGAATGTCATTATCCTGAGCGTCGGCGGTAAACAGTCCCAATTTGGCGCGCATCAGCGAACCATACCGCTGCATCAACGCTGGTTCATAGCGCGCCAACGCATGCTCCAGCACCTCGGTACTCATCAATCCTGACAGCGCCTGAGCCAGACGATGGAGATTCCATAACCCAACAGCCGGCTGGTTATCGAAGGCATAACGGCCCTGATGGTCGGAATGATTACAGATATAATCGGGCTGATAGTCATCCAGAAAACCATATGGCCCGTAGTCTATCGTCAAACCGAGGATCGACATGTTGTCCGTATTCATTACACCATGAGCAAAACCAACCGCTTGCCACTGAGCCATCAGGCGGGCAGTCCGTTCGACGACGTCACCGAACCATAAGGCGTAGCGTTGCGCGTCATCCCGCCACTGCGGCCAATGCCGCGCGATGATGTAATCCGCCAACTGCCGGACCTTATCCGGTTCATGATGATAGTAAAAATGCTCAAAATGGCCGAAGCGCACATGGCTTTCCGCTACGCGCAATAACATCGCGCCCGGTTCTTCCCGCTCGCGCTGTACGAGCTGTTCACTGGAGACAACGGTTAGCGCGCGCGTCGTAGGAATACCCAGATGGTGCATCGCTTCAGACGCCAGAAACTCCCGGATGACCGAGCGTAAAACCGCCCGGCCATCGCCCATACGCGAATAAGGCGTCAGGCCGGCCCCTTTAAGATGCCAGTCCAGCGTGCGCCCATCCGCCAGTTGCTGTTCACCCAGCAGAATGCCGCGGCCATCACCTAACTGCCCGGCCCACATACCAAACTGGTGTCCGCTATAAACCTGAGCCAATGGCTCCATACCCGGCAGCAGCGTCTCGCCACTCCAGATGCCGCTCTTCTCAGCGGTAAAATACTCAGGAGAGAGCTCCAGTTCATTTGCCAGCCCCTCGCTATAATAAAGCAGACGGGCCCCTGCAAGCGGCGTAGGTTTAAGCGCAGTGTAAAACCCCGGCAACTGCTGAAAGTAATGATTAACGAACTGTGGTCTTTTCGGCATAGTTTCTCCCCTATAAAAGAAAGTGTAGATGGCCAGCAAGAGAATTAACACCGAGGGAAAACAGGGATATTCGTTTTGAAAAACGCGCCTGCATTTTTTTTATGGCGGACTATCCTGCCCGTCACCCTGTGGGCTGTCGCTTTGTGCCAATGAAGAGATTAACGGATAAAAGAAGCTTCAAGGGAGCTCGATTTTTTTTCTTAGTTCATCAAAATGAACGGCAGGCCATAACTCACCTTGTACTGCATCGATATTTAAGTTCTTAACTTTATGAAAGTACTCGGCGGTGCCGATACCTTTAACAATAACGTTGATATCTTGATAATAGTTTTTAATTATTCTCAATAAGGGATCCATGATGAGCGTATTTTGGGGACGCGATAATAAATGCTCCACAAAGTTTTGATCCAATTTGACACCGCACAGCAATCCATCATGCAAAGACTTCAGATTACTTTTCCCGGCGCCGAAGTTGTCCAGCCAAAGACCAAACGCCTGGCTTATTTTGGCCAACACCGCGTTTTCTTTCCCTTGTGATAGACCGGGGAAATACTCATTAATTTCCAACTGGATGAAGGTAAAACGCCGCAGAGAACGGCATAGCGTCTCGGATTGCATAAAGAGATCCACGACTGCATGGTCAACCCGCAACACTAAAAGAATATCATTATCAATGAACCAACTGGCTTTATCCTGAATAAATGAAATTTGTTCATTAATGAAATCATACCGTTGCATGCTATTTAACAGGGTAAACAGAATATCTGACGGCATACTCAGATTACCTGAAGAACTATTAAATCTACTTATCATTTCGACAGCAACCAGCCTGCCTTCCAGGCTATAAATAGGCCAGAAAACATAATCACTGACATAATCTACTTCTAACCGAACAAACATAAGGTATTGTTAAAGTAAAATAGTAGTGGTGTTGCTCCAGCTTATTGATAACTATCACGACTTGTGACCATCAGCTGAAAATAGAAACCGTAGATAGCGATAAATAACGTGTTTAAGCTCCGTCGTCACGCCAGTGATAAAAAAACCGGCCAGTAGTTCGATACTAAAACAAATCATTACTAAGTTATAGATTAAAAAAAGTACCTTATCCACTCTGACCTTTCCCCTATCCGTTTCTGAACCGCTTAACCAGACGGGAAAAGGGAGATTAGCGAATACTTGTTACTATCCACGCCGACAGTTGCTGCAATTCCTCACCTTGTTCAGGGAATTTTTTTATCAATTGCTGACATATCTCAGCCATATTTTCTGGCCGGTATAGCGTGCCGGGTAATTCAACAGCCAGCGTTTCAAGCGGCGTCGGATTCAAACTGTCGGTATAAATCTGAGCTCGATTAATAACTCCGCGTGCGACATCAAAATGTAATTCCACACCGCCCCAGGAAAAACGGTTATCTAATAAATGAGAGAAATCCGGCGCTTGCCCAAAATTCCATTCCCAACTGCTTTGCCGGGCAAACTGCTCACTGAAACCGGGTAAATCGGGAAATGCCGCAGGTGAAATGATTTCAGGCGCACAACGTTCGCCGTAATAGTCAAAAAAAGCCTGAATAATCGCCTGACACACGCCGTGGTGATCGATAGCGGGCAAGAGTTCAACCAGATTCGCCACCCGCGAACGTACCGATGTAATTCCCTTAGCCTGTAATTTTTTAATATCCGGGTTTAAGTAATCCGCCAGACGACTTAAATTTGCATTTAGCAGTAACGTTCCATGATGAAAGCCGCGATCTTTGGTTTCACGGTAGGCAGAACCGGATATTTTTCGACTCCCTTCTGTCGTTTCCACCACCAGATCGTTGCGACCGGAAGCACTGGCCTTGATGCCAAGATCTGACAACGCGTTGAGAATAATGCGGGTCGAAACGCTTTTATCATATTCGGGTTTGCCCGCCATAAAGGTGAAACAGGTGTTTCCCAAATCATGGAACACCGCGCCACCACCGCTGCTGCGCCGTGCCAGCTTAATGCCGTCTTCTTCCATCCGACGCGTATTACACTCTTTCCATGGATTCTGCGCACGGCCGATAACCACCGTTTCGGCGTTACGCCAGAGAAACAGTACGCGCTGTGTCGGCGGCATTTGACGAAAAATGCACTCTTCAACCGCCAGATTAAACCAGGGATCGAAGGAATCAGAGAGTAATAAGCGCAGAGAAGACATAAGCGGCTCCATGTCATGAAAGGAGGAAATCAGATACGGCGAGCCTGCCAGTACGCCCGTTTCCAGTAAACGTTATCCAGCGATGAACGAATAACGCCCTGGCTGGTGGATGCGTGAATAAACTGATCGTCTTTATCATAAATTCCCACGTGCAATCCGTTGCTGCCGCTGCCGGTTTTGAAAAAAACCAGATCGCCCGGCAACAGACTGTCGCGATCGACCCGCTCGCCGAGTTCAGTCTGCGCTTCGGTGGTACGCGGCAATTGCAGACCGAACCGATCGCGGAAGGTCAGGTAAACAAAACCCGAACAATCAATACCGTTTCGATCCAGACCACCATAACGATAAGGCGTTCTGTACCACTCATTGAGTTGATCGTTTAACTGTGCGATCACCATGATGGAATCACTCAGACGCGCGTTTGGCGGCGGGCCTTTATGACTGCTGCACCCGACCAATATCAGACTTGCCAGTATCAACAGATGTCTTAACCGTATCATGCTCGTTACCTGAGAAATCAGCGGATGTCTGTCACACCCGGCAAATGTTATCTGAATGATATTTCTGTCTAATCTAGACAGAACGGCGATAACAGGCAAGTAGAGCCGATATTTCCGATTGTGCGAATATGGCAAATCAAACACTGCGAGGAATAATCCAGTGGCGGCCATCAACCTGGTGACGTTGAAAATCCACGCCGAATACCGGTGACAGCAACGCCGGATCCATCACGTCATCCGCCTTTCCCTGTGCGATAAGCTGTCCGGCAGCGATCAGCCAGACGCGATCGGCATGGTGGAGACTATGATTCAAATCGTGCGCGCACAAAATAACGGTAATACCCGATCGACAAAGCTGATGCAGGAGTTCATCCAGCGCGACCTGCTGTGCAACGTCCAGACTATTGGCCGGTTCATCCAGCAACAGCAGCCGGGCATACGGATTCAGCGTCGGCCAAATCTGCAAGCATGCGGCGGCCAGCCGGACCCGCTGCCACTCGCCACCGGAGAGTCGGGTTAATGGGCGAGCCAACTTATCCGTCAGCAGCAGACGATCGGCGAGAAAATGCACGACGTCCTCAAGCCCTTGTTCATCGGCCATCGGCGGTTGGCATAAGCGTAAATACTGGAATACCGGCATGAAAGCCATCGGAGGTTGCTGCTGCGCCAGATAGGCGCGTTGCAGCGCCAGATGCTGAGCAGACAACTGAGAAAGCGGCGCGCCGGACAAATAGATCTCGCCTTCACCCGCGAGCAACCCGGCCAACCGGGCCAGCAGCGTGCTTTTACCGGCCCCATTCGGGCCGATAATATGCAGCAGTTCACCCGCGCCGCATTCGGCATCAACCGGAGACAGACGAGGCACCACACCAGCCTGCCTCAACCTTAATAGCGGCGTATCTTCCTGTCCCAATTACTTTGCCAACGCCTCTTCTATTGCTGCAATAACCGTTGCATCATCAGGCGTCAGATCGGGCGCAAAACGCTGAATAACCTGTCCCTGGCGATTAATCAGGAATTTTTCAAAATTCCATAAAATATCTTCCGGATGGACCGGCTTGCGACCTTTATTAACCAACCGGGCATAAAAACCGCTCAGCATAGACCCGGTTGCTTTAGGCTGCTCGCGGATCAATAGCTGATATAGCGGGTGCCGGTTGGCGCCGTTGACCTCAATTTTGCTGAACATCGGGAACTGTACGCCAAACGTTCCCCGGCAAAACGCCTGAATCTCTTCTTCACTGCCCGGTTCTTGTCCGGCAAATTCATTTGATGGAAACCCCAGCACGACGAACCCTTGGTCACGGTAGGTTTCATATATTTTTTCCAGCGCTTCATATTGCTTCGTCAAACCACACTGCGAGGCAACATTGACGATTAAAGCGACCTTTCCCTGATAGGCTTCAAGCGTTGTCGCTTCCCCTCCGATCGTTTTGAGCGGGATGGCGTAGATTTCATTACTCATCGTCTTGATCCTTTTATCCTGTGATTCATCAAGCCCGTCAGCCGTCAGGCTGTTCGGTACAGTGGACTAAATCCTGTTACGTAACAGCAACCAAATAAACCACGGCGCGCCCAGCGTAGCGGTAACCACCCCAATCGGCAACTCTGCGGACACCAAAGCAATACGCGCAACGGTATCCGCCAGCATCAGAATGGCGCCGCCCGCCAACGCACAGCCGGTTAACAGATAACGCTGATCGGTCAACCCGCACAGGCGCAACATATGCGGAATAATCAAACCGACAAAGCCGATAACGCCGGCCAGAGCGACACTCAGCCCCACCAACACCCCAATAATCAACACCAGAATATTACGCCAGCGATAGACAGAAACCCCTAACTGGCGCGCCTGCACCTCCCCCAACGCCAGCCAGTTGAGCACCGCCCCTTGCCGGCTCAGCCACACAAGGAAAGGCAACAGCGCCGCAATCAGCCAGCCATGCCGCCAGTCGATACCGCTGAAGCCGCCCATCATCCAGTACATAAGCTGGCGCAAATCAAGACTGGTGCTGAAATAGACCGCCCAGGTCATGACTGCGCTACAGATGATGCCCAGCGCCACGCCGATTAATAACAGACGAGCATTGGAAACATGCCGGCGGGCAAAGCGCAATAGAAGAAAGGTAATCAGCAGTGCTCCGGCAATCGCACTCAGGCTCAGTACCCAGACTGGCAGTTGCCCTTGTCCCAGCAGTACCGTGAGCACCAGCGCTACGCCTGCTCCATTGGCTACGCCCAACAGGCCGGGCTCTGCCAGCGGATTATCGAATATCGCCTGCATCACCGCTCCCGACATCGCCAGACTTGCACCAACCAGCATGACGGCCAGCGTTCTGGGTAAGCGTAATTGCCAGACAAAAATCTGTTGTGAATCATCCAGCCAGGACACCGGCCAAATCCAGCGGTCTCCGGCGCACAGGCTGATGATCAGAATAACAAGAGTCAGACACAACAGAATTGCCAGCCGCCAGCGATCCTGAATACGCTGCTGGCGTGTTAACTGGGTATACCCCGGATTTAATGGCTGCATCATCCACCAGCAATAAAAAAAAACGTGCCGGATACCAATATGGCGGTTACGGCGAAACGTATGAAACAGGTTGAAAAACATCTATCCGGAAACGGCAATTCCAGCGCATTTGCCTGCACGATCGGCGCGTTATCGATGTTTGATATGCGGCGAATGATTAGAGATCGGCTACGCTTAAAAATGAGAATAACGCTCATGCTCCAGATACCGCGAGGGTAACGATATGCTGACCATGTTCCGACGATTCATGGCGTGGGCTGCTCATCCACAAACGAGACCCACGACACCGGCAGGAAAGCATGCTTACTGTCGCGAGAGTGAGTTCTGTTTTTTTAACCACTCGGCGACGTTGCCATTCGATCAGGTCAACGAATGTCAGTGCGACGATTTACCGCGGGAAGAAAAACCGGGTAACCGCTGATCCCGCTAAAACTTGATGCTTTTACGCCGCGTCAGCCAGGCCCCGACGAACTCCGGCACGATAACGCTGGCCGGACCATAGATTTTTTCGTCAAACTGGCTTTCCACCTGACTCGGTTCAAGGTTCAGTTCGAGCGTATAGGCGCCGTGCGCATGGGCCTCATGCACAAAGCCCGCCGCAGGATAAACGTGTCCGGATGTCCCAATGGCAATAAAGTAGTCCGCCTGCGACAACGCCTGATAAATTTTGTCCATATGCAGCGGCATTTCGCCAAACCATACGACATGCGGGCGCAAAGGGGCAGGAAACTGACAGCAATGACAACGTTCGTCAGCAGAAAGATCGCCGGTCCAGTCAAATACCTGGCCGCTCTGACAACAGCGTACTTTCAGCAGTTCTCCATGCATGTGGATTACCCGCTGGCTGCCCGCACGTTCATGCAGGTTATCAATGTTCTGTGTGATCAGCTGGAAATTATCTCCCAGCATGGTCTCCAGATTAGCCAGGGCCAGATGCGCCGCATTAGGCACAATTTCCGGCTGCTGTAGCTGACGCCGGCGAGCGTTGTAAAATGCCTGAACCAGTTGAGGATCGCGCTGGAACCCTTCGGGGGTGGCGACGTCTTCAACGCGATGTTCCTCCCACAGCCCATCAGCCGCACGAAAGGTACGGATCCCAGATTCCGCAGAAATACCTGCTCCGGTCAACACAACAACGCGTGGTTTTTTCACTTCGCTCGCCGCCAGATAATCTCGATGAAAAATACGTGCACGCAGGCGCTGCTGACGCATACGTTTCCCTTTATGAAAACGTCCCAATCGTTGATGCGTATGCATATATGCTCCTGCTAGTTATCCATTAAGTGTAGCAAAGCCGCGCCGCGAACGCCGCCGGCATCACCATAACGCGCTTTTTCTATCCGTGGTAGTTTGGCAATCGGTAACAGCCGGGACGGTAGACGGGTGGGTAATATCTGATAAATTTCGTCGAAATTCGATAACCCGCCGCCAAGAATCAACAGATGAGGATCGAAGATGGTCAGCAGGTTACCCAGGCAGACCGCCAGCAAATCCATGAAACGATCGACAAACGCCAGCGCATTTGCCTCTCCGGCGCGATAGTGCCGAATGATAGTAACGGCCGGGAGCGCCTCCTGATAGAAATGTGAATAGAGCCATTCAAAGCCACGACCGGAAATATAGTTTTCAATACAACCGGATTGGCCACAGCCACACTTCACGCGCGGAATATCGGCGCCAATAATATCCAGTGCATCCACAGTCAGTCGAAAATGCCCGAACTCGCCGGTGATGCCGTTGCGCCCATCGACCGGACGGCCATTGACCACCAATCCGCCGCCAACCCCCGTACCCAGGATCATTCCCAGCACCACCGGGTAGGAACGAAACTCCGTATCCCAGGCTTCCGATAACACAAAACAGTTGGCATCGTTGTTAATGCGAATTTCACGCTGCAATATATCACTCAGATCAGCGCCCAGCGGACGCCCCATGGTTGCCGGCAAATTGGCCGTAAACAGCTTGCCGTTGCTGCCCGTTTGCATCCCCGGCACACCAATGCCGACATGACCGGCCATCCCCACCTGCGCATCGGCCTCGCTGACCAGCGCGACAAACGTATTCAGCAGGTCGTCATAATTGTCGCGCGGCGTAGGCACGCGCTTTTGCCACACCTTGTTGAGTTCGGCATCAAATACACCCAGTTCGATCTTTGTACCACCCATATCAAAACCGTAATACATGACTGCCCCTTAAATGGATGATAAATACCTACCCGTAATTCGGCATATGATGATAAGTCACTGCCCGCTCAATACCCTGGCCGGATCGATACGGCTGGCGCGACGTGCCGGATACCAGCTGGCAATCAGACTCAGCAAAAGCGCCGTTACCAGTACGCTGACCACATCCGCCGCATGCAATTCCGACGGCAGAAAATCAATAAAATAGATATCGCCAGATAAGAAACGGTGGCCGATCAGCGACTCAATGCCGCTGATAATGTTGGTGAGCTGCAATGTCGCGATCACGCCCACCACCACACCGCTCACGCTACCCACTAACCCGGCCAGCAGGCCGTACCAGACAAATATAGCGCGGATAAGGCCATCCGGTGCGCCCAGCGTACGCAACACCGCGATATCGCCACTTTTATCTTTCACCGCCATGACTAACGTCGAGACAATGTTAAAACAGGCCACGCCAATCACCAGCACCATCGCCAGATACATAATGGTCCTGATCATCTGGATATCACGGTACATATACCCATAGGTGCCAATCCAGCTGCGAATAGTGACATAGGCATTGGTGGCCTCGCCGGCATCACGCACCAGCTTGTTGGCTGAAAAAGCATCTTTGGCTTTGATGGCAATCCCCGTCACGCTGTCGCCCATGTCCAGATATTGTTGCGCATCGGCAAGGGGCACCAGCGCCAGACTGTGATCGAGCTGACCGCTCAATTGCAAAATACCGCTGACATACAGACGGATACGTTTAGGCTGCATCAGCTTCATACCCGGATCGCTATTGGGAATCATCACGGTGACCCAATCGCCTTCCTTCACATTCAATGCCGTTGCCACGCCCTGACCAATGATGACCTGCTGCTCCCCGGCATGAAAACGCTGCCAGGCGCCGTTCATCACAAACGACGACAGCGAACTAAGGCGACTCTCCTGTTGGGGATCAACCCCTTTAACCTGAATCGCCCGCAGGTTGGCGCCGTTTTCCAGCAGACCGGTAAAATCGATATAAGGCGCCGCCGCCGCAACGCCCGGCACGCTTTCTATCTTCGGCAGCAGCGCCTGCCAGCCGTCAAAGGGCTGATTGACCGGGGCGATCTCGCCATGAGGAACAACCGCCAGAATGCGGTTATTCAACTCGCGCTCAAAACCGTTCATTGCGCTCAGTCCAACAATCAGGACCGCGACGCCCAATGCGATACCGACGGTCGAAATCACTGAAATCAGCGAAACCAGGCCGCCGCGCCGACGACCACGACTGAAACGCAGACCAATCCGCAGGGAAAGCGGAGGAAATGTCATGGCCGGGCTCCCATCAGCGTCAGTGCCTGTTGCAACTGCCCATCCCGCATCTCTAGCTGACGGCTCAGGCGTCCCGCCAGTTGCAGGTCATGGGTCACCACCAGAAACGCCGTGCCCTGCCGAACGTTCAATTCGCCCAGCAGTTCAAAGATGGTATCGGCGGTACGTTGGTCAAGGTTCCCGGTGGGTTCATCCGCCAGCACCAGCGACGGGCTGTTAACCAACGCTCTCGCGATGGCAACACGCTGGCGTTCTCCGCCGGACAATTCGGAAGAACGATGATGGCTGCGCGCTTCAAGTCCCACCGCCGCCAGCATTTCCCGCGCTTTATCCTGCGCCTGCGCCGTTGGGACATGGCCAATCAGCAGCGGCATCGCCACGTTTTCCAACGCAGTAAAATCCGGCAACAGATGGTGGAATTGATAAATGAACCCCAGTTCGCGGTTACGCAGTTCGGATTTGGCGCCCGAGGATAACCGGCTCAGCGACTGCCCTTTGAAAATCACCTCGCCCGACGTTGGCGAGTCCAGTCCGCCCAACAGATGCAATAACGTGCTTTTACCGGAGCCGGAACTCCCGACAATAGCCATCATCTCCCCGCTATGCATCTCAAAAGAGACATTGCGCAGAACATCCGTTGACAATTTGCCTTCCTGATAGCGTTTGCACAGGTTATTGCACTGCAATAACAGTAAATCATTCATAACGTAGAGCCTCAGCAGGATGAACGGCGGCGGCGCGCCAGGACGGGTAAAGAGTGGATAACAGGGCGATCAGCATGGCGCTCAAGGCGATGCTTACCACCTGTAGCGGATCTATCGCGACAGGCAACGCAGCCCCATCAATCAATAATCCCAGCATTGGCATCAGCGTATTAAGCTGGCTGGCCAATAATACGCCCAGTAACGCCCCCAGCAGCGCCCCGACAATCCCGGCACTCCCCCCCTGCACCATAAACACCGTCATTATCTGGCGTTGGGTCAGCCCCTGCGTTTGCAAAATGGCGACCTCTCCCTGTTTTTCCATCACCAGCAGCCCTAGTGAGGTAATAATATTGAACGCGGCCACGGCAATAATCAGGCTCAGCAACAGCCCCATCATATTTTTTTCCATCCGCACCGCCTGAAAAAGCTCACCTTTGCGTTCGCGCCAGTCTTTCCAGACCGTCCCGGCAGGCAGCGTTTGCGTGCTCAGCACATCTACCTTTAACGGTTCATCCAGCCACAAACGCCAACCGGTGATATTTCCCGCCGGATAACGCATCAGGCGGGAAGCATCCTGTTGATTGACCAGCAACTGATATCCATCGACCTCGCTGTTGGAGGCGAACGTGCCCGCCACGGTGAAAATTCGCTGACTGGGGATGCGCCCCATCGGCGTCAACTGACTGGCGCTCGGCACCATCAGACGCAGTTGATCGCCGCGCTTGACCGCCAGTTGCGAAGCCAGTTGCTCCCCCAAAATAACCAGGTATTCCCCCGGTTGCAGGGTTTGCTGCGTCACATTGACCAGATAACGGGACAACGGATCAGATTCATCGGGATCCATGCCCAGCATGACGCCAACGGACACGCTGCGGGCGCTTTGCAGCACCACTTCACCGGTGGTTAACGGCGCAATTCGTTGGACACCCGACAGCGAACTCAACGCTGAAGGCGGTATCATCTGAGGATTGAGCGAACCCTGAGGGGTGGTGATCAACGCCTGCGGCATCAGCCCCAGAATGTTGTTCTCCAATTCGCGCTCAAACCCATTCATTACGGAAAGAACGGTTACCAACGCCATCACGCCAAGTGTGATGCCAATTGCCGATAACCAGGAGACAAACCGCCCGAAGCGATCTGATGCCCGCCCACGCATATAGCGTAAGCCAATAAATAATGCGACAGGTTGATACATGAAATCCGTCTGGATAAGGTTGCCAAAGCAAAGTGATCAAGGATAATAAAGGGTAGTACTGCTTTATGGAACCCTAACACCCTCACTCTCCGGCTTTTTCTTAGCGGATACCGGGGTCGAGACCTGATAATCAGATTATGCCTGAAAAATATCGTTATTCGTTGCCGCTCAAAGCGGGTGAGCAACGCCTGCTGGGTCAGCTAACCGGCGCGGCCTGTGCCGTAGAGTGTGCCGAGATTATTGACCGTCACAATGGACTGGTCATTCTTATCACTCCAGATATGCAAAATGCGCTGCGCTTACGCGATGAAATACAACAATTTACGGAGCAGAGCGTCACCACCTTACCCGACTGGGAAACGTTACCTTACGACAGTTTTTCGCCCCATCAGGAAATCATTTCAAACCGGCTTTCGACGCTATATCAGCTCCCCCATATGGCGCGAGGCGTCTTGATTCTGCCGGTCAATACGCTGATGCAGCGCGTGTGCCCGCATGAATTCCTGCATGGCTATGCATTGATGCTGAAAAAAGGTCAGCATTTATCGCGCGACAAATTGCGTACCCAGTTGGAGCAGGCGGGCTACCGCAGCGTCGATCAGGTCATGGAGCACGGCGAATTCGCCACCCGCGGCGCGCTGCTTGATCTCTTCCCCATGGGAAGCGAAGAACCCTACCGCATTGATTTTTTTGACGATGAAATCGACAGCCTGCGACTGTTTGATGTGGATACCCAGCGCACGTTGAATGAAGTGCCACAGATCAAACTGTTGCCCGCTCACGAATTTCCTACCGATAAAAACGCGATTGAGTGCTTTCGCAGCCAGTGGCGCGAACAGTTTGAAGTCCGTCGTGATGCCGAGCACATTTACCAGCAGGTCAGCAAAAGCGCCTGGCCCGCCGGTATTGAGTACTGGCAGCCGCTTTTTTTCAGTCAACCGTTACCCGCGTTGTTCAGCTATTTTCCGGAAAATGCCCTGCTCGTTAACACCGGTGATATCCAGCAGAGCGCAGAGCGTTTCTGGCAGGATATCGGGCAGCGCTTCGAGAGCCGCCGGGTTGACCCGATGCGTCCGCTGCTGCCGCCAGAGTCGCTGTGGCTGCGGGTCGATAGTCTGTTTTCCGAGTTAAAAAGCTGGCCGCGGGTCCATCTGCGAACCGATACCCTGCCGGAAAAAGCGGCTCATGTGAATCTTGGCTACCTGCCGTTGCCGGATCTTGCCATTCAGCCTCAGCAAAAAGCCCCGTTGGATACGTTACGCCGTTTTATCGAACAATTTTTCATTGAACAACCTGACGGACAGGTGATTTTTTCCGTTGAAAGTGAAGGTCGGCGAGAAACGCTTCAGGAACTGCTGGCGCGAATCAAACTGAATCCCACACCGATTGCAACGCTGGGTCAGGCACAACATCGCGACGCCAGTTTGATCATCGGCGCCAGCGAACACGGCTTTATCGACACGCTGCGCCAGCGCGCGCTGATCTGCGAAAGCGATCTGCTGGGCGAACGCGTCAGCCGCCGCCGGCTGGATAATCGGCGAACCATCAATACCGATACCCTGATCCGCAATCTGGCGGAACTTCGCCCGGGTCAGCCCGTCGTGCATCTCGAACATGGCGTGGGCCGCTATGCCGGATTGACGACGCTGGAGGCCGGCGGCATTAAAGCCGAATACCTGATTTTAACCTATGCCGGGGAAGATAAGCTGTATGTCCCGGTATCCTCATTACATCTCATCAGCCGTTATGCCGGCGGCGCTGACGAAAGCGCGCCATTGCATAAACTCGGCGGCGATGCCTGGTCGCGCGCGCGGCAGAGAGCAGCGGAAAAAGTGCGGGATGTCGCCGCGGAACTGCTGGATATTTATGCGCACCGCGCCGCCAAAAGCGGTTTTGCCTTCAAACATGACAAAGCGCAGTATCAGCTTTTTTGTGAGAGCTTCCCCTTTGAGACCACGCCCGATCAGGCTCAGGCCATCAATGCCGTACTGAGTGATATGTGCCAGCCGCTGGCCATGGATCGACTGGTATGCGGTGATGTCGGCTTTGGTAAAACCGAAGTGGCCATGCGCGCCGCTTTCCTGGCGGTGGAAAACCATAAGCAGGTGGCCGTTCTGGTACCCACCACGCTGCTGGCTCAACAGCATTACGATAACTTCCGCGACCGCTTTGCCAACTGGCCGGTGAAAATTGAAATGATCTCCCGTTTTCGCAGTGCGCGCGAGCAAACCCAGATTCTGGAAGAAACGCAGAATGGTAAAGTCGATATTCTGATCGGCACGCATAAGCTGTTGCAGAATGATGTCAACTGGCGCGATCTTGGCCTGCTGATTGTGGATGAAGAACACCGTTTCGGCGTGCGCCACAAAGAACGCATCAAAGCCATGCGGGCCAACGTGGATATCCTGACGCTGACCGCTACCCCGATCCCACGTACGCTGAATATGGCGATGAGCGGCATGCGCGATCTGTCGATTATCGCCACGCCGCCCGCACGCCGTCTGGCGGTAAAAACCTTTGTACGCGAATACGATCATCTGGTGGTGCGCGAAGCCATTCTGCGTGAGGTGCTGCGCGGCGGTCAGGTCTACTATCTCTACAACGACGTGGAGAATATCGAAAAAGCCGCTCAGCGGCTGGCTGAACTGGTGCCGGAAGCCCGCATCACCATTGGTCATGGACAGATGCGCGAACGCGATCTGGAGCGGGTAATGAATGACTTCCACCATCAGCGTTTCAACGTACTGGTCTGTACCACTATCATTGAGACCGGGATTGATATTCCCAGCGCCAATACCATCGTTATCGAGCGGGCCGATCACTTCGGACTTGCTCAACTGCATCAGCTGCGTGGCCGCGTCGGACGTTCGCACCATCAGGCCTATGCCTACCTGTTGACGCCAAACCCCAAAGCCATGAGCACCGATGCGCACAAACGCCTGGAAGCGATTGCCTCACTTGAGGATCTGGGGGCTGGTTTTGCGCTCGCGACACATGATCTGGAAATTCGCGGGGCAGGTGAACTGTTGGGTGAAGATCAGAGCGGGCAAATGACCAGCGTAGGATTCTCACTGTATATGGAGTTGCTGGAAAGCGCCGTTAACGCCCTGAAAGCCGGACGGGAGCCGTCATTGGAAGATTTGATCAGCAGCCAGACTGACGTTGAACTGCGCCTGCCGGCCCTGCTGCCTGAGGATTTCATTCCCGATGTCAATACGCGGCTGTCCTTTTACAAACGCATTGCCAGTGCGAAAGGCCCGGGTGAACTGGACGAACTCAAGGTTGAGCTTATCGATCGTTTCGGCACGCTGCCCGATGCCACACGCCATCTGTTGCAGGTCGCTGCACTACGCCAACAGGCACAGTCGCTGGGTATTAAACGCATTGAAGGCAACGAAAAAGGCGGCTTCATTGAATTCAGTGAGAAGAATCGCGTGGACCCGTCCCACCTGATTGGTCTGTTACAACGCGAACCGGGCACCTATCGGCTGGATGGCCCGACGCGGCTGAAGTTTATTAAAGACCTGAGCGCCCGGCCACAGCGTATTGAGTTTATCGGATCGCTGTTGACCAACATGGCGCAACATACGTTAGCGGCTTAAAACCGCAAAGCGGTGATTCGCCGGCTTGCCGTTCAAGGGAGGTTGAATCCTTTATCAGCCAGGATTCAACCTCTCTCCCTTTACAAGCCCCGCCATAACACAGTAAAGTCGCCAGCCTTTTTCACGGCATGAGGTAATCGGGATGTTTATCGGTTTTGACTACGGCACAGCAAATTGTTCCGTTGCGGTAATGAATGCGGGCACACCACAGCTCCTGCCGCTGGAAAACCAATCTCCCTATCTCTCTTCCCTACTCTGCGCTCCCGTACGTGAAGCCGTAAGCGAATGGCTATGGCGCCATCATCAGATCAATGCGGAGGGGGAAAATGCGCAACTGCTAAAGCGCGCTATCAGCTATAACCGCGAGGAAGATATTCGCGTCCAACCGGACAGCGTGAAGTTCGGGCAGGCAGCGCTGCGGCAGTATATGGAGGACCCGCAAGACACCTGGTTTGTCAAATCCCCCAAATCCTTCCTTGGCGCCGTTGGCCTGAAACCCCAGCAGATTGCCTTGTTTGAAGATCTGGTGTGCGCCATGATGCTGCACATTCGCCGTCAGGCAGAACATCACGTCGGTCAACCCATCAGGCAGGCCGTGATCGGTCGCCCAATCAATTTTCAGAGTATCGGTGGTGAAGAAGCCAATGTGCAGGCGCAGGGGATTCTTGATCGCGCCGCCCATCGAGCCGGGTTTGAAAAAGTGATTTTTCAGTTTGAACCCGTTGCCGCCGGACTGGATTTTGAATCCACGCTGAGTAAAGAAACACGGGTGCTGGTCGTGGATATCGGTGGTGGTAGGTAGAAGTCATTTTTTTGTAGATTTGATTTTTAGAAAGAAAGCGACACGTCTAGATTGTTTTATTTATTTAGAACTAAAACTTGGTGTACGAGCAACAACACTAATTAATAAAATGTTGGTTGATATATTAAAAAATGATGAAACCTTAAATTCTCATTATAAAAAATAACGTAAAGCATAGATCATTTTGGAGTATAGGATTCTATAGAGACTTTAGCCAAGTATGCACAAAAAGAACTAATGATGTTTTAGACGAGTATAGAGCTGAATCTTATTTTACTCATCACAACACTATATATGTCTGTGGATGCCGTGGGAAAAAACATACTGACAAGTGTCAAAAAATTGGTTTTATTATTATTGGCTTCGGTTCGGGTATGTGATTTTTAGTCTATATAAAAAACACTGCGGTGCCGAAACTACGCACGAGAATATCGCTCAGTAGGCCCCCAAGCCGGACCATTCGGGCTGGTGAGAGCATATAAATTACATAGCAATCTATTAATATCAAATGAATCCGTTTTAATTATTAATAGGTTACATTATAATCTTCTACAATGCAATTCATGGATGGAATGACGATGACCGAAGCAGACCTAGATAAACTGGCTGATGAAATAGTTCTTCTGCTTACAGCAGGTGAATTTCACAGAGGGATAGGATCAGGGATAGGTGAAGTTAGCAAAAACTTTGGCTATCTCGCCTATTCATACCTTGATACGGATACCAGATATGCACGTTCACGAGAAATGGAAAGAATGATTCGGGCAATACATAGGGGAATTCTTTCACGCGATAAGATCTATGAAACTGTAAAGAGGATCTTTGATAGCTTCAACAAACATACATCTGAATCGCAGAAACGGAATATTTACCACGGTGCTGCTGGCTCGATGACAGGAAGCGTTATTGTATCGCAGGTAGTATTGCAGTTGGCAACCCGTATTGGAAACATGGCAAGTATACCATCTGTTTTGTCATATTATATATTGTTAGGTGGAGGAATGGCCGAGAGATCAATATATCGTTCAAGGAGCCTGAACACCGAAAATCCAGAGGTATATTATGCACTAAGAAAAGATGATCTTGATTTCTTATTCTTTTTAATCGAACCAATGGTAGAGCCGATTATGAAATCACTAAAAGTGAAAAGAATATATGGCGATCATATGTTTAATGCATTGATTGATAAAGTAGGGGAAAAGATTAAATCTCATGCTTAAAACCATCAAGAAAATTTTATTATTTTTATCCTACCAGTTAGGATTTTTACTGCTGACGCTTTGTTTCTTCTGGATCTGCTATATTATATTTGTTGGATATGCCCCTTGGAGTGAGAAGGTTTATCACCTGGTTATTGCAATCATACTGATGTTTATCTTTGGGAAGTTTTGTGATTGGTATGATCGGCACAGATAGATGCAGGGTCTCCCCTGCATCTTGTCTAGTTCATGAATTTAGTCATTTCCCATAACGCATAACCAGACGTTCCGGCTTTATGATGCGTCCATGTAACGTCTTTATATCTGACAGAGATATGTTCCAGTATCAACCCAGCACCATCATCTATGATATTAGGCATGACGAGATTGATATCTGAGATAAGCCCATCATTGATCTGAATTGAGAAAAACTTCTCTTGCTTGGCATGTTGTGTGGTGCGGTAAAAATCGATTAGTACTTTAACCATTTCTTGATCGTTTAAAGCCATTGCCAGTAACGGTGTAGATTTATCGATAGGTTTTACCAGTGTGATAGGGTTATGGACGGCATGACCATCATTACTCATCATATGATTAAACGCCAGAATCATGATCTCATCCGTATGGCCTGCCTGATATCGATTTCCAATAGACTCAAGCGTTGAACATCCCTCAGAAATTAATCCCTGTGATTTACCTTCGATAGTCATGTATGCATAATTAGCCATATAAATTCCCTTTCCAATGAATTGTACCTTATAGATGATATCGTTAATAACATTCGAACACCATTATTAAAATTGAAATAATTAGCGTGATATGGATGCCAACTCCAATCTTATAATTAAATCCAAGCCTAGTTGCTCAATGAAAAAGTACTGGAATTGATGGTTCCAGTACTTTACCATTTATCCTTCCAGATCTGTACTTGTACGTAGCTTATATAGTTCAATGGCCTTATCGCGTGTCATTCGTAACTTAGCATCTGACATGATGGTTCCCCATATCGTGCCATCTTGTTGCCTATAGAACGCTTGCATAGTAAAAATCATAATATATGAAGAAAGATTCATATAACTAAATCCATCAAAATCAATAAAGGTTTATTATGTTCTGGATGAGTCAGAAAAAAGTCAAAAATACACCCGAGAAATTAGCAATGACTGGTAATGAAGTAGATCCATTCGTAATTGACTATGTTAATTCTCATAGAAACTATTTCTCGGCATTACTTGGTAATAGAATAACAAGGGAAAATACCATTTCTATAAACGATGTTACAGTACTTAGAGAAGCATATGATAAAGCACATCAAATAAGGAATATCGAAGTTGACCTGTACTGGAAAAGAGCCACCTACTGTTGGACATTAATAGCTGCGTTACTAACCATTTGTGGATTATTATTCTCAGCTTATTTTAAACCTGATGATTTAGATAAAAGAGACAGTACTATACTTATAGCAATTGGTGCGGTTTCATTTATCGGTGTAGTAATTACATCTCTTTGTCAGTTTATGTCTGTAAGTGGTGAGTACTGGAAGAAAAATTGGGAAACACATATCTCAATGCTTGAACCTATGTTTAGTGGTAGGCTTTACTCGACTCATTTAGTATCGAGTAGATATAGGTCATCTATTGCTAAGTTAAACTTTTTACTTTTCTCTGTAATCCAAATGAGCTGGCTAGCAATAATAATGTTGCTCATCACTATCAAATTTCACAGCACTCCAGAATTAAGTTTCTTATCTATTATTTTATTTGGGACTATATACTTCACATTGATAACATTACTAGTTATTGGCACTGTTTCCAAGAACAAATCGGTCCATGTTTTTATTACTAGTTACGATATTAGAATACATAGTAAATTTGAACTATTAGGGCAACTTTCATCAATTGCTGTTCGTCTTTTAGGAAAAACAGTATTAGCAATCATTCTTCTCATTGTATTATTTCTATGTACATGGATATTCTTCAGATTCGGCCTGGGTTTTGATGCCTCAACACCTATTGTTTTTTGGCAGAAATTATTCCAATAGCATATCAAAATCATATTCAGTACTGTAATAAGTAATGATGTACTTTTCACCATTATGGGATGTAATTATTGGATCGGGGTTGTTCCCTTCGGTCACTTGTGAGTAGATGATTAGGAGGCTTAAACAGCCGACGACCTGACAAGGGAGTTTACGACCGCGTAGTTACTCAAAGAGACTTTGGGGACCAGTTAATGATGGAGTACTACTACAATCAGAAAGCAGATAACGCAGTGAATGAGCTACTTCCAAGTAGCGAATGAACAAGGCATCTGGTCAGTAGCAACGAGCAATGCGAGGTGTTACTCATAGTTGCTTATGACGTGTAAGGCGGTCTATGTTTTCAACAATAAGAACGCCACTAGTGATACGCCCACTGAGAACATCATTATAGAACTTACGAGTGAGCTATTAGGCTTCCAGTTCATCTCCTTAAAGGCGGATTTACCTAAATCTGATTCAAGTACTTCAAAATCGTTGGAATCAAGTTGATAACCGAGGCGATGATCTACCGTGGCATACTGTAGAAAATCACTTACTGTTTGTACCTGTCTTTCAATACCAAAACCATTTGATTGTTGTAAAGTACTGATACGTGGATAACTTTATGATTTAATTATGATTTTCCAGCTGTTCATTGTAGCGTAAAGTATATCACAACTATTCCATACTGCTGATGGAACCCGAGTGGCGCCAGCAACATGACCGTCATCAAAGTCTGTTGGGTCACAGCGGTTGTCGCGTTGGCGGTAACGACCTTGATATCATGCTGGCGTTTAAACAATTGATGCCGTTGTTGGGGATGAACGGTGAAACCGAAAAGGGGATCGCTCTGCCAATCATGGCATGGTGGAACGCCGTTGCGATTAACGATATTCCGGCTCAGAAGGAATTCTATAGCCCGGCCTGTCGTACCTTAATCAATGAAATGATTCGAGATGCCCGCCAGCCTGAACAGGTCAAACGCCTGTTGACCGTCTGGCGGCAGCGGTTAAGCTACCGGCTGGTTCAACGGGCCGAAGAGAGCAAAATCACGCTCTCCGACCGGCCGCAAGCGATGGCCGACCTGCATTTTATTGATCCCGATCTTGCGGTCGCCATAACAGCCGACGAACTGAATAGCGCCATTACCCAGCCATTGATGCGTATTCAGCAGCAGATCACACTGGCACTGAAAGCCAGCCAAACGCAGCCGGATGTCATCTATCTGACGGGGGGAAGTGCGCGTTCCCCCATTCTGAAACAGGCGATTGCACAGCTGCTTCCTGCGATCCCCATCGCCAGCGGTAATGATTTTGGCTCCGTCACCGCCGGGCTGGCGCGTTGGGCCGCCATCATGTTCAGAAAATAGGTGAACACGGCGTTTCTCCGCCCCACACGCCGTAACCTTTTCTCTGTATGCTAAAAAACCGCGGGAAACCAGAATAGGTTTCCCGCGGTTTTATTACCGGGTGTCAGCACAAAGAGCGGATTCTGAAAGATTAACTCTGCTGGTTCAGAATCAACTGACCGTTTCTGTCTACCGGAATCTGTGTTCCGGGATCGCGATCCATGCGGATTTTACCCTGCTGGTCGCCAATTTTATAGGTAACGTCATAACCCAGGATTTTCTGCGATTTATCGTAGACCGTCTGGCAACGCTGCTGGGTTGTCGTATACGTATCATTTTCCTGCATACTGCCTTGAACTTTGTTACCGGCATAGCCGCCCGCCAAAGCCCCGGCGACTGTCGCCACATCTTTACCGCGACCGCCGCCAAACTGGTGACCCAGTACACCGCCCGCCACCGCGCCTAACACCGAACCGGCGATTTTATGTTCATCCTGAACCGGACGACGATTTGTGACAGCGACATTACGACACTCCTGACGAGGGGTTTTAACCGTTTCTTTTATTGGTGTTGCCGTAAGTACCTGCGCATACTGCGGTTTAGATGAAAACACATCCATACTCGCCACTGCCGCTACACCCAATGCAGCAACTACGCCGATACCTACCCCCGCTAACATTGACTTGTTCACAGGATACCTCCCGAATATATTTCCGCGCATTTCCCCCACCCTCGCCCCGCGTGTTAAAGATGCTTTATCTTCATTACGCTTCGCGTTATACGCGATGGATCCGATGATTTCTCCTGAATACCTTTCACTCAGGATTCGCGACGTGCGCGCTACGCCGCCTGTAAACAGTGAGGAGTCTGCACAATGTTTTCGGCACCCGCAATAAGACTAATTAACCAAAAATGTCACTTTCGTAACATAAAACTATCATTTGAGAATTGTCTTAACGAGAATCGGCCATAGGACGATATTTTATTCTGGAATAGTCAGGATGGGATTTCAGATCGCAACCGCCTGCGGTTCGCAGGCGGCGTGTCAACATTAGTGCAGTTTAAGACGAGGACGAATAACGCGGTTGATGCCGCCGACCAGCATCATCAAGCCGGTCTTCACATAGCCATGCAGTGCAATCTGGTGCATACGGTATAGGGAAATGTAAACAAAACGCGCAATGCGCCCTTCCACCATGACCGAACCACGCATCAGGTTACCCATCAGGCTACCCACCGTACTGAACTTGGACAGTGACACCAGTGAACCATGGTCTTTATACACATAAGGCTTCAGCGTCTGGCCGCTCAGCAGCGCCAGTATGTTGCCATGGCAGCGGGAGGCCATCTGGTGTGCCGCCTGCGCCCGTGGAGGAACAAAACCACCGCCTTCCTGCGGGCAGGACGCACAATCGCCAATGGCAAAAATGTCAGGATCGCGGGTCGTCTGCAACGTCGGCTCAACCACAAGCTGGTTGATACGGTTGGTTTCCAGACCGGCAATCTCCTTCATCGCGTCCGGCGCTTTAATCCCGGCGGCCCATACCATCAGATCGGCATCAATAAATTCGCCGTCTTTGGTATTCAAACCGCCTGGTTCAGCGCTGGTCACCATCGTTTTGGTAAGAACACGGACACCGATATTCGTCAGTTCCTGATGCGCTGCCGCTGAAATACGCGGTGGCAGCGCAGGCAAAATACGCTCACCGGCTTCAACCAGCGTAACATTCAGCGTTTCCTTATCCAGACCATCGAAACCGTAGCTGTGCAGCTGTTTCACCGCGTTATGCAGTTCGGCGGACAGTTCAACGCCGGTTGCCCCACCACCGACTATCGCGATATTTACCCGTTCTTTTCCATCCGTGTTGGCGGTGAATTTCAGGAACAGATTCAGCATTTCATTGTGAAAACGACGGGCCTGTTTAGGGTTATCCAGGAAGATACAGTGATCTTTTACGCCCGGCGTGCCAAAGTCGTTCGAGGTACTGCCTAACGCAATCACCAGAATGTCGTAAGGTATTTTGCGGGCGGCCACCAGCAGTTCACCCTGCTCATCACGAATTTCCGCCAGTTGGATGCGCTTCTGCTCGCGATCGATATCCGTCAACATACCGAGTTGAAACTGGAAGAAGTGGTTGCGGGCATGAGCCAGATAGCTCAGCGCATCCATGTCGTCATCCAGCGATCCGGTTGCCACTTCGTGCAACAACGGTTTCCACAGATGGCTGTGGTTACGATCAACCAGCGTTACTTCCGCTTTTTTCTTGCGGCCTAACTTATGGCCCAGACTGGTTGCCAGTTCAAGTCCGCCGGCTCCCCCGCCGACAATAACGATTTTTTTGGTTGGTGATGTCAAAATGACCCCCTAAATTGTGAACCAATGGTTAATAAAGGGTAAAATAATAATATCCTTATATTACATAGGGTTCGCGTAAGTTAAACTCGATATCTGCTGCAAGAATATCACGGCAGGTCATTTGGTCATACCAAAATTGATATATATCAATTTATTTTCAGGCCGTGGCTGACACCTGGCGGGGTTTTATCTTTATTTCAGCTGATTAGCGGATAATGAAAGGAATACGCGAACGCCGTCATCGTCATCCGATGAGGAAAAGATCACCGTAAGGAAAGTAAATAAATTGGCCGCCGTCCGCCTGCCCCCCCGCTAAGGAGAGAAAACCTGAACCGTTCTCCCCTTTGAAGAAGTATAGAGACAGCGTCTGCTTTCAGTGATTCAGCCCAGCGTTTTAAAGGACTTCATCCGTTGCAGGTGCGGAGAAATGCTCTTGAATTTGTGTGTCTGAACATCGTCCCAGATGATTTCATAGTAGTTACCCAGCGCCTGCGCACTACGCTGGCTATTGAGCATTTCATCCTGGCGAGACAGCACCACCAGACAACGATCGCGGTTTTTCTCGCGGAAATTCGCCACGCACTTGGTCGCGATATCCAGATACTCTTCCGGACGATCGATTTTGCCGCTCATGTTTTCCTGCGGAAACAGGTTTGGATTGAATATAACCTGCCGGATATCACACAGGAACCCGACCCGCTCAGCCCAAAAACCGCCAAGTCCCACCCCACAAATCAGTGGCCGCTCATCATTGGAATGCTGAATCGTTTTATCGACCTGCTTAAGCAAGTGCTGCATGTCATGACGCGGATGCAGCGTGCTGTAGCTGATCAGCCGGACATCGTCATCAATAAATTGCAGCTGCAACACTTTTTCATGGTTACCGGGGCTGGTCGAGTCAAAACCATGTAAATAGATAATCATCTCTATCCTCACCACTGTTGTACCAATACACCACGGCTACGGTGCAGAAGCGTCTATTCCCGAGTTTACGTTACCCTGCTGATTTATACGCTTGCCAACGCTCACTCAGCGCCGTCAGCGCCTGGTTGGTCTGCCGCCAGCGCGGCAAATCCAGCAACTGCCTGCGGGAAAACTCCCCTTGATGATATAAACTGGACAGTTGTTCCGCTTTGACCGGGGACAGATTATCCAACACGCTCGCCGCCCCCTTTCGGTTATTGCAAACCAGAATCATGTCGCACCCCGCATCCAGTGAAGCCTGCGCACGTTCCGGATAGCTTCCCATCACGGCGGCGCCTTCCATTGACAGGTCGTCGGAAAAGATGATGCCATTAAAATTCAGTTCCTGACGCAAGACCTGCTTTAACCAGAATGGCGAACCGCTGGCAGGATGCGGATCGACTTCAGTATAAATTACATGGGCAGGCATGATGGCGTCCAGTTGCTGTTGCTGGATCAGCTGGCTGAAAATAAACATGTCATGGGTGCGGATTGTCTCCAGCGGGCGGGGATCGCGCGGTGTTTCCTTATGGGAATCCGCACTGACGGCGCCGTGACCGGGAAAATGCTTGCCCGTCACTTTCATCCCTGCGCTATGCATTCCGCGAATAAAGCTTTGCGCCATCATCAGCGCTTTTTGCGGTTCGGCATGGAAAGCGCGCTCGCCAATCGCGGCGCTCTGGTGACCAATATCCAGCACCGGAGCAAAACTGATATCAATATCCATTGAAATCATCTCTGCCGCCATCAGCCAACCCGCTTCTTCCGCGAGCCTCTGCGCCTCTGTTTCCGTATTCAATGCGGCAAATGCCTGCGCGGCCGGCAAACGGGTAAACCCCTCGCGGAAACGTTGAACGCGTCCGCCTTCCTGATCGACCGACACTACCAGACGCGTGCGCGATGCGGCGCGAATCTGGCGAACCAACTCACGTAGTTGTTCCGCATCATGGAAATTGCGCGTAAATAAAATCACGCCGCCGACGAGCGGATGCGCCAATACTTCACGATCTTCCGCGTCCAGCTCATAGCTGGCAACATCTAACATTACCGGACCCACACAAACCTCATTCTTTACTGTTCGTTACGTCTGTCAGAAAAACGTCCCTTTCACCGATCTGAAAGCGATGTTTAATTTAACCCCAGTTGCCTGCGCAAGGTTGGAAGCGCCTGCAAAAATCTGTCCTGCCGCGTTTGCTGCCAACGGACTTCGAACCACATCAGCACCAGATAATCGACCCAGGGCAACCACGGCACAACGTGCCGATACAGCCGTTCAACAGTAAATCCGGGACGATGTCGCTGATACGTTTCTAAAAAATTGATCTGTGCCGGCGTATCCATCTGATTCGCCCGAAAAATGAAGGCCATTTCAAAAGCGATATCGCCATCTGACGCATATTCCCAATCGATAAGCATCATACCATTCGGGGTTAACAACATATTATCGGCATGAACATCCAGATGTAATGGCGCACAGGCTAACCACGCCGGCAGTGGCAACCGTTGAAAATGCTGATGCCACCGCAGCAGCGCCGGAGAACGTCGGCGCGGATCCATCTGCTGCCAGTGCCGGGAAAACAGCTTGCGCAGATCCAACGGATAACCGCTGCATGGCTGTTGATGAATGCGGGACAAACAGCCCGCCAGCGCGCCGCGGGTCAGTAAAGCGGTAAACTCATCCGCCGTCGCGATACGTCCTGGCACCCACTCAATAATCAACCAGTCGTGCCGCCATAACAGCGGACGCGGAGCCAACCCGGCTGCGGCCATCTGCCGTAGCAGATGAAACTCTCGTTGACGATCGGTGCCCGTCTGGCGCCCCAATACCGATTGCGGACGCGCCAGCCACTCACTATCAGGTCCGGTGATGCGCCAGCTTTCACTGCTGAGCCCGCTGATAGGTTCGAAATGAAAACCGGCGGTATCTACCGCCGGAAAAAACTGATGAACAAGCTCAGTAAGCTGCTGTTTAATGTTGAATGGATCCATTACCTGACCAGACAATTTCGCCGGTCTGCACCAGCATCAGTTGCATATCGATTTCGGGTGATTTCACATCGCCACTTATATCGCTGTACAACACATATTGCGCACTGACGTACCGAGCCAACCCAATCGCCTTACTACGCGATCCCAGGCTATCATCCACCGATAATCCTAATGTCTGCTTCGCCGCAGCCAGCTGTTCGCGCGGCACCAGCGTAAAGGTATTGCTGGATGACAACGCGTTATATAGCGCGTTATTGGCATTCGCCGTTTGCAACGCGCCATTGGTGTTATTCTTCACGCTATCCAGCAACAGGATACTGCCCTGCGCCACGCCGTCTGCTTTCAGCATTTGCGCAATCAGCGGATTGATACTGGCTTCCCAGTTCAACGTTTGAATTTTTGGCGGCGGCGGGACCGGTTCCCCCGGCGGTGGCGTCACCGGAACCGGCGGTTCTACCGGTTCGATCGTCACGGGCGGTTCAACAGGTTCAGGTGGACGACTTGGACACCCCGTCAATACCAGCACGGCCAACGCCACTCCTAGATACTTTTTCATATTTCCTCTCTCAACACACCACTACAAAAATAGATGAAGGCGAACCTGACGCACATCAGGATTGCCGCGCGTTGAAGAAATTTTTATTTCCGCCCGAGGTGGGAGCACAAGGGTTTGCGCATCGTCATACGGCAATATATCCAGCCCATTATCATCATACCAATAGAAACGGTAATGCACGGTGACAGGTTGCTCCGTGTGGTTACTGACGACAGAAGACGCGCGTCGTTTACCGTTTTCCGAATCAAGAGAAGGCGCGCCAGCCGTAATCCCGGCCGATAGCAGAGGAGCATCCAGTACCAATGTTTGTCGTTCATTGATCGTTAGTACCTTTGGCGAACTACACGCGATCAATACGCCGGTCATCAACAAGAGTGACAAACATCGCATCATCGGATTACGCATCGTAAACTCCATTAGTGAGCCAACAAAGGCCCCAGCGCACGGCCGCCCAGCAGGTGCATATGTACATGGTAGACTTCCTGCCCGCCATGGCGATTGCAGTTGATAATCAGGCGATAACCGTCGTCTGCAATACCTTCCTGACGGGCAATCTTTCCTGCGACGGTGATCATGCGTCCCAGCGCGGCTTCATGTTCTGCCGTGGTCTCATTGACCGTCGGGATCAGTTCGTTAGGAATAATCAGAATGTGGGTTGGTGCGCGTGGCGCAATATCACGAAAGGCGGTTACCAGTTCATCCTGGTAAACGATATCGGCAGGAATTTCCCGGCGGATAATTTTACTAAAAATGGTTTCTTCAGCCATGATTGATTTCCTTTTTAAACAAACTCAGATCAAAGTCATGTAGGCAGTATGAGTGACATATTCCATTTCTTTCAACCTTCTTCGTTTATTTGTGATTCAAACGGATAATCTGTCGCCCAATCACGCCGGTCAGGAGAACCTTACGTACCATTTTTAACGTATTGAACGGGACAATTACTCATCGGATTGTATATCGCCTGGTTTAGCCGAGTATTCGGCCAGCCACGTCTCAAAGGCCGAGGCGGGCAGCGGTTTTGAAAACAGATATCCCTGACCTGACTGATATCCATGCTCCTGCAAAATTTCCAGTTGCCCGCGCCTTTCAATCCCCTCCGCCACCAGCCGGAGGTCAAGACCTTCGCCAATGCCGACCACCGCCTTGCTCAGCGCCCGGCTGGCGGCATCGTGCTCAAGATCGTCCACAAAACTCTTGTCCAGTTTGAGTTCGCTGATCGGCAACCGACGCAGATAGCCCAGACTGGAATACCCCGTACCGAAATCGTCAATGGACAATTGGATGCCGCTGCGATGAATCGCGGTTATTGAGGTCAGGATATTAGGATGATTATCGAGCAGAATATTTTCCGTGATTTCGATGACCAGATCGGCTGCTTTCAGACCATATCTTTCCAGCGTACGAAAAAGCGCCGCGGGAAGATCCGGATTATGGAAACTTGCCGGGGAGAGATTGATCGAAATGACGGGCACGGAAATACCCGCATTGCGCCACTGGACAAGTTGCTGACAAGCGGTATCCAATACCCAGTCGCTAAGCTGGTGGATCAGGCCGCTCTCTTCGGCCAGCGGAATAAAACGCGCAGGCGGGATATATCCCAGCTCAGGATGATACCAGCGGGCAAGCACCTCTACGCCGCTCAGTTCGCCATCCCGCAGTCTCACCTGCGGCTGCCAGGCCAGACTCAGTGATTTATTAGCCAGCGCCAGACGCAGTTCATGCTCCATCGTCATGCGCTCGCGTGCAACAATATTCATTTCCTTGTTGTAGAAACTCAAACCGCCACGGCTGGTCCGTTTGGCCTGATACATCGCCAGATCGGCGTGTAATAACAGCGTGGTCATGTCGTTGCCGTCATGTGGATACAGACTGATACCGATGCTGGACTGTGGCGTCACGGTAATACCAGCCAGTTGGCAAGGCTGGCTAATCACGCCGCGTAGCCGTTCGAGGATGTCAACGACCTGCTCCTCGCCGCAGTGTGGCAGGACAATAACGAACTCATCACCGGACAGTCGGCCGACGATATCCGATGCCTGTGCGACCTGCCGCACTCGGTCGGCAATCGTGCGCAACAGTTCATCGCCGGTCGCATGGCCGTAGGCGTCGTTAATCGCCTTGAAGTGATCCAAATCGATAAACAGTACCGCCAAAGGAGCGCCTTCCCGCGCAACCTCTTCAATCATCCGATCGGCCTGGGCCAGCAGCAGATTTCGATTGGGCAGTCCCGTCAACGTATCGAAGAATGCCAGTTGGCGGATATCACGGCGGGCGTCCTCACGCTCTAACGCCAGCGCACATAAGTGGGTGCATATATCGGCGATTTCCCGGTGCAAAATGTCAGGTTCACGGCATTGGGGAAAATAAAAAGCGAAGGTTCCGATCACCCGGCCATCACCGCTGCGAATGGGGCTTGACCAACAGGCGCGTAAACCCAGTTCCAAAGCCCGATCGCGGCACGTCTCCCAGCGAGGATCTTGTGCAATGTCGGTGACCACGACCGACTCGTTCAGGAAAGCCGCGGTGCCACAGGATCCAACCAACGGGCCGATCGGCAAACCATCGAATGAATGCATATATTCGGCAGGCAGGCTGGGAGCGGCCAGAGCGCGCAGACACTGCTGTTCATCCACCCGAATAATTGAGGCGATAGTATCAGGGAGAATGGATTCAATAAGACGACACATCTGCTCCATCACCAGTTCCAACGGTTGCTCGCGAACCAGATCCTCCAGCACCTGCTGGTGCAGGGATTGATACATCTGCGCCTGTGTGATATCGGTAAGCACACCGACAATATGGGAAATATTCCCCTGGTCATCGTGAATGGGGGTTTCCATAATATTTCCCCACAGGCGTCGGCCATCGCGCCGATATAACAGCTGGTTGCCCCTGAATGGCTTACCCTGCCTGAATAATTCCCATACCGCCGCATTGTGAGCGCTGGTTGATTGCGGGCTCAGCAACTGCGGGGGATTTTTCCCCTGCGTGGTTGCCAGCGTGTAGCCCAGCATCCGGGTGAAACCGTCATTGAGATAGATGATGCGCCAGTCAGCATCCGTGATATAAATGGCTGATTCGCTCTCATTCAGCGCCTGAGACAGAAGGCGGCGCTCTTCCTCTTGCTGGCGAGCCACGGAGACATCCCTGGCAATAGCCAGATAGAAAACCCGTTCAGCCGTGCTAATCCGCGACAGGCCGATCTCGATAGTTTTAATCCCCGCGCCATCCATCAGATTGATCGAGATATCACGGTAGGTGCCTGCCATCTCCCCCAAAACACGAACAAAGTGTTCATCAAGTTGGCTACATGTTGGAGAAGGATGCATATCGGGAATCAGAAGACTGACTTTCCGGCCAAGCACATCCTCCCGGCGTTCTCCCCACAGCGCTTCCGCGGCGGTATTAAAAAAAACAATTTGTCCGTTTTCGTCAATAACCACTTTGGCATCGACAGACTGCTCAACAACCTGCCTGAACACATCGAATCTGGAACTATTAATGGCTGTATGCATGATGGACTTTCCTTGCAGGCCAACGACTGACGACAACGAGGAAACCACTCCTCCCCCAGGCTGGAAAACTCAATATAAATTTTTTTATATCAGCGTGTCACATATAGGCCCAGCAGGTGATTTATAAATTAATCCCGCACCACGATCTGGCTTTACCGCCTGTTTCTGGCGAAAAGGACGATTCATATAGTTTTATCGGCAATCGATCAGATTCTTGTAGCGACAAAGCAAAATCAGAGTTGCGATTTATTTCAAGCGCGGAAAAACAGACGATGGATGAAATTGAAATGAACTGGCCCGATTAAGGTACACAACGATGCCGGAAAGTTTTAATGAGATGAACGGCGATAATGAAGAGGTTGGTCAACTGTCTGAAAGGGAGCCTGTCGGCTCCCTCTTGAAACTCCCCGACAACTAATTAGTGATTACGGATGTAGTCGTCCATGTCGGTTTTCAGGTTATCGGATTTTGTACCGAAAATTGCCTGAACCCCGGAACCCGCAACCACCACACCCGCAGCACCCAACTGTTTCAAACCCGCCTGATTCACTTTTGATACATCCCCTACGCTAACGCGCAGACGAGTGATACAAGCATCCAGATTAGTGATGTTTTCTTTACCACCGAAGGCAGTAACCAGTGCCGCCGCCATCTCAGTGCTATCCTGAGCGACCTGTTCGGAAGACGACTCTTCGCGACCCGGTGTTTTCAGATTCAGCCTGGCAATCAGCACGCGGAAAATGGTGTAGTAAATCAATGCATAGCACAGACCAACGATCGGGAACAGCCACAGGTTGCTACCGTTTCCGCTCAGCACGACAAAGTCGATCAGACCATGAGAGAAGCTCGTACCGTCACGCATACCCAGCAGAATACAAATCGGGAATGCCAGACCAGCCAGAATCGCATGGATCACATACAGGATCGGCGCAACAAACAGGAAAGAGAACTCAATGGGTTCGGTAATCCCGGTAAGGAAAGACGTCAACGCCGCAGAGATCATGATACCGCCGACTTTGGCGCGGTTTTCCGGTTTGGCAGAGTGCCAAATCGCGATGGCCGCAGCTGGCAGACCATACATTTTAAACAGGAAACCACCAGACAGTTTACCCGCAGTCGGGTCGCCTGCCATATAGCGAGGAATATCGCCGTGGAACACCTGACCCGCCGCATTGGTAAATTCACCGATCTGCATCTGGAAAGGTACGTTCCAGATATGGTGCAGACCGAAAGGCACCAGAGAACGTTCAACAATACCGTACAAGCCGAATGCCAGTACCGGGTTTTGATATGCGCCCCACTGAGAGAATGCCTGGATAGCGCGCCCGACCGGTGGCCAGATGAAGGACAGCACGATGCCGAGCACGATGGCGACCAGACCGGAAATAATCGGCACAAAACGTTTACCTGCGAAGAAACCGAGGTATTCCGGCAGCTGAATGCGATAAAAGCGGTTAAACATATACGCGGCAATAGAACCGGCGATAATCCCGCCGAGTACGCCGGTATCCGCCAAATGCTGCGCTTCAATTTCCGCCGCCGACAGATGCAACACCAGGGGAGCAACCACCGCCATGGTTTTCACCATAATGCCGTAGGCTACGACCGCCGCAAGTGCTGAAACACCGTCATTATTGGTGAACCCCAGAGCGACACCGATAGCGAAAATCAACGGCATGTTGGCGAAAACAGATCCGCCAGCTTCCGCCATAACATGGGATACAACCTCAGGTAACCAGCTGAAGTTGGCCGCACCGACACCCAGCAGAATACCTGCGATAGGGAGTACGGATACGGGCAGCATCAGCGACTTACCTACTTTTTGCAGGTTTGCGAATGCGTTCTTAAACATAATTGAGTGTGCTCCTGAGTAATGATGCTGTTACTTCATATAGGCAAAGGTGGGGAGATGACCCTTTGCATTTCGGGGAGTCTTAGCCCCCTTTTAATTTTTACGCAGAGTAAAATAAATAGGCTCCTCAATGTTTGATAGCTATCACGTTTCCATGAGCCGACAAGTCGAGTTAGCGCATAAATTAAGCTCATTTGTGATATATCGCTAAAAAACAGACATTCCTGACGAGGAATCACCAGGTCAGGATCGCTATGAGTCACTATTAATTACACAGATAAAAAAAACTCGGCTATTCTCAACCACTACCGAATAGGGGTCAACCGCGCAGGATCGATATGGAACAGGCGGGAGAAATTATCCGTCGTGGCGGCGGCCAGATTTTCCAGCGTCGTCCCTTTCAGGACCGATAAATATTCGGCCACATCACGAACATAGGCAGGCTGGTTTTCCTGTCCCCGGAAAGGAACCGGCGCCAACCAGGGGGAATCTGTTTCAATCAGCATACGATCCAGCGGCACATAGCGCGCAACATCACGTAATTCTTCCGCATTACGGAACGTGATAATACCGGAAAAGGAAATATAAAATCCCATGTCCAACAGCGTTTTGGCTGTGGACAGATCTTCGGTAAAACAATGCAGCACGCCGCCGCATTTCTCTACCCGCTCTTCCTTCAGAATGGTAATGGTATCTTCCCTCGCCGCACGCGTATGTACGATGACCGGTTTATTCAAGTCATTGCCAATACGAATATGCTCGCGGAAAGATTCCTGCTGCTGCACTTTGGTTTCCTGCTGGTAATAATAATCCAGCCCTGTTTCCCCCATTGCCACTACCTGACTGGCAGCGGCCAGTTGGCGAAGTTCGGCATAATCATAGGGCTTATCCTGATTGAGCGGATGAACGCCACAGGAAAACGCCACATTATCTCGCTCACCGATCTGTTCCGTCATGGCTCGAAAGCCCGGTAACGTAGTCGCTACGGCCAGAATGAAGCCGACATCGCGGCGTTTTGCCTTATCCAGAACGTCAGACACGTCTTTATGTAACGTCTGATAATCCAGACCATCAAGATGACAGTGGGAATCAACTAACAACATGATATTTACTCAAAATTGATTAAGCAGAGAATGGATGAAAGTGCCGCTGAACCGTGGCGGACAGGCTCTGTTCGGCATCAAGCAACCGTTCCGTTAACAGCAGTTCGCGGTTAACGCCGGTCACCATCAATAATTTTTGCCGGCAAACCAGCCATTGGCGCAGCTCATACTGTAATTGGGCATTTGCAAATGCATGCGCTAAACGTTCAACCAGCAGCGCCTGATCCTGATTAACCCGATGTTCGTCCACGCCTTGCTGCCGCTTAATCGCATCCAACAGTAGCGACGTCAGCCAGTGAATACGCTCATCGACATCATCATGATTAAGCTGTGGGATTAATGAGAGCAGATCGTGCGAAGTCAGTGAAGCAAGTAATCCCTGACACAATGCGTTACGCTGTTTCCAGCGCTCCGGTTGCAACAGTATCTCCGCAGCCAGCGGCGCCCCCGCCTGTAGCCTCAGTGCCGTTCGTATCGCCTGTGTATCATGACGATGACGCGCGTTTAACCACAGTAAACTCTGCGTTTCGTCCGGAACATGCAGATACTGATACAAACAGCGGCTCCGCATCGTCGCCAGCAGACGTGAGGGTTCACGGCAGCCAAACAGAAAATAGGTACGCTGCGGTGGCTCTTCCAACGTCTTCAGTAAGGCATTGGCCGCCGCTTCCGTCAAAAGCTCAGCAGACGGCAACCAAATCACCTTGGCTCCGCCCTGCCGTGAATGCTGGTAAAGCTTATCCAGCACACTCCGCACTGCGTCAATCCCCAGACTCTGCTTCCCTTTTTCAGGGGTGAGCGTATACCAGTCCGGATGAGTACCCGCCACCATCAAATTACAGGCGTGGCACTTGCCGCAGCTTTTTATGCCGTCGGGATGCTGGCACATCAGCCAACGGCTTAACGCATAAACCAGCGAGTCATCCCCCATGCCGGGTAACGCATGCAATAAAATGGCATGATGACCTCTACCCGCCTGATATTGCGCAATCAACTGGCGGTATGGCGCGTTAAGCCAGGGATACCAATCCATTAGTCACGATCCTGAGAAAAAGCAACAGCCTGCGCATCCTGCTGATGTAATCCCTGCTGTTGCAGCCATTCCCGCAGCGTTGCCTGAATCTGCGCACTGACATGTTCCAGCGACTGGGATGCATCAATGGTGACAATGGTACGATCTGCCGCCGCCAACGCCTGATAACGAGCGCGGGTACGTTCAAAAAACGCCAAAGATTCCTGCTCAATACGATCCAGCTCGCCGCGCGCGCGCGCGCGCTGCAATCCGATGGCGGGAGGCAAATCAAGATAGAGGGTCAGGTCGGGACGAAAATCTCCCAGCACGGTATCACGCAGTGACAACAACAGCTGTTGATCGATACCCCGGCCTCCCCCCTGATAAGCCTGTGAGGAGAGATCGTGCCGATCGCCAATCACCCACTGACCATTGGCCAGCGCAGGTTTAATAACGTTATCGACCAATTGTACTCTGGCGGCATACAACATCAGCACTTCCGCTTTGTCCGTCACCTTTTCATTCGCCATGCCCTGTTTGATCAATTCCCGCAGCTTCTCAGCCAGCGGCGTACCGCCGGGCTCACGCGTAAAAATAACATCCTGAACGCCATATGCCCGCAGCGTCTCGACAACAACATTACGCGCCGTTGTTTTCCCCGCGCCTTCCAAACCTTCAATAACGATAAATTTACTGTTCATCCCGTTCCTTCAACACTGAGCGGTATACCCTTACAGCACGATTATGATCTGCAAGGTTAGTGGTAAAACTGTGCCCGCCTTTACCGTCAGCCACAAAATAGAGATATGACGTTTTAGCCGGGTGCGCTGCTGCATCCAACGACGCTTTACCCGGCATGGCAATTGGCGTTGGCGGCAAGCCAGAGATGATATAAGTATTGTAAGGCGTCGGCGTATCCAGCGCCTTACGGGTAATCACGCCAGTGTACTCTTCTCCCATGCCATAAATAACCGTTGGGTCGGTTTGTAAACGCATGCCGACACGCAGCCGGTTAACAAACACAGACGCTACCTGGGGACGCTCTTCGCTGACGGCCGTCTCTTTCTCAATAATAGATGCCATGGTAAGCAACTCATCCGGCGTCTTGTAAGGTAATCCGTCTGCTTTCCCTTTCCATACGTCATCGACTGTTTTCTGCATCCGCAGGTAAGCCCGTTGCAACAGAGACAGATCGGTTGTATTCGCGGTATACAGATACGTGTCTGGATAAAACCACCCTTCCGGGTTGGATTTATCTTTTATATCCAGCTCCGCCGCAATCTCCTGCACACTCTTATCCACCAGCACATGTTTAATATAGGGTGACTGACGCAATGTTTCGAGCCAATCTCTCAGGCGTGAACCCTCAACAAAGCGGATAGAAAATTGCGCTTCCTTCCCGCTGGATAATAATGCCAGCATCTCGCGGACGGTCATACCGGTGGTGAAACGATATGTTCCCGCTTTAAACTTGGCCAGTTCCGGTTCAGCACGCAGCAACCAGGGAAAGAACGTCCCTTCGGTAATAATCTTCTGATCCAGCAATAACGCTTCCAAACCTTCACGCCCTGTGCCAGGGGGCAGCGTAAAAATCGTTTCTTGCTCAATCGCGAGTGGCGAACTGGCGAACTGCTGTAGTTTCTGCCACAGAAGCAGACTCGCTAACAACAGTAAAGCGACAATCAGAACACCAATCTTCTTTCTCTTCATAAATCAACCATCGACTAACAGTTAGGGCTCAGAAACCGATACAAATCTCTGGAGCGATAACACCAGACGTGAGCCTGGTTTACGGGGATAACAGGCATCAATGCGTTACAGACTAAAACCTCGTCGGCCTGGGCGAGCGCGGTTAGCGGTTCAGCGACAATGTGGACGTCAAAATCAGTATCGTCCAATAGCGAAAGGATATGCCGCCGGGCAACGCCATCGACACCGGCGTAGGATAGATCCGGCGTATAAACCTGATTCCCCTTACGCCAGAATAGATTAGCCGCACAGCATTCCACCAGCGCGCCGGCGGTATCAAGCACCAAAGCCTCATCGGCAGGCGTCTGATCCAGATGCGCACGAATCAAAACCTGTTCCAGACGATTAAGGTGCTTGATGCCCGCCAGCAGTGGATTTTTAGCCAGCGCCACCGGACTCAGGTTCAAACGAATACCCTGTTCACGCCAGCGAACATAATGCGCGGGATAATCAGCCTGCATGACAATACGTGTCGCCTGCCCACAGCCCTGGCTGCTGTAGCCCCTGCCTCCCTGACCTCGCGTTAACATAACTTTTACCACGCCCTGCTGACGCCCCTGAGCCGCCAGTTTCATTTCTTCCGTCAGTTGCGTCCAGTCAATCGGCGGTAATATCAGACGTTCGGCCGCTTGCTGCAAACGAATGATATGGCGATCAAGCCAGATAATTTGACCATGCCCCACTCTGGCGGTGGTAAAACAGCCATCGCCGAACTGGGTAGCACGGTCCGAAACCGATAGCATGTCCTGCTGTTGACCATTTATCCAATACATGCCTCTTTTCCTTTCAGCCAAGAGTCGTCAGCTTGTCAGTAAACCAAACCGCCAGGCAAGCGGCCATAAAAAAACCCGGAAACCGGGTTTTTTTAATAAAGAGCAATGATCAAACCTTACGGAATATCAGTGAACCGTTTGTTCCGCCGAAACCAAAAGAGTTACACAACGTATATTCCATATTGCTGACCTGACGCGCTTCATGAGGCACAAAATCAAGATCGCAACCTTCATCCGGATTATCCAGATTGATCGTTGGCGGTACAGACTGATCGCGCAGTGCCAGAATACTGAAAATAGATTCAACTGCCCCTGCGGCACCCAATAAGTGACCGGTCATCGATTTTGTCGAACTGACTAATACGCGATTGGCATCCGCCCCAAACACAGACTTGACGGCCTGAGTTTCAGCTTTATCACCGGCAGACGTAGAAGTACCGTGCGCGTTGATATAGCCAATCTGAGTGGTGGATACCCCTGCGTCACGCAGTGCGTTTTCCATCGCCAGCGCGGCTCCGGCGCCATTTCCCGGCGGAGACGTCATATGGTAGGCATCGCTGCTCATACCAAAGCCGACCACCTCCGCATAGATTTTAGCGCCGCGTTTTTTGGCGTGCTCATATTCTTCCAGCACCACCATACCGGCACCGTCGCCCAGCACAAAACCATCACGGTCTTTATCCCATGGACGGCTTGCGGCCTGCGGGTTGTCGTTGCGGGTTGATAATGCGCGCGCGGCGCCAAACCCCCCCACGCCCAATGGCGTACTGGCTTTTTCCGCCCCACCCGCCAACATGACGTCAGCATCATTGTAAGCAATGATACGCGCGGCATGGCCGATATTATGAACACCAGACGTACAAGCCGTGGCGATCGAAATACTCGGACCGCGCAAGCCGTACATAATGGTAAGATGCCCGGCAACCATATTCACGATGGTTGAAGGCACGAAGAACGGACTGATTTTACGAGGGCCGCCGTTCACCAGGGAGCTATGGTTCTCTTCAATAAGACCCAGGCCACCAATGCCGGAACCAATCGCCGCACCGATACGCGGTGCATTTTCTGCCGTTACTTCAATACCGGAATCTTTTACGGCCTGAATACCCGCCGCGATCCCGTATTGGATAAAGGCATCCATTTTGCGTGCTTCTTTACGCGAAATGAATTCTTCACTATCAAAATCCTTTACTAAGCCAGCAAAACGCGTTGCGTAGGCACTAGTATCGAAATGGTCGATCAGGCTGATGCCACTCTGACCGGCAAGAAGAGCACTCCAGGTAGACTCAACTGTATTGCCGACAGGAGATAACATGCCCAGTCCGGTCACAACTACTCGACGCTTAGACACGCTTGTCCTCCAGGGAGGGAAAAATATGACACTGCGGGACAAAAAACTTAGGCGGTCGAATGACCGCCTAGATATGTTCGCTTACTGCTGGTTAGCCTGAATGAAATCGATGGCTGCCTGAACAGTCGTGATTTTTTCGGCTTCTTCATCTGGAATCTCAGTATCAAATTCTTCTTCCAGGGCCATTACCAGCTCAACAGTGTCAAGAGAATCAGCGCCGAGGTCGTCAACGAAAGAAGCATTGTTTACGACTTCTTCCTGCTTAACACCAAGCTGTTCAACGATGATTTTCTTAACGCGTTCTTCGATAGTGCTCATACTCTTAAATTTCCTATCAAAACTCGCTTTCGCGATGGTTTTCGTAGTGTATAAAATGTTGAAAAAGATGCAACAAAATCCCGGCTGGTCGAACCACGATTTTGTGCTATTTTGCGGTCATCACCGCAAATAACGCAAATAGTTTTCGTGCTTTTTAGATCATATACATGCCGCCATTGACATGTAATGTTTCGCCGGTAATGTAACCTGCCTCGTCAGAGGCTAAAAATGCAACAGCACTGGCGATTTCTTTAGCATCACCAAGCCGATTAGCTGGAACCTGGTTCAAAATGCCTGCTCGCTGTTCTTCTGTCAACGCCTGAGTCATATCTGTTTCAATAAAACCCGGCGCAACAACGTTGACCGTAATACCACGGGAAGCCACTTCACGTGCGAGGGATTTACTGAAACCAATCAGTCCAGCCTTCGCCGCCGCGTAGTTTGCCTGTCCGGCATTGCCCATCGTGCCGACAACAGACCCGATAGTAATGATACGGCCAAACCGTTTTTTCATCATAGCGCGCATTACAGCCTTGGACAGTCGGAACACGGATGTCAAATTCGTATCCAGAATATCCTGCCATTCGTCTTCTTTCATGCGCATTAACAGATTATCGCGGGTAATCCCGGCGTTATTGATCAAAATGTCAATTTCGCCGAATTCAGCACGAATATCCGCCAACGCTTTATCGACTGACGCCACATCAGCGACATTCAGTATATAACCTTTACCGTTTTCTCCCAGCCACGCGCTGATCGCTTCCGCGCCTTTTTCGCTGGTTGCGGTCCCAATGACTTTTGCGCCCCGGGCAACCAGTGTCTCAGCTATCGCACGGCCGATGCCTCGGCTTGCGCCGGTAACCAGTGCAATTTTTCCCTCAAAACTCATTGTTTTCTCCGTTCTTATTTCTCAAGCGCCGCTGACAGAGAGGCAGGATCGTTCACCGCGGCGGCTGTCAGGGTATCGACGATTCGTTTGGTTAAACCAGTCAGAACTTTTCCAGGCCCGACTTCCAGCAGTAACCCGACACCTTGAGATGACATCAGCTCGACACATTCGGTCCAGCGGACCGGGCAGTGGAGTTGACGCACCAGCGCACTGCGGATCGCTTCCGGCGACGTTTCAATACGCGCGTCAACATTATTGACGACGGGGATTGACGGTGTCTGGAAATCAATAGACTCAAGCGCGGCAGCCAGTTTTTGTGCCGCCGGCTCCATCAATGCACAGTGTGATGGTACGCTGACAGGCAACGGCAATGCACGTTTGGCGCCTGCCGCTTTACAAGCCGCACCCGCTCGTTCTACCGCTTCTTTGTTACCGGCAATAACAACCTGTCCGGGAGAATTGAAGTTTACGGGTGAAACAACCTGCCCCTGCGCGGACTCCTCACACGCTTTGGCGATAGCATCATTATCAAGACCAATGATCGCATACATTGCCCCCGTACCTTCAGGCACCGCTTCCTGCATGAGTTTACCACGCAATTCGACCAGGCGGACTGCCTGTTGGAAATCCAGCACACCGGCACAGACCAGAGCGGAATATTCGCCCAGGCTATGGCCTGACATCAACGCAGGCTGTTTACCGCCCTGCTGCTGCCAAACACGCCAGATCGCCACAGATGCCGTCAGCAACGCCGGCTGGGTCTGCCAGGTTTTATTCAACTCCTCAACAGGCCCTTGCTGGGTAAGCTGCCACAAATCATAACCTAAGGCGTCAGAAGCCTGAGCAAAAGTTTCAGTAACAATCGGATATTCTGCCGCCAGTTCAGCCAGCATACCAACCGTCTGAGATCCCTGTCCGGGGAAAACCATTGCAAATTGCGTCATATAAAATCCTGTTTAATCAAAAACGAACCAATGCAGAACCCCAGGTAAAGCCGCCGCCAAAGGCTTCAAGCAATACCAGATGTCCAGGCTTGATACGCCCGTCACGCACCGCTTCGTCCAAAGCAGATGGTACAGAGGCAGCAGAAGTGTTGCCATGACGATCCAGCGTCACAACCACTTTGTCCATTCCCATACCTAATTTTTTTGCAGTCGCGCTGATGATACGCAAATTTGCCTGATGAGGCACCAGCCAATCCAATTCACTTTTATCCAACTGAGAGGCTTGTAACGTTTCTTCAACAATATGCGCCAATTCAGTCACCGCGACCTTAAAGACTTCATTGCCCGACATTGTCAGGTAGGCAGGCGTCTCCGGATGAGCACGATCCTGATGCGGCAACGTCAGCAACTCACCGTAGCGACCGTCCGCATGCAAATGCGTAGACAAAATGCCCGGCTGTTCTGATGCTGCCAATACCACGGCGCCGGCACCATCGCCAAACAGAATGATCGTACCGCGATCTTCTGGATCCAGCGTGCGGGACAAGGTATCGGAACCGATAACCAGGGCATAATCCACCGCACCATTTTTTATATATTGATCGGCCACGCTTAACGCATAGGTAAACCCGGCGCAGGCGGCGGCCAGGTCAAATGCAATCGTATCTTTTATATCGAGCAACTGTTGAATCTGGCAGGCCGAGCTTGGGAACGCATAGCTTGATGACGTCGTCGCCACGATCAGTAAACCGACCTGCGATCTGTCAATGCCCGCCATTTCCAGCGCTTTTTGCGCGGCATGGCATCCCATGGTCGCGACGTTTTCATCTGACGCTGCAATGCGGCGTTCACGAATGCCGGTACGCGTAACGATCCATTCGTCAGACGTCTCCACCATCTTCTCTAAATCAGCGTTCGTCCTGATTTGTTCAGGCAAATAGCTGCCCGTTCCGATTATTTTTGTATACATGTACGCTCAGTCACTCTTGGGTAATACAGCTTCTAGACGGGCAGCAATTCGCTCTGGGAGTTGCCGCCGTACCGTCTGCATCGCCTGTTCAATGGCAACGGCAAACGCTCTCTGGTTCGCTGCGCCATGGCTTTTGATTACAGTTCCCCGCAATCCTAACAGACATGCGCCATTATATTGGTCAGGATTCAAATGACCGAAACGCTTTGACAACCGTTTTTGTAACAAACGTCCCAACCATTTCAACCACCAGGACTGTTTTTGCTTGTGTTCAGTACCGGAAGAGGAGGACTTCAGCAACGATAGAAACATCCTTACCACGCCTTCCATCGTCTTCAACGTAACATTACCGACAAAACCGTCGCAAACCATGACATCCGTCTTTCCTGTCAACAATTCATTGCCTTCAAGATAGCCTATATAGTTGATTGACGGTGTATTTTTTAATCGGCTTGCCGCCTCGCGGATATTACTAAGGCCTTTACTCTCTTCTTCGCCGATATTCAGCAACGCGACCCGGGGATTTTCCAGTTCAAGCACCTCTTCCGCCATCACTGAACCCATGACCGCAAACTGAACCAGCATCGTGCTGTCGCAGTCAACGTTGGCTCCCAGATCCAACACGACGGTTTTGCCATGCTGCTGATGAGGCAAAATGGAAACCAGCGCCGGACGTTCAATTCCCTCAAGAGGTTTGATCAGGAGCTTCGCCAATCCCATCAACGCGCCGGTATTGCCCGCACTGACACAAGCCTGCGCCCTTCCGTCTTTAATCAGCTCAAGTGCGATACGCATCGAAGTTCCGCGACTGGCGCGGATAGCCTGCGACGGTTTTGCATCACTGGCAATAACCGATTCGGCCGGAACAATTTCTAACCGGGATAATCGTTCAGAATCGACTTTGGCAAGTAATGGCGCAATCGCGGCGGGATCGCCAACTAATAACAGACTGAGACCTGGATTAGAAGCCAGTGCCTGCAATGCAGCAGGCACTGTTACGCAGGGACCGAAGTCCCCGCCCATCGCATCTAACGCCAGAGTTAGGCGTGTCAAGGTATTGCCTTGTCAATAATTCGCAAGAATTACTTGGCGATGACCTTGCGACCGCGGTAGTAACCGTCCGCAGTGATGTGGTGACGCAGATGAGTTTCGCCAGAAACTTTATCTACGGATACGGAAGAAGTGGTCAGCGCATCGTGAGCACGACGCATACCACGTTTGGAACGGCTAGGTTTGTTCTGTTGTACGGCCATGGACCTTACTCCTTAATTACTTACGCTTTAAACTGGCTAATACGGCAAACGGATTCGGCTTTGCCGCCTCTTCAGGCAACTCGCCAAACACCATGTCCGCTTCGGACACTTCACAGTGTTCAGAATCATGTACCGGGGCGATAGGCAACGTCAGGATGATTTCATCTTCAATCATTGCCAGCAGATCGACTTCGCCAAACTCATCAACGTCGACCGGCTCATACGCCTCCGGTAAAGCTTCGGCCTGTTCATCATTGATGACCGGGCTAAAACAAAACGTCGCATGAACCTGATGTTCAAATGGCTTTCCGCAGCGTTGGCACATTAATGTAACCGCAACATCCGCACTACCGTCAATCACCGCTAAGCGCTGACTATCAATATTGAAAGACAAAGAAGCCTGAACATCACTGTCCACACTCACCACTGATTCGGCAACTCGCGTCACCTGCTCAGGCGTATAAACACCAACATAATCTAAACGCTTTTGAGCAGTACGAACCGCATCAAGGGTTAAGGGTAATTTTACCTTTTGCATAGGGCGCGCATATTAACGTCGTAACGACATAGAGTCAAAGAAAAAGGCAGTGAAGCACGACCTTTCACCAATATTCGCTTCCGGAGCGGCGCACAGTTTAAAATGCCTTTCATCATTACGCTACGGTTTATAAAAAAATTATGTATCAGATCGTTCTTGCTTCCACATCGCCCTATCGAAAAATGCTGTTGGAAAAGCTCGGCATCCCTTTTATCTGCGCATCCCCAGAGGTTGATGAAACCCCGTTTCCCGATGAAGAGGCCGTCGCGCTGGTTGCCCGTCTTGCTGAAAACAAAGCCAGAGCCCTTGCGCAATACTATCCTCATCATCTGATCATTGGTTCCGATCAGGTGTGTGTATTGGGAAATCGTATTACAGGAAAACCGCATAGTAAAACCAACGCGGTACAACAGTTACGCGCAGCCAGCGGAAAATGCGTCTCTTTTTTTACCGGATTAGCACTTTTTAATAGCGCCCGGCAACGTATGCAGCACATTGTCGAACCCTTTGAGGTTCATTTCAGGACGCTGACCGATGACGAAATTAATGGTTATCTGGAACAAGAACAGCCCTGGAACTGCGCCGGTAGCTTTAAAAGCGAAGGGTTGGGCATCGCCCTGTTTGATCGATTGTCAGGCCGCGATCCCAATACGCTGATAGGATTACCGCTGATTGCGCTGACAGAGATGCTGAAAAAAGAAGGGATAAACCCGCTGACCCGAGGCTAACCCTTCAGCATACCTTGCACACCAGGGTATGCTGAAAAGATTGGGAGATTAGGCTTTTGCTTTGCGCAATACTTGCAGACAACGACGCAGCTGTTCATCCAGCGGCGCTTCAATTCTGAGCGTTTCCCCCGTATTGGGGTGCGCAAAGCGTAATGCCAGCGCATGCAGGAAAAGACGTTTTAGCCCCGTTCCCGCTAATTGCTGATCGAATTCCCGCTCACCATAGCGATCGTCAAATGCGATCGGATGGCCTGCATATTGCGCATGAACGCGGATCTGGTGGGTACGACCGGTTACCGGGCTGGCGCGAACCAATGTCGCCAGTTCATCAAAACGCTCTTCAACCTTAAACCGCGTTTCCGAGGGCTTGCCTTCGCTATTCACGCGCACGATGCGCTCGCCGCTCTGAAGACTGTTTTTCAGCAATGGCGCCTGCACCACTTTACAGTGTGACTGCCATTGTCCGCGAACCAGCGCCAGATAATCTTTTTGCATCCCTTTGAGACGCAGTTGCTCATGCAATGAGCGCAGTGCGGAACGTTTTTTTGCCACCAGCAGGACACCGGAGGTGTCGCGATCGAGGCGATGCACCAGTTCCAGAAAACGGGCTTCAGGGCGTAGCGCCCGAAGCCCTTCGATCACGCCGAAACTCAATCCGCTGCCGCCATGTACAGCCGTACCGGACGGCTTGTTCAACACCATCAGGTAATCATCCTCATAGATGATGCAATCAGCCAGCGCCGCGACTTTGCCAAGGCTGGCCGAAACGGGCGTTTCATCACGTTCAGCCTGTCTGACCGGAGGAATACGGATTTCATCCCCGGCCAGCAATTTGTATTCTGGCTTGATCCGCTTTTTATTTACTCTCACCTCACCTTTTCGCAAGATGCGATACACCATGCTTTTAGGCACACCCTTTAAATGGGTATGCAAAAAGTTATCAATGCGCTGTCCGGCCTCATCGGCGGAGATCGTTACAAAATGTACTGAAGGATTGTCTGTTTTCATGATGCGCGATTCTAAATAGAGCGGCCGGATAGCGCCACTCCTTTTTCTGTGCTTAACTGTGAGTCTGACTTATGAAGATATTGTTACACCCGCGGGTTTGGCTGATTTTCGTTTCAACCACTACCCGTTTGGCGAATCTACCCAATAGATTTCAAGATAATGGGTATGACGGCGCAACTATCTTGATACTGACAGGCAAAGTCACCTTGCTATAACAGTGTCAGCAATGGAATAATGCTTTTGCGTTTTCCGCGCTGATTTCCATTAAAACAAGGGAAATTGCGGAATTATTAAGTTTGCCTGATGACACACACACGCAGCAATGGCGTAAGACGTAATGTGTAATCAAGCAGTTAGCGGGCTGCGGATTGCAGCTTGGCCGGTAAATGGAATCAGATCTGGCGACATTATTCAGAAGCTGTTCCCTCAGTAAATGCGCTGTTTTCCATCAGGAAATACAGGCTACCGAAACATGCGCCTCTATGCAGGCGACAACCGGGAGGTTGACGTCCCTGCGATAAGCCACGAGGCCATCGGTTCATGCCGGTCATGCGGTTCTTTTTGTCCGCAGCTCTATCAATAATGCAAGTAAAAATAACGAGTAAGTTAAAGATGAAGAGAATGTTGATTAACGCGACTCAGCAAGAAGAGTTGCGTGTTGCCTTGGTTGATGGTCAACGGCTGTATGATCTGGATATTGAGAGCCCCGGTCATGAGCAGAAGAAAGCAAATATCTACAAAGGTAAAATCACTCGCATAGAACCCAGCCTTGAAGCCGCTTTTGTTGATTACGGCGCTGAAAGACATGGTTTTCTCCCCCTCAAAGAAATCGCTCGCGAATATTTCCCCAGCAATTATTCCTCTCATGGCCGCCCTAACATCAAAGATGTATTGCGTGAAGGTCAGGAAGTTATTGTCCAGGTAGATAAGGAAGAGCGTGGCAACAAAGGCGCAGCGCTGACAACGTTTATCAGTCTGGCCGGTAGCTATCTGGTATTAATGCCAAACAACCCTCGCGCCGGCGGTATTTCCCGCCGAATTGAAGGTGATGACCGTACAGAGCTGAAAGAAGCGCTGGGCTCATTGCAGTTACCGGACGGCATGGGGCTGATTGTTCGCACCGCCGGTGTGGGTAAATCCGCCGAAGCGCTGCAATGGGATCTGGCTTTTCGCCTGAAACATTGGGAAGCCATCCAAAAAGCGGCAGAAGGTCGCCCTGCGCCTTTCCTGATCCATCAGGAAAGTAATGTCATTGTACGCGCATTCCGCGACTATTTACGTCCTGATATCGGTGAAATCCTGATCGATAATCCCAAAATTCTCGATTTGGCCAAAGAGCACATTTCAGCGCTCGGCCGTCCCGATTTCAGCAGCAAAATTAAACTGTACAGCGGTGAAATCCCACTGTTCAGCCATTATCAAATCGAATCCCAGATTGAATCGGCTTTCCAGCGCGAAGTACGTCTGCCATCCGGCGGCTCCATCGTCATTGATACCACGGAAGCATTGACGGCAATCGATATCAACTCCGCCCGGGCCACTCGCGGTGGGGATATTGAAGAAACTGCTTTCAATACCAATCTGGAAGCCGCTGATGAAATTGCCCGCCAGCTGCGTTTACGCGATCTGGGCGGTCTGATCGTCATCGACTTTATCGACATGACGCCGGTTCGCCACCAGCGTGAAGTAGAGAATCGCTTACGTGATTCGGTACGACAGGATCGTGCCCGCATTCAGATTGGCCGGATTTCACGTTTCGGCCTGCTGGAAATGTCACGCCAGCGTCTGAGTCCGTCACTGGGTGAATCAAGCCATCACGTTTGCCCTCGCTGTAGCGGTACGGGTACCGTGCGTGATAATGAATCACTCTCTCTGTCCATTCTGCGTCTGATCGAAGAAGAAGCGCTGAAAGAGAACACCAAAGAAGTTCATGCGATTGTTCCCGTTCCTATCGCGTCCTATCTGTTGAACGAAAAACGCGACGCCGTTAATGCTATCGAGATGCGTCAAGGGGGCGTGCGGGCCGTTATCGTTCCTCACGATGGCATGCAAACCCCGCACTACTCTGTAGTGCGCGTCCGGAAAGGTGAAGAAAAACCGACGCTCAGCTATCTGTTGCCACAGCGACTGGAAACCGAAACGCAACAGTTGCAGGAAGAACAGACCGTTGAACGTAAACAGCCTGAACAACCGGCTCTGGCAACCTTTACCATGCCAGATATGCCTGCCGTCGCAGAGGAACGCGCTCCCGCTGCGGCAAACGCCGCGCCAACAGCAACATCCGCCGCGGTGGCACAGGCGCAGCCTGGACTCATCAGCCGTATGCTTGGCGCACTGAAAGGTATTTTTGCATCCGATACCGCGCCGCAAACAGCCAGTGCAGTTGAAGAGAAAAGTTCAGAATCCGCAACGGTGAGTGACGGCCAACGTCAGGAACGTCGTAATCCGCGTCGCCAGAGCAACAACCGCCGCGATCGGGGTTCCCGCGATAATAATCGTGAACCGCGCGAAGATCAGCGCCGTAACAAGCGCCAGACGCCGGAAACCGTTGCTGAGACGCGTGTTGCGGAAGAGACGGAAAAAGCCCCGACTGATGAGCAACCGCGTCGTGAACCGCGCGCAGAACGCCAGCGTCGCCGTCAAGATGACAAACGTCAATCGCAGCAGGAAGTAAAAGTTCAGAGTACGGTCGTTGAAGAAGTTGAAGACAGCAGCGGCGAACAGGAAAAACCGGCGCCGGTTATGCAGCGCCGCCAACGTCGTCAATTGACGCAAAAAGTCCGTGTTCAATCTGAAAGCGAACTGAAAGCCATTGCAGACGCCACGCCTGTCGCAAAAGATGAAGCGGTACCCGCGCCGGTAAAACCGGCGATTGAGCCCGTTAACGCGACAGACAGCGCCGAAGCTGACAATGAGCAATCGGCGGATGCCACCAATCGTGCGAATGCCGAGAATGGCGGTATGCCACGTCGCTCACGTCGGTCACCGCGTCATTTGCGCGTCAGTGGACAACGCCGTCGTCGTTATCGTGACGAGCGTTACCCATCACAGTCACCGATGCCGTTGGAATATGCGGCCGCATCGCCAGAGATGGCTTCTGGTAAAGTGTGGGTAAACTACCCTCTGGCACAATCTCAACAACTGGAACAAGCCGAGAAAGCGTTACCAGAAGACTTACCAGAAGACAATGTGGCTATTGCAACGACGCCTCTTTTGCCAGCCATTGTTGAAGATGTTGCGCCGATCGTTGAAAGCGTCGTGCAGGATGCGCCTGTCGCTCCGGTAGTTACCGAGGCGCCTTCCAACACGTCAGTCTCTGAAGAGACTGACAAGCCAGCGCCAGAGAGCACGCTCTCTGCTGAGCCGGCACCTGAACCTCAGGCGCAAGAAGAGACCACGGCGCAAACGCCAGCGGTACAAACGGTCATTCCTGCGGAAACAGCGGAAAACCCAGCCGTTGAAGAAACGGTTGAAGCAACCGCCGCCGCTGCAACGATCGTGGTAGAAGCTGTTGAAACTGAGGTTATTGAGACTGCGGTGGACGAACCTGTAATGAACGATCCCGTCAATACCACAGCAGACGCGCCCAACGAAACAGAGGCGATCGAAACCGCTGTAACAGCTACGGTAGTCGCGGCAAAAGAAGAACAGCCGGTACAAGCGCCACAGCCGGCTGCTGAAGACGCTCATGACACCGTTGCAGATGACGCCATCGATCAGGCGGTGGTGAAACAAACGGCTGAACCCGTTGTCGCTCCCGTACCTGTGGCGGCATCTGCTGCCGTTGAACTCGTGCGTTACAAGCATCTTGCAACAGCGCCGATGACGAAGGCACCCGCGCCGGACTATCGGCCGGAACCCGTTCGTCATAGCGATTGGGTTCGCCCTGAGTATCGGTTCACAGGGAAAGGTTCCGCAGGCGGTCATGCCGCGGTTAATCAGGCAACCGCCCCGGCAACCAAACCGACTGCTGTCAGCGAATAAAACATATTCGCTTGTCATTGAGTAAAAACACCCGCCGATTGGCGGGTGTTTTTTATGGCGGGCCGCTGCATGCGACGTTGAAAATTTCTATTATTAACCCAGATACTTAAGCAGCTTTACTTCCATACTTTCTGTTTTATCGCTCAGTTCAGCAACCAGACGTTTAAAGTGCGCAGTTTGCTCATGTTCATCCAGTACATCCTGGTTTTTCCAACGCTCAAAAAACACAAACGCCCCGGGTGTATTGATCTGTTCGTGGAGATCATACTGTAGGTTACCAGGCTCCTGACGACTAGGTGCTACAACCTTTTTCACCGCCGCGGCCACATCGTCAACAAACTCCGCTTTCGCTTGTAAACTGGCAACGATACGAATTTCCATGGTAGTCCTTACTCTATTGATTAAAAGATCCATCTATGAGAGGCCAATTGCGACTTAATTTCAAGCATTGATCAACAAACGGATGCATTAAAAAGACTTTACGCTTATCCTTATTCCCCGCCGTATCAGCCCAAAATCAACTGACAAATGATGTTTTTTACTGACCGCCGGAGCGCTATTCCATGACCGCACAGCCTACTATTCTGAAAATTCGCCGCCCTGATGATTGGCATATTCATTTGCGTGACGATCAGATACTGGAAACCGTTCTTCCCTATACCAGCCGCTTTTTCGGCCGCGCAATTATCATGCCAAACCTGACGCCGCCGGTTACCAGCGTAGCCGCGGCCATTGCTTATCGAAATCGTATCCTTTCGGCTATTCCGGAAGGCGATAGTTTTCAACCGCTGATGACCTGCTATTTGACGGACTCACTGGATGCCGCAGAAGTCGTCAACGGTTTTGAGCAAGGCGTATTCACCGCCGCCAAACTATACCCGGCCAATGCCACCACCAACTCCAGCCATGGCGTCACAAACATTGCCAATATTGCAACCATTCTGGAAAAGATGCAGGAAATCGGCATGCCGCTGCTGATCCATGGTGAAGTTACCGATCCGTCCGTTGATATTTTTGATCGTGAAGCCCGATTCATTGAATCGACGCTGGAGCCATTACGCAAACAGTTCCCGGAACTGAAAGTCGTCTTTGAGCACATTACGACCAAAGAAGCTGCACAATATGTTGTCTCCGGTAACCAATATCTCGCGGCAACCGTTACGCCTCAGCATCTGATGTTCAATCGTAACCATATGCTGGTTGGCGGTGTACGTCCGCATCTTTATTGTCTGCCTATTCTTAAAAGAAATATTCATCAGCAGGCGTTGCGGGAAGCCGTGGCTGGCGGTTGCGACCGCCTGTTCCTCGGGACCGACTCAGCACCGCATGCCAGACACAGAAAAGAATCCAGCTGTGGCTGCGCCGGCGTTTTTAACGCTCAGGCCGCTTTGAGCGCCTACGCCACCGTTTTCGAGGAAATGGGGGCATTGAGCAAACTCGAAGCCTTCTGTTCCCTGAACGGTCCGCGTTTCTACGGTTTACCGGTCAACGAAGACTGGATCGAACTCTACCGCGAACCTGTCACCTTCCCGGAAGAAATCCAAATGGGGAGTGAATCATTAATTCCTTTTATGGCCGGACAAAGCCTGAACTGGTCTGTTCGATAGTCAATATTCCCATCATCCCCAAGATGATGGGTTAAATTTTCCTGCACGGCTTGTGCTTTCCCGACAAGAACTGTATAAATAAACAGTTAAAAGTTGGAGGTAATCATGCGTGTAGAAATCACTCTGTCAAAGTCATCTCCCTTACCTGCGGGTGCTATAGAGGCGCTTCAGCATGAACTGGAGCATCGCATTCATAAGCATTATCCCGCGACCCCGATTCAGGTCCGCTATGCTGGCGCCAACAGCCTGTCGGTTATGGGAGCGAATAAAGATGATAAAGATCGTATCTCTGAAATTCTGCAAGAAACCTGGGAAAGCGCCGATGACTGGTTTACGCCGGAATGATTAGGAAAAAACTGAATGTGCGTGTCTGTGCATAGGGTTTCTACGGTTTCGCCCTATGCTTTACTCGCTAACACGGTGTTCCGTTTGTTGAAAACCTCGGCAGAATGATAAATTATACCCGATAATGTGCAGTAAATTGATATAGGCATTTCGCCATTGTGTTATGACGGGGGTACCTATTATGACAGTTGAAAAACCAGAAGAAGCAATGACATTTGGTGAACTGCTGGAATTAATCGCTGAACAGCAGCGAAAAATTGATGTTCTGGAGCTTGCTTTTTCATCTCTGGTGTTCTGTCTTGACGAAAAATCAAACCAATTGATGATCCACAATCTGAAGTTAGAATCGCAAAACGAAAACCGCGACCCGGTGATGAAAAAACATCTTGCCCGGTTTGCCGCCACCTTAGAGAAAAATGCCGGTTTAAATACCGAGTAGTTTTTTCATCATTTCTTTTCCTCTTGTGTTATCGTTTGGGGCTAAAACGTATTCGTCCCAAACGTTTTAATTTTTGTTCATAAAGTTTTTTGCAGAAAAATTGAAAATATTTTCCATAAATTAAATAAGCAACGATATACTAATATTGCTCTTCTAAATAAGAAGCCGCCTTAAACCTCGTTAGTCACTCATGTTAGTAACTAGTCAATAAGGGGTATTTATGGATAGAAAAGATGAAGTTATTCAGACGCATCCTCTTGTAGGTTGGGACATCAGCACCGTTGACAGTTATGATGCCATGATGATCCGTTTACACTATTTATCCACCGCGGATCAAACACCAGACAAAGCGCAAGTTGACCGTACGCTATGGTTGACAACAGATGTGGCAAGGCAATTGATATACATACTTGAAGCAGGCATTGCTAAAATTGAATCAACCGATTGTCAGTCCAGTGACTACCGTAAACATTAGTTGTTGATATTGTTTGTTAATATTTTTTCCAATACCAGATTTATCTCATTACATGCTTAATAACAACACCGCCTTCATGGCGGTGTTGTTATTTTGAGCAGGGTGTTTACGCCCTACTTTACACCGCTGAATTTCTCCTCCGCGACTGCATAACCAATAATCACTAACTGCATCATTATTCAGCTAATAAATAATTATAAATCGGGAAGTTTAATCATCGGGATGCTTTTACCCGTCTTTATCCGTTGAAATGATTCGTGATTAAAGGTTTATTTTCCTGTCATCTATGTTGATTACATTGAATAAAATATGATTTTAAATTCAAAAAAATTGTTCAACGTTACAGTATTGTAATGTTTTGAAATTTTGTTTTGCATCTGTTTTTTTTCATGTTTAATTTTTACAAAGTTGATCACGTTATCTATATAAGGAGCTATCACCATGCTTTGGCGCAATACCTCGTCCCGTTATGGGCATGTCAGCATCCTTCTGCACTGGATATCCGCGTTGACGATTTATGGCATGTTTGCGTTAGGACTCTGGATGGTAACACTGGGATACTACGACGTGTGGTATCACCGCGCTCCCGAAATTCATAAAAGCATCGGGATCCTGTTGTTTGCTGTGATCATTTTCCGCATTGTCTGGCGTTTTTTCTCCCCGCCGCCTGCACCGCTAAGCAGCTATTCTGCGCTTACCCGCATCAGCGCCACGCTGGCGCATATCACCCTGTACGTTGTGTTATTGGGAATTTTAGTCAGCGGCTATCTGATCTCTACCGCAGAAGGACAACCTATTTCAGTTTTTGGCTGGTTCTCTGTTCCGGCCACATTAAGCGGTTTGACGGATCAAGCCGATGTCGCAGGCACCGTGCATCTTTATCTCGCCTGGGTGGTGGTGGCTCTCTCAGCACTGCACGGTTTAGCCGCATTAAAACACCACTTTATAGATGGTGATACGACGTTGAAACGGATGTTGGGTCGCAACATCTCTTAACTTTCTGGATTTATGGAGAAAACACTATGCTGAAAAAAACACTACTGAGCCTGACGGCCCTTTCTTTGCTTGCTTCCGCCAGCTCTGCACTGGCGGCAGATTACAAGTTTGATAAAGAAGGCCAGCACGCGTTTATCGAATTCCGCATTAAACATCTGGGCTATAGCTGGCTTTACGGCAGCTTTAATGATTTCGATGGTTCTTTCACGTTTGATGAAAATAACCCTGCGTCCGACAAGGTCAATGTCACGATCAATACCAACAGCGTTGATACCAATCACGCTGAACGTGATAAGCACCTCCGCAGCGCGGATTTTCTGAACGTATCCCAACATCCGCAAGCGACATTTACGTCCACGGAAGTGAAAAAAGACGGCGATGAATTCGATATTACGGGTAATCTGACCCTGAACGGCGTCACAAAACCAGTAACGCTGGAAGCCAAGCTGATTGGCCAAGGTGATGACCCATGGGGTAACTACCGTGCCGGTTTTGAAGCTGAAGGCACCATCAAGCTGAAAGACTTCAACATTACCACCGATCTGGGGCCTGCATCTCAGGAAGTGGAATTGATTATCTCCGTTGAGGGTATTCGCCAAAAATAAAAGGCGAACACTGCCGCCGGGCGTACCGGACAAGCCCTTTCATAGCGAAATAATGCCGTTCACTTAAGCGTGGATTTACTTGCGGACCGCCACAGGTAACCCAAGCCTTAAACGAGCAGCATTATTTCATCGCGAAAGGGCTTTAATCCTGATTCTTATCGATCGATGGAGAAGGGATATGTAAAGTCGACCTCAATAATCCTTTCGATTTATTAAAGATTTTCATCCCGTTTTCACGACCGCTACGCTTTGCTCTCTGTTCTTCCAAAGGCAGTTTCATCTCTTCCTGGCAGTGGGCGCTACAACATCCTTGGTATTTTTCAGCACAAGACGGACACTGAATAAACAGCAAATGGCAACCTTCGTTACGACAGTTTGTGTGGCTATCACAGGGGGCGCCGCACTGATGACAATGGGCGATAACATCGTCGGAAATACGCTCGCCCATGCGCTCATCAAAAACGAAATTTTTACCAACAAACTTCAGCGGTAATCCTCTCGCTTTTGCCTGACGAGCATATTCAATGATGCCGCCTTCAACATGGTAAACATGTTGAAAGCCATGATGCAGCATGTAAGCACTCGCCTTTTCACAACGAATTCCCCCGGTGCAGTACATGACGATATTTTTGTCACGCTCATTATCCAGCATTTCTACCGCCATAGGGAGCTGTTCACGAAACGTATCGGAAGGAATCTCCAGCGCATTTTCAAAATGCCCGACTTCGTATTCATAGTGATTTCGCATATCAACGAATAACGTGTTCGGATCATCCGCCATCGCGTTGACCTGCTCAGCTTTCAGATACTGCCCCACATTTGCCGGATTAAATGTCGGATCGTCAATACCATCCGCCACAATACGATCGCGGACTTTCATGCGCAGCACCCAGAACGATTTACCGTCATCGTCCAATGCTACATTCAACCGGATTTGGTCAAGCGCAGGATGCATATTGAACAGTGTCGATTTAAACGCATCAAATTGATTATTGGGAACGCTGATTTGCGCATTGATGCCTTCCGATGCAATGTAAACGCGCCCAAACACTTTCAACTGCTCAAATTGAATATACAGACGATCGCGAAATGCCTGCGGCTCATCAATCGTAAAATATTTATAGAAGGAGACCGTGGTACGCGGCTCGGTTTCCGCAAGCATACGCGTCCTCAGTTCCTCATTGGAAACCCGGTTATGTAACACTGGCATGGTGTACTTTTCCTGTCTTCATTGAGATGAATTATTGCTTTTCGCCGCCTGAATTCGACCTGACGGACAAAACCGCCGGCATCATACCCGATCGTATAGCCGATGTCAGGGCGTGAAATTATAGGCGGAATATGGAATAGTGATCACATTATACGCCGAGCATTATGCTTTTAACCTGGAAAGCACGCCTCCAGATCTCATGAGAAAACCACAATCTAAGGTCGTCACTATGAGTCAGCTATTCTCTCCCGTCTCGCTTGGTAAGCTTACGCTACCTAATCGCATTATCATTGCGCCAATGTGCCAATATTCCGCAGATGAGGGTAAGGCAACCGCGTGGCACACAATGCATCTGGGAAACCTTTCGCATTCTGGTGCAGGGTTGTTAATCATTGAAGCAACGTCAGTCGTACCGGAAGGCCGCATCTCCCCCAGCGATCTGGGATTATGGGATGATGTCACCGAGCAGGCACTCGCACCGGTCATCCAGGCGGTAAAACGCTATTCAGATATGCCGCTGGGGATCCAGCTTGCGCATGCCGGACGTAAAGCATCAACAGATGTTCCCTGGGGGGGACGCGCGTTTTTACGTTCAGATCAAGGCGGATGGCAGACAGTGGCGCCCTCGGATATCCCTTACAATGACACTGACGCCGCCCCGCAGGCGATGTCGCTACCGCAGATTCGTGAGTTGACGGCGGCCTTTGTCAACGCGGCAAAACGTGCAGACCGTCTCGGTTTTGATCTGATAGAACTCCACGCCGCTCACGGCTATTTGCTGCATCAGTTCCTGTCTCCGCTGGCCAATCAGCGTACGGATGAATATGGCGGCTCATTACAGAACCGCCAGCGTCTGGTGTTAGAGATTTATCAAGCGGTACGCGACGTCTTCCCCGCCCATAAAGCGGTAGGCGTGCGAATTTCGGCAACCGATGGCGTTGAAGGCGGCTGGGATTTGGCGCAATCCATCCAACTCAGTAAAGCATTGCATGAATTAGGCTGTGATTTTATTCATGTCTCCAGCGGCGGGCTGTCTGCAAAACAGCAAATTCATCCGGGGCCAAACTATCAGGTTCCCTATGCCCAGCGCATTAAGCAGGAAGTCGGGATTACCACTATCGCGGTCGGACTCATCACCGAGCCCGAACAGGCTGAAGCCATTGTCGCAACGGGCGAAGCCGATGCCGTCGGGTTGGCTCGAGCCATCCTGTTCAACCCACGCTGGCCGTGGCATGCGGCAGCCAGACTGGGGGCCCAGGTGAGCGCGCCTCCGCAGTACTGGCGTAGTGAGCCACGCTACGTCAAAGGCATATTTAAGCGCTAATGCCCGTCTGGCGATCCTGACGGGTCGCCAGATCACCACCTAAGCAATGTCACCAAAGGTCAAAAACCCCCTTCAGGAGATGGAGTGATTAATCATTAGCCACTTTTTGTATAAAAATCAGGCTGAAACACGTTGCTGATTTGTTTTCTCAGGAAACTACCGCAATAATCTATCCTGCTGAGCAAAAACTTTATTCATTCTTTTCTTTTTAACGGTGTGTACTGATTAGCACCGAAATGTTGATACTAAGGCCATGACACAGATCCCTTCTTTTAATCGTTCACTTTTACACCCGCGTTACTGGGTAACCTGGCTAGGTATCGGTATTCTTTATCTCGTCGTTCTGTTGCCTTATCCCGTGCTGTACTGGATAGGTACCCGACTCGGTCACCTTTCCATACGTCTGTTACCGCGTCGTGTCGAGATTACGACCCGGAATATTGAACTCTGCTTCCCCGATATGCCGTTGGTCGAGCGAAACGAACTGGTCAGGAAAAATTTCGAGGCCGTTGGTATGGGCGTACTTGAAACCGGTATGGCATGGTTCTGGCCGGATTGGCGTATTGAACGCTGGTTCACCATCAAAGGTCTTGAGCATATAGAAACCTTACGGCAACAAAACCGCGGCATTCTGCTTATCGGCCTGCATTTTCTGACGCTGGAGCTTGGTGCGCGTATCTTCGGCATTAAAAACGCGGGCATCGGTGTTTATCGCCCCAACGATAATAAACTCATTGACTGGCTCCAGACCTGGGGAAGGCTGCGATCTAATAAATCCATGCTAGACCGTAAGGATCTGAAAGGTATGATTCGGGCGCTGAAACAAGGCGAAATTATCTGGTACGCACCGGATCATGATTATGGCCCGCGCAGCAGCGTATTCGTTCCGCTGTTTGCGGTAGATAAAGCGGCAACCACGGTAGGAAGCTATATGCTGGCTAAATCGGCACGTCCGGCTATCGTGCCTTTCGTTCCCCATCGTTTACCGAACGGGAAAGGATACGAACTGCTGATCCAGCCAGCGGAACTGGATATTCCCGTGGAAAACGAAACGACAACCGCAGCGTGGATGAACAAAATCATTGAGCAGAATATTCTGGTAGCCCCCGATCAGTACATGTGGCTGCACCGTCGTTTTAAAACACGTCCGGAAGGCGAACCTTCACTGTATTAACGTCCCGGTTTATCCCTCCATGATATTGTCGTGGAGGGTGTTTTCCCCCAGCAGCATCTCACTGAAAAATTGTACGATTCTTGCTAATCCGGCATGTTCGCCTTGCCGATTTTCGGTAAGCGCTCCATACTGAATTTATTACCTGCTATGCAATATTTTTGCCTTATCGCTCGCTTCTCATCTAAAAATAGCAATAACATATTCGGAAAATTATGACACCAGAAACGGAACCGATTGACTGGAAGCGCAACCTTTATGTCACCTGGCTGGGTTGCTTTTTCACCGGTGCCGCATTCAGCCTTGTCATGCCGTTTCTCCCCCTCTATATCGAACAGCTCGGCATCACGGGCCATAGCGCGCTGAACATGTGGTCCGGAATTGTTTTCAGTATTACGTTTCTCTTTTCCGCCATCGCCTCCCCCTTCTGGGGACGGCTGGCCGATCGCAAAGGCCGCAAACTGATGCTGCTGCGTTCAGCATTAGGTATGTGTATTGTCATGATCCTGATGGGATGGGCGCAAAACATCTGGCAATTCCTGTGCCTCCGGGCTGCGCTTGGCATTCTGGGGGGCTTTGTTCCCAATGCAAACGCCCTGATCGCCACACAGGTTCCGCGCAATAAAAGTGGCTGGGCGCTGGGAACACTATCAACAGGCGCCGTAAGCGGCGCACTAATCGGCCCGCTGATCGGCGGGTATCTGGCTGATATATATGGATTACGGCCTGTCTTTTTCATCACTGCCAGCGTGCTGTTTATCTGTTTCTTAATCACGTTGCTATTCGTGCAGGAACGTTTTACCTCAGTACGTAAAAAAGACATGCTCAGCGGTCGTCAGGTCATGATATCCCTGAAGAACCCCAGACTGATTTTAAGTCTATTTATGACGACATTAATTATTCAGGTTGCGACAGGGTCGGTTTCTCCCATTCTTACGCTGTTTGTTCGCGATCTGGCCGGTACGACGCAAAATCTGGCCTTTATCAGCGGCATGATCGCCGCTATTCCCGGCGTGTCAGCCCTGCTCAGCGCCCCCAGACTCGGCAAACTGGGCGATAAGATTGGTCCGGAGCGTGTTCTCATCGCCATGCTGATTCTGTCTGTTCTGCTGCTCATTCCCATGGCTTTTGTTCAGAATCCCTGGCAACTGGGTATACTGCGTTTTTTATTGGGGGCGGCGGACGGCGCGCTACTTCCGGCCGTACAAACGCTGTTGATTTATCATTCCTCCAATCAGGTCGCCGGACGAATTTTCAGCTATAACCAGTCATTTCGTGATATCGGAAACGTGACAGGACCAATCATCGGCGCATCCATTTCAGCCACTTACGGCTTCCGTGCGGTATTTATCGTAACGGCGCTGATCGTCCTGATCAACGTCATCTATTCCTGGCGAAGTTTGCAACGTCGACCATCAAAGCTTGAATTACCGGGTGATTAATTTTTTCATCACGGCCATCTCAACCGGAATCCATACCGCAAACAGGTATGCTTGCATTGTTAATAATTATACCAGATCAAAAATGTATGAGTTTCTATGAAAATTTCATACATTCCGGTTAAATCACACGCGTCAATCTGTTATAAGTTGGCACCACAATCACAACCTTTCCGTTTGGCTGGTGGTATTGCGCTGATGGTATAACACATGCGGCCTGACGATGGATAACAGGATACCCGAGTGAGTCAGCTTCTTGTCGATAATCCCCCACACACATTAAACCACGATGTGCAACGCTACTGGACACATCGCGCCGCCGATTACAGCCAACTCAACGCCGCCGAACTGGTTAGCGCCAAGCGTACGCTCTGGCTGAAAAAAATTCAGGAATATGCCCCCGCCAAACCGATCATGAAGGTGCTGGATATCGGCACCGGCCCCGGTTTTTTTGCTGTCATGCTGGCGCAGGCTGGGCATCGCGTCACCGCGGTGGACATGACGGAAGCCATGCTGGCACAGGCTCGTGGTAATGCGGCGCACTATGGCGTACAGGTGGATTTTGTTTCTGCCGATGTTCATACCTTGCCGTTTGACGACCATCAGTTTGATTTGATTGTCACCCGCAATGTGACATGGAACCTTACCTTCCCGCTACAGGCATACCAGGAGTGGTATCGGGTGCTGGCATCTGGCGGGCGACTGCTGAACTTTGATGCCAACTGGTATCTGCAACTGTTCGATGAAAAGAGCCGTCAGGGATATCTGGAAGATCGCGCCAACGCGCGCTATTTAGGGCTGGACGATCACTACGTGAATACGGATACCGTCGCGATGGAGGCGATTGCCCGGCAACTACCGCTCAGCCGTGAGCGTCGTCCGCAGTGGGATGCCCAGGCTCTGCTGGCGTGCGGCTATCACAAAATCATATTGGATACGCGTGTTGGTCAGGAACTATGGGATGAGGTGGAAAGCGTTAACTATGCGTCTACACCGATGTTCATGGTGTGTGCGGAAAAATAATCCTGAGCGAATATTTCCCGCTAATTACTGACGTACCCACCGGGCTCGGTTCAGGAATGACAAAAAGCAACAGCCGAAGCTGTTGCTTTTTACATGCACGCGAAGAAAAGTTAGCTCTTGATAAAAGGCGCGGGCGATTGCCGATAATAATCACACCATTCGGCATGTTCCTCTGGCTTCTGCCACACATGATAATGCAAGCGGGAAATCGTGACCGGATCGCTGAGTAACGCCAAACGCTGGTTATTACCGACCTCTTCGGGTTTACGACCAAGCGCATCGCGAACGCGCTGTTCGCGAACATCTTCAATCGCCTGACTGAAACGATGACGTGCTGTCGCCATCGCACTGGCAAGCGCATTGATGGAAGGGTCAAATACCGCCTGAATGAACCCATTCTCCAATTTACGTTGGCGATTCAACTGGCAATATTCATCCGTCGCCACAAGCTCACGCGGCGGTTCGTATTCTTCCGGGATCAATAACAATCCGGCACGCTTACAAGCAAGCCCCAACGAAGCACGGCTGGAGTAAACAGACACAAACGGCGACAGAATCAATGAGAACACGATCGGCGACAGCCACCACAGGAAGCGCAGATCCAGCCACGCCATACCGATGGCCCAGACCAGCCCCAGGGCCAACTGGGAACCGTGACGGACAAAGGCTTCACCCCACGGAGTAGCGTCATCATCACGCTGTGGTGAATTCCATTGAACAGACCATCCAAGGAATGCGCTCACCACAAACACGGTATGAAACAACATCCTTACCGGCGCCAGAAGCACCGAGAACAGCATTTCCACCAATAGCGAAATAAATAAGCGCAACACGCCGCCATAGGCTTTTGCGCCTTTCGCCCAAATCAAAATCACACTTAACAATTTTGGCAGAAACAGCAGTACCAGCGTTGTTGAGAATAATGCGATTGCAAGTTCGGGTCGCCACTGCGGCCAGACCGGGAATAACTGTCTGGGTTGCAGAAAATATTGCGGTTCCATCAGGGTATGCACCACCTGCAAAGCCGTCGACAACATCAGGAACATGAACCATAACGGCGCTGACAGATAAGACATGACGCCGGTAAGGAATACGGCACGGTGCACCGGGTGCATCCCTTTAACCAGGAACAACCGGAAGTTCATGAGGTTGCCATGACACCAGCGGCGGTCGCGTTTCAGCTCATCCAGCAGATTCGGGGGCAACTCTTCATAGCTACCCGGCAGATCATACGCAATCCAGACACCCCAACCAGCACGGCGCATCAGCGCCGCTTCAACGAAGTCATGGGAAAGGATGGCTCCGGCAAATGATCCTTCGCCTGGCAACGGAGCCAGCGCACAGTGTTCAATAAACGGTTTCACCCGAATAATGGCGTTATGTCCCCAATAATGGGATTCACCCAATTGCCAGAAATGCAGCCCGGCGGTGAAGAGCGGTCCATAAACACGGGTTGCGAACTGCTGACAGCGCGCGTAGAGGGTATCCATACCTGACGCTTTCGGTGAAGACTGGATAATCCCTGCATTTGGATTCGCCTCCATCAGCCTGACGAGTGATGTCAGACATTCGCCGCTCATGACGCTGTCGGCATCCAGGATCACCATGTAACTGTATTGGCTGCCCCAGCGGCGACAGAAATCATCAATATTGCCACTCTTACGCTTTACACGGCGGCGGCGGCGGCGATAAAAAATACGCCCTGCTCCCCCCACATCGCGGCAAAGCTCCATCCAGGCCTTTTGCTCCGCCACACAGGTATCCGGATCGTTACTGTCGCTCAGCACATAGATATCAAAGTGCTCAAGCATGCCTGTCGCTTCCACAGATTCATACGTGGCGCGCAGACCCGCAAACACACGCTCTACATCTTCATTACAGATAGGCATGATCAGTGCGGTACGATGATCCGGGTTAAGCGGTTCATCCCCGACCGTAGTCGACGAAATGCTGTATTTGTCGCGTCCGATCAGCAGTTGCAGGAAGCCCATTAACGCCGTCCAGAACCCGGCGGAAACCCAACAGAACAGCACGGCAAACAGGACCAGAATGCCGCTTTGCAAAACATAGGGCAGTATCTGCATTAACGATCGAATCAAGGGCTGATCGGCCATTTCGAACGGATCAATCAGCGCCCATCCCTGATAAGGCAGAATAGTCTTCATGTACCACGTTGCGATAGCCGTCTGGAACAGCGTCAGTATCAGCAGAATATAACGCCGAATCGTTCCGACCATACGCCAGCGGTTTTCCGCGATTCTCTCTTCAGGGCTGGTATGATGACGAGGAGGTACGGAGCGCCCCAGCAAACTTTCCCACCAGCGAACCAATGGGTTGGTACGCCAGATATCCGGAAACATGGACGTTCGGGTAATTGTCGGCATGGCCTTCAACGTGGTCCGCCCTTCTCTGTCTTTACCCAGTTGCTTACCTTCGTTTAACGCATCAGGCCAGGCCATTTCCAGACGGGTTTTCACCGAGCTCAACGTGGCATCCTCTTCAGACAGGCCATTGACCTGCTCGCCTTCAGACAATACCTGATGTAAGACGGCCTGTTCGGCTTTACCAGACTGCGATAGATCTTTACGCAAAGCCCCTGCATGCTCAGCAGACAGGGGCAATTTCTCAATATAATCGAGAGGAGAGGTTGACTTATTCATTAGCAGGTAGCTGATAACTCCAGGTTTCAGTCAATGTTGTTTCACCATTAACCAACGCAGCCCTCATTTCTGTTGGCTGTTTATTATCTTTCACTCGCAGACGCAGTGTCAGACGCCAACCTTGAGTCACCGGGTTATAACGGACGCTATTCTCAACAATTTCACCATTCTCGCCAATACTGACCTGCGATGCCACCGGCGTAGCTTCATCCATTTCTTTCAGCGTCGGGCCAACAAAATCAACCAGGAAAGCGATGGTGCCATCCGGTTGACGGATCAGATTGGACTGCTTCACATCCCCGGTAGAACGGCGAGTTTGCTGCACATAGGCAATATCCGGCGAATGCAACTGATCTTCATCACGGGTGAAGTGCAAACGGTATCTCAAATCCAGTGGTTTACCCGTTTCAGGTAAAACATCCGGCGTCCAGAAAGCAACGATATTATCGTTAGTTTCATCGGCAGTCGGAATTTCAACCAGCTCGACCTTGCCTTTACCCCACTCTCCTCTCGGCTCGATCCAACCACTTGGGCGCAGATCGTAGCGGTCATCCAGATCTTCATAGGCGGAGAAATCGCGGCCGCGCTGTAACAAACCAAATCCTTTCGGGTTTTCTATCGCGTAAGTGCTGACGGCAAGGTGTTTAGGATTATTCAGCGGCCGCCAAATCCATTCGCCATTACCGGCATGAATTGACAGGCCGTTGGAGTCATGCAGAGCGGGACGATAATTCAGCGTCGGAGATGGCTGATTCGGCCCAAAGAGATACATGCTGGTCAGCGGCGCAACGCCAAGCTTGCCAACTTTATCCCGCAGGTAAACTCTGGCCTGAACATCAATGACGCTGTCTTGTCCTGGATAAACGATGAAACGATATGCCCCCGTCGCGCGTGGCGAATCCAGTAACGCGTAAATGACCAGATGTTTGTCATTTTGCTTGGGTCGTTCAATCCAGAATTCACGGAAACGGGGAAACTCTTCGCCCGAAGGCAGTGCGGTATCGATGGCCAGTCCACGCGCTGACAGCCCGTAAATCTGCCCTTTACCGACGACGCGGAAATAGCTTGCGCCCAACATGCTGACAATCTCATCGTCCTTACCCACTTTATTAATCGGATAAAGCACTTTGAAACCGGCAAAACCGAGATTTTTTACCGTTTCGGGATCGTGGTTGACGGAACCAAAATTAAAGTAATCGGCCGAATATTTAATCTCATTGACCGTGGTTGCAGTCACTTCATTAATTTTAACCGGGGTATCGAAATACATCCCTTGATGATAGAACTGTAGTTTGAATGGCGTCTGTAATGTGTTCCAGTATGATTTTTCGTGATTGAACTGAATCTGCTGATAGTCAGCAAATTTCATATCACGGAATTGTGCTGGAAGATTGCTTTTCGGCGCCTCAAAACCTTTAGCCGCCAGCTTTTCCGCCTCTTTAGCCACATCGTCAATAGAAAATGCCCAAGCCGGTGCTGCACTTAACGACAACATAATCATCGCTGAAAGCCAGCGAAGACTGGCAACCCGCTGTTTAATTCCAAATTTATTAACCAGCACAACTCCCCCTGTTCGTGTGCTTCAATCAACTAAAATCCATATTAAAGGATAAGTTAGCTTTCCGACAACTTGATAAAGAGATGGTTCATCATAATAGGTCAGCGTTTAAACAACGTGAGTACCAAAAGCGGATAAACCAGGTTCGGAAAATGAAAAGCAGATAATGCCTGCCGACATTAGAATATCGCCAAACAGGCAGCCATCTCAAACGGCTATCCTTGTCAATCCCACGGTGACGAACCCTCGCCTCTGCCGTCTGAAAAATCTGGCTGTCCGCTGATCCCCAGACACCGGATAAGAAAAGTCTTAATCCGTGCTGAATCATCTCATGCCGTACAATATCGAATCTCTTTATCATCAAATATCAGCCTCGTCTGGCTTCAGGAATATTCCACCAGCCCGGTAGTCTCACCATACGGCAGATAAATCACCACATCACCGCTTAATTAAGCCTGGTTATATTCCAGTAATGACCGGCACGTAACAATCGCTCTCCCGCTTATCTCACAGACCAGAGAATCAAATAAACATTTATGTCATCAAATCAGGGGCAAATAAGGTACAGTACCGCCACTACGTCCGGTACAACTGAACGCCCTAATGATGTTTTTATCTGCGTTGCGCCGGCGACGATCCCCGGCCTGGCTGGGTATCTTCGCCATTTTGACCATATTCATTGCACCAGTGGTTTCACAAACGCTGGTAGCAGGCGATCATGGCGCAAACTCGCAGGATACCGGCGCGTCACTCAACGCGACTGAACATCACCACCACGCTGGACAACATCAGCCCAATCCTCTGCCCCGTCAGTCGCATGGCCCTCATCCCGTATCCATGATGGATCATGCGGCTTGTGGATACTGTGTACTCTTCTCTTATACACCCGCATTATCCGCAATCAACAGTCTGGCTATCGTCGCAGCAAATTATTTATCCGATCGTCGTTTACCCACCTTCATCTCTCTCATCATTCCTGTTGAACGGTTTGCATCCCCGTTTCCGCGCGCGCCGCCTTTCTGAATCCCGATCGCCAAGCCCACGGGGATATTAGAGAACAAACCCGGCGATATATCGCATCAGCGATACCGTCCGTTTGATTATTTTTCTGCTAACTGATTTCAGAAGGTTTTATGCCGCTTGCTAATTCTCAGGCGCCAGCCACTGCGCGTCCCAGAACGACCGCAACAGACACCGTTTCACCACGGGCCGCCATCATAGCGCTGTTAATCCGCATTCACTTTTATATCGGCCTTTTTGTTGGACCTTTCATTTTCATCGCCGCACTCACGGGGACGCTATACGCCCTTACCCCGCAAATTGAAAACCGGCTGTACGCCCACCAGCTTTTTAGTGAAAGTGAAGGAGCCCCACACTCGCTGGCGGAGCAAATCGTCGCGGCTCAGGCAGTGCCTGGACATCCTGCCGCTACGCCAAGCGCAATACGTCCGTCCCCCGCGCCCGGTGAAACGACCCGGATCATGTTCTCCTCCCCAGAACTGGGACCTTCAGAAAGTCGGGCGATCTTTGTTGATCCGGTTTCTTTGGAAATTCGCGGGGACGAAACCGTTTATGGCACCAGCGGCATACTGCCATTCCGTACCTGGCTTGATTACCTGCACCGCGGATTATTACTCGGTGATATCGGGCGAAATTACAGTGAGCTTGCTGCGTCCTGGCTGTGGCTGGCGGCGCTAGGCGGTTTGACGATCTGGTGGACAACCAGACATGCGACATCGCCCTCCAGACGGCGTAATGTCACCGGCGTTCAGACACCTGCGGCGAAAAAACGTCGCCTGCGTCATTGGCATACCACGATGGGACTCGGTCTTCTGATCGGTATATTCTTCTTCTCTGCGACCGGATTAACCTGGTCGCAGTGGGCAGGTAACAATATTGCTGTTGCGCGTAGCACACTGGGCTGGCAAACCCCGTCGGTCAAAACTCAACTTGCCGAAGACACGGCTCACCATGCCCACGCCCCTCTTGCTGATGCCCATGCGAAGCATCGGATGCCGATGAATGACACCGTGGTGGATACTCAACCGGCAATGTTTGATCAGGTTTTGGCTGTAGCCAGAGACGCAGGTATTAATGCCGACAAGATTGAAATAAAACCCGCCAGAAAACCCCGCCACGCCTGGACGGTTAGCGAAATTGATCGTTCATGGCCGACTCAGGTCGATGCCGTTTCAATTAACCCGGACACGCTGGCGGTTCTCGACCGCATCGATTTCACGACCTTTCCTCTGGCGGCCAAATTAACCCGCTGGGGAGTTGACGCGCATATGGGCGTGCTGTTTGGTCTGGCGAATCAACTGCTGTTGGCCGCTTTTGGTCTCGGTTTGTGTATCATGATTGTGTGGGGATATCGGATGTGGTGGATCCGCCGTCCCAGCCATCGTGATGGCAGCAACCCGGTAAAAACCCTGACGGAAGCGGTGCTGCAAATCCGTATTTTCCCCAGACTGCTAGCCATAGCCTTTACGATACTATTAGCCTTGTGCTTGCCGGTTATGGGTTTCAGTTTACTGATCTTTATATTCATTGATGTGATTCGCTGGTATCGTAGCAACGCCCGGCAAATCATCGCCAAAGTCTGATGCAAGGGCAGCGGGTAAATCAATATGGCGTAAAGACTGTTTGGAAAGGCCGCCATTGCATATGCAATGGCGGCCTCGTCAGATTAGAACGATGCCCAATCTGAAGCATTCCCCGACGATTTATCTCGTGTGACTGTCACGCTGTTCGCCGCCAGCAGAACCGGCGTAGCCGATGTTTCTGGTTTTTTAGCGGCCGGCGAGCCAGTATAACCGGTCCCGAGTTTGAAAAGACTGACCGTCTGCGTCAGGCTATGCGCCTGGTCCTGTAAGGACAGTGCCGCTGCCGCAGATTCTTCGACCAATGCCGCATTCTGTTGGGTGGTGGTATCAATCTGCCCGACCGCCAGATTGATTTGGTTAATCCCATCGCTTTGCTCGCGGCTTGCCTGGGCAATCTCACTAATAATACCGTTGACGCCCTGCACATTCGACACTAGCGAATTCATTGTGACACCCGTCTCTTCCACCAGTCCCATGCCAGCCTGAACCTTTTGAAATGAATCATCGATTAGCTCTTTGATCTCTTTCGCGGCGGTTGCACTGCGCTGCGCCAGTGCACGAACTTCACTGGCTACGACCGCAAACCCTCTGCCTTGTTCACCCGCGCGAGCCGCTTCCACGGCAGCATTCAGAGCCAGTATATTGGTCTGAAAAGCGATGCTATCAATCACGCCGATAATTTCCGACATACGCTGTGAAGAATCTTTGATGCCACGCATTTCTTGCGTCACCATGACCATCATGTCGCCGCTTTTCTGCACCGTCTCAGATGCGCTCGCCGCCAACTCGGTAGCCTGAACGGTGTTATCAGCCGTATTTTTGATGGTTGACGTCAATTGTTCCATTGATGACGCGGTTTCTTCCAGTGAGCTCGCCTGCTCCTCCGTTCTGGCAGAAAGGTCCTGATTACCTGCCGCAATCTGTGACGCCGCGCTTGAAATGGTTTCAGCGCCATCCCTGACCTGGCTGACAATCTGCCGCAGGCTGGTATTCATATGATGCAACGCGGCCAACAGCATACCGGTTTCATCTTTACGGTTAATCTGAATTTCTGACGTCAAATCGCCCTGAGCAACATTTTCCGCCACCACCAGCGCATCTTTTATTGGGTGAGTCACGCTCCGTGTAATCAGGGAGGCAATGATCAGGCCAGCTATCACACTGGCAATAATCATGATAATCAGCAAAATCAAGGCTTCACTGTAGCTGATAGCCACTTCTTCAGCGGAGGCGGCCATATTGTCATCCTGTACACCAATAAACTCTGTAACCTTATTGATGTATTTTTGCTGGGTGACACGGGTAACATTGAAGTATTCGTCTGACGCTTCGTCGGTGTTGCCGGCGACGATCAAGTCTGTGAGCCTATTTGCCGAATCAAGATAATCATGCCGTATCTCTGCAATACTCTGTAAAATCGCACGTGACTTTTCATCACTGACCGATTGCTGTAGATCATTCATCAATCCGGATATTTTGGGTGTGCTTTCTTTCGTTAACGCCAATTGCTTGTTAATCTCAGTTTCCGATTTGAGCAATAACAGTAATTGCTGGTTATTGAGATATCGATTCAACTCATCGATGAGTTGATTACCCTTCACCGTCAGTGGATAACTCTGAGAGACAATACCATCCATTTTGTAATGGAAATCAGCCAACTTGGAAATAGAAATCCCACCGACAATCAACAACATCAATAGTAAAAAAGAAAAACCAGCCCCTAATCGATATCCTATACGCCAGTTAGATAAACTCATTTCAATCTCCTTTATTCGTCCTTTCTATCTGCACCAAAGTCAACGCACGCCATTAGTTCGAAAAAACAAACGGAATGCAGTTATTGGTCAGTACCTATAGTTCCAATGTACTTCTTATATTAAAAACCCATGAATACAGGCTTTGGCATGTATTAAACTTGGTGATAAATAGAAACAAGCGCCAAGGCGCAATACCACTAAACAACATTACCAACGGTGAAAAATGAGGGAAGACAACCAAACGACCTAACCAACTGATAAAAATCATGAATTTCACTATAAAACTAAACAAACCGGTTGAAATAATTATATTCACACACAATATAATTACATTTCACCTTATGTTTACCCTCAATAAATTCACATATTTTAACATTTAATTTACTATTTTTACCTACTGGCATAGAAAACCTATCAGTCGAGCTTGATATAAATATTAAATAACCATGCTGGTAAGGAAATGGTAAATCTACTCAATCCTTTTTCACCGAAAGTAGTATCGGCACGTCATCAGTGATCTTTATATTTTATTTCTTTTAAAACCGTCAATTACATATCTATTTAATCGATCATTTTCCAGTAATTTACCCATTTACAAGATAAACAAACTTATTTTCTATTAATAATAGAATAACCAGGGAGGGAAAATATTTGAAATATTTTATAACATTTATTAATAGTTATTATTCATAATGGAATTCATCCCATTATGAATAATAACCAATTTATAAACGGATATATGGAAATAAAAAAACGATATTAAAAAACTTATTTTCTACAAAACATTTAACGCACGATAATTCTCTTTCCAGTGAGATTCACATTCTATTCTGGCATTAGGAATATAGTGAGATCTAAGGCAATAACAGGAATTATCAATTATCCAGGTAACAAATGTGGAGCCATCAGAAATAATATGTTTTTGAATATAGATAACAGCAAAATACCCGCCTTTACTGTCACTCTTGTAGATCTCATACCGATGGGAACCCACGCCATTATCTTGCATAAAAACCAACGTTTCTTTCAGCGTTCCCATTGACATAATTGCCTCCACTAATCATATGAGTAGCGTTTATCGGCAAAAAACAGGAAAACCTTACTGATCTCTATCGCAAAATATGATTTTTTTTATAATAAATAGCACGCTATGACGCCGCGTGAGTAGAGGGTCAGAACGTGCTTTAACAGGCGAATTACTTTTTCTTTGAAGTATGCTTTGACTTACCTTTCAGTAATTCTCTGATTTTTTTGATTTCTTTATGCGTCAGCGGTAATTCAGCCACTTCTTCGGTATCTTGATTATCAACAGGCGCCACCGAAGGTACCGATGAAGTATCGCTGTCATCAAAGCTTCTGAGTAGCCGAGCACTGACTTCAGCGCTGATAGACACATTATTTTCAAGGGCAGCAGCTTTAATCTTCTCTTTCAAATCCACTGGGATTTTCAACGACAGGCTAGATATCTCACTCATTTTATTACCTTTCTTGTGGGATAAAACACTAAGCTATGACAGTCCTTAAACAAAGTCCATACTGAAATTAAAATTTAATATTTCTGTCACATATGGTATGGGATGAGTTGCTCATTCTATTTAGCGCTATTCATCTTCAGAAAGCAATCCTGATAGTTTGTTTGCTTATTATCATCTACAGTAAAAATTAATTGCTTTTGCTCTTCTTCCATTTATCGATCATTACTTTTGTCACTTCATTTTTATAGCAAATGGGGCGATATCCTCCCTTCCGACGCCAGGCGCTACGCTTACCACACTGACGGCCGCTTACGTGCAGAGTTATAGGGGCAGGAGCCGTTTCCCGGGTAAGCGGAATTGGATGCCTGAATTATCTTTTCTTTGACTTGCCCGTCAGAAATATCAGGCAATCTAGCCATAATATTAAACGAAACCAACAGCATCATCATGGTAATGGTCATGACATAGCGATCATGCTCATGACAGCTATTCCTTTTCAGTCAGAAAGCCATTTAACGCCAGCGCAGACTCTGCCGGTTAGTTCATGATGCCGATCGTTTATTCACTGAACGACAACACAGAGCAGGAAGACGTATGAAAACCGCGTTACGCCTTGCGATAGCGCCAATGCGTAGCGTTATTCTTTGTGAAACCGTTGAGTTAAAAAATTGATCATGAAATATTAACGGCATAGAATGCAGGCGTTTTAAAAACAAAAGGAAAAAAACGTGTCACAACACTCCGTATGGGAGTTAATCAAGCTCATTTATTTCATCGGTTTTGCGATTTCGATGCTGGTTACTTTATTGCTGAGCAAAGATAAATCGTGGTTCATCCGATTACTTGCCTCGCTGCTGATTGGGCTAACGTGGCCGTTAAGCTTCCCTGTTGTATTGCTCTTCTCCATTTTCTAATGCTCTCTCTGACAAAAGAAGAGAAAGCGTGCCTGAACGCAACAACGTTATGACGTTCATCTTTTTTGTGTAAGATCCAACGATGAATAAAATTCTGATTAGCGCCTGCCTGTCCGGTTTCCCGGTGCGCTATAACGGCTCCGCCAGGCTCTCTGTTGAAGGTTACCTGACACAATGGCGGCAACAATCGCGGCTGGTCATGTTTTGCCCCGAACTGTCGGCAGGTTTCCCTACGCCGCGTCCTCCGGCTGAAATCATCCCCTCACCAACAGGAACATCCGTTATCACGCAGGGAGCGCGCGTCGTTGAAACGACAGGCGATGATGTTACCGAGCGTTATATATTAGGCGCCTGGTTAACGCTGGAGATGGCACAACGTCATGATTGTCGCTTTGCATTACTGACCGAAGGAAGCCCCTCCTGTGGTAACAATGTGATCTATAGCGGACGCTTTGATGGCTCTCAAATCTCAGGTCGTGGCGTAACCGCCGAACTGCTGCGAAATCACGGCATCGAGGTTTTTTCAGACAGGGAAATTGACCAACTGATCGCCCGGGTTACCGAAACTGACGGTCGCTAACCTCGTCAGAAAAACGGCCTATTTTCTCCTGGAAAACCACGCCGTTCGCTTGAATCGTTTAAAATATCCCCAATATTGAGAAGAATACCGCTTTCGATTCTCTGGAGGTAATCATGGCAAGTGGTTGGTCAAATGATGGTTCCGTACAGGATCAAATTGATGCGACCGTTGATGATGCGATCGCACGCGCCCGTAGTCAGTTGAAACATGGTGAAAGCGCCCTGCACTGCGAAGAATGCGGCACTCCGATCCCTGAAGCACGGCGTAATGCGTTACCGGGAGTTCGTTATTGTATTCAGTGTCAGGAACAATTTGATAAAAAGCAGACGCAGAACAGCGGCTATAACCGACGTGGTAGCAAAGACAGCCAACTAAGATAATTCGGCTGGATAAGCGTCGACTTGTGCAACGACTAACGCTAACCTGCACAAGCCGATAGCCTTCTAGCGAACGACCAATACCGATGTTTTCGCGTGCCGCACCACAGCGGCGGCATTTGAGCCGAGAAGATACGTTTTTACGTCAGGCCGGCGCGATCCCACCACAATCAGATCAGCATTTATTTCCTCTGCCAACTGCAAGATTTCGTCCCGTGGTGTACCGAAACTCACGCTGAATGACAAACGAGATGCCGGAAGATCAACGGTTTTGACCAGTGCTTTCAGCTTCTCGTTAGCCTTGACGACCGCTTCATTCTCAAACTCTTTTATCCCGAAAGAATAGGCGGATAAGAAAGCGGACGCATCCGGGAGTGCGTGGAGAAGATGGATGGTAGCGCCTGACATTTTGGCCAATCTTACCGCATGCTCAAGAGCATTTTTAGTTAACAGTTCTTCTTCAAGATCAACGGGCACTAAAATAGTTGTATACATGGCAGCACCTCTCTCTACGACCCTTCATATAAAAAGCGTAGTCTGTCTTGCATCAGGGAAATATGATCTTGTTCACCTTTGTGAACATACAGTATTTGAGTTCCATCCAGGTGCCCATTTACTTTAAAAATAATGAACGGCTTTGCCTCTATATTCGGGATCCCTCTGACTGAGACAATGTTCAACATGCCATACGGGTATCAATGAGCGCCCCACTCCGCCAGGATTTCCCGCGTTGTTTTTACATATATAGTATTGCCGGGAATAATAAGATTGCGCCACACCTCATTGTAATGAACGATCAACTGCTCCGCTTTCAGTTCTCCACGGTTAGCCGTCGTGTGTGCGTCAGAAACGACGGTCAGCGCATAACCACGACTGGCGGCGTTTTTAATCGTCGCATCCACACAATAATCCGTCGCACAGCCACAAATAATCAGATGGTTACAGCCGAATGTTTCGAGCTGTTCGGCTAATCCGGTACGATAAAAAGCGTCGCAGGCCGTTTTGGTAATGAATACACTCCCTTCAGGTCTATCTAATTCAGGCAGCTGCTGCCAGTCCTCGCTATCCGCCGACATTCCCTCCCCTTCATGTTGAATGAAAATGGTCCGCGGCGCCGCCGCCGATAACTGATTAATCTGAGAAACAATCTGCGCTCTTTGATACCGCGGCGTAGTAAATACGCCATTTTGCATGTCAATAATGACTAAAACCTGCATTTCTCATCCCCAGTCAAGCACATGATGCGGATACCTTACTTCACTACATTGAGTTCAAACATCTTTTTTATTCCATCAGGATTGCGTTTAGCCTGCTCCGAATGCAGGAACTCAATATCAAACCGCCTGCACCGCCGCCGCTTCCGATGTCTCGCCAAATTCACTCCCCTAAATTGGCATCAGATGGCATGATTCTTTTTACCGAATCCGCCCCTTCACTGAAAGCGTCTTTCCATTATATTGAGAAATACACGAGGGTTTCACTCTGCTCTGATGTTTTCATATTACTTCTTTCGTCCGTTGCTTTCTCATACACTGTTTTCTTTACCTGAAAAAATACATTCTATTTTTCAAACTGTTAAAAATTATTCAATACTTTGTCAAACAGTGTGATGCCGATTAACGATATTTATCATTCAACAAAATTATTTAAGTTTTCGTATTGATTTTTATGCGTTCAAAAATGTTAGCCACTGTTTATTCATTTATATTGGAACCACGCTGTTTCCTGATCACTCTGATTACAATTAACATGGCTTTATAATCAACAAAACAATAACGTTTCCTCAAAAAACAAGTATCTATTTATCAAGCTGATATTTTATTGCTATCACTAGCCAACCGATCTCGCTTGATCACTTTAGCAAAGTTTTATTTTAAAATATTTGGGGGTTATGCCTGATATAAGCTAAAGTTAATCAGTTATAGCAAGCTGGCTACATTTTGGCTTTACCCATTTTCAATGGTTCTCTCGCGTCAGATGCAAATGAGGGTAATACGCCTCATTACGGAGGATAATCAATGCATGAAGATACGCCCCAGATGAACACCGCTAAAGAGGTATCAGACTACTTAAATACAGAAAATCAAATGAATGACATCACAATCCTGGGCCATATTGTTGATGAAATAATCCAGTGTGGCGATGCAGTAACAAATAAAGCCATTATTTCAAAGCTACTGCACAGGATTGATATCGAAACAGATGCTTTCATTTTGGACAGATACCGCACCTTGCTGGAACTGATCGTCCATAAAACACAGGATGACTTTGTCATTTAACCTGCCCCTTGATGTTATTTAAATGAAAATAATAAATTTATCAAAGAGATATATTCTCATTATTCTGATATAGATAGCAGGCTATAAGAATAGGCGAATGTAGCTATACGGAATGCTGTAAATATCTTTTCTCCCCCTACATAAGGAATCGCCCGGTATAAAGTCGGGAGAGAAATAATTCTTGCATGATGATGTAAGGTATCAAGGAGATTCCATTTCTAGCGTCAATGTCCCCTTCTGATATTTCAACATAGTTGTAACATTCGCAGGCAGATCCGATCGTACATAAACGCATCACGTCGCTAAAAGAGGCCGATATCCCTGGTTATGAACGTTGAACTGCACATCGTGTTATCAAAATATCTTTGACGCAAGCATCAAAAATCGCCCTATCGATATTCTCGTATATCCGTAAAAATCGGCCTTGCAGGCTATAATATTTATATATGGCTGGGAGCATCCTGAGCATAGTAATGGCATACGCAGAGCAGTGCGGTTACATATAGGTTTCTATCCCATGGTTTCCGTGATAAAAAGTATCAAATAATTAGTTGAATTGTTTAACTTTTATGACAACAGGCAATCATGCTATCAAGTAAGGCGCTCAAATGAAAACCGTAAAAGCTATAGATATGCAAGAAGCTCAACAACTACTCAATTCCGGACGATACCAGAAAGTTGAACTGGATTTCGATATTAGCAGTGATGACTTTTTTCAGCTTGCAAGCACATGGTGCGCCCGTGGTGCAAAGATAAAATTTGAAAATGGTAACTTCGTCTTGAAAACCAAAAGCATTTGCCAACCATCTGAAAAATGATTTCTACATTTATCCCTGCTGCCGGCATTCATTGACTGCCGGCAGCGGGGACGATGGAGGCAGAGCGGGTCGGTTCTTTCTACGCCGCAGTGATGATCTCACCCGGTGTTTTCAGTTCCTTTTACCATCGCTGCGTTTCTGATAACCGGTAAATGCCGAGTGGAGCTGGATAGCAATACCGGCATCATCTTGGCATTACCGGATTTTTACTGTTGCTGACTCTGATTGTGTGTATCGGAAACTGGTCGAAGTGAAATTGCATATTCCAAAGTTTTACCGCTTTTTGTTATGGCAGTGGTATTCCCCCGTTTTGTGATTTGTATGGCACCCGTTGGCGTCTGTTCCACCAGAGTGAGCGAAAGCACTGCTTGCTGTCATAGCCAGAAAACCAGAAGTAACAATAGCGGCAATCAATTTTTTCATTCTGAAGTCCTTGGATTAACCCATCACGCCCTAACGCGCACACCCAAAATGACACACATCAGGCCCGGGATTATTTAATGCAGGTCATGTTTTTATTCTTTCAGGGGCTGGTTAATTAAAGTACGGATTCACCCTCTCCACTATCTGCTGAATCAGTTTGTTCCTCTTAGCCATCAGGCGATCAGTCCGTTCCCGTTTCTGCTCAGACGTTAAGATGCGGTACGATTAAAGCCACTGCTAATATTGAAACTCCCGACAAATCCACTAAATAGCTTCTCAGAATAGTAGATCACTTGAATGGAACTCAGTCCGAGTTAAGCGATCTGATCAATCGCCAAAAAGACAAAATCACCAACCGGACTGAGTTATGCCGATCATAGCATTTATCCCCGATGAAGAACGACGCCTGATGCGAAAAGAAGCCCAGCAAACCCGTGATAAAAATCATGCCAGACGACTCATTGCCATGCTGATGCTTCATCACAGGGAATGACCGTCACCGATGTTGCCAAAATGCTTTGTGCCGCTCGTTCATCCGTAGGAAGATGGATAAATTGGTTTACTTTACATAGCGTTGAAGGACTAAAAAGCCTCAGGCCCGGATGTGCTCCACAATGGCCGGTATATGTGGCAGTTACTGGAACAGGTAAATCAGTTTATGAATGCCGTCTCGCCAATTTGGAACAAATTCCTGGTGATATCTTCGTTTCACGAAGATATTTATATTTATTTAACAAAGCTATCTGTCTATGAGGACAGTTGAAATCTAGAATGAATGCAAGGTAATAATTATCGTGCAAATTATTTTTTCTGTTAGCTTTGATTATTTACTATTTATATGCTTTTAAAAATATAAGGTATATGTTATGTTCCTATAGCTAACAATAGGTAATTTATCAATAAGTGAAATTATTTTCACATGGAGAATCATTGAAATGGAATATATAGAATCATCTAATCGAGTGCTCTCCAGATACTATGATGCTTTTATCAAAAGAACAAGTGGTATCATTCAGGAAACAGCAGAAGATATTGGCACAGGTGCAGCGAGAATGTCAGTGTGGATATCACCATATTCAATCGCACATTTGAATCCTAACTACGCAAAAGCAATGGCTGAATACAGATCTTTGATAATTGATGAAGATAAAAGGATGCTATACTGTTTATCTTCCTTGGTCAGGAAACCCTCTACTATTTATGACATGGTGAAAGCAATTATAGATTATTTGTTCTCCAAAATGCCTGAAAAGGAACAAAAAGAATTATCAGAAAGATTTAAGGATATTGGATATAAATTCTCTAATGCCATAACAGATCAAGTGGTTAAACAAGCGACAAAAATTGCTTTAATCGAGGCGTTATCAAAACTCATTGCATCAAGAATATCTAACGATCCAGAAGTAAAACGTATAGCTAACAAATTAGCTCAAGGTATTATTACAGCATTTCAAATATATGGTTACGAAGAAAAGGCATCTCGTGCTGCATGAAAGTTAAGACACGATGATAAAATAATATATAACATGCTCTATTCTCAGGGTACTGAGATGCTATATTTCATTATAGCAAAAAAAATCAATCCCCTTATCGTGGTAACTAGATCGAACGACCATACTAATGCTGACGATTTTATCAACGTATTGGCTGATATTTTTTATGATTGGTAATCATTATGTTAAAAAACGTAAAGTCTGTTTTTTTTGATATTCTGGCCATTATTTTAACTGGTATCTTCTCAATTATTATCATTTACTTATGTGGATATATGCCAGAGAGTATTGTTTTGCCATTTGCTGGCATTGGATTCATATTGTCATTTTGGTTAAGCCACCACTTAGTGGACAAACTAAGGTAATTATAATTTTTTACATTTTTAGCCATTTACTGTCGGCAGGTTTTTATTCCCAGTATCTGCATTATGCTTCATCTTTTTATTTTGGTTTAGTGAATATTTATTAGATAAACTATAGCCACCAATAAAGTGATTATCTGTGGCTATATTTTTATTAATTAAATCACAAAATACTGTCATTCCAGATACTATAGCCTGATGTTCCTGCTACTTTATGCTCCCATGATATAGAATTATATTTTAATAAAACTTTTTCATATGGCATCATTTCATTGTTATTTATTGAGTGTGGGTAATTACAGGAGATGGTAATGCATCCAATTAGTTGATTGTGATATATAATACTCGTTTTTAAGGTTTTCTCATGGCCAGCGTTACTGTTCATTGTCCCCGTTGTCAGTCTGCTCAGGTTTATCGCCATGGTCAGAACCCTAAAGGTCGTGACAGATTCCGCTGCCGTGACTGCCACCGCGTGTTTCTACTCACTTATACCTACGAAGCCCGCAAGCCCGGCGTTAAAGAGCAGATCTCCGAAATGGCTTTCAACGGCGCGGGAGTTCGCGATACCGCAAGGACGCTCAACATTGGCATAAACACTGTCATTCGCACGTTAAAAAACTCGCGCCAAAGCGAATAACGTCCTCACCGGTCGCTCATGCTGACGTAACACTTATCTGCGAACTCGATGAGCAATGGGGTTTTGTCGGTAGTAAAGCACGCCAGCACTGGCTCTGGTACGCATACAACACTAAGACCGGTGGTGTACTGGCCTATACTTTTGGCCCCCGTACTGATGAAACTTGCCGTAAGTTATTGGCACTCCTTACGCCGTTTAACATCGGACTGGTAACCGGCGATGACTGGGGCAGTTATGCCAGAGAAGTGCCGAAGGATAAGCATCTAACCGGGAAAATATTCACTCAGCGTATTGAGCGTAACAACCTGACATTGAGGACACGTATTAAGCGTTTGGCACGTAAAACAATTTGCTTCTCACGCTCGATTGAATTGCATGAAAAAGCCATCGGCGCTTTCATTGAAAAATACATGTTCTACTAATTGGATGCATCACCCAAGAAAGAAGAAATCTACGCAGATGTCCCCTCATCATTTTCGACATTTTTTTGGACTCTTATTGCCAGTTCGATAATTTCTTTGAGGAGCGGGTGGCCGGAATCAAAGGTGTCAATGTCGGTCAGCCTGCGGGCGCCCTCTTCTTTTGACACGGGTGCTGACGGCGCATCAGGTGAAGAATCCGTGCGTTGAAGCAAATTGAGATCCCTTAACCGTGCCTCATAGCGGCTAATGTCATTGACGGTCATATGCCTGACATGCAGTCTTGCATCAACCAGAGGATTTTTCTTTTTGGTAGTCGGCGGGATTTTTTCGGTTGAACTCGCCAAAAGAAGGATGGCCTGCCAAAATCTTGGCTTCTTCTTCCAGATAACGTTCATGACTTGGGTGCTCACGGCCAAAATCATGCCGGAGTAGTGATGCACGACGACTGATTTCATAGCTCAAGTCGTACCGTGATCTCCTGCAAAACATCATAGTTGCTCAACCTAAACCATTGCTTTGCTGCTTTTATGACTTCGCTTGCTTTCACTCGCGTCCCTTCTTGTCGTTCGCTGAAATCTTTTAATGGATTTACTACCGATTTCAACACTTAGCAACAGCTAAAGATCAATTTTTGAAGATACGCAGATGAAGGGGGAAAATGAGCAATCAGGGGAAAAAAGATGAAAAAACAGGTGGGCTAGAAACAAAAAAAGCCCCTTTCTACGGGACTTTTATGCTGCACTTTATGCAGGACAAAACCAAAAACCACTTGTAAGTCATTGATTTTATTGAATGAGTGGCGGAGGAGTAGAGATTCGAACTCTAGAACGCTTTCGCGTCGCCGGTTTTCAAGACCGGTGCCTTCAACCACTCGGCCACTCCTCCGCAATGACGCGCACTATAAACAGAGTGCTGAGCCTTGTAAAGCATCATTACGTTCAATCGGCTGAAAAATAATCTACTGAGGTTTAAATGCCCGTAAAATCGCCATAATGCTCATAAATATAGCGATTTACAGCGTAAAGAAGGGTAAACCACCTTTAATAACATTCAGTAACTATTTACTCTTTGAGATTGGATAATGGCACCCTGAAAGAGAGAGTCGCTAATATGGATCGTATTATTGTTTCTTCTACACGTGAAAGCTCATTACTCAGCACACATAAGGTGTTGCGTAATACCTATTTTTTGCTGTCGCTGACGCTGGGATTCTCCGCCGTCACAGCAACCGCAAGTACGGTACTTAATCTGCCGGCGCCCGGCTTATTGTTAATGCTGGTTGGCTTTTATGGCTTGATGTTCCTGACCTATAAGTTGGCAAATAGTCCGGCAGGTATTCTGGCCACGTTTGCGCTGACTGGTTTTATGGGATATACGCTTGGCCCTATCTTAAGTTCACTGATCTCATCTGGCGCAGGTGACATCGTGATGCTGGCACTGGGCGGTACAGCATTGGTCTTCTTCTGCTGTTCAGCCTATGTCTTAACAACGCGCAAAGACATGTCTTTCCTGTCCGGAATGTTGATGGCAGGTTTTGTTGTGCTGATTGTCGCGGTCATTGCCAATCTGTTCCTGCAGATCCCTGCCCTGCACCTGGCAATCAGCGCCTTGTTCATCCTGTTCTCTGCGGGAGCGATCCTCTGGGAGACCAGCAATATCATTCACGGCGGCGAAACCAACTACATTCGCGCGACCGTTAGCCTGTATGTTGCGATCTACAACATTTTCGTCAGCCTATTGAGCATTCTGGGCATTATGCGTAACGATTAATTCATCTTAATCTTGCGAATTCAAAAAAGCTCCACAGCGGTTGGGGCTTTTTTTTGCCTATGGCAAAGGTTCTTAGCCTCAGCAAACTTTGCTAAACTTCGGCACAATCGTATTACATCCGGGGAAACATTTTGGAGTTTGAAGGTCGAATCATCAAAACCGACGCCCAGGGATACCTGATGGACAGCACTGACTGGAGTGAAGCTCTGGCATTGCTGCTGGCTGAACAGGAGAGTATCCAGCTCACTGACGCACATTGGGAAGTGATTCGCTTCGTTCGGACGTTCTATCTGGAATTCAACACCTCGCCAGCAATTCGTATGCTGGTAAAAGCGATGGCGCAAAAATACGGTGAAGAAAAAGGCAATAGTCGTTATCTGTACCGCCTGTTCCCCAAAGGTCCGGCGAAACAAGCAACAAAAATTGCGGGTTTGCCAAAACCAGTCAAATGTATCTAACCGCTAATAGCGAATTTTGAAACCGTTATAATCTGTTGTACCGCGTGGTTCGATCAATACTTTTTCCACACTGGCGCTGCGCGGCCCCCCTTTCTTCAGCCAGTCAACCAGTTGCTCGACCTCCCACTGGCTACCACAAACGACAACTTCCACACTCCCATCATCATTATTGCGAACATAGCCGCTAAGGCCGAGTTCAACAGCGCGGCGTTGCGTACTGTAACGAAAACCTACGCCCTGAACTGCGCCATAAACATAGGCTGCAATTGATATCGTTGCCATCGTCGCGTTCCTCTTTCGTTATCATTTCTCTCGACCCCGATAAGAGACATTTTATTCGCCAGTCTGTATTTTCTCCAGATTTACACCATACTGTAAGTATAGTGTTCAATCGGTCTGCGCTTTATAAAAAACCACAGTAGCACTATGCCGCCTACTTGAAAAAAAGCCTGAGGCCCCCATTTAGAGAGTGTCATTATTTTCTCAGGAGGCTATATGATTATCTGTAAATTTGGTATCGGACAACAGATTCGTCATAAACTTCTGGGGTATCCAGGCGTCGTTATTGATATTGATCCTGAATATTCGTTGGAGTCTCCGACGTGGGAGGAAATTGATGCTCACGATGCACTGCGTACCGCCCCCTGGTATCACGTGGTGATGGAGGACGATGAAGGGCAGCCCATTCATACGTATCTGGCAGAGGCTCAGTTGATGCAGGAAGAAACCAACCAGAATGAACACCCTTCGTTAGACGAATTGGCGGAAGTGATTCAGCGCAGAGCCCCGCAACTTCGCCACTGAGTTGCGAGCGGCAGATAGGCGATACCAAAGTAACCCACCATCGACGGCGTTTACCGGTTCAGATAACCAAACCGGTAGACGGCTTATCACTATTTTTCTAATCCTAAACGCGGAATTTCAATTTTAGGGCATCGGTCCATCACCACATCCAAACCCGCATCTCTCGCCAGGATAGCCGCCTGTTCATTAACGACACCAATCTGCAACCACAGCACCTTAGCGCCAATGGCAATCGCTTCCTGTGCAATATCATACGCCGCCTCCGGTTGCCGGAAGATATCGACCATATCAATACGCTGCGGAATGTCTGCCAGGCTGGCGTAAACCCGCTGTCCCAATAAAACCTGACCAGCCAACTTTGGACTTACCGGTATGACGTTATAACCCTGCTCAAGCAAGTACGCCATAACCCCATGGCTTGGGCGAGTTGTTTTCTCGCTGGCACCAACAAGCGCAATGGTTTTTACCGTTTTCAGTACAGCTTCTATCTCGCGGTCTTTCATCATGGTCTGCCTCTTGTTACATCGCGTTTTATAGTTATCGTACAATCGCCGGCAAAAGAAAATGTATCAATGTGGTGATTTTCCGTTCACTCATGTCAGATTTTTGACGCCCGTTCGTATTTTTCCTTTTTTATCTCTTTGCACTGAAACAGTGTTTCCGTAATCTGTTTGCACTACCTCGATAGCTTTAGCATACCGACTGAAGGACGTAACCATGGAGTTCACCACCCGCACCATTGCCGCACACAAACATATTGCTTTGGTTGCACACGATCACTGTAAACAGGCCCTGCTTGACTGGGTTGCCACCAACAAAGCACAGCTTGCCGAGCATAAGCTTTATGCCACCGGGACCACCGGCAACTTGATTCAGTTGAATACCGGCCTTCCCGTAAAAAGTATGTTGAGTGGCCCGATGGGCGGTGACCAGCAAGTGGGTGCGCTGATCTCCGAAGGGAAAATAGACATGATGATTTTCTTTTGGGATCCGCTTAATGCCGTCCCTCACGACCCTGACGTTAAGGCTCTGCTGAGATTGGCCACCGTCTGGAATATCCCGGTAGCCACCAATCGTTCAACGGCCGATTTCCTGATTAACTCAGAACTGTTTAGACAGTCGGTACAAATCACCATCCCCGATTATCAGCGTTACTTGCAGGATCGCCTGAAATAATACGATGATTTTATCGCAAAGGCCGACAAGCCCCGTCGGCCTTTCTGCTTATGGGGTTAACCCGGTTTACGCTGTATCGGTACGCCCAACCGATGAAGTTGCGAAATAAATACCGACGGATTTTTACTATCCTGTAGCAACCATACCCGATGTTTGGCTCTGGTCAACGCGACGTACAGTAAACGACGCTCTTCGGCATCCGGAAAATCCTCTGGCTCAGGCAGCAATACCGTTTCAAGAATCGATTCACGCGCAGGCGCGGGAAAACCATCTTTACCATCATGCAGGCCAACAATAATCACATACTCAGCCTGTTGGCCCTTACTGGCATGCACTGTCATAAAATCGATAGCCAAATTCGGCCATTTTGTCGCCGCTTTCTGCAATATGTCCGGCCGTAGATGGTGATAACGAGCCAATATCAATATACGCTCATCAGGTTTCGCAAAGCCGCTTAATTTATCCAGCAGCGGCTCCAGTTGTTCGAAAGGCAGAATGGTCACCGCCTTTTTATCCCCTTTAGTAAGGCTATTCAGTGGCTTTTTAAGCTGATAAGGATTCTGCTGAATAAACTGATTAGCCACTTCACCAATACGTTCATTGAAGCGATAAGTCGTATCCAGAGCGCACTGTTCACTGGCGCCAAAGTTTTGCTCAAACGCCGTTGTCAGCGATAGTTCGGCTCCGCTAAAACGATAGATCGCCTGCCAGTCATCGCCCACCGCAAATAAATTGGTTCTGCTGTTCTGTCGCCGTAATGCCGCAAGCAACCTGGCCCGCTGGGGGGAGATATCCTGAAACTCATCAACTAAAATATGTTTCCACGGGCTGATAAACCGACCTTTATCCAACAGATTGACAGCCTGATGAATCAAACCGGGAAAATCGACAGCATTTTCATCTTTCAGCGCTTTTTTCCAGGCTTTTAACAACGGCGCCATCAGCCGTATTCGCTGTTGAAATAATGCGCGAATCTCCTCTGGAGCCTGTTCAACCATTTCCGCCTGACTCCCCCCCTGCATCCGCATCAATCCCAGCCAGCGTTCCAGACGTCCGGCAAGACGTTCAGCCAACGCCCGATCGTTCCAGAAATCACCCTCCGGCAGTTGCCACCCCAGTTCTTCCGTTAACCATTGACGCCAGCCCTTCGACTGAGTTTTTTTCTCGGAGCACTGTTGCCGCCAGTTTTTTATCAGCAATTCACGCCGTTTTTTGCTGTTGCTTTCCAATTCGCTGATGATGGGCGCTTTACGGCTGGCCTGCTGAATAATAGACAACGCCAGCGCATGGAACGTTTTGGCCTGAATCTCTTCCGTATGCAAACGGGACTGAATGCGCTCATTCATTTCTTCTGCCGCTTTACGGCCGAACGCCAACAGCAGAATTTGATCGGGCGTTGCTTCTCCCCGGTACATCAACCAGGCGGCACGGGCCACCAGCACCGATGTTTTGCCACTCCCCGCGCCGGCAAGCACCAGCACGGCATCCTCACCATTGATGACCGCCGTGCACTGAGCATGATTCAACGGCGTGGTTTCTACAGACTGAAAAAACGCTTGCTGCTCCACCAGCGTGCGCGCCATCCACGCTTGATTACATCTTGTTCGCTCTTTACTTCCGCGATCGAGCCATTGCTGGCAGAGCCGGTAGTTATCGCGGCAATTATCAAATTCATCCAGACGAACAACAGGAAGCGGCAACGAAGCAAATGTGCTGCAAATATCTTCCTGCAATTGCGCGAGCGCCTTTCGGCTGAACCAGGCATCCTGCTGCTCCAACGCCTGGATTTCATCCACCTGCTGCTGCAAAACACCGGCGCTTACCTGGCTCATTTCCCCGCTCCAGTCTTGCCAGGACTTCAGTAAATAACGATAGAATGCCTGTGTTTCCTGCCATTCGGTTCCATGCAGTCGCACCACTTTATCTGCGGGCAGCTCAAACTCAAGCTCCCCCCATACCAATCCTCGCTTACAGTGGATGTTAAGCAATTGATTAAAAGGGATAATATATTCATGTTTATCGCCACCCACCTCGACGCCGGCATTAAGCAGCCGCACCCGGTTATAAGGATGCTGAGCCAAATGTTTACCTAAAGATGTTGATTTAAGTTCCATTATATTTGCGCCATAAAATTGTGAGATGTTGCTCGCCATCGTCGTAGTCTACCCGTTATCGGTATTTGCGCTCTAGCCTTAAAAACAGGTTAGGATATTCTGATACTTGATGTGATAATTCTTTTATCATCATAGGGTTTGGTTACCCTGGAAATACAGGAGAGATTATGCGCACAGTATTGAACATTCTGAATTTCGTACTGGGAGGTTTTTTCACCACATTATCCTGGCTGTTGGCTACCGGGGTGAGTATTCTGCTGATCTTTACGCTACCGCTGACCCGCTCATGTTGGGAAATTACCAAATTATCGTTGTTCCCCTATGGCAATGAGGCCATTCACGTTGATGAACTGCGCCCCGATGAAAAAAGTCATCTTTTGAATGCCGGCGGTTCCTTACTAAACATATTCTGGTTTATTTTCTTTGGCTGGTGGCTATGTCTGTCTCATATCGTTACGGGAATTGCACAATGTATCACCATCATTGGCATTCCCGTGGGTATCGCCAATTTTAAAATCGCCGCCATCGCGCTGTGGCCCGTTGGACGCCGCGTTGTACCTGTCGAGCTGGCGCAGGCGGCACGTGAAGAAAACGCGCGCCGTCACTATCGTTAACCGGGCCAGAGGATAGACCGTTGCTCACATTTACGCCTGGCATCCGCCGTTATGTCTATAACAGCAACTGGCTGTATTACATTCGCATTTTCATTGCCCTTACCGGTACGACTATCGTTCCCTGGTGGCTTGAGCAACCCACATCCACTATCCCATTAACGCTGGGCGTTGTGGCGGCGGCGTTAACGGATCTTGACGATCGCCTGACAGGGCGGCTACGTAATCTGTTTATTACGCTATCCTGCTTTTTTATTGCTTCCGCTTCCATCGAATTGCTCTTCCCCTACCCCTGGTTATTTACTCTGGGACTGGCGATATCAACATGCGGCTTTATTCTGCTCGGGGCGTTGGGGCAGCGTTATGCCACCATCGCTTTTGGTGCACTACTGATTGCGATCTATACCATGCTGGGGATTTCACTCTACAGCACCTGGTATCAGCAACCCATCATGCTTCTGATCGGCGCTTCCTGGTATAACCTGCTTACCCTGCTTGGGCATCTGATTTTCCCTATCCGGCCTTTGCAGGACAATCTGGCGCAGTGCTATCAGCAGCTGGCACGCTATCTGGATGCGAAAGCAAACTTGTTCGACCCGGATATTGAAGACGACGCGGATCGATTACTCATCGACGTTGCAATGGTTAACAGCCAACTGGTTGCCACGCTGAACCAGACCAAGTCTTCATTATTAACGCGACTGCGTGGAGACCGGGGTCAGAGAGGAACCCGACGGACGTTACATTATTACTTCGTTGCTCAGGATATCCATGAGCGCGCGAGTTCATCCCATGTGCACTATCCTCAACTGCGTGAAAAATTTCGCTACAGCGATGTCCTGTTTCGCTTCCAACGCTTGCTTTCAATGCAGGCCCGCGCCTGCCAGCAGTTGGCGCAATCCATTTTGTTACAGCAAAAGTATCAACATGATAACCATATCGAACGGGCTTTCGTGCATCTTGAATCCGCGATTAAGCGAGCCGCGGAAAGTCAACAGACCGATGCCTCGCAAATAAAAGCATTGCAGTACCTGCTGAACAATCTACGGGCGATTGATGCACAGCTCTCAACGATTGAATCGGAACAGACGATCGAACAGGAAAATAACCCTGAGAACACGTTGGCAGACGACAAAATTACCGGGTGGAGCGACATTCGGCTGAGAATCAGCCGACATCTGACGCCACAGTCAGCGTTGTTTCGTCATGCTATCCGTATGTCGGTCTTACTCTGTAGCGGCTATGCATTTATCCAGATAACCGGCATGCAGCATGGTTACTGGATTCTGCTGACCAGCCTGTTTGTTTGTCAACCTAACTATAATGCGACGCGGCGCAGGCTGGCGTTGAGAATCATCGGTACATTGACCGGTATTTTACTGGGCTTGCCCATTTTGTACTTTGTGCCCTCGCTTGAGGGACAACTGACGTTGATTGTCGTTAGCGGCGTACTGTTTTTTGCCTTCCGAAACGTACAATATGCCCACGCCACCATGTTTATTACCCTACTGGTGCTGCTGTGTTTTAATCTGCTGGGTGAAGGATTTGAGGTTGCAGCGCCTCGCGTCATCGATACGCTTCTGGGCTGCGCCATTGCCTGGGCGGCGGTCAGCTTTATCTGGCCGGACTGGCGTTTCCGCGGGCTGCCTGCGGTTATCAATAAAACGCTGGATGCCAATTGCCGTTATCTTAATGCCATTATGGTGCAGTACCATCAGGGAAAAGATAACAGCCTGACCTACCGTATCGCGCGTCGTGATGCCCATAACTGTGATGCAGAATTAGCTTCGGTTGTGTCCAACATGTCGTCAGAGCCTCACGCGATCAGAAACAAAATGGGCAGCGCCTTTCGCTTTATGTGTCTGAACCACACATTGCTGAGCTATATCTCTACGTTGGGCGCTCATCGGGGAAAAATCACATCCCCGGACATGCTGCAATTACTGGATGATGCCGTTTGCTACGTGGATGACGCATTACATCATCATGAGACAGAAAGCCTGCGTATAAATCAGGGGTTGAATGCCATTGTGAGCCGCATTCAATCCCTGTCCGCAGAACCTGACAGCAAAGAATTATTGGTTCTTCAACAGGTCGGGTTACTTATTGAACTATTACCTGAACTTACTCAATTAAAAAACGACATGATTAAGTTGTAAAATAGTCAGCATACAAATGCTATTTGTTCAGTGCTTGTTCTCTTTGAAAGAGGATTTGGCATTGCGCTCATACCATTCCAAGAGTTCATTGCGTATCCCGATCGGGAGTGCGGCCTGATGTGTGCCACATATTGCCCCTGCCAGTGCCAATAGCGTATTCACACTGAGATTGGCACTGACCGCACGCAGCCTTAGATAGCTTGTTTTGGCGCCGCACTGCTGTAGTTCATCAATATTCCTGATGCCTACCTTCCATAGCAGGCGTTCAAGATCGTGGTTCAAATTAGGTAAATCCTTTAAACGTCCGCTTCTGCTTTTCGCCGCTTTATCATACTGGGCGCCTGACAGCGATATTCTGGCAAACTGCAACAGTTGCAAATGATTTTCCCAGAGAGACTCGTCAACCAGATAGTAATTCAGCGGAATCGGTATTCCACGCTTGGTATAGATAAGAGGCGGCATATTGCGATCGTGAAAATAGGCTTCATCTTTTTTACTGGCCCGCAGGTAAAGTTCACCTCCCGACACTACCCCAAAGATTATTTTATTTGCTGCTATGCTGTAGCCACCAAACTGAGAACGGGAAGTTATGTCTCCCAAAGACGCAAAATAACGCTTAGATTGCAAAATCCTTTTTTCGCATAAATGTTTCATTACTGTAATCCTTAGTATTGAATAACTTGTCCCTGTTAAAGTGGAATATCAATAACAGGAACAAGTAATTAATCACAGGGTACATATGGCTTCAAACACAAAATGAGCTTGTTGAATGTTGCATGTGGAATATGCGAAGCGCTTTGAAAAAATCAGGTTGATTTTCACCCACGCAAAAGATACTGTATGTGCATACAGTAACACTATGGGGAGAACTCATTATGCGTACTCAGCCACTCAGCGTTTACAACGCACAGCAATCAACGTTTTCCAATAACTCACGTCCTACAGATTCATCTGCATCCTGTGGGGGAATTATCAGTGAAATCGTTTATAACGCCGACCAACCAATCGTCACGCATTTGTTACTGCCTCTTTTACGACAGTTAGGCGCGCAGTCTCGCTGGCTGCTGTGGCTATCTCCCCAGCAAAAACTTAGCCGTCCCTGGTTACAACAATCGGGATTACCGCTAGATAAAATAGTTCACTTGCATCATATTAGTCCGATGCTGACGGTAGATGCGATGGAAAAAGCATTGCTGACGGGAAATTACAGCGCGGTACTATGCTGGTTAGCTAACGATCTGACAGAAGAAGAAAGGATCAGATTGCGTCAGGCGGCACAGGCAGGAAACACTTACGGCTTCATCATGCGTCCAGAGATCCCTCATTGTGGGTCCTATAGACTCTTTCCGAGCCTAAAAATTCACTCCACATTGTATCATTAAGTAAATTAAGAATTTTCTCAGTCATTTTCAGGGGAAAAGACAGCATTTCCCCGCAGGGCCGTATTTCAAAGGCTCTCACACGGGATCTGGGGCAATAAAAGTCCATATTATCTGTCAAAATCATCTACTATTTGTTAGCAAGTATGAATGAATTGCCCGTTTTTTCATGATACGAATCACATCATACTTGTAACTTTCCCATCACGTTGTAGACTTTAGCTCGCTGGAGTTGCTCTTTTATAACGCCAGTTGACTGGCAGTAAGTCATAAATAAGGGCAAAGTCTCCGATTAAAGGATTTTAACCAAAGGTTTGTTAGCTTACCGAGTTAATAACCGATTTGGATGATAAATGAGGCGTACAAAATGAAAAAAACAGCTATCGCAATTGCAGTGGCACTGGCTGGCTTCGCTACCGTAGCTCAAGCCGCTCCGAAAGATGACACCTGGTATGTTGGTGGTAAACTGGGTGTATCTCAATTTCATGATACCGGTTTCTACGGAAACGGCTATGAAGGCATCAACAACAACCCGATCAAAAGCAAATTAGGCGCAGGCGCTTTCCTGGGTTACCAAGCAAATCCTTACCTGGGTTTTGAACTGGGCTATGATTGGCTGGGTCGTCTGAAATATGCTGGTTCCTCAACTTCACCCACTGATAGCGCGAGCTTCAAAGCTCAGGGCGTTCAACTGGCTGCTAAATTGAGCTATCCGATATACAACGATCTGGACGTCTATACCCGTCTGGGTGGTATCGTATGGCGTGCTGACAGTCACGCAGCGCAAGGCAGTTCCGATCGTAACAACGATGACACCGGCGTTTCTCCTTTGGCAGCTATCGGTGTTGAATACGCCTTTGATAAAAACTGGGCGGCTCGCGTAGATTACCAATGGATTAACAACATCGGTGATGCAGGTACTGTCGGTACTCGTCCTGACAACCTGCTGATGAGCGTCGGTCTTTCCTACCGTTTCGGTCAGGATGACTACGTAGCGCCAGCTCCGGCTCCGGCACCCGCTCCAGCTCCGGTTGTTGAAACCAAACGTTTCACGCTGAAGTCTGATGTTCTGTTCAACTTCAACAAATCAACGCTGAAAGCAGAAGGCCAGCAATCCCTGGATCAACTGTATTCTCAGCTGAGCTCTCTGGATCCGAAAGATGGTTCTGTTGTCGTTCTGGGCTTTACCGACCGTATCGGCTCCGAACAATACAACCAGGCGCTGTCTGAAAAACGTGCACAGAGCGTTGTTGATTATCTGATCGCCAAAGGTATCCCGGCAGACAAAATCTCTGCTCGCGGTGAAGGTAAATCCAACCCGGTTACCGGTTCTACCTGTGACAACGTGACACCACGTGCTGCGCTGATCGACTGCCTGGCACCGGATCGTCGCGTAGAGATCGAAGTCAGAGGCATCAAAGATGTTGTAACTCAGCCTCAGGCTTAAGTTATTGACGAAAAAAACCTCGCTTCGGCGAGGTTTTTTTATGGCTGGTTATCCTGCCCGTCCCCTGCCGAGCCGTCGCATGCGGCGTTGAAAACTGATGCGAATTACAGGTTATCTTTATTCAGCATAGCCTCAAGCCCTTGCTTTAACGATGACATCTGACTGGCATATTTTTCTTTATGTTCCGCGTCTTCTATCAGTTGAACTATCGTTTCCGATAGCGTGTTTCCACGCCGGTGCGCCAGTCCCGCCAACCGCTGCCAGACAAGATATTCCAGATCGATCGATTTCTTCCGCGTGTGCTGATGCTCGGCATTGAAATGGCGTTTGCGCCTCGCACGGATCGTTTGCTTCATGCGATTTTCCAATGCAGGATTCATACATTGTTCAATCCACGCCAACACCTTCACCGGCTGGTTTTCCATTTTCAGCAGCAGGCTTACTGCTTCCTCAGCCGCGCTTTGTTCAAGGAAACGGGTGATATTCTCGCCTTCACGGTGTTTTTTCACCAGATACTTCCATTTCCACCCGCACTCAAGATTTTCTAATTGTTGATATTTCATATTAAATTCTTCAGTGACCGTGTAACGTTTTACTTAGCATAACAGTTTTTTGACAAATTTGACCTTCTTCAGCACATTTTTAAGCCTGTTTTTTGTACAACTCAAGCATATTCAAGAAACTCATTTTTTATAGGACGACTCTCCTTCTGTGCAGCCCGCATTATTCTTGTATAATCACGCTTTTCCTTCAGACGACTACATTTGATACTTTGACCAGTAACCGACTTGCATGGCAGCATTTACTGCCTAACCATACGCCTTATCAAACATTATTCACGCAGGCAGCACAGCTTGAACCGGCTGAATTCTCTGCTATTCAACCCCGTCTGGCTGATAGTTTGATGCTCTTTTGCCATCCTCGCGCCCCTTCGCGTTTCATGTTGTTGAAAGCGCAGGAGAATAGCGAGTATATGGCTCTGATAGCCAAAGCAGTGAATGCCGTCAGGCCAGAAATCGACACATTGTACGGCAGTCGATATGTGGTAGAAGGCCGTCAGGTTCGTATTGAACCTGCGACACATGTCGATGACAACTTCGCCGCACGGCACGCTTGCTGTTATCAGGAATGGATTGAGCCAGAGCAGTTATTTGGGTGCGTTCGGTATTTTCAGGATGAGCTTACGCTCCACCCGGGATTGATTCATCAGGTTAATGGCGGCACGCTCATACTGTCCGCCAGAACATTACTGGCCCAACCGTTGATGTGGTTACGTCTGAAGCAAACAATCACGGAAGGATTATACCGCTGGCAATCACCGGATGAGCGAAAACCGCTGCCTGTCGATATCCCTCCGATGCCGTTGAATGTTCGTTTGATTATCCTGGGCGATCGAGAAAGCTTAGGGGATATTCACGACATGGAACCGGAATTAGGCAGCTTATCAGTCTATGGCGAGTTTGAAGCACAGTTACAGCTTATCGATACCGATGATATGGAACGTTGGTGTGCCTACATCAACGCACTGTGTCTGGAAAACCAGTTGCCGCTGCTGGCTGCCGATGCATGGCCTGAATTCGTCAACCTGTCGATACGCAACAGCGGCGACCAGGGCTGCCTGCCATTATGCCCGCTATGGCTGACTCATCAGCTAAAATATGTCGCACTCTACGCCCAGGATCGGCAAATCAGTGCTCAGACGCTGATTGACGCGATAGCCACCCGCCGCTGGCGCGAAGGCTATCTCTATGAACGTATGCAGGATGATATCGAACTTGGCCAGATACGGATCGAAACCGAAGGGTATGTTATCGGGCAGGTCAATGGCCTTTCGGTGCTAGAATATCCCGGTTATCCGATTACGTTTGGTGAGCCAACGCGTATTAGCTGTGTCGTTCATCCTGGCGACGGCGAATTTACCGACGTTGAGCGCAAAGCTGAGCTTGGCGGTAATCTACATGCCAAAGGCATGATGGTTATGCAGGCATTCCTAATCTCTGAGCTTGAACTTGATCAGCCGCTTCCTTTCTCGGCATCCATGGTTTTCGAGCAATCTTACGGTGAGGTCGATGGCGACAGCGCCTCATTGGCGGAACTTAGCGCCTTTGTCAGCGCGCTCTCCATGCACCCGATCAATCAACAGATTGCCGTAACCGGTTCGGTCGATCAGTTTGGTCATGTTCAGCCCATCGGCGGGATAAACGAGAAAATCGAAGGTTTCTTTGAAGTTTGCCAACGCCGTGGATTGACAGGCCAGCAAGGTGTGATACTGCCGGCGACGAACCTGCGCCATTTATGTTTGCAGGAAGATGTGGTCGCCGCCGTTCGCGACGGACAGTTCCACCTTTTCCCGGTCGAAACGGCGCCAGAGGCCATATCCTTACTGACGAATATCGCATACGACGATGAACATCAGCCAAGTTTACTGGCAGCCATTCGGGAGCGAATCAGCCAATTAACCCCGCAGGAACGGCGTCGTTTCCCTTGGTTTTTCCGTTAATCGAACTGGTTTAACCAGACGTAACAGACTTGCCCAGCGTACAGCTGTACGCTAACCTGCGTGCTTCACTAAAATAAGGCTTACAGAGAACATGGTAGATAAACGCGAATCCTATACAAAAGAAGACCTTCTTGCCTCCAGCCGCGGCGAACTGTTCGGCCCACAGGGACCACAGTTACCGGCTCCCAACATGCTGATGATGGATCGAGTCGTAAAAATGACTGAAGACGGCGGCCATCATGGTAAAGGGTATGTGGAAGCTGAGCTGGATATCACCCCTGATCTGTGGTTCTTTGGCTGCCATTTTATCGGCGACCCCGTCATGCCGGGTTGCCTGGGTCTGGATGCCATGTGGCAGTTGGTCGGCTTCTATTTAGGCTGGCTGGGCGGCGAAGGTAAAGGCCGCGCGCTGGGGGTAGGTGAAGTGAAGTTCACCGGGCAGGTATTGCCGACCGCGAAAAAAGTAACCTACCGTATTCACTTCAAACGCGTTATCAATCGCCGTTTAGTGATGGGTATTGCTGACGGAGAAGTTTTGGTAGACGATCAATTAATCTATACCGCGAATGAACTTAAAGTTGGGTTATTCAAAGATACAAGCGCCTTCTAATCGCGATAACGGGCGAAACCGCTGATGTTTCGCCCGTTGCCTCATGTATTCCGCCCTGAAGAATCTTCAAATATTAAATGCGCTTTGCCGGCGCTTCTCCCGCAACATAATAAGAGGCCTGACTACGGGGTAACGGCTGACGGCCGCGGATACGGTCGGCGATTTTTTCCGCTATCATGATCGTAGTTGCATTCAAATTGCCGGTGATGATTTGCGGCATAATAGACGCATCGACAACCCGCAACGCTTCCATTCCATGGACGCGCCCCTGCCCATCCACCACCGCCATCTCATCTTCACCCATTTTGCACGAACAGGATGGATGGAATGCGGTTTCGGCATGAGCACGAATGAACGCATCAAGCTCTTCATCCGTCCGAACATCCGCTCCCGGGCTGATTTCACGTCCACGGTATTTATCCAGTGCGGGTTGCGACATAATTTCACGTGTAATCCGAATCGCATCCCGGAACTCACGCCAGTCCTGTTCGGTCGACATGTAATTGAATAAAATACTCGGATGCTCATTTGCATCCCTTGATTTCACGCGAACGCGGCCACGACTCGGAGAACGCATCGATCCAACATGCGCCTGAAAACCATGTTCCCTCACTGCATTGCTGCCGTTGTAATTAATGGCGACCGGCAGAAAATGATACTGAATGTTCGGCCAGGAGAATTCTTCGCTACTGCGGATAAAACCACCGGCTTCGAACTGGTTGCTGGCGCCAATCCCCGTTCCCTTGAACAACCACTCAGCGCCTATCCGCGGTTGATTAAACCACTGAAGCGCAGGATAAAGCGACACCGGCTCTTTACAGGAATATTGCAGATACATCTCCAGATGATCCTGCAAATTTTCGCCAACGCCGGGTAAATCATGCACCACGGGGATATCGAGATGTTTAAGCCAGTCCGCTGGCCCAACCCCCGATCGTTGCAGAATCTGTGGCGATGCAATAGCCCCGGCGCACAACAGAATTTCACGGCGTGCTCTCGCAGTTTGAAGATCGCTACCCTTACCTTTAAAGTAATTCACCCCAACAGCACGTTTGCCGTCAAAGATAATGATATCGGTTAGCGCGTGTGTCACGATGGTCAAATTCTGACGCTCACGCGCCTGATCGAGATAGCCTCTGGCGGTACTGGCGCGACGCCCTTCAGGCGTTACAGTACGATCCATCGGGCCGAACCCTTCCTGCTGGTAACCATTGAGATCGTCAGTTTTAGGGTAACCCGCCTGCACACCCGCTTCCACCATCGCGTGAAACAGTTCGTTGTTACCCGCTTTTGGCGTGGTGACACAAACCGGCCCGTCGCCACCATGATAATCGTTGGGACCAATATCCCGGGTTTCCGCTTTACGGAAATAAGGCAGGCAATCCAGATAGCTCCAGTCCTCCAAACCGGGCATTGTCGCCCAGTTATCGAAATCCATTGCATTTCCCCGGATATAACACATACCGTTAATCAGCGACGACCCGCCCAATCCTTTCCCGCGACCGCACTCCATACGACGATTGTTCATATGAGGTTCCGGATCGGTTTCATAGGCCCAGTTATAGCGACGTCCCTGTAACGGGTAGGCCAGTGCTGCCGGCATCTGTGTGCGAAAATCCAACCGATAATCAGGTCCCCCCGCTTCAAGTAACAACACGGTGACATCGCGATCTTCGGTTAACCGGGTTGCCAGTACGTTACCCGCAGATCCCGCCCCGATAATGATGTAGTCATACTCCATAGGCTCTCCCCTGCGGCGTTTAAAATACCGAGTTGAACTCACCCAGCTCAACCTGTACTGATTTGATTTGCGTATAGTGTTCCAACGTAGTGACGCCGTTTTCACGTCCGACACCAGAATGCTTGTAGCCGCCCACGGGCATTTCAGCCGGCGACTCACCCCACGTATTAATCCAGCAGATACCGGCTTGCAGCCGATGGATGACTCGATGAGCGCGATTCAGATCGCGGGTAACCACCCCCGCCGCCAAACCATATTCGGATGCATTGGCCCGATGAATCACCTCGTCTTCGCTGTCATAGCTCAGAATACTCATGACCGGACCGAAGATTTCCTCCTGAACAATCAACATGTCGTCATGACAATCGGTAAAGACCGTCGGTGCGACATAGGCCCCAGGCGCATAAGGCGAATCGGTCAGGCGCCGTCCTCCCGCCAGCAGTTTCGCACCTTCACGCTTACCGGCTTCGATATAACGCAGAACGGACTCCATATGTGCGACGCTGACCAGCGGCCCAAAATTTACCGCCGCATCGGTCGGATCACCAACGCGAATACGCTGTACGCGCTCGAGGATTTTTTGTTCAAACCCGGCTTTTAAGGTGGCGGGAATAAATACCCGGGTGCCATTGGTACATACCTGGCCCGAGCTGAAAAAATTCGCCATCATGGCGATATCGGCCGCTTTATCCAGATCGGCGTCATCAAAAATAATCAGGGGCGATTTTCCCCCCAGCTCCATCGTCACGTCTTTTAATGTGGACCCTGCCGCATCAGCCATGACTTTTTTCCCGCTGGCGACACCGCCAGTAAAGGATACTTTGGCAATGCCCGGATGCGTTGTCAGCGCCTGACCGACGGATTTCCCCGGCCCCGTCAACACATTGAAAACCCCATCCGGCACCCCTGCCTGCGTGTATATTTCCGCCAGTTTTAACGCCGTCAGCGATGTGACCTCGCTGGGTTTGAATATCATGGCATTGCCCGCCGCAAGCGCGGGAGCCGATTTCCACAGTGCAATCTGGATGGGGTAATTCCATGCGCCAATGCCCGCAATCACACCTAACGGCTCGCGTCGGGTATAAATAAATGCACTTTCACGTAGTGGAATTTGCTGACCTTCCAGCATCGGGATCAAACCGGCGTAATACTCCAGCACATCCGCTCCGGTCACAATATCAACCTGACGAGTTTCTGACAGCGGTTTGCCCGTATCATGGGTTTCAATCAGCGCCAGTTCATCATTACGTTCCCGCAAAATATCAACGGCGCGCCTTAAAATGCGTGAACGTTCCATCGCCGTCATTGCCGCCCAGATTTTTTGTCCTGCGATGGCCGCAGCGACCGCGTTATCCACATCAGCTTGTGTTGCAGCCTGAATCCGGGCGATGATTTCGCCATTTGCCGGGTTAATCGCGTCGAAAGTATCGTTACCGGTGCTGTCGACATAAGCACCATTGATATAAAGCCTCTGTAAACCATAACGTGATGACATACATACTCCTGCCTGATTACTGCTAGCGTTCAGGTTCAAACGTCCGCCAGTTGCTGTTCAATAAATTGATAGGTAATGTGCAACGCTTCCTCACGATTGAACGCCTCTCCGCCAAGTGCGCTGCGTAACCAAAGACCATCAATCAATCCAGCCGTCCCCTTGGCCGCCATGCGCGCCTTATCACGCGCCATACAACGACCAAATTCGGCACACAAATTAGAATAGAGCCGACGACTGTTGACCTGTTGCAAACGATAAAGCATGGGGGAATGCATACTGCATGCCCAGAAAGCCAGCCAGGTTTTCATCGCCGCACTGTTGGTTTGGCTGTCATCAAAATTACCGGCGGCAATGGCCCGTAACCGTTCGCGAGGCGTGTTCTGCTCCAGCGCCTGCATTCTCAGCTTGACCGCCAGCCCCAGGTGGCGAATCAGATAGCGCATGGTCGCTTCAAGCAAGCCATTCTTGTCACGGAAGTAATGACTGATGATGCCGTTCGACACCCCTGCCCGACGAGCAATCTGCGCTATCGACGCATCATGCATTCCCACTTCATTGATCGTCGCCAGCGTTGCCTCAATAAGTTGCTGCCGTCTGATTGGTTGCATTCCAATTTTGGGCACGACATGACTCCTCTCTAAATATTGGATTTTTGTGTCATAAATCACAGTCAGAGACGGTTTTTAATGACGGGCGAGCTATCCTTGCCCGTTACTCGGCGGGCCGTCACTTTGTGACGTCAAAAATCGTTCCCGGCGATTTTCTGATGATCCAACTTCAACTATTAAACTTATTTTTAATTGAACGTTCAATCAAAAATGAATATATTTTATTGTCAAAACGTTAAATATTTGTATGCTTTATGGCTTAAAGTCTTTGAATTACAGAGGATAAATCCAATATAAAGTAGACATTTATGTTTTTATTCTGTCGTCATTTTCACTGCAAGCGTACTCAGCGGATGTCCTGCGCAGGCTTTCTTGATATGCGCTAAGCGCGCTTCGCATACGAAATTGACCAGAGTGTCCGAAAGCGCAACGCAGGGGATAACCATGCCAGCACCAGATATCACGACCAAGCCTGCACAGGACCGTCTTAATCCTGTCGTGTTTTATACTTCAGCAGCTCTGATTCTCACCTTTTCATTACTGACCATTTTGTTCAACGACATCGCCAATATATGGATTACCCGAACGCTGAACTGGGTTTCCACGACCTTCGGTTGGTACTATCTACTGGCTGCAACGCTCTATATCGTCTTTGTCATTTTTATTGCCTCATCCCGTTTTGGCTCTATCAAACTCGGGCCGGAACAATCCAAGCCCGAGTTCAGCCTGTTAAGTTGGGCTGCGATGTTGTTTGCTGCGGGGATCGGTATTGATCTGATGTTCTTTTCCGTCGCCGAACCCATTACCCAGTACATGATGCCGCCTGAAGGCGAGGGACAAACGCTGGAGGCGGCACGTCAGGCGATGGTATGGACGCTGTTTCACTACGGCCTGACAGGGTGGTCAATGTATGCCCTGATGGGTATCGCGTTGGGTTACTTCAGCTATCGCTATAGTTTGCCGCTGACGATCCGGTCTGCGCTCTATCCCATTTTCGGCAAGCGAATTAATGGCCCGATTGGCCACAGCGTGGATATTGCTGCCGTGCTCGGAACGATCTTCGGTATCGCCACCACACTCGGCATTGGCGTAGTACAGCTCAATTATGGTTTGAAGGTACTATTTCAGATCCCGGAAAATCTGACCGTTCAGGCTTCGTTGATCCTGCTTTCAGTCATTATGGCAACGATATCGGTTACCTCCGGGGTTAATCGCGGCATCCGGTTTTTATCGGAATTAAATGTGCTGCTTGCGCTGGGGTTAATACTCTTCCTGCTGTTCTGGGGGGATACCGAGTTCTTGCTAAATGCGCTGGTATTGAATGTGGGTGACTACATCAACCGCTTCACCGGTATGACGCTGAATAGCTTTGCGTTTGATCGCCCAACAGAATGGATGAATAGCTGGACGCTGTTCTTCTGGGCATGGTGGGTTGCCTGGGCCCCTTTTGTCGGACTGTTTCTGGCACGAATTTCACGTGGCCGAACCATCCGGCAGTTCGTCGTCGGCACACTGATCATCCCCTTTGTTTTTACCTTACTGTGGCTATCCATTTTTGGTAACAGCGCGCTATATCAGGTCATCCACGGCAATCTCGATTTTGCCAACGAGGTGATGCAATACCCTGAACGCGGTTTTTACAGCCTGCTGGCGCAGTATCCCGGCTTTAGCCTGAGTGCCTCCGTCGCAACCATCACTGGCTTATTGTTTTATGTCACGTCAGCAGATTCAGGTTCCCTGGTTCTGGGCAACTTTACATCCCGTCTGGGTGATATTAATAACGATGCCCCGAACTGGCTGCGTATTTTCTGGTCAGTAGCCATCGGCCTGCTGACGCTGGGCATGCTGATGACCAATGGCGTATCCGCTTTACAGAACACGACCGTGATTATGGGATTACCCTTTAGCTTCGTTATGTTCTTCATCATGGCTGGTTTGTATAAATCGCTACGGGTTGAAGATTATCGCAAAGCGAGTTCTCTGCAATCCTCCGCACCAATGCCCATATCGGGCAACGATCGTCTGAACTGGAAACAGAGAATTTCACGCGTGATGAATTTTCCCGGTACAACCTATACCCAGAAAATGCTGGATAACGTCTGTGCGCCAGCCATGCAGGATGTTGCTCGTGAATTAACGTTACGCGGCGCCAACGTACAGGTTAACGAACTTCCTCCCGTGGAAGACGAACGTCTGAATCATTTTGAGCTTCTGGTCAATTTGGGAGATGAGCAGAACTTTCTGTATCAAATCTGGCCTCAACGCTATAGCATCCCGGCGTTTACCTATCGGGCCCGTTCGGGAAAATCACATTACTATCGCCTTGAAACCTTCTTGCTGGAAGGAAGCCAGGGAAATGATTTGATGGACTACAGCAAAGAACAGGTCATCAATGATATTCTGGATCAGTACGAGCGCCACCTGAACTTCCTGCATTTAAATCGCGAATCACCCGGCAACACGCTGACTTTTCCGGATGCATAGCGCCTCTTATACCGGCGCTGTATTACAGCGCCATAAACTTAATATTATCAACCAATTAACTTAAAAACGCAGTTTCATTTCTGCTACTTTCCTACAGAGATTTCATCGTATTCTACGTGTCATGCCTCATTCTTTGACGTGGCGATTTGCGCTTTATTTTTGAAACGGTATACTGCATGCATTAAATTGAAATACAGTTTTAAAAAATGTATTTGTCCGTCACAAAAAAGGAACGAACATGAAAATTGCATTGATTAACGAGAACAGCCAAGCCGCTAAAAACGCGATTATCGCCGCAGCACTGAGCAAAGCCGTAGAGCCTATGGGCCACACCGTATACAACTACGGTCAATATGCTGTAGAAGATGCCGCACAGTTGACCTATATTCAGAACGGCATTCTGACCGCTATCCTGCTGAACTCTGGCGCGGCTGATTTTGTGGTAACCGGTTGTGGTACCGGACAGGGCGCAATGCTGGCTTGTAACTCTTTCCCTGGCGTACTTTGCGGTCTGGTTGTTGACCCGTCTGATGCTTACCTGTTCTCTCAGATCAACAACGGTAACGCGGTATCTCTGCCGTATGCCAAAGGTTTCGGCTGGGGCGCAGAACTGAATCTGGAAAACCTGTTCACCCAGTTGTTCAAAGAAGAAGGCGGCAAAGGCTACCCAAGCGATCGCGTTGCGCCGCAACAGCGTAACAAGAAGATTCTGGATGCAGTGAAAGCCGTCACCTATAACGATCTGATCACTATCCTGAAGGGATTGGATCAGGATCTGGTAAAAGGCGCTATCGCCGGCCCTAAATTCCAGGAATACTTCTTCGCTAACAGCAAAGACGAAGCACTGACCAGCTACATTAAAAGCCTGCTGGCTTAATGCTCTTACTTAACATATAAAAAATCACAGGCCGCAACGCCTGTGATTTTTTTATTGCTTTCTCCACGACGTTTTTATCATTTCAGTCCTCATGATTTTCTCTATTTCATGCTGATGAAACGCTCCGACGTTCAATGCTTAACCAGATGTTCCAAAACAGATAAATACTGCTTGACCGAAGTGGAGCGACTCCCTATAGTAGCGCCCCGTTGCCGCCTATATGGCAACAATCCGGTGAGGTGTCCGAGAGGCTGAAGGAGCACGCCTGGAAAGTGTGTATACGTGAAAACGTATCGAGGGTTCGAATCCCTCCCTCACCGCCATATAAAAGAAAATGCCCTTGACGTAAGTCAGGGGCATTTTCTTTTATGCGTGATGGGAAGGATGAGAAGCCTCGACAGGGTTCGACAAAACGACAGGAATGGCGTTTTGGACCGCCAACGGCGGCCCGAAGGGCGAGCGTCAGGACGACGCGAGTCAATCCTCTCACAGACACATACTTTCACGCCCTTGACGCAAGTCAGGGGCATTTTCTTTTATGCGTGATGGGAAGGATGAGAAGCCTCGACAGGGTTCGACAAAACGACAGGAATGGCGTTTTGGACCGCCAACGGCGGCCCGAAGGGCGAGCGTCAGGACGACGCGAGTCAATCCTCTCACAGACACATACTTTCACGCCCTTGACGCAAGTCAGGGGCATTTTCTTTTATGCGTGATGGGAAGGATAAAAAAAGCCCCACCAATAAATCGGTGAGGGCCAATTATTTTCTCGATTGCTTATTTATTATGATTTCCGTATCCAACTTAATTCCTAATCATAAGCATTAAGCGTCCTCTGACACAATTCAGAGCGAACACAGTCCTGTTTACCAAAAGAGACGATACCAATCAGCTCATCTTCGGTAAAACGCTCAAGCGCATCACGCAATCCGGATTTAACCCCCGAAGGCAAATCACATTGTGTAACATCACCATTCACGATTACCGTCACATTCTCACCCAAACGCGTCAGGAACATTTTCATCTGGTTCACCGTCACGTTTTGCGCTTCATCCAGAATAACCACCGCATTCTCAAAAGTCCGTCCACGCATATAAGCAAACGGCGCAATTTCAACTTTGGCTATTTCTGGTCGTAAACAATACTGCATAAACGACGCCCCCAATCTCCGCAGCAATATGTCATATACGGGTCGGAAATAAGGGGCGAATTTTTCGGCAATATCACCCGGTAAAAAACCGAGATCCTCATCAGCCTGTAATACCGGCCGCGTAACAATAATGCGTTCAACCTCTTTATGAATAAGTGCTTCCGCCGCCTTGGCCGCACTTAGAAACGTTTTGCCACATCCTGCTTCCCCTGTGGCAAAAATTAACTGTTTATTCTCTATTGCAGACAAGTAATACTCTTGGGCTTCTGTACGGGCTTCAATAACAGATGTGTCGCGATTCTCCCGCGCCATACCTATTGATTCAATCCCACTCATATGAACCAGAGAAGTGACCGATTCTTCCTCACGTTGACGATGACTACGCGATTCACGACGAATGACGCGTTTCGCTTCACGACGTGCTTTGATCACTGCTTTTTGTCTTCCCATAGTGGCACCTTACAGTTTGTTTCACTTACCGCACTGCCTGACAGCGCGTGACGTTTCACTCACAAACGAGGTTGGCTTCCTTATTAAGCCGATAAAGAACCATGTGGTTTGATAAAACTGGAAAAATTTAATAGCACACTCTCTCCCGCCAAAAGAAAACGGGCCGAGCGGCATAATCAATGAGAAACATTTAGACAGAAAAGAAAGGTTAAAAAAGGGAGAGAACGACAAGAAACACAGTGCAGGAAATAAGTGGGAAAGAAGCCCCTCGCATCGGCGAGTCAGAAGACCAGAATGTCGGTTTCGACTACTTAGTCCCAAAAAGGACATTACCATTCGCGTTCCTCACTGTGACAACAACTATTCCAATGAATAATGATTGACCGTATTAAGAACCACCGTTAATCATTAAACCAGAAATTAGGGCTAAATGATTGCAGTAGTATGACAGTGCAATAGTTTGCCCCTGCTTTGCAAGCTTTTTTTACACTGTCATAACATTTACGTATAGTCAGAACATGCCGATTTTACAATGTTCGCTTTCGAAAAGCGCATAAATACAGTCAGTAATGTTTCTGCCAGGCCAAATACTGATCGTACTTTCTCAATGCGCTTCGATAAACATTTTGTTCGAGATCGGGGAGGTAATCACAAATACGCTGCTGTACGTTATCTCTGACAAACGTTTCCATTGGGTAATTTTTCGCCACGAGCAACTCATCCAAACGACGCAGACGAATAACGTATTCACGCATCGTGCTATGCCTTATATCCGTCTGCTCAATCAGGTATTGGGAAAACGCTTGAATATCGAAATAGTTAGCATGGGTATTGCATAATATTTCGCCACAGAAACGACAGAGGGGAATTAGCTCCTGTTGCAAATCCGCCCATACTTCGTCATCAATTAACCGATCAATACTATCGATAGATTTTTTATTAATCAGCTGATGACGAAACGCCAATGAAACCCGATCAAGTTCTTTACTGCAATGAGAGCAATGTGTTTGTTTATGTTTGAAATCTTTCAGATAACGGCTAAGAAGCTGTTTCTTCCGCGTTGATTGAGGCATGAATCCATTCCATGACAATAGACTGAAATAACATTATTCCTACGCAGCTAAATTAAACGTCATTCATTAATTTTACGCGCAGACGCTTTATCGCCTGGCTATGCAACTGACTGACCCGAGACTCCCCTACTTCCAGAACAGCGCCGATCTCTTTTAAATTCAGCTCTTCCTGATAGTAAAGCGTCAGCACCAGCTTCTCGCGTTCAGGTAAATTCTCTATTGCCTCCATTACCCGATGGCGTAAATTACCTTCCATCAACTGATGCAATGGATTAGCATCTTCATTTCCTTCCAACAACGCTTCTGCGCTATCGCCATGTTCTTCACGCCATTCATCGTAAGAGAAAAGCTGGCTGTTATTGGTATCCAGCAAAATCTGACGATAATCCTCCAGCGAAATATCCAAGGCATGCGCGACTTCCTGCTCTGTTGGCGCTCGACCCAGCTGCTGTTCAGCCTGTTGCATCGCTTGTGCCACTTCCCGCGCATTACGCCGCACACTCCGGGGAGCCCAGTCGCGGCTGCGTAGTTCATCCAGCATTGAGCCCCGGATTCGTTGTACGGCATAAGTTGTAAATGCCGTACCCTGCAACGAATCATAACGCTCAACCGCGCTGAGCAAACCGATACCTCCAGCCTGGAGTAAATCATCCAGCTCAACGCTCGCGGGGAGACGGACCTGTAAACGTAGCGCCTCATGGCGCACTAACGGAACATAGCGCTTCCACAGGGAATTCTTATCCATTGTGCCTTCGGCGGTATACAGATCGCTCACAGTGACAAATACCTACGATAATAATGTTATCGACACTATTATGCTTTTGCGTAGAGTAGCCAATTGCATGAATAGGGACGTAAAAGAGGGGTTATTTAGGATACGAGAAACATGCCAGGTTGTAAAAGACAGCGCGGTCATCTTATCCTATCTGCCCCGCCGCTTCCTCATATGGTTTCCAGCCCGCCATCAACAACGCGAGATCCCGCCCGTGCCAGCCCCAACATATCATGCGTGCGAATATGCTTCTGTACCAATTCTAACAATGCGGCCCGCGATGGGTTTTGATCTTCTCGTCCAGGCACCGTCAAATTGATCGGCGGGAATGCCGTGATAGAAATCCGCTGCGCCAACGGATGGAGGTTGAAATGTTCCAGTCAGTCCAACGTATCTGGTGCTCAATGACGCATTTCCCGCCGTAGCGCCTGAATGTCAGCGGCAGATGCACAGAAGGAAAATCCCGTGTGTTGCGTATTGATATCACTGAGAAATTTTTGACGATTGCATAACGCCACTTCACTATGGTAACTGCAACAATTTTCTCACTGGAGTGGTTATTTATAAATCCAACGTTAATCTACACCAAAGATATCACGAGTATAAATCTTATCTGCAACATCTAATAGGTCTGACGACATTCTATTAACTAAAATGACATCCGATAATGATTTAAATGAGTTTAGATCATTAATAACCCGAGATCGAAAAAATTCTTTATCATGCAGTTTGGGTTCGTAAACAACAACCTCAATACCTTTAGCCTTTATCCGTTTCATTATGCCTTGTATAGCTGATGCTCTGAAATTATCAGATTCAGCTTTCATCACCAGTCTATAAACTCCGACGACTTTCGGATTCATCTTTATTACTGACTCTGCAATAAAATCTTTACGCGTACTGTTTGCAGCAACAATAGCCTGAATAATATTGTTAGGGACGCTGGCGTAGTTCGCTAAAAGTTGTTTCGTATCTTTAGGAAGACAATAGCCACCATAACCAAATGAAGGATTATTATAGTGATTTCCAATCCTTGGATCCAGCCCGACTCCTTCAATGATCTGCCTGCTTTGCAGGCCTAAAGACTGGGCATAAGTATCCAGTTCATTAAAATAAGCGATCCGCATTGCCAGATATGTGTTTGAAAATAATTTAATCGCTTCTGCTTCTGTTGGCTCGGTGAATAAGACTGGGACATCTTTTTTAATCGCCCCCTGTAGTAATAAATGAGCAAATTGCTCAGCACGCTCGGAACGTTCGCCGACAATAATACGGGAAGGATAAAGATTATCGTAAAGAGCTTTTCCTTCTCGTAAAAACTCTGGCGAAAAAATAATATTATCCGTATTGAATTTACTTCTAATTTTCTGCGTATAACCAACCGGTATAGTTGATTTAATCACAATAACCGCATCGGGATTGAAAGACAGTACCTGCTGTATTACTGATTCAACGGAGTCCGTATTGAAATTATTTGTTTCAGGATCATAATCAGTTGGCGTGGCGATAATAATAAAATCCGCGTTTTGGTATGCGGTAACCGCATCCAGTGTCGCCTTGAAATTCAACGACTTATGCAGAAGAAAATCTTCAATTTCTTTATCGACAATGGGAGATTTACCCTCATTTAGCATTGCCACTTTTTCGGCGACAACATCGACAGCAACGACTTCATTATGCTGTGCCAGAAGTATCGCATTTGACAACCCAACATATCCTGTTCCTGCAATGGCTATTTTCATGACAGTCCCATCTTACATACATAAAGAGAATTAATGCCGTATGCTGGATAAAAGGCACCGTAATCAGGTGCCTTTATATTATTTTACTGGGGAATATATTTATATTCTTCCAGCATTTTATTAAGCAATGCAATATCTATATGATTTTTTAGCTTAAAAACTCCTGCACTATCTACTTTCTCTTCTATGTCCAAAAACATCAGCACAGCATGGTAATTAGGTCTGTTCCAGAAGTCATGGATAAAGATCAGCGTATCTGCAATATTCTTTTGCTTTTCTAACGTGTGCTTTATTGCATTAAGCGTACAGGCGATGCGAAAACGACCATCAACAAGAATAAAATCAAAAGCGCTATCATACTGCAAAATCGCTTCGCTATAATCCGGATATTTTTCCCGATACGTATTATTGACCGGATATCCCCACGCCTGTGTCGGACCAATGTCTACATATTCAACTTTACAGAGTGGGCCGCCCTCTTTTTTCAGCGTTTCTACCCATTGCTTATCGCTTTCAACACCAAATATTTCCACATCATTTTTAGCTGCAAGTTTGGTCGAACCGCCACTACCGAATTCAAAGTAAGATTTAGCCTGTTTCAGATAGCGTTCAAACAGTTGTATTTCCTTTTCTGACATCCTTGGTCTATCAGGAATGAGGGGGATCCCCCTCATCTCCGGCGCAGCCGGAGATGCACGATCGGCTTTGCTGGAACGGTAGTCGTTGAAATAACGTTTGGCCCTCTCTTCAGAATCTATTTTCAATACTGAATAGACAAAATCATGCGCCCGATAAACCGTGTGCATAATAAACGCCAATTTTTCACGCAGTTCTACTGTCATTGTATGCAACCGGGCATCATTCGGCACATAGACAGCGGCGGCGGCTAGCATTCTGGAAGATGGCAGCGTATTCCGTTCATCGATATGAGTTGGTGATGCATACTCGATTTTTGTCAACGTATGGAAAGCAAAACCATACTGCGCCAGCAATGCGGTAATATCACTGAATAACTGCTGATTCTGATGCGTTGCCGCAAAACTGATATGCACCTCAACGGCAAGGCAATTCGAAAGTATCCGCTCGCCATTGGCGATCACTTTACCAATATCGTAACGATTATCCAGAATAAGCCAATCAAGTTGCTCCAGCCCGTCGATGTGATCGAGTTTCACCGTTTGCGCCATTACTTCAGCAATCACCCGTTGTTGCTGCGTTACCAGCGGTTTCAGGTTGCTGCTGTATTCTTCGGCAAGACACATATAGACAGGCGTTGGCTGTCCATCCCCCAAACCATGGAATTTAACATGCTGTATGTCATTTTTTCGCAACGGGAAATGGCTATTTTGAACTCTTCCAACGAGATCCGTAATAACAAAATGAAACGCTTCGGTCGCCACCAACGGCGTAAACGAGGGGCTTACAGCAATACTACCACCATCATCAAGCGCAATAATTTTCCCCGCGAGTTTAAAATCGAACGGCGCATCCGCGTCATTTTTGTCAGTATTTTCTTCCATTGGATGCTGCAACGTCACCGGTTGTTTATCATCATGGAAATAAGGCAGAAAATCGTTGCTTAACGTCAATGCTTCGGGTTTCTTGCCTTCGCAGTAGCGCTGCCAAATAGCCCGCATGGCATCGGAAAAGTGTCTGGCGAACCGCTTGCCGTCACAAACGGGGGAAGCCAGCAGAATATCGCGCAAATGCTGGCGAATTACGCTCAGGCTGGCCAAATCCCGCGTCAGCCCCACGGTAATGTCAATGTACTGTTCCCAGTTATTGGCCACCAGCTCCGGCATGCCCGCGTTCACCAAATGGGTGGCGGAATGACGGCCGGCAAACGTCGGGCCGGGTAACGTCACCACCGGCACCCCCATCGCCATCGCCTCACAGGTGGTTAACCCGCCGGAATAGGGCCAGGAGTCCAGCGCGATATCAATTTCATTGTAGCGGGAAAGAGAGATCTGGTGCGGCGAATAAGATTCGGTTTCTATCCGTTCGCGTTCAATGCCGTGTTTTTGCAGCGTGGCATAAATTCTCTCGCACATTTTCTGGCTGCTGTACTGACGGCTTTTCAGGAACAAACGTGAGTCCGGCACCGCATGCAGAATTTTTGCCCACTGCTCCAGCAAAACATCATTGATTTTAGAGGCATTGTTAAAACAGCCGAAAGTAATGTATCCGCGCTGTGCGGCCGGCAACGCGGTTACTTCCGGCAGATAGGCTGGCGGATCGTAACAAATATAGTCATCCGGCAGGCGAATCAACTTTTCGGTATAGAGCCCGTCCACCCCCGGCGGCGTTTCCACGCCGTCGCTCAGCAGATAGTCCATCACCGCCAGACCGGTACTGCTGATCAATCCGCCTACCCATTTTATCTGAATCGGGGCCGGTGCTCTTAACATAGTCAGCACACGAGTGCCTCCACCGTAACCCGATAAATCAAACAGGATATCGATCTCATCCTGACGGATTTGTTGCGCCAACGCCTCATCGGTCAGGCTTTTCGTCACTTTCCATTGTGTACAGAATTCTTTTATTCTTTGGGTAATATCGTCTTCATTATTTGTTTCACCATATTCACTATAGGCATAGAATTCTATCTGTGACGAAGGAATATGCGAAAGCCCCAGCGTAATCATATTACCAACCGGATGACGGCGAAATCCCGCGGAAATCATACCGATGCGAATGCGCTTATTGGCAACCTTGCTATTGGCCTCAGCCCGAACAACATTGCCAGCAGGAAAAAGTTTCGGTTGCCAGGCTTTACATAACGCTAAAATTTGTTCAGCGGTTTTATCTGGCCAATAGTGCCAAGTGGAAATCCGATTAAAGAAAGGAGAAGAGTATCCCTTGCCAATCTGCGCTCCTTTTTTCAGGTAAAAATCCGCCTCTTTAAATAAACCAACGTCCAGCTTCAACGCACCCAAATTACTCCAATGTATGGCATTATCCGGTTCAGCCCGAACCAGTTCTTCCCACACAGCTTCAGCCTGATCATACTTATACACCCTTTTTAGCACCACAGCCTGAAGACCAAGTACTATGAGATTATGTGGATCCATCTTCAGTGCTTCGGACAAAATCTTTTCCGCTGCTTTTGACCGCCCGGTGGCCTCGAACAGACTTGCTCTGGCATAAAAAGCATCTATATGCCTGGGATGGTACTCTTCCACCTTATTAATATATTTCTCCGCTTCAGTAAATTTACCAAGCTGCAACAACGCCCGTACAGCGATCATCAATACCGATAGATTCTTCTCATCGTTGCGCAGCAAACCAACCGCTATCTCAAATGTTTTTTCTGGTTGAGTCTGAAGCAGATCTAACGCCTGCCGCACTTCTGGACTCACGTGCTGCCTATGTGATTTCCTGCTTACGCCTTTCGGGACCGTGGGTAAATTTTTCATATTTGGCGTTTCACTATAATTAACAATGATGAGGGATATCTACTGATGCGATTTACAACTTATTACTTCACAAATTAAAACGGAAAGCAGTATAACTCGCTGGAAATAAAAATAGCGGGTAAAATACCCGCCATTTTTTCGCCTATTTATTATGATTGGCGCTAACTTATTGCAGCAGAGACAGCACGGTCTGGGGAACCTGGTTAGCCTGTGCCAGCACAGAAGTACCGGCCTGTTGCAGGATTTGCGCCTTGCTCATGTTGGAGACTTCCGTCGCGTAGTCGGCGTCCTGAATACGGGACTGGGCTTCGCTCAGGTTAGTGGTGGTGCTGGCCAGGTTATTGATGGTGGAATCAAAACGGTTCTGTACTGCACCCAAGTTGGAACGCAACGTATCAACCTTTGCCAAAGCTTCATCCAGTTTCGCCAGCGGATCGCTGGTTGCTGCACCGGTGAATTCTGCCGTAGTCCCAACTGTGATACTAGTTGTAGTCCCGCTAGATACATCCGCAACATAGTTCGTACCGTTATAGTTTGCATAGGCTACAGTGGCACCGGTGCTATCCGTACCCAGTTGTACCAATACATCCTCCTTCAAGCCACTCAGACCGTTATCCGTAATGCTCAGGTCGTTGGTTACCAGCGATACAGCACCAGCAGTACTAACGTCAGCGGCGTAAACTTTATCGCCGTATTTAACCGCATACTGCGTCGTTGAAGTGCCAGCCGCAGTCTGCACGTTGTGCAGAGAGATATCGTCAGCGGTAAGGGCGTCGTCCCCAGACAGACCCAGCGCCGTGTTCAGAGAACTAACTGCGTCAGACAAATTAACACTGATCGGAGCCGTAGCAGTACTACCTGTATTCAGGGCAGTCACCGCATCGCTCAACTTCGGCGCCGCGCCCGATACAGAGAAGCCGCTCAGACCCAGCGTATCTCTGTTAATTTTGGACAGGCTAATTGAGATAGTCTGACCATCCTGCGCACCGACCTGGATGGAAACGGAAGTCTTGCTGCCGTCCAGTACTTTAACGCCGTTAAAGTCGGTTTGGGTGGAAATACGGTCGATTTCATCCAGACGCTGGTTGATTTCGTCCTGGATGGACGTCAAGTCAGAAGAAGAGTTGGTGCCGTTCTGCGCCTGTACGGTCAGGGTACGGATGGCCTGCAGGTTATCGTTGATTTCGTTCAACGCGCCTTCAGTGGTCTGCGCCAGAGAGATACCGTCGCTGGCGTTGCTGGAAGCCTGAGTCAGACCGTTGATCGCGGAAGTGAAACGGTTGGAGATGGCCTGACCGGCGGCGTTATCGGCCGCGCTGTTGATTTTCAGACCGGAAGACAGACGTTCGATCGCCGTACTCAGTGCAGACTGAGACTTGTTCAGGTTATTCTGCGCAATCAGCGAAATGCTGTTGGTGTTGATTACTTGTGCCATATAAGGAGTTCCTTTTAACGCATCCAGTGGATGTTTTAGCAATAAAGGTTCAGGCTTAACTGCCTACGGCGTCTACCACCGTCCTCTCTGATATCGGCGTACCCTTTCTAACCTTTAGCATTTAATTTAAAAATTTTTTTACGCCGAGCCTATTCCATCACTTTCGTACTCTTATACTCCGTCATCCCGATCTGCACAGGAATGACGGTATATGGTAGAGATGACAACGCTATTCAAGATAGTGAATTGCGCCACAGATGCGGTATTAACCTGGCGCGGATAGGTGCTTTCTCATACCATTCACTTCACGTTTGCGATGTACATATCAATTAATAGCAAGATAAAGCCGTAATCAGTTTGCTTATTAACGGCAACGATATTTTTTCTTTCAGGTAAATTTTTATTCTATGCTGCCGATAACCAGAAAACTGGATTTAAACATCACTCATCAGGAGTAAGGATTTATGGCAACCACCATCACATCCGCTACATCTACTGTCGGCGCGCTGACTTCAACGTTAGGACTAGGTACGGGTTCCAGTCTGGATCTGTCTACGGTACTGGAGTCATTACAAACCGTGGAAGAGCAAAAGTTGACGGTCATCACCAATAAACAGACCGCCTATCAGGATAAATCCGATGCGTATGATGCGCTGCAAACCGCACTGGAAACCTATTCCACCGCCACGGCAAAGCTGACCGACAGCGATCTGTTTAATGCTAAAAAAACCTCCACCAATACCGCGTTTACCACCGAAGTCAGCTCTTCCGCCGCCACCGGCAGCTATAGCGTTAACGTAACGCAGTTGGCTACCGCGCAAACGCTGGTCACAGAAACTCAAGACAGCAAAACCACCCAACTGGGCACCAGCGGGCTAAGCGATCGCACATTGAGCATTACCGTCGGCAGCGGCAGCGCGGTGAGCATCAGCCTGACCGATGAGCAAACCACATTGTCCGGTATCGCCAGCGCGATTAACGCATCCAACGCCGGCGTGACCGCCAGTATTGTGCAATCCGGCGACAACAGCTACCAGTTGACCATCACCTCGAACGAAACCGGTGAAACCAACACCATCGCCATCAGCAGCAACGACAGCGCACTGGAAAGCATTCTTGGCGACACCAGCTCCACTCGCTTTGAATCCGTTGCTGCACAAAACGCCAAGCTGACTGTCAACGGCGTGGATATTGAGCGCAGCAGCAATACCGTTACCGACGTGCCGGCGGAAGGCGTGACGCTGACGCTGACTTCCGTATCCACATCAGCGGAAACGCTGACTATCAGCAAAAGTATTACCGACGCCACCAGCGCGATTAAAGCCTGGGCGACAGCCTACAATACCTTGCAGACCGCCTTTACCACTCTTTCCGATCCTGAGCAGGACACCGGTGTGCTTTCGTCGGATTCGGTACTTCGTTCGGTGAAAAATCAGCTTAAATCGTTATTAAGCACCGCACAGAGCAGCGATACTTATAAGGTGGTCAATGAGCTGGGCATTACGCTGAAAAGTGACGGTACTCTTTCCGTTAACGATACTGACCTGATCAATGCGCTGACAGAGAATGCGTCTGCGGTGAGTGACTTCTTCGTCGGCGACGGCAAAACCACCGGGCTCGCAACCCAGATGGTGGCTAAGGTGAGTACCTTTACCGATACCAAGGGAACGATCGCACTGGCTAAAGAAGACGTGACTGATATGCTCAGCAGCCTGAGTAAACAGTACACCAAGGTGCAGACCAGTATAGAAGCCACCATGGCCCGTTACAAAACCCAGTTTGTTAAGCTGGATGTACTGATGTCGGAAATGAGTACGCTCAGTACCTATCTGACCAACCAGTTTGAAGCGCTGACATCCAGCAACAGTTAATTTCGGAGTTCACATGTCGACAATGTACGGTTCTCAGGCTTATGCCAAAGTCGGGTTGGAAAGCAGCGTAATGAGCGCCAGCCCGCATAAACTGATTACGCTGCTGTTTGATGGCGCGCTGAGTGCGTTGATGCGCGCTGATATTTTTATCCAGCAAGGCGATACCGTTGCCAAAGGCAATGCCATTACCAAAGCAATCAGAATTATCAACAGCGGGCTACAGGCTTCTCTGGATATGCAAAAAGGCGGGGAAGTCAGCCAGAATCTGGCCCAATTATACGATTATATGGTCAGAAAGCTGTTGCACGTTAATTTATATAATGACCGTGAGACGCTAGCTCAGATTACCGAGTTACTACGCGGCATCGCCGACTCATGGAAACAAATTGGCGAGGATGCGCCGGATCAGGCAAAGGCAGGCTAATATCTGGCCGGGTTTAGTCATCCCTTGCCGCGGCCAAAATTGATCCATCAGTCATCTTATTCGTTCCTGTAACTTTTATTGCGTTTTGCACAAGGAAAATGTAATGCACGTCAGTCAATCCATGCTGAGCGGCTATCAACGTATACTAAATCTTAGCACCGACATGCTTCAACTGGCGCAGCAGGCTGACTGGGAGAAGTTGATCGAACTAGAACAGCAGTACGTTAGTACAATCAATGAACTGCCCATCGACACCAAAGAACAGCCCTATTCTTTGACGTTATCAGAACAACAGCAGATTCAGGATTGCCTGCAACAAATACTGCATAATGAGAGTGAAATCAGTCGGTTACTTAAAGCACGAATGGAAGAGTTAAAAACGTTGATTGGAACTTCATCACGGCAAAAATCCGTGAATCAGGCTTATCATAAATTTGCCGATGATGAGTCCATGTTGCCGGGGGATGTTAGCTAAGAGAACCAATACGTTAATGGTAAAAGGATCCTCGGTTAATCATCCAATCCATGGGGCTTGCCCCCAGGTTGTGTTCAAAAACACCCCACGTGTTTTTGTGTGCAAGAACAGCGGAGTTGGCAGCTAAGATGGTTCGCGTAAAAACGACAGCGTCAGACTAATCGTAAGATTAGCGACACCTGAAACATTGATTGCTATATTTTGGCAACACGGTGTAGTCGGATAATACAGATGCTGTATTACACCGTCATATTCATGATTTCCTGATAAGCCGAAACCAGTTTATTTCTTACCTGAATGCCCATTTGTAACGAAAGAGAAGATTTTTGCAAATCAACCATCACATCGTTGAGCGCTATCCCCGGTTTGCCCAGTTCAAAATCCTGCGCCTGAGTGCGAGCCGTCTGTTGCTGTGTGCTGATTTTATCAAGGGCAGATTTCAGCTCGGCGGCAAATCCGCCACTGCTTACATTGGATGATACGCCGCCCCCCGCCTGTGCCTGTACTGCTGTTGCCTGCAACTGCTGCAGAACGGACTCTATACCCTGAATTGACATGTTATTACCACGACAGAATAAATGATGATGGAACCATATCAGATTCCCGCTTCTTCTAACGCGCTAAATAGCTATAAAAAACACAGCTAATTCAGCCATCGAATGTGTACCTCCAAGGAAATAATGTCATTCCTCCCTATTGGAGGCAGCCATTGTTGATGCGAGTAACGTCATTGCTCATCAGGGAGTCTGTTTTGTTGTTACTAATAATTATCAAGATGTTTACCATCAGGAATATTGCATGAGCACCGTGAAAAGCAACCCACTCTCAAAAGGTAGTGATGGATTGACAGCGCTGCTCAGCCGTTTACGGGCTAACCCTAAAATACCGTTATTGATAGCATCCGCTGCGGCTATCGCCATTATTACCGCGCTGGCCTTATGGGCAAAAAGTCCAGACTATCGGGTATTGTACAGCAATCTGAACGATCGCGATGGTGGCGCCATTGTGCAGCAACTGACGCAGATGAATATCCCTTATCAATTTGCTGACGGCGGCGGCGCGTTATTAATCCCCGCCGACAAAGTGCATGAAACTCGTCTGCGTCTGGCACAAGCAGGGTTACCCAAAGGGGGAGCGGTTGGATTTGAACTGCTCGATCAGGAAAAATTCGGCATCAGCCAATTCAGTGAACAGATTAACTACCAGCGTGCGCTGGAAGGCGAACTATCCCGAACGATTGAAACACTGGGGCCGGTACAAAACGCCAGAGTCCATCTGGCCATGCCAAAGCCATCGCTGTTCGTGCGTGAACAAAAGGCGCCTTCAGCATCCGTCACATTGAATCTGCATCCGGGACGGGCGCTGGACGAAGGGCAAATCAATGCCATCGCCTATATGGTATCCGGTAGTGTTGCCGGCCTGCCGCCTGATAATGTCACCGTGGTGGACCAGAATGGCCGTTTGCTGACGCAGTCCGATGGAACCGGTCGCGACCTGAACGCTGCCCAGTTGAAATACACCAATGAAGTGGAAGGTCGTTATCAGCGCCGTATTGAAGCCATTCTGTCCCCGATGGTCGGAGCAGGGAATGTTCACGCGCAGGTAACCGCTCAGCTTGATTTTGCCAGTCGTGAACAAACTGACGAGCAGTATCAACCTAATCAGACGCCGGAAAAGGCTGCAATCCGCTCACAGCAACTCAGTCAGAGTGAACAACGCGGCGGACCGAACTCAGGAGGCGTGCCTGGAGCGCTGTCCAACCAACCGGCCCCTGCCCCCGTCGCGCCGATTACTGCGCCCGCCGCCAATGCAAACAACAATGCCGGCAATCAGGCCGGGCAAAATAACGCAGCAACCGCACAAACCGGCGCCAACATCTTGCCTGGCAGTACCCGCCGAGACGAAACCACCAACTATGAAGTGGATCGTACTATCCGGCATACGAAACAGAGTGCGGGAACCGTACAGCGCCTGTCGGTAGCTGTCGTCGTCAATTATCTGCCCGCGGGCGAAGATGGCCAGCCAGTAGCCTTAACCGAAGCTCAGTTGAGACAAATCGAGGATCTGACTCGTGAAGCCATGGGGTACAGCAGTGAACGCGGCGACTCCATTAATGTGGTCAATACCCCCTTCACTCAGTCAACCGAAGGCGGCAGCGAACTTCCGTTCTGGCAGCAGCAGGCGTTCTTCGATCTGCTGATTAACGCCGGCCGCTGGCTACTGGTATTGATTGTCGCCTGGATATTATGGCGCAAACTGGTTCGTCCTCAATTGCAGAAAAGAACCGTATCAGCAGAGATGGCGGCGGCAGCGACCGCGGCAGGAATTAACGATGACGTGGTTGTTAAACTGGGCAGAGATGAACTGGAACAACAGAAGAAATCGCAACAACGTGTTAGTGCTGAATTGCAAAGTCAGCGCATCCGTGAGCTGGCCGAAAACGACCCTCGCGTTGTCGCTTTGGTAATCCGTCAATGGATGGGTAGTGAACTATGAGTCTGACCGGAACAGAAAAAAGCGCCATCTTATTGATGACGATTGGCGAAGATCGCGCTGCGGAAGTGTTTACTCACCTCTCTACGCGTGAAGTTCAGCATCTCAGCGCATCCATGGCAAGTATGCGTCAGGTTTCTCATCAACAGTTGACAGAAGTGCTGAAAGAGTTTGAAGCGGATGCCGAACAATATGCCGCGCTGAGCGTAAATGCGGGCGATTACCTGCGCTCCGTGCTGGTCAAAGCCTTAGGTGAAGAACGCGCCTCCAGCTTACTGGAAGACATTCTGGAAAGCCGTGAAACCACATCGGGTATGGAAACCCTTAACTTTATGGAGCCGCAAAGCGCTGCCGATCTTATCCGTGATGAACACCCGCAGATTATCGCCACCATTCTGGTGCATCTGAAACGCGCTCAGGCAGCCGATATTCTGGCTTTGTTTGATGAGCGTCTGCGCAACGATGTCATGTTGCGTATTGCCACCTTTGGCGGGGTACAGCCTGCCGCATTGGCCGAACTGACCGAAGTGCTTAACGGTTTGCTTGACGGACAAAATCTCAAACGCAGCAAGATGGGGGGTATTCGCACCGCCGCGGAGATTATCAACCTGATGAAAGCGCAGCAAGAAGAAGCGGTTATTGAAGCAGTGCGAGAATTCGACAACGAGCTGGCACAGAAAATTATCGATGAAATGTTCCTGTTCGAGAACCTGGTCGATGTGGACGATCGCAGTATTCAGCGTTTGCTGCAAGAAGTGGAGTCCGAATCGTTGCTGTTGGCTCTGAAAGGTGCCGAAGAACCACTGCGCGAAAAATTCCTGCGCAATATGTCTCAGCGTGCCGCCGAAATTTTACGCGACGATCTGGCCACTCGTGGACCGGTGCGTATGTCGCAGGTGGAAACCGAACAGAAAGCCATCCTGCTTATCGTTCGTCGCCTGGCCGACAGTGGCGAGATAATTATTGGCGGCGGTGAGGATACCTATGTCTGACGCCCTGAACGATCAGCCATGGCAACGCTGGACACTGGACGACTTCGCCGTGTCGCCAGCCTCGCTGGCGCCAGAACCGCCATCCAGCGAATCGGACGAGCAAACTGATGCCGCAGATATTGTCGCCCAACCGGTTGATGAGTTACAACTATTGCGCGAACGAGTCCAGCAGGAAGCGCATCAGGCAGGGTTTAAGCAAGGACAAAAACAAGGGTACGATGCTGGTTATCAAGCCGGGTTAGAAGCCGGCCGGCAGCAGGGGGTGATCGATGCCCAACAGCAGCAGCAACCGCTGACCGATCAGTTGCAACAGATGGTTACGGAGTTTCAGCAAACGCTGGATGCACTGGACAGCGTTATCGCGGCCCGGCTGATGCAGTTGGCATTGACGGCAGCCAAACAAATTCTAGGACAACCGCCGGTCTGTGACGGCACCGCCCTGCTCAATCAGATTCAGCAATTAATTCAACAGGAACCGATGCTTAGCGGTAAGCCTCAGTTACGCGTTAATCCGGCCGATCTCGAACGTGTCGAGCAGGTTCTTGGCCCAACACTGAGTCTGCATGGCTGGCGACTGCTGGCGGATAGCCAGCTTCACCCCGGCGGATGTAAAGTCAGTGCTGAAGAGGGCGATCTCGATGCCAGTCTGGCGACCAGATGGCATGAACTATGCCGTCTGGCGGCTCCGGGAGAATTATGATGACGCTGCGCCTCTCTCGCTGGCTCTCTTCACTGGATGTGTTTGAAAAACGCATAGCCAGTACCCCGACGATACGCCGCTATGGCCGGTTAACGCGTGCGACAGGGTTAGTTCTCGAAGCAACAGGTCTGCATCTGCCATTAGGTACAACCTGTTTGATTGAGAGACAAAATGGTCATAAGACTGAAGAAGTTGAAAGCGAAGTGGTTGGCTTTAATGGTCAGAAACTGTTCTTGATGCCACTGGAAGAAGTCGAAGGTATTACCCCAGGCGCACGTGTTTATGCCCGGCAAACGCCAGAAGGCAGCCCGCAGGGGAAACAACTTCCGTTAGGACCAGAACTCCTCGGGAGAGTGCTGGACGGCGGCGCTAAACCCCTGGACGGTTTCCCCGCCCCGGAAACAGGCTATCGCGCCCCGTTGCTCACCGCCCCCTTCAACCCATTACAGCGCACACCGATTGAACATGTGCTGGACGTGGGCGTACGCGCCATCAACGCGCTGCTGACCGTTGGCCGCGGCCAGCGCATGGGACTATTTGCCGGATCCGGCGTGGGTAAAAGCGTACTGTTGGGGATGATGGCTCGTTACACTCAGGCCGATGTGATCGTCGTTGGTCTGATCGGTGAACGTGGACGGGAAGTTAAAGATTTTATTGAAAATATCCTCGGCGCTGAAGGACTGGCTCGTTCGGTGGTCATTGCCGCTCCGGCGGATGTTTCTCCTTTGCTGAGGATGCAAGGCGCAGCCTATGCAACACGCATTGCTGAAGATTTCCGCGATCGGGGGCAGCATGTATTGCTGATTATGGACTCCCTAACCCGCTATGCCATGGCCCAGCGTGAAATTGCTTTGGCAATTGGAGAACCTCCGGCAACCAAAGGCTATCCCCCTTCCGTTTTTGCCAAGCTCCCCGCGCTGGTCGAGCGTGCAGGTAATGGTATACATGGCGGCGGTTCCATCACGGCATTTTATACCGTGCTGACCGAAGGGGACGATCAGCAGGATCCCATAGCCGATTCAGCGCGCGCGATTCTCGACGGACATATTGTTCTATCGCGCCATTTGGCCGAATCCGGACATTATCCAGCCATTGACATTGAAGCATCGATCAGTCGTGCCATGACAGCCCTGATCGATGAACCCCACTACGCAATGGTTCGTCAGTTTAAACAATTGTTATCCAGCTATCAGCGTAATCGCGATCTCATTAGCGTGGGGGCTTATGCCAGCGGCAGCGATCCCATGCTGGACCGGGCAATTCAACTGTACCCGCAAATGGAAGCCTTTCTGCAACAAGGTATGTTTGAGCGTTGCGATTATGAAACGGCCCGGCAGCATCTGGCCATACTTTTCCAGACAGATAAGGGCGCGCAATGAAAAGTGAATCGCCAATGGAAACATTACGAGATCTGGCACAAAAAGATGCGGATGAAGCAGCTGTTTTACTGGGAAAAGTTCGTCAGTCGCATCTTCAGGCGCAAAAACAGCTCGACATGTTGCTACAATATGAGGACGATTATAGGCAACAGTTGCAGAATAATCTGGGAAAAGGCATTAACTCTGGCAACTGGCATAATTATCAACAATTTATACAAACGCTTGAAAAAGCGATTGAACAACATCGACAACAGCTGGCATTGTGGAATCAGCGCTTACAGCAGGCAATCCAGGCCTGGCAAGCTAAACAGCAGCGTCTGAATGCTTTTGTCACATTGCATGAACGAGCCACACAGAAACTTTTGCGACAGGAAAACCGTCTCGAACAAAAACTAATGGATGAGTTTGCACAACGTACTTCGTTGAGGAAATAATGCTATGAATCTGTCTACTGTCACAATGATTACTACAAATGACAATCAGCGTATCGAAAAAAGCGTTGTGAATGGTGGTATTCCCGATCTTCCTGCACAAGAGCAAAATTTCGATCAGGTTCTTGCCTCTACGCTGACCAATAGTCAGAAAACGGCATTGAAAGAAGAAAGAACCCCGGATAAAAACCAGTCGGACAACGCAACGCCGCAGAATCTGGATACGGCTCAGGCCATCGACGACGCCGATCAGGCATTACAGGAGGTCGCGTCGGAAAATATATCCTTCCATAAAACGAAAAAATCATCATCGGATGAGACGTCTGATGTTAACAATGCAAACGGCGTGATTTCTTTTGTCGCTGCCGATCTGCCGACTGAACAACAGATAATTTTACCCCCTGACGTAAACCCAACCGTATCAGCGGACGTCCAGAATCTATCAGCAGCGGATGAAGCGACCCAACTGTTAGTCTCGATGATTCAAGCCAGTCAGTCTACTGGGAATACGCCAGTGTCTGCTGCCAGTGGTACAGTCGCCAATGAAACCACCGTGAAAAATGAGTTGGCTACGTCGTCACCAATACTGACAGCGCTGACGCAGGCAACAACCGCATCGACCGCGTCAACAGATGAGAGCGATCTGCTATCAGATGATAATACGCAAAATACGCTATCATCGGCTGCCACGACATCCCAGTCTAAATCTTCGTTCTCAAGCCGCAGTCTGTCTGAACAGAATGAAACCGTCGCTGATTTAAAAACTCGTGCACAGAGCATTCACCAAGAGACTTCACTCCGGGACGAATCCGGCGCTTCGTCATTCACACCAGCTAATCAGCGCGATGGGTTATCTGCCAGCGCTCAGTCATTATCAGCGATAAACGTTGCCGTACAACAGCCCGTATCCGTTAGTGCGCAGACACCGGTAATTCAAACCAGCGCATCAATTGCCCCAATGGTAACCGCACAAATCAACGCTCAATTGGGCAGTGGCGAATGGCAGCAGGCTATCAGCCAGCAGGTGATTATGTTCACGCGTAACGGTCAGCAAAATGCAGAACTCCGTCTTCACCCGCAGGAACTGGGAGCGCTGCAAATCAGTCTTAAGCTGGATGACAATCAGGCCCATCTGCATCTGGTCTCGGCAAACAGCCAGGTGAGAGCGGCGATGGAAGCGGCGCTTCCTCATTTGCGAACCTCGATGGCGGAAAATGGTATAAATTTGGGGCAAGCCAGTGTGGGTAGCGATACCTCACCCGGGTGGCAGCAACAGACACAGCAGCAATCCCAGAATAGCCATACCGCTGAGCAAAATATACTGAATGATGCCAATGGGACACAGTCAGGTTCGATCGCCCCAGCTTCGGTAATAGCCAGCGCGGGGCCTCTTTCTGGCAGAGTGGATATTTTTGCCTGATCTGTGTGAGTAAACGCACAAGTTAACGTGATTTTCTTCGTCTATTCATCCTATTGATAGCTGGAATTGACGGGATAATCAATGATATTACGCATTAATTCAGGGCAATATATTCTGCACTGGATATCAATAGTAACAGGAATCATCTTTAGCTATGTCTGAAAATGCACTCCCGTCAGGACGCAAGCGCACTGTCTGGCTTATAGTTGTGCTTACTATTATATTCGCTGGCGGCACAGCAGCAGGCGTGAGTTGGTGGTTTCTGCATCAGCAAAAATCAGCCGCTGCCGTGCAGGAAGCGCCACCTCCACCAGAACCGGTTTTCATGCCGTTGGATACCTTTACCGTTAATCTGGTCAACCCCGACAACGATCCTGACCGGGTGTTGTATGTCGGCTTTACTTTGCGCTTGCCGGATGAAGAGACGCGCAAACAGTTAAATAATTATTTGCCAGAGGTGCGCAGCAGGCTACTGTTGCTGCTTTCCCGCCAGAGTGCGATCGAGTTGGCTCAACAGCAGGGGAAACAGAAACTGGTGGAGGACATTAAACAGGTTCTGAGTACACCACTGGTTCCTGGTCAACCGAACCTGATCGTTACTGATGTCCTGTTCACTGCTTTTATACTGCGATAAATATTATGGGCGATAGCATTCTTTCTCAGGCAGAAATTGACGCACTACTGAATGGTGACAGCGACGGAAGTGAAACACCCGACGTAGCGGTTGGCGCCGACGGTGAGGTCAAACCCTACGATCCCAATACACAACGCCGCGTCGTTCGGGAACGTTTACAGGCGTTGGAAATTATTAACGAACGTTTTGCCCGCCAGTTTCGCATGGGGTTGTTTAATCTGTTAAGGCGGAGCCCAGATATTACCGTTGGTGCGATAAAAATACTCCCGTATCATGAATTTGCCCGCAATTTGCCGGTACCGACCAATCTGAATTTAATTCATTTAAAACCGCTTCGCGGCACGGCATTGTTTGTATTTTCGCCAAGCCTGGTATTTATTGCGGTCGATAACCTGTTTGGCGGTGACGGGCGTTTTCCAACCAAAGTTGAAGGACGTGAATTTACCCATACAGAACAGCGGGTCGTAAAGCGTATGTTGCGTCTGGCGCTGGAGGCTTATGGTGATGCATGGAATGCAATCTACAAACTCGATATCGAATACGTCCGCTCCGAGATGCAGGTGAAATTCACCAATATCACCACCTCACCTAACGATATTGTAGTGACAACGCCTTTTCATGTTGAAATTGGTTCTCTGACTGGGGAATTTAACATCTGCATTCCTTTCGCGATGATTGAACCTCTACGCGAACTGCTGGTTAATCCCCCACTGGAAAACTCACAGCAGGAAGATAAAAGCTGGCGTGAGACGCTGACCAAACAGGTACAGCATTCAGAGCTGGAGTTGATAGCCAATTTTGTTGATATTCCTTTACGCCTGTCGCGCATACTTAAATTGCAGCCCGGCGATGTATTGCCAATTGATAAACCAGAAAGATTAATTGCCCATGTGGATGGTGTTCCTGTTCTGACTGGTCAGTACGGAACCCTGAACGGGCAATATGCTTTGCGTATTGAACATTTAATTAACCCCATATTGAATTCTCTGAATGATGAGGAACAGCCCCATGAGTGACAACAAGAACCCGTCCGAAGGAAAAGAATCAGTGGACGATCTGTGGGCTGATGCATTTAACGAGCAACAGGCGGCAGAGAAAAGCGAATCCAGTAGTACCGATGGTGTTTTCAATGCTCTGGATGCACAAGAAGGTATCGGTTCGTTGCATGACATCGATCTTATCCTGGATATCCCAGTTAAATTAACGGTTGAACTGGGCCGCACCAAGATGACCATTAAGGAGCTGCTGCATTTATCACAGGGTTCTGTTGTAGCCCTGGATGGGCTGGCCGGCGAGCCTCTGGACATTCTCATTAACGGGTATTTAATTGCTCAGGGAGAAGTCGTCGTCGTGGCTGATAAATATGGTGTCCGCATCACGGATATTATTACTCCAACTGAACGTATGCGTCGCCTGAGCCGTTAATGTTAACCTCGCTTTCATCATCTTCTCAGACCACGCTGTCGAGTGTAACGACTGAACCTCCCTTGACTGGCGGTATGCTGCTGACACAAGTCAGCAGCGTGCTTGGCGGGATCCTGCTGTTTATTCTTTTGATTGCCTGGTTCATGCGTAAACTTGGCTTTGCCCCGCAAGCAAAATCAAACAAATTACTCAAGGTGATTTCTGCATGCCAGGTTGGTCAGCGGGAAAGAGTTGTCATTGTTGAAGTTGATGATAGTTGGCTAGTACTAGGAGTAACCACTCAAAACGTTACTCTGCTGCACACGCTGCCTGCTCAGCCACATGATATGCCCGAATCCGGACAGACAAAGCCAACGGAGTTTTCCCGTTTGTTGCAAAAAGTATTAAAACGTCCGGGAAAGCCGGAATGAATAGGCTCCAACGCGTATCATCCTGTTTATTAAAAACGTCCCGCTTGTTGATGTATCCGATCGTGGGTAGCCTACTGCTTCTGACCCCCTCTGTTTTTGCGCAGTTACCAGGGTTAGTCAGTCAGCCACTGCCAAATGGCGGACAGAGCTGGACGTTACCCGTTCAGACACTGGTTCTACTGACATCGCTGACATTTATTCCGGCAGCGCTGCTGATGATGACCAGTTTCACCCGAATTATTATTGTACTCAGCCTATTACGTAATGCGATGGGTACCCCCTCAGCCCCTCCTAATCAGATATTACTGGGGCTTAGCCTTTTCCTGACATTTTTTATTATGTCACCGGTACTGACTAAGGTTTACCAGGATGCCTACCTTCCTTTCAGTCAGGATGAAATCAGTATGGAAGTGGCTCTTGAACGTGGCTCCCAACCTTTGCGCGAATTTATGCTACGCCAAACGCGCGAAGCCGATTTGGCCCTTTTTACGCGGCTGGCCAATATCCCGGCTCCGGAAGGTCCGGAAGCCGTTCCTATGCGGGTATTATTACCCTCTTTTGTAACCAGTGAATTGAAAACCGCTTTTCAGATCGGCTTTACCGTATTTATTCCTTTTCTTATTATTGATTTAGTAGTTGCCAGTGTTCTGATGGCACTGGGGATGATGATGGTGCCACCGGCTACGGTATCGCTTCCGTTTAAACTGATGCTATTTGTTCTTATTGACGGTTGGCAGCTCCTCTTAGGTTCCCTGGCACAGAGTTTTTATAGTTGATGTAAAAAACAGTTTGGGGAAAAACCATGACACCTGAATCAGTAATGGCTCTCGGTTACGAAGCAATGAAAATCGCGTTGTTACTGGCTGCGCCACTTTTGCTTGCGGCGCTGTTTAGCGGATTAGTGGTTAGTCTGCTACAGGCTGCAACGCAAATTAATGAAATGACACTCTCTTTTATTCCCAAAATATTGTCCGTATTTGTCACCATTCTCATCGCCGGCCCCTGGATGCTTAGCGTGATCCTTGACTATATGAGAACACTTTTCAGTAACCTGCCAACCCTTATCGGTTAGCCATGATTGAATTTGACAGCCAGTCTTATAGTGAATGGATGGTGCAATATTTCTGGCCTTTTGTCAGGCTGCTGGCACTAGTGGCAACAGCGCCCATACTTAGCGAGCGGGAAATTAACTTTCGGGTAAAAATTGGTCTGTCTCTGCTGATAACTTTTCTAATCGCCCCGCATATCGAGCTGAATTCAACACCCATTTTTTCCGCGGCAGGAATCTGGTTACTCCTTCAGCAATTGATCATTGGCATTACCTTAGGTCTAACCATGCAGCTGGCTTTTGCTGTTTTTCGGATCGCCGGTGAAGTCATTGGTCTGCAAATGGGATTATCTTTCGCTACTTTTTTCGATCCGTCAGGCGGCCCGAATATGCCTGTGTTAGCCAGATTTCTGAATCTACTGGCGATGTTGTTGTTTCTTACCTTTGATGGGCATCTGTGGCTTATTTCCTTACTATCCGATAGTTTTCATACTCTGCCCATTAGCGGCGGGCTGTTAGATACCAATGTTTTTCTGTCAATAGCCAGAGCCGGGAGCATAATCTTTATTAATGGGTTAATGCTGGCCCTGCCCATCATAACGTTATTACTGATGATTAGCCTGGCGCTCGGTATACTAAACCGAGTGTCTCCACAGCTATCCGTCTTTGTTATTGGTTTTCCCGTCACGCTGACTATAGGGATATTTACCATCGGGTTATTGATTCCCTTGATTGCCCCTTTCGCCGAACATATATTTGGTGAAGTCTTCGATTTATTGGCAAATATATTGTCAGACTTGTCGTCTTGATGGTCATTAGCGTAAAAAAAATGTGTGTCATCTTAACGATGGCACACATAAAAAATGTGTCCGGTTTTCAACACATTTAAATCACGTAGATGTTCTATCCATTAATCTGGAACAGTGATAAATCTTTCATGCCAGAGAAGGCTTGCAGCGCAGCCTGTAAGGTGGCCTGTTGCAAAATATAGTCGGAATAGGTTGAGATCAGATCAGCGCCAACTAATGAAGACATCCGGTCCGAATATAAAATATCCCGCGAACTACCAATGGTACTCAGCGTAGTCAATTCGTTAATTTTACTCCCCACCTCGGCCTGCACGGTGAGTATATTATCCAACGAATTACTGAGCCCGCGATTAGCTTTGTCTATCAGCGCGGTATAGGCCTCGGTATCGGCATCCGTGCTTTCATTCAAAGGCATATTCAGGGCTTCCAACGCATAATCAATGGTATTAAATATATTGCTTTCGCTGGTTGAACCATCAGGCTCAGTGGTAAAACCTGCTGCCAGCGTCATAAATACGCTATTGCCCGTATTCCCTGTAGTCAGCGTGCGGCTTGAATCCACTTTCAGGCTTATCGCCGTATCGCCGCCGACATAGCTGACTTTACCATCGTCATCGACGGAAAAAGGCGCGCTATCCGTTGCATAACCGGCAAAAATGTAATTACCATTACTGTCCGTCGTGTTGGCCAAAGACACCAGTTGATCTTTTAATCCCTGTAATTCCGTCGCCATTGACTGGCGATCCGCATCACTGTAGGTGGTATTACCCGCTTTCACCACCAGGGTCTGAATGCTTTGTATCACGTCAACAGCCTGTTCCAGCACCGTGCTTTCCAGATTTAAACTATTTGTTGCACTCGAACGAGCCGCAGTATATTGACTGCTGGCAGCCTGGGCCTGCGCTAAAATAACTGCCTGGGAAGCGGCTATCGGATCGTCCGATGGTGCATTAACACGCTTCTCCGATGCCATCTGTAGAGCCGTATTCTGGAATTTACTATTTACCTCATTGATATTTTTAATCAACGTTTGGTAACTGTTTATGGTGCTAAGACGCATAGGATCGTCCTCTTGCTAAATTTATGCCATACATGGGCGGATAATCAGTTCACTGCCGACAGTAATGAATCAAAAATAGTGTTTGCTGTAGACAGTACCTTCGCATTGGCAAGGTAATACTGTTGATAACGTGTCAAATCAATGTATTCTTCATTCAGTTCAACGCCTGAAATAGACTGCTGCTTCGTGGTAAGCTGATCAACAATATTGGATTGAACCGTACTATTGGTTTTCGCGCTTTGGGCCTTGACGCCAATATCACTGACTAAAGACGCGTAGGCATCATTAAAGGTGGCATTGCCGGCAATCAGGTTTTGATTTTGCAAATCCAATAACTTCAATGCGTTGCTATTATCGCTTTCACCACCGCCGCTACCCGCAGCAATCAGAGCGACATCCGTTATGCGGACAGATAAACTGTTAATAACATCGCTCACAGTATTGACGAGGAAACTGTCATTTGCCGACGCATCGCCATCCACAGTAACGATTAGCCCATCAAAACTTAATGTTGTATTGCCGTCATCGTCGATATCGACAGTAGCCGTTACACTGGCATTATCGGACACACGAGTCACCTTCCACGCAGAGCCATCATAGCTCAATGAATAATCACTGGCCTTCACCTCGCTGGTATCTGTATAGGCTGCAGACAAGATGGCAGTGCCGTCGTTCTTCGTGTTGCTTATTACACCAGGTGAAGAAAAACTGAAGAAATCGGTTCCTGCCTCACCGTTTAAATCCACCCCAGCACTGTGCTGAGCATTAAAACTATCCGCCAGAGTCAGCGCAATCAGCCCTAGTTGATTACGTGCACTGTCCAATACGTCACTACGAAATGATAATAATCCACTAATACTGCCGCCAGTCAGCGTATCTTCATTTATCTCAATCGGATCGCCAATACCGTTATCATAGGCAATCGTAATTCGGGATGAATCAGCACTGGAACTCACCGCAACTAACTGATAAGCCGTATTACCCTGAACCAGAGTTTGACCATTTGAAAGACTGACATTAATGACATTACTGTCCTGAGTGCTGACCGTTACGCCAACCAGTTTATTCAAGTTATCAATTAATAGATCGCGTTGATCCAGCAGGTCATTTGCCGAAGTCCCGCTGCTGCCCAGACGGGTTATTTGCTGGTTGATATTGGCAATTTGGGTGGCGTAGTTGTTAACCAAATCAATATTTGTCGACAGTTGCTGGTTAATCGCGCTATCCATATCGCGAAGGTAGGTATCCGCGCTGACATACTGGTTTACCAGACTTTGCGCGCTGCTGATTATTGTCTGACGAGCTGAAGTATCACTGGCATTTTCCGTCAACGACTGTAAACCGGCGAAGAAAGAAGACATCATAGTAGAAAGGCTGCTTTCACTATCGGAAAGCAGGTTATCCACCTGAGAAATTTGCTCATAATAGGCATTAATCGACTCGTAGCTGGCCGTCGCTGAACGCAGCTGTGCAACAACCAGAGCGTCGTATGCACGATCAACCGTCAAAATCGACACACCAGTACCTGCTGAGCCATAGCTGGTCATCGTCCCCGCGCTTTCCGCCAGTTTGACGCTCTGCCGGTTATAGCCATCGGTATTAGCATTGGCGATATTATTTGATGTGGTGCTCAACGCAAGATTTGCCGCCTTCAGGCCTGAAGATGCAATATTAATCAAAGAACTGGCCATTATATTTCCTTCTTCTGCCATCGGGGAGACCCGATAACGTTTCGTCTACTCTATTTATCGGCGTCCAGGAATGAAACTTGAGGGGAAGCTCAGGTAAAGATTGTGATAAAAAATTAAAATAAAGTGTTTAAATCGTGCGTATAAACCCGCGCCGCTTTCTGGGCAGAACTACGAATTTGTTCAATAATTTGAACCAGTTTCTCGCCATATTTCGGATCTGTCGCATAGCCTGCTTTCTGTAAAGCATAGGCCGCCTGTTCCGCACTATTTGCATCCAACACGTCTTTGTAGCGAGCGTTTTTTGTCAGTAGAGTGATATAGTCATTCAATGCGTGCAGATAGGAATCGTATACTCTGAAATCTTGCATTAGCTTATAAGGTTGACCATTCTTATATTCGGTGGTCATGACAGACGTAACTTCGCCGTCCCAGTTACCGCCGGCTTTTACACCAAAAATATTGTGGCTGGTTTTGCCATCATTGGTCATGATTTCTCGTTTTCCCCATCCTGACTCCAACATCGCCTGAGCCATAATGAGTTGATGCGGTATACCACTCTGCAAGCTGGCTATCATGGCCGGGACAGACAGACGATCAGCAAAAGACCCATTGGTCGCCGAATAACCGGCGACCGCATTTTGCTTCGCAGCAGTTTCCGACTGTGTACGGCGTAGGAATTCACCAATAAGGACCGGCGGCATGGCGGCACTCGCCAGTCGTTCCTGCCCCAGCGGCATGGGGGTTTTGCCAACCTGTTCGTCTGGCTCCGTCGCTGCGTGCTGGCTCAATTGTTTGACCATCATATCTGCCAGCCCCAAGCCTTTTGCCGACAAATTTTGAGCTATTTGCTGATCATACAAACTGGTATACATACGCGTTTGATCACTGCTCAGGAGACCATCCTGAGGTAGCGTATTACGCATACTCTTCAACATCATATTGACGAATAGTCCCTCAACCTGCTGAGCCACTTTGTGCAATGATCCCGGCGTATTCTGTACCGCCTCACGGCGCAATCCATTCAAGGATTGCACATCGTAGGCCGCAGAGGCCTGATCCATCAGGTTGCCAGACGGTAACATCAGATAATCTCCACTTCCGCTTTCAAACAGCCCGCACTGTGCATTGCCTGTAGAATCGACATCAAATCCATTGGCGTTGCTCCCAGGGCGTTCATTGCCCGCACCACATTATTTAAATTCGCGCTGGCATTAACACGTTGCAGGGATCCCCCTTCCTGCCGAACAGATATTTCCGTCTGCTGCGTTACAACCGTCTGCCCCCCCGCCAAAGGCGTATTAGGTTGGCTAACAGCCTGTTGATTATCGACGACAACAGACAGGTTACCCTGAGCCACAGCGCAGGAATCCAGCATAACATTCCGGTTCATGACAACAGATCCGGTACGGGAATTGATAATAACTTTGGCATCAATTTCCCCCACGTCTACATGGATATCCTGTATTTGTGCCAGGAATCGAACCTGCTGGGCATTATTTTGCGGCAATACGACTTCTACCGTACGACCATCCAGCGCCTGAGCGCTACCAACGCTATTCTGACGGTTAATGGCGTCACTGATACGTTGCGCGAGACTAAAATTTTCCTGCTTCAGTTGCAGGCTAATCCGGTTCGAATTACCAAATGTGTTGGGAAGCTCTCTTTCGATAATCGCACCGTTATTTATTCTGGCACCGGAAAGCTGGTTAACCTTAACCTGGCTTCCACCTGATGAAGCCCCGGCCCCTCCTACCAGCAAGTTACCCTGGGCCAGAGCATAAACCTGGTTGTCTACTCCCTTCAGTGGCGTCATCAACAGCGTTCCGCCTCGCAGGCTTTTAGCCGATCCCAGAGAAGAAACGACTACGTCAATTTTTTGTCCTGCGCGGGCAAAAGGCGGGTAGTTAGCGGTTACCATGACTGCGGCAACATTCTTCAGCTGCATATTTGTTCCACTGGGAACGGTAATACCTAGCTGAGAGAGCATATTGATCAGACTTTGCGTGGTAAAAGGGGTTTGGGTTGTCTGATCGCCCGTTCCATCCAGACCGACCACCAGACCATAACCAATAAGCGGATTATCTCGCACGCCTTGAATGTCAACCAAATCTCGCAACCGCTCTGCCGTTGCAGATGAAATCAACGTCAGAGTAAAAAGTGCGCACATCACCAGTTGACGATACATTGACATAATTAACCTCTTAGAACGGTGCAATGTTAAGGAAGAATCGTTGCAGCCATCCCATGTTCTGCGCTTCGTTAATATAGCCTTTACCAACATATTCAATTCGGGCATCGGCTACCTGGGTTGATACAACAGAATTACTTCCGGTGATTGTCCTTGGATTTACTATGCCGGAAAACCGAATATATTCAGCACCCTGGTTAATAGCTATCTGCTTTTCTCCTATCACTTTCAGATTACCGTTGGTCAGAACATCACTGACTGTCACGGTGATCGTTCCTGAGAACGTATTCTGCGCACTGGCCCCGCCGGCCCCTTCAAAATCACTCGTGCCCGATGCTGTCAGGTCGGCTTTGCCATTGCCAAGCAGCCCGTTTAATGAACGCGGTACCGTCGTCAACCCAACGGATGAGGAACCATCGCGGCTGGCATTCGCCGATGAGCTTTTACTTGCGCTGACATTTTCCTGCAAGGTAATGGTCAGGATATCCCCAACGTTCCGGGGCCGACGATCTTCAAATAATGGCTGATAACCATAGTTCATGGGCTGCACGGACTGGAAAATAGAACCATTGGTCGCATACAACTGAGCTGGCGCAGGCAATGCGCTGGTTTCGCCATCCACCAGAGACTTATGCGGGATGTATGCACACCCGGTCAAAATCATCGTCGCCAGTAACGGCCAGCTTAGTCGCCTTTGCCATAATAAAGGCTTTGAAGTCCAACAACACAACATGCTTAACCTTATGTTCTCTTTATGTCAGTGATTAATTCAGAGCTGTGTTAAGCGTTGCAACATAGCATCGGAGGTCGACACGGCTTTACTGTTAATTTCATACGCACGCTGAACCTGAATCATATCAACCAATTCCTCAGCGACATTGACGTTTGAGGTTTCAACGTAGCCTTGATACAGAAGCCCTGCGCCATTTTGTCCTGGCGTGGATTCGGTTGGCGCACCGGAACTTTCCGTTTCCTGATACAGATTCTCGCCCAGACTTTGCAGCCCGGTAGGGTTAATAAATGTACTGAGCGTTAGCTGCCCAACCTGGCTGGCCGCCGTTTGTCCCTGTAGCGTTACGCTGACAATACCATCACGAGCCACCGTCATGGTTAAAGCGGTGTCCGGTATGGTAATTGCGGGCTGTACCGCATAGCCGCTGGATGTTACTAATTGACCGTTGGCGTCAAGTTGAAAAGAACCATCGCGCGAGTAAGCCGTGGTGCCGTCCGGTAACTGAATCTGAAAAAAACCCTGGCCGTTAATAGCAACGTCCTTGCTATTTTCGGTTTGCTCCAGGTTGCCCTGACTGTGTAAACGTTCAGTCGTCACAGGACGCACGCCTGTACCCAATTGTAAACCGGAAGGTAACGTGGTTTGTTCCGATGACTGAGCCCCCGGCTGACGAACGGTCTGATAGAGCAGATCCTCAAATACCGCCCGCTGCCTTTTAAACCCATTAGTGCTCACGTTCGCCAGGTTGTTAGAAATAACATCCATATTGGTTTGCTGAGCATCAAGCCCGGTTTTGGCAATCCAGAGAGAGCGGATCATAGTATTTCCTTAATAAAAATTAGCTGACGGATAGCAACTGGTTAGCGCGTTCGGCATTTTGATCAACGCTGCTGATAATCTTCATTTGCATTTCAAAACGACGGGAATTACCAATCATGTCAACCAGGGAATCAACCGTATTCACATTGCTTCCTTCCAGTACCCCAGGCATGACCCTGACCGCGTCATCGTTCGGCAATTCGTTACCTACTTGCTGGCGAGCCGCATCAGTCAGATGGAAAAGACCATCGTCGCCACGGACCAACTGCCCCGGCTCTGAGGCCACTAACTTAAGTGCGCCCACCTGAGCAATCGTGTTAGGGTTATCACCATCACCCAGCGCGGAAACCGTACCATCCGCCGCGATAGTAATACTCGCCTGGGTGGGCACAGCCAGAAGGCCACCGTCACCAACAACGGGATAGCCCTGAATCCGCAATTGTCCTTCGGCATCAAGCTGGATGGCGCCATTGCGTGTATAAGCTTCTTCACCATTTGGCAACTGCACGGCCAGCCAGCCCTGATCTTGCAGAGCGACATCCAGAGCGCGCGCCGTATAATTCAACGGTCCCTGAGACATATCTGCCGTCGGCGTTGATGCCACTACCAGCGTCCGCGTTTGCAACGACGGCCCTTCTACCGGAACCGCGCGCATGGCGCTTAGCTGCGCCCGAAAGCCTGGCGTGGATGAATTAGCCAGATTATTGGCAATAACAGAATGCTGCTCCAGCGTTTGACTGGCAGCGCCCATAGCCGTGTAAATCGCGTGATCCATAAAGCCATCCTGTACGTTTTATTAGCGCAGGTTCACCAAGGTGTTCAGAATGGCGTCCTGTGTTTTAATCGTCTGTGCGTTCGACTGATAGTTACGCTGAGCGACGATCATATTGACCAGTTCTGAGCTCAGGTCGACGTTTGACGACTCCAGCGCACCGCTGGTGAGTGTCCCGAATACCCCGAGTCCCGCCGTGCCCACAATCGCCGCACCAGAAGATGAGGTTGATGACCAGACATTATTCCCTTCGGATTTCAGACCCTGCGGGTTGGCAAAGCTAGCCATGACGATCTGGCCCAGTAGCTGAGTTTTCCCGTTTGAATAAGTGCCAGTGATAGTGCCATCGTTATTAATGGTATAAGAAGAGAGGCTGCCAGCCGTATAACCATCCTGATCAGAACTGCTGATGCTGCTGTTGCTGGCGCTTTGCTGAGTGGTGCCGGTGAATGCCAGAGTAAAGGTGTTGTCAGCAGAACCGTTGATGCCGTTGGTTGATACACTTAGAGAGGTAGAGCCAGTTGATACCCCTGTTTCATCCAGAACATCCTCTAACGCGCCGCTGCTATTAAATTTTAACGTACCAAGAAGCTCGGAGGTTGCACTCGCATCACTGCTGTCAATACCGTGAACTTCCCAGTTATTATCCAGCGTTTTAACAAAATACAGGTTAATGTTATGGGTATTACCCAAGCTGTCATAGGTGGTCAACGTACGCGAATAGCTATAGGTGCTGGAATCCGTTGCATCAAACGGTGTGGTGGTAACTATATCGGCGCTGGAGTTCAAGTTCAGCACCATGGAGGCGCTGCCGGTGGCCTGAGCAGCAATATCGCTGGAAGAAATATTAAGAACCGTAGGTTCGGCACCCGTGTTAATGGTCGGCGGCGTCCCCGTTGTTGCATAGCCTGTCAGATAATAACCACTGCTGTTGATAAGATTGCGCTCGTTATCCAGTGAAAGTTCTCCGTTTCGCGAATAGTAAACCGAGCCATTTTCGTCAACCATCCGAAAAAAGCCGTTTCCCGCGATAGCCACGTCCAAACCACGATCGGTAGACTCAACCGTACCATCACTAAAGTCCTGACTGACCGATGCGATTTTGACCCCCAGACCGACCTGAGAGGAAGCAAAAATATCGGCAAAAGATACCGATGCCGATTTAAAACCCGTTGTTTCCGAGTTAGCGATGTTGTTACCGATCACATCCAGGTTGCTGGACGCTGCATTTAAGCCACTAATTGCCTGTGAAAAACCCATAGCCGGGTACCTCTTGAATAAAGTAAGTTACGCAAAGCGCTATAGATATCTGCACCCAACGTAGAGAGTTAGAAATTAAATAATCTGCTTAACATCGCTAAGCGTTGCGGTTCCCGACAGGCCCAAATTGAGCGTGGCTGTGTCTGAACTCGTATTAACACCGTAAACCAGTGCATATTTAAGCGGCGTGGCCACCACGCTGCTTCCGGATGACGATGTAGCAGTCACCGTATAGGTATAGCTACCTTCAGCAACAGCGGCGCCGGTGTCATCCGTACCATCCCAGCTGTATGTCTGAACACCCGCACTTTGCTCGCCTAAATTAACAGTACGTACTGTGCTGCCACTCGAATTTTTAATGGTCACCGTAACATTGCTGGCTGCACTATCCAGTTCGATGCCAAAAGGCGTGACCGAACTACTTTCCCCAACCACAATGCTATTACCCGAGACAAGCACGCCATGGCCAATCAGCGTCGAGGCCTGTAATGCCTGGCTCGTATCCAGTTGCCCGGAAATAGACCCCAGCGTGGTATTCAGTTTCTCAATACCGCTGAGCGTACTGATTTGCGCTAACTGGCTGGTTAGTTCGGTATTATCCATCGGATCGGTAGGATCCTGATTTTTCAATTGCGCCACCAGCAACGTCAGAAACTCACTTTGAAGATCCTTGCTACTGGATGCTGATGACGATGTTGTGGTAATCGTACTGGAATCCGTTGATTCATTAACTGAAATAGCAATGCTCATATTCCCTCCGGTTACTGCCCTAATGTCAGCGTTTTTTGCATGAGTGTTTTTGCCGTGTTCAAGACTTCCACGTTAGCCTGATAGCTTCTTGAGGCTGAAATGGAGTTAACCATTTCGGCAGTAACATCAACATTTGGCATACGAACATAACCCCGTTCATCAGCAAGTGGATTACCAGGTTGATAGACCAGTTTGTCGGGTGACGGATCTTCAACAACACTCTCTACCTGTACGCCACCGATGTCCTGACCAGCAGGCGCAGCCACTTTAAACACCACCTGCTTGGCGCGGTATGGCGTACCATCGGGGCTGGTGATACTGTCAGCATTGGCCAGGTTACTGGCGCTCACGTTCATACGCTGGGACTGCGCCGTCAGTGCCGAACCTGAAATTTCAAAAATATTAATTAATGACATAAGGCGTTATTTATCCTGTAGAACTGCCGTCATACCTTTAATCTGCCCGCCCAAAACGGTCAGGTCGGTTTGATAACGCAGGCTATTATCCGCAAAATTAGTTCGTTCCCGGTCCATATCGACCGTATTACCATCCAATGCAGGCTGATCGGGAACCCGATACAACAGGTCCAATGATGGTAAAGACGACGTCTGTGCGGGTATATGTCGGGATGATGTTATTGAGAGAGAAAGCCCTGACCCAGACGCCCTGCCTTGTTCAATGGCTTTGGTTAATTCCGTGGAAAAATCAATATCGCGCGCCTGATAACCCGGCGTATCCGCATTGGCGATGTTGGCAGCCAGGATCTCCTGCCGTTGCGCACGCAAGTTCAGAGCTTCCTGTTGAAAGCGCAAGGCTGCATCAAGTTTGTCCAGCATCTTTCTAATTTCTCCCCAGGAATATATATCAGCAGACACTATCCAGTGCAGATAGCATAAACGGGATAGAGATAGCCCTATCGTCAGAATAAGCGGGAAATGAATAGCTAATTTTTCGATTGGCCTGATGAATGAGAAGGTACACTAGCAGCAATAAAATATATTCCCGGCGACAATGTGCAGCAGATTAAAACGTTAGATCAATGATGAGGGCAGATGATGGAGGGCAATCGACTGGTTTATGTTAACGGCGCTTTAGCTCTACTGGCTAGCATGTCGGCCTTTTCCAGTGAGCCATCATCAACGGCGTTATCCTCACAAATAGAAACATTTATCCGCCAGCAGATTACTATTCCTGTGGAACATATTGATGTAAGGATAAAAACGCCTGAGTCCAGTCTCTCAGACTGCCCGGCTCCACAGTTTGCCCTTCCGTCACGAAATAAAATCTGGGGTAATCTGAGTATTAAAGTCACCTGTGGCGCTGACAAGTATTTCGTGCAGACCAGCGTACAGGTGACGGGAAACTATCTTGTCACCTCGCGTCCGATTGCCCCTAAACATAAAATCAGTGCGGATGATATTGCATGGCAGCGAGGAAGACTCGATACCTTCACCACTATGCCGGTAACCTCTATCGACCAGGTTCTGGGTTCCGTTAGCCAACGGATGATTGGCGCCGGACAGCCACTTCAAGCAAGAATGTTCCGTCAGCCATGGGCGGTCAAATCCGGGCAAACGGTGCAGGTCATCGCCAGCGGAGCTGGTTTTAGTATCAGCAGTGAAGGTAAAGTAATGAATAATGCCGTGTTGAATGATAAAGTCAGAGTCAGGATGAATTCTGGTCAGATAGTAAATGGTTCAGTGGACGCTGACGGTACCGTTAAGGTTGCGTTATAAATAATTAAAGATTCTGCTCAGTTAGCCGATAGTTAGTCATAACGTTCGTTGCCTGTTTGCCAAAATGACCTGAGAGGACATCATGAGTATCGATAGTACACGCCCGATATCAGGGGTAAAATCTGTTCAGAGTCAGGATACAGAGTTACCCCTGCATGCCAAAGGCAAGACCAGTAATACCTCGGCACAAAGTACCGTTACCACAGAAACACAGGTAAATATCAGTAATGCTCAGACGCAACTCACTCAAGCAAACGAGCATGATATTGATATAGAAAAAGTTGAAAGCCTGAAACAGGCGATCCGTAATGGTGAGCTGAAAATTGATGCGGGCAAAATAGCGGATGCACTGATTGAAGAGGCGCAATCAGGAATAGACGGATTATGAGCAAGCCGGCAATGGACATGTTTGATATTTTGAATCATATGCAAGATTCTCTGCGCCAGTTGGATGATATCCTGACGCAAGAACAGCAAGAGTTAAGCGCAGGTCGGGTTAATGCCGCTTTTTTGCATCGTTTAACTGAAAATAAAAATGAGCAGCTATCTACTCTCAGTCATTTTGACAAGTTGCGAATTCAGATGGAGCAAACTCTCTCCATTAACGCTCCTTACGATCAGGACGCCAAACTAAACGAGGCCTGGCTGGCTATTCAGAGTCAGACCCGCCATCTGAGCCAAAATAATCACCAAAATGGTCTTCTTCTTGAGCAGCACTTGAAACATACGCAAGAGGCTCTCAATTTTCTGGAAAAGAAAAACCAGCCCACAAACCTCTATGGACCGGATGGTCAATCTCACCGTCAGGGAAATAAGCTGGGCCGAAAATTTGGCGTTTGAGACTATATGATAAATGAGTCAAACAGATTAAGCTCCCTCACCTTCAATGCTGTTCTCGATAATTCACCAATACCTGGTAGGTAAGCACACGTACCGGTGGTTTAGTCGCACCTTTCCCCGGCAGCATATATAAAAAATAAAGCGGATTATTGGCATCAATCCCTTGTAAAGCCTGAGTACTTCCACTGCCCCCATCCAAAGGAACACAAAGACCTGGTGTACATAAGGCGACTCTCAGTCCTGGTGGAGGAAACGCCTGCAATTTATAATTCCAATGAATAGACGTCATGATCCGCCCAGGGGGAATAACGCCATGAGGACGCATAACTGGAGATGACGTGGATATTCCTCGCTGACTTATCACTACATTTGAACCGCCACCATCCCAGCTTCCATCAGCGGCCATACCGGTCTGTACAAACAACATCAACATAAGTACATATAGCTTCTTCGTCATTTTGCGGCACCACCAATCACCGACGTCATGTGTATCTGGCGATTGTCATTAATTTCCTGATTCGACAAAACGGCCAGTTGCGGCACATTACGACGTAAAAAGCGCGCTAACAACGGGCGCAGGGCATGATTAACCAATAAAACAGGCGGAGCATTGAGTGCTTCCTGTTGCTGCACCGCCTGCTTTGCCTGTTCCAATACCCGGTCAGCCAAACCGGGTTCCAGTCCACCACCATTTTGCAACGCTTGTAACAATATTTTTTCCAGACCAAAATCCAGGCCTATCACCTGTATTTCATCCTGCCCCGGGAACCATTGCTGGGTAATCGCTCGCCCTAAGGCAACACGAACAACCACCGTCAACTCATTTGGATCTTTTTGTATCACCGCATGTTCTGATATGGTTTCGATAATTGTTCGCATGTCTTTAATCGACACCCGTTCAGCCAGCAAATTCTGTAATACCTTATGCAATACAGTAAGCGTGACGACACCAGGAATGAAATCCTCTGTCAGCTTTGGCATCTCTTTGCTAACCCGCTCCATCAACAGCATGGCTTCCTGTCGGCCAAACAAGTCACTGGCATGTACTGTAATCAAGTGATTAAGATGTGTGGCCACCACGGTGCTTGCCTCAACCACGGTGAATCCCTGAGCCTGAGCCTGCTCTTTCAATGCACTTTCGATCCACACGGCGGGCAGACCAAAAGCCGGATCCTGGGTCACATCCCCGGGTAGTTTTCCAATTGCATTACCTGGATTAATTGCCATCCACCGACCTGGATGCGATTCTCCGTGTCCGATTTCAACACCGTTCATCAGAATACGATATGCTGCCGGCTGTAACTCCAAATTATCTCGGATATGTATAACGGGTGGTAAGTATCCCATTTCCTGGGCGAATTTCTTTCGAATACTTCGGATCCTGCCCAACAGTTCACCGTTTTGCTGAGAATCAACCATGGGAATCAACCGATATCCTACTTCCATCCCCAAAGGGTCTTCCAACTGAACATCTGCCCAACTGGCCTCAACGATCGGCTGGTTTTCTTTAACCATAGGCTCTGCGGTGCCGCCAGAAGACGTGTCCGCAGCGACTTCTCCTCTCATCCACCAGGCCAGCGCCAACAGTGCGGTGGTAAACAGCAGAAACACAAAATTGGGCATACCCGGTACCAGACCAATCAAGCCCAGCACCGCAGCACTCAAGATCATCACTCGGGGGTTATTAAACAGTTGGGTAACCATCTGCTGGCCAACATCTTGATCGGTACTGACCCGCGTCACGATGACACCAGCCGCCGTCGAGATCACCAGAGCAGGGATCTGCGCGACCAAACCGTCACCAATGGTCAACAGCGTATAGCTCTCAGCCGCCTGGGACAGTGGCATATCATGCTGGAGCATCCCGACCATCAATCCGCCAACAATATTGATGACCATAATTACCAGTCCGGCAATAGCATCACCGCGCACAAATTTACTGGCGCCGTCCATTGAGCCGTAAAAATCCGCCTCTTGGGTAACCTCTGACCGGCGTTTTTTCGCTTCAGCCTCACCGATTAGCCCGGCATTCAGATCGGCGTCAATCGCCATCTGTTTACCCGGCATCCCGTCCAGTACAAATCGCGCCCCCACTTCTGCAATACGACCTGCACCTTTGGTAATAACCATAAAGTTGATCAGAACCAGGATGATGAATACCACAATACCAATGGCAAAATTACCGCCTACCAGAAAGTGCCCAAATGACTCGACCACTTTACCGGCAGCAGCCGTCCCGGTGTGCCCTTCCAGCAAAATGATACGCGTAGAGGCCACGTTCAGCGATAGACGCAACAAAGTGGAAAATAGCAGGATGGTTGGAAACGCGGCAAATTCCAACGTACGCTGGGTAAACATCGCCACCAGCAATACCATAATCGATAGGGCAATATTGAAGGTAAACAACAGATCCAGAATAAAGGGTGGAAGTGGCAATACCATCATCGACAAAATGAGCAGGATTAATATAGGTCCCGCCAAGATTTGCCACTGTGTACTTTTAAAATTACTGGGTAAACGCAGCATGCGGGCCAGATTAGCCATCAGTATCGTTCTCTCTTGCAAAGTCCAGGGCGTCTGGCACAGGTAAATGTTCAGGTTTTCGCGGTATTAAGCCACCCTCTCGCCGCCAGCGACGAAGCTGGTAGACCCATGCCAGCACCTCAGCAACCGCAGCATATAAGTCGGCGGGAATATGCTTGCCCACTTCGGAATATCGATAGAGCGCCCGCGCCAATGGCGGAGCCTCAAGCACAGGAACCCGGTGTTCCGCCGCGATTTCACGGATACGCAAAGCAATTTCGCCCGCGCCTTTTGCCAAAACTTTGGGCGCATTCATTTTCTTTTCATCGTATTTCAGCGCCACTGCATAATGCGTCGGGTTGGTGACAATGACATCAGCTTTAGGCACATCGGACATCATGCGACGCTGAGCCATAGCCCGCTGTTGCTGACGAATTCGCCCTTTTACATGCGGATCACCCTCATGTTCTTTGTGTTCATCACGTATTTCCTGCTTTGTCATACGTAATTTTTTGATATGACTCCAGATTTGCCAGAACACATCAAATGTCACCATGGGGATGAGCCCCATCAGGATAAACAAACCGCACACGCTAATCAGATTAAGCGCATCCCCCAGGGCCGTCACCGGCGGTTCGCTAATCAGATGCAACAATTTCGGCCAGTTATGCCAGAGAAACCAACCGGTTATCCCCCCCACCATGGATGATTTCAATATCCCTTTGAACAATTCAGCCAGCGCCTGACTGGAAAAAATCCGCTTCAGCCCTGTTAGCGGGTTCAGTTTCGTCAAATCAAACTTAAACGACTTGGTACTGAACAAAAGCCCGCCAAGCAGCGTGGGAGCCGTCAACGCGACCAACACAGCTCCGCACATAATCGGCAACAATGCAATCACCGCATGTTTGAGCAATCGGCCAATCTGTCGCAGCATCTGCTTATCATCATTGATGATAGAGTGATTAAAATACAAACCATCTGCAATCATCGCCGCCAGCTTCCTGGCCATCGCCTCTCCGCCCATCCATAATATTGTCAACCCTATGACCAACATCAGAATAGAAGTTAATTCACGAGAACGGGGGATCTGGCCTTCTTCACGCGCCTTCTCCTCTTTATGGGGAGTGGGGGATTCTGTTTTTTCCAGATCGCTATCTTCAGCCACTGCGGCGTTCCTGTCGTTACTGCTTGTTGGGATAGGGATTTGCTGCCTAGCATGACAAATATGGAAAAACTTTATGGCAGGAACAACGGGAAAAACTTACGTTTCTTTGACGGATAGTCGATCAGCAAGCAGAAGAAAAAAACGGTTTAGCTATCTACAGCCTGATACAACAGCCATAAATAGCTAAAGAATTACCATTTGATGAATCGCCAACGACATCGTCATCATCGCGATACATAATATAGCGTTGTCAGAATCCAAGGCTATCTAGCAGGTCATCCACTTGATCCTGACTGGACACAACACCTGCCGCAGTTTTATCAACCTGAGGGCCATTTAACAATCCCTCGTTGGCACGTTTAGGCGCATCAGGTTTTTCAGGCATATTTTCCAACAGTACCATCAGCAACTGTTTTTCAATTTCCTGAATAACATCCATCATGCGCTTGATGACCTGACCAGTAAGATCCTGGAAATCCTGGGCCATCATGATTTCCAGCAGTTGCGCGTTGGTAAACGAAGTATGCTGTGGCACATTTTCGAGGTAACTGCGAGTATCCGTCACCAGTTCACGGGCGTCCGCCAGTTCAATCGGGTTTTCAAACCATTGGTCCCAGCGTACTTTCAACGATTTAGCGTCAGCTTCCAACATATTCTGACGAGGTTGCGCAGCTTCAACACAACTTAGCGCTCTTTCTGCAGCCTGAGCGGTCATTTGCACGACATAGTCAAGGCGATCGCGAGCATCAGGAATAGCTTCTGCGGCCTCTGCAATCGCATTATCCAGCCCTAGCTCGCGCAGGCTGTCACGCAACATGCGGGTTAACTGACCAATACGAGAAATAATCTCAGTTGCCGAAGCTGTGTCGCTGACAGACGGCATCGGGTGCGAATGTGGCATAAGATCCCCTTACATACCCAGTTTTTCGAAAATCTTACTCAGCTTCTCTTCCAGGGTAGCAGCAGTAAATGGTTTAACTACGTAGCCACTAGCACCAGCCTGTGCTGCAGCAATAATGTTTTCTTTCTTTGCTTCAGCGGTTACCATCAATACAGGGAGCTTTGAGAGCGAGCCGTCTGCACGGATAGTCTGCAGCAATTCCAAACCATCCATATTGGGCATATTCCAGTCAGAAATGACGAAATCGAAAGCGCCAGCGCGAAGTTTATTCAGCGCATCAGCTCCATCTTCTGCCTCTTCTACATTATTAAAGCCCAGCTCCTTCAGTAGGTTACGAACAATTCGACGCATTGTCGAAAAATCATCCACTACTAAAAACCTGAGTTCTTTGTCGGCCATACCTACTCCTAAAATATTAATTGCTCACCGAGAGCTGCTTATATACGTAATGCCTGTCCGGCAGAAATTTGTGTCAGCATTCGCTGACTAACCTGGTGCAAATCCACCACTTCGTCGACGCCTCCCATCGCGATAGCCTCGCGTGGCATACCAAACACCACACAACTCGCTTCGTTTTGCGCTATGGTATAAGCGCCGGCCTGATGGAGTTCCAACATACCGGCTGCTCCGTCATTTCCCATACCTGTAAGGATAACGCCTACCGCATTACGTCCGGCAAATTGCGCCACCGAACGAAATAACACATCAACCGATGGGCGGTGGCGGTTAACTGGCGGACCATCATTCAAACGCACTTGATAGTTTGCACCACTGCGAGCCAACTCAAGATGACGTGCGCCGGGAGCAATATAGGCATGACCCGGTAATACACGCTCCCCATCTTCAGCTTCTTTCACTGTAATCTGACACAATTTATTCAGTCGCTCAGCAAAAGATTTGGTAAATCCTGGCGGCATATGCTGAGTAATCAGTAAAGCCGGGCTTGTCAGTGGCAAAGGTTGCAGAACATGACGTATCGCCTCCGTTCCGCCCGTCGAGGCACCAATTGCAATCAATTTTTCACTACTCAGCAACGGCGTATGCTGGATGATTTTTGTTGGTTCTTCCGTCATCGAACTACGCTGAGGCAAACGGGCTTTTGCAGCCATACGTATCTTTTCAGCAATCAGTTCACTGTAAGCCAGCATGCCTTCACGAATACCTAATTGCGGTTTGGTAACGAAATCGATGGCGCCCAACTCCAAAGCCCGCAGTGTAATTTCAGAGCCTTTCCCCGTCAGAGAAGACACCATCACCACCGGCATTGGACGTAAACGCATTAATTTTTCTAAAAAATCCAACCCGTCCATACGTGGCATTTCGACATCCAACGTCAAGACCTGAGGATTAAATTTTTTAATCAAATCGCGGGCAACTAACGGATCTGGCGCCGTTGCAACCACTTCCATATCTGGATGGCTATTAATTATTTCAGTCATGATCTGGCGCATAAGGGCAGAATCATCGACACATAGTACTTTAATCTTACTCATTATCTTTCCTTCGCCAGCCCATAAACCGTTTGCCCACGCAAATAAAACTCCCGACTGATCTGGCTGAAATTCTCTGAATGCCCGGCAAATAACAACCCGCCCGGTTTAAGCATCGGAACAAATCGGCGTAAAATGCGCTCTTGCGTCTCTTTATCGAAATAAATCATCACATTACGACAAAAAATTGCATCAAACGGTCCTGGTATCGACCATTCCGGCGCCAGCAGATTTAATTGCTGAAAATGTACCATTGACGCCAGTTCTGGGCGAACGCGGACAAGCCCACTATGCGGGCCTGTACCACGTAAAAAAAACCGCTGTAATTGCTGGGGAGAAAGAGAGCGCAGTTCTTCCTGACGGTATATGCCCGCGGTCGCTTTCTCCAATACCTGAGTATCAATATCGCTCGCCCAAACCTGACACCCACTGACTCTATTCCCAAGGACTTCCGCAAGCGTCATCGCCAGAGAATAAGGCTCTTCCCCTGTCGATGCCGCAGTACTCCAGATGGTATAACCATTAGGACGTTTACGGGCATGTTCGGCCAAAATGGGAAAATGATGGGCTTCCCGAAAAAAAGCGGTCAGGTTGGTGGTTAACGCATTGATAAATGCCTGCCACTCAGCACTGTTTGGATCGGATTCAAGTAATGCCAGATATTGACCAAAATCGTTTATTCCGAGCAAACGCAAACGCCTGACCAAGCGATTGTAAACCATTTCTCTTTTATGATCGGCCAGTACAATACCGGCTCGTTGATATATCAATTGGCTGATCCGTCGGAAATGAGCATCCGACAGAGGCAACCGATCAACCATCTGCGTCAGGATAGAGGCAGATTCAGGGCGATTTTGCGATGGTGTACTTTTCATATCAAACCGCTCGAATATCGATTTTTGCTATGTTTTTTTCCAATCTGAACTTTCCCTTACAGCTGTTGCAGGTTTTCTTTAATTGTCATTTGTCAGACCCCCTTCTCTTGCTGGTTCAAGATTAAGCATCCAACATTGTATTGGTAAACATTTCTCTTAATTTATCAAAATGCTGAATTTAAAAAACAGAAAATATCCGTTTACCAAAACCGCATTGCCGGGTGAGGCACTCAAAGTGAGTGACAACATGTTCAGACAGCCCTCAACACTGAACGCCGGACTGCCAGACTGCCAGACTGCCTCAGTGAGGGTTGTATAAATTTCACCCATAATATCTGTAATCTGTGCTGCAAACAGAAATCTCATTTGTCGTTCTATCTGCAGATTCAACACATACCAAAGACATTTTGGTACTGCCCATCAGAATAAATCTCCGTTTCTGATGAGCAGTATGACCACGCGTTCTTTTAATCCAAAGCGTTACGTACTTGCCCTGGCGCCATCTAATTAGAATGTTTCCCAATTTTCAGTAGAGGAACTTTCTTTCGATTTTTTCGCCGGTGCAGAGGACGCTAACAGGACAGGTTTCTGCGTATTCGCTGTCGATGCCGCGGTGCCTCTATTATATGTACCAGAATCATCAGAGAGACGGAATACAGCCACTGCCTGATTCAGGATACGTACCTGCTCTTCCAGAGCTACTGCTGCTGATGCGGACTCTTCAACCAACGCCGAGTTCTGTTGGGTCACCCGATCCATTTCAGTTATAGCCTGGCCAACCTGATCAATTCCCTTACTTTGCTCATCGGAAGCTGACGCAATCTCTCCCATGATGTCGGTAACGCGGGTTACAGCACTAACGATTTCGCCCATCGTCTCCCCAGCGCTTTCAACCAGTACAGATCCTTCATCGACCCGGCTGACAGAATCTTCAATTAAACTTTTAATTTCTTTTGCAGCCTGAGCACTACGTTGTGCCAAATTACGAACTTCGCCAGCAACAACCGCAAAACCACGACCTTGCTCCCCTGCTCTCGCCGCTTCAACCGCAGCGTTCAGCGCCAGGATATTGGTCTGAAAAGCAATGCCATCAATCACACTAGTGATATCGGCAATTTTTTGTGAACTTCCAGCAATATTGTGCATGGTTTTCACAACATTATCGACAACCTTACCGCCCCGCTGTGCTGTTTCAGAGGCACTTAACGCTAACTGACTGGCCTGACGAGCATTTTCCGCATTCTGTTTCACCGTGGCGGTCAGCTGTTCCATACTGGCAGCGGTTTCTTCCAATGCTGCAGCCTGTTGCTCAGTACGGGAAGAAAGATCATTATTTCCGGCACTGATTTCCGTTGCTCCAGTATAGATAGCGTCCGACCCTTGCCGAACAGCGCTTACCGTAGTGATAAATTCAGTTTGCATATGCCGAATACTATCCGCCAGGATGCCCATTTCATTATTGCTGCGAAAATGGATCGTTTTAGTAAGGTCACCCTTAGCAATATGACGAATGTGATTCACAATATTATTTAGCGGGCTAATTAATATTTGTTGAATGCCAAACCAGGCAGCCAGGACCAGTGCAAAAACAATAACGATTATCGTTCCCAGAACCCACAGCGCCGAGTCATAGGCGGCATCATTTTTAGCGACTTCAGTCCTATACAGATTATCGCTATCCGCTTTATAAGCGTAATACGCCTTTTCAAAGTTATCCTGAAAACCCTGAGTAGGTTGATCGATAAATTTCTTTAGTTCTCCGGCACTTAAGAACGCTATCAATTCCGTTAACGCTGCATTCAAGGCGGCGTAATTTTCTTTTACCGCATTAGCCACATTGGCATCCTGCTGGCTGTGAAGTGGTATTCCTTCGTATTTGGCAAAATATTCATTTGCAACCGCAAGCTGCTTTGTCGCTGAAGACAAGAGCTCCATGCCAGAGACCCCGGTGCCTGCGCCACTTGAATCCAATGCGAAACGACTACCAGCCCGGTTAAGGGTATTACGTGTTTGTAACAAATATGACCACGTAGAATCCAATTCAGATTTCTTCTGGTTAATAATCTGAATTGAGCTAAAAACATCTTTGTCATTCTTTAACGCATTAAAAAATAAACCACCTGAAATAAGTTGGAGAGAACCAAATAACACCAATACAAGCATCAAACCTGTAACAACTTTTATACGATTAAACATATCGAGCCTTTTGTGCAGACTAACCACCGAAAATATCGGCATTAATTTTGAATATCTTTATGAATTGAAGAACAATGCAGATACTAGAGATAGGCGTTGAGCCACATCAGTGGCCCAACGAAACCTGCAAACAACAATCAGACTTTCATGACACTATCGACTAATGCCATTTCTTCACTGCTGAGCAGTTTCTCAATATCAACCAGAATCAACATTCTTTCACCCAGAGAGCCTAATCCTGTCAGGTACTCGGTTGACAAGGTAACCGCAAACTCAGGTGCCGGACGAATCTGGTCGGCAGTCAGTGAAAGAACGTCGGATACGCCATCCACAACGATACCAACAACACGCTGTCCAAGATTCAGTACGATGACAACCGTATTGTCATCGTAATCAACTTCCTGTTGAGCAAATTTAATGCGCAAATCAACGATGGGGACAATTACACCGCGCAGGTTCGTTACGCCTTTGATAAAAGTAGGTGTATTAGCAATACGAGTTACCTGGTCATAGCCACGGATTTCCTGTACTTTTAAAATATCGACACCGTATTCTTCGTCACCCAGTGTAAAAATTAAGAACTCCTGTCCTACAGTTTCACCGGCTAGTTTCGTGACGTTTGCAAGTCCAGTCATGTTTTTCACCCTTTAATCAATCAACGATCTGTTTTTGTTGTTAAGCAGCAGTTTCAACCACACGCTTTTCTCGATTAAGCGCCTGCAACGCTGAAACATCCACAATCAGCGCAACACTACCGTCACCCAAAATGGTAGCGGCTGAAACACCTGGCACCTTGCGATAATTACTTTCTAAATTTTTGACAACAACCTGATGCTGTCCAATCAATTGATCCACCAATAGGGCGTAACGGCGGCCAGCACTTTGTAAAATAACAACAATACCTTGAGTTGCATCGGTTTTAGCGCCGTCCACATCAAAAATGTGATACAACTCAACCAATGGTAAATACTCACCGCGCACCTGCAATACACGCTCGCCGCCAGCCAATGGATACAAGTCTTCTGCCTGAGGCTGTAATGATTCCATGACAGCATTGAGTGGCAGAATAAACACTTCGTTATTCACCTTGACAGACATACCGTCGAGGATAGCCAACGTCAGTGGTAACAGAATCCGAATGGTTGTTCCTTTACCAGCCTGGAAATGAATCTCAACGTGCCCCCCCATTTCCTGGATATTACGTTTCACCACATCCATACCAACGCCACGACCGGAAACATCCGTTACTTTTTCTGCCGTTGAGAAGCCTGGCGCAAAAATCAACATGCCAACTTCTTCGTCAGATATGTTATCACTCACTGCAAGTCCTTGAGAGAGCGCCTTGGCTAAAATCTTTTCGCGATTAAGGCCTGCACCGTCATCCACAACTTCGATACAGATATTCCCTCCTTGATGTTCAGCTGACAGTATCAAATTACCTACCGCTGATTTCCCTGCTGCAATTCGTTTTTCAGGTGATTCGATACCGTGATCCAGACTGTTACGAACAAGGTGAGTAAGGGGATCAATAATACGCTCGATAAGACTCTTATCCAGCTCAGTTGAACTTCCTGACAGCGTCAATTCCACCTGCTTGTCTAACTTGGCGGCAAGATCTCGAACCAGACGCGGGAACCGGCTGAACACATATTCCATTGGCATCATACGAATAGACATAACCGACTCTTGCAGGTCACGGGCATTACGTTCCAACTGTCCCATGCTATTCAGCAAGTCGCCATGCGCAACAGGATCAAGTTCACTTGAACGTTGCGCCAACATAGACTGGGTAATAACCAGTTCGCCAACCAGGTTGATTAACTGATCAACCTTTTCTACCGCTACGCGAATACTGGTATCACCCGCTTTAGTTCTATTCTTGGTAACCTCTGGATGAGCTTTAGGCGCAGCGGTGGGAACAGCGGTCAGCGCTGCTGCGGGCGCAACGACCTCCTCCGCCACGGGGACTTCAGGCTTAGGTGAGACGTCAGCAGCGAGGGCGGCAGGTTTATCTGCAGGAACGGGATGAAAATTGATCTGCTCTGGTTCAAGCACAAAGCACAGCACCGCGCTGATATCATCCTCGCTTTCAGAGGTTACCAAGGTAACTTCTATGCTGGTATCTGTCTGATGGGGATCTTTCACCGTTCCCAGATTACCGAGCTCTTCCAGCATCTGAGGAATTTCCTGAGGCTTCAGTCCGGTAAGTTCAATTCGCAACTCACCTTTTTCTGCGGTCGCCGCCGGTGTGCTGGACAACGCTGCGTCCTGCTCATGTGCTGTTGCAGACTGGCCTTGAGCCGCATTGCTTTCAGCCTGGGACTCTAATGCCAGTTGGCGCAGAGCCTGACAGATGTACTCAAAGCTCTCGGCATTGGGTTCCTGCGCGGTTTTATAAGCGTCCAACTGATCCTGCATAATGTCTTTTGTTTCCAGAAACAGGTTAATGATATCAGTGCTGAGGCGCATTTCACCGCGCCGGGCACCATCTAGTAGGTTTTCTAAAAGATGCGTGGTTTCCTGTAATACGGTAAAGCCAAACGTCCCTGCGCCCCCTTTTATTGAGTGAGCAGCCCGGAAGATAGCATTCATTTGTTCCGTATCTGGTGCCTGGGGGTCCAACAGCAATAGGTGCTGTTCCATATCCGCCAGTAATTCATCTGCTTCATCAAAGAATGTTTGATAGAAAGCGCTCATATCCATGCTCACGTGGTCACCTCTACTGTGAATCGCGGCTTATTGAGAAGGCGTCGCCTGACTGTCCGGCGCAGCAGGCAACGCGGTAGTCGGCTGTTGACGCTCTGGAGCAGGAACTCCGTTAACGGGTTGCGGAGAAGTTTCACCACTTCCATCCATATTATTACTACTATTGTCGGCAGGCTGAGTGGTAGGTTTAGGATTTTCCAACTCCATATTTTGTAAATTGTCAGCTTTGTCTACATTTATGGCATCGCTTTCAGCGTTTTCATGTTCAATATCCCGCTGCGCCTGCCTGTTCAGCACTAACAGACTGATACGGCGATTAATGGCATCATTACCGCCGCTCGCCTGCTTCAGACCCATCGTCGCAGCCATACCGACAACCCGAAGCACTTTACCTTCAGACAGACCGCCAGTAATTAACTCTCTGCGCGAAGCGTTAGCACGATCGGCTGATAATTCCCAGTTGCTGTAACCACGCTCACCGCTTGCATATTGAACATCATCGGTATGGCCTGAAATACTCAGCTTATTGGGAATATCATTCAAAATAGGTGCGATAGCACGCAAGATATCTCTCATGTAAGGTTCTACCTGCGCACTCCCGGTTTTAAACATCGGGCGATTCTGGCTATCAATAATCTGTATACGCAACCCTTCATCAACCATTTCAATCAACAGATGTGGGCGCAGAGCACGTAATCTCGGATCAGCTTCAATAAGCTGGTCTAATCTTTCCCGCAGCCTGTTCAAACGGATCTCGTCTAATCTTCCCTCTAGCGTATCCATCTTAATTGTCTTTCTAACTTCACCTTCCTGCTGGGTTGGATCATTTCCCCCGCCGGGAATCGGGCTTGAGCTTTCACTCACTTTAGACCCCGAAGTCAGCGCGACTTTTAATGGCGTACGAAAGTATTCGGCAATCTGCGCTAATTGCATCGGTGAAGAGATGGAAATCAGCCACATTACCAAAAACAAGGCCATCATGGCGGTCATAAAGTCAGCATAGGCGATCTTCCAGGAGCCGCCGTGGTGGGCTCCATGCCCGGACTTACGCTTTTTGCGAATAATCGGATGCTGATGTTTCATGCGTCACTGTCCGACGCCTGTTGAGCCGGTGATTTCACTCGGCGAATATGCTCTTCCAGTTCGATAAAGGAAGGACGTTCCGTGGAATATAAAGTTTTACGACCAAACTCGACCGCAATTTGCGGCGCATAACCGTTCAGGCTGGAAAGCAGCGTGACTTTCACACATTGCAAAACTTTTATTTTTTCTGCGTTTTTCTGACGCAACAACGTCGCCAGGGGTGAAACAAACCCGTATGCCAATAAGATCCCAAGGAATGTCCCAACCATTGCATGGGCAATCATCATCCCCAATTCCGCAGCTGGTCGATCGACATACGCCAGTGAGTGTACAACCCCCATAACCGCAGCAACGATACCGAAAGCGGGAAGCGCATCACCAACCATGGCGAGACTATTGGCCGGCACGTCACTTTCATGCTCCACGGTTTCAATCTCTTCATCCATCAGCGTTTCGATTTCGAATGCATTCATATTACCACTCACCATCAGGCGCAGGTAATCCGTAATGAATTCAATGATATTATTGTCGGCCAGAATGCGCGGATAGCCTGAGAAAATCTCACTCTCACGGGGATTATCGATATCAAACTCCAAAGAGAGCATCCCCTGTTGACGGGACTTGGCCATCAAACGAAAAAGCAACGCCATCAGATCCATGTACAGCGCTTTATTGTATTTGGAGCCCTTTATCAGAACCGGCAAGGCTCTCATCGTTGCTTTTATCGCTTTACCATTATTACCAACAATAAAGGCCCCCAAGGCTGCTCCCGCGATAATCAACACTTCCGCAGGTTGATAAAGCGCACCCAAGGCCCCACCGACCATGAGATAACCGCCAAGTATCGAGCCCACTGTCACAAGATAACCCAATATAACCAGCACAAGAATTCCTTATAATAAAAAAGGTGGGCGGAAGGTGAGTAAAAGCGCAGTGTACGTAGCCAGGAATTACTTGAGGAAAAATCTATCACTGCCCTTAATAACAAACAGTGATAGATTCACAAATCGCTACCAGGCTCAGACTGCGTGTTTTACCTGTTCATCCAGCAGTTGAGGTATTATATCGGCAAGATTTTGCGAAAGTTTACGCCTTTTTACTGCTCTGGAGGGGGGTTGGCACAAGCTACAAACAAAACTGTTTTTAGGCTGATGCGCATGGGTGATAAACATACCGCTGCAGCAACTACACGCGGAAAGCTGCAACATGCCACTGTCGACAAATCGGACCAATGTCCATGCGCGAGTCAACGCCAACAACGGGGAGTCACTTTGTGGTGAACATTGTTCCAAATAAAGACGATAAGATTTGATTACCGCTTCAACTCCGTTACATTGCCCACTTTTCATTAAGAAGCTGTATGCATTATAGAACATTGATGAATGAATATTCTGTTCCCAGGTCATAAACCAATCCGTTGAAAATGGCAACATTCCCTTTGGCGGCGGACTACCTCTAAGTTCTTTATACAGTTTAATCAAACGTCCGCGGCTTAACTGTGTTTCACTTTCCAACATCTGCAAGCGAGCACCGAGCGAAATAAGCTCCATCGCTAACTGAATGTCTTTCGCTTCCTGAATAATACTTTTCTCCGCCATTACTATGCCCTTTTCTTAGGCAAGTTTTCTTCTTTCGAAGTTAACTGTTGTAATAAGTGACTCGACAGCAAAATTCCCGTATGAATCTGTTGTAAATCGTCCACACGCGACTCTTGAGTCAAGAGCTTGATTGTATTGTGATCATTAAAACGGAAATGACATATCAGTTGATTAGTTTCTGCTAATTTAACCATCTGCGGCAAAGTCAGCTGCATCAGCATATCGGCCATGGCTTCATCAATGCCCAACCGAAACATCGCTGACGCTTTTTCATCATTAATTAAACGTTGTGCCAGTAACAAATAAGACAGATTAATGTCATAAATGTGTTTGAGTAATTCAGAGGTACCCATATTTCCCATCCCGACAGGCTATGTTTAAAACATAAGTTAGGTGATAGACCATATCGCCCAGTTCAAAAATCACTCTCCATTGATGGCATAAAAAACTATCAGTGCCAGATACCAGGTTACTATATTTACATTTCTTATTAGGACAGTAATGCTGCTTGCTGCTGCCAACTTTATCCATTTCTTCCGAATCCATTCATCCTTTACCCAACGGGATCCGACAGAGAAATCGTTCCCAACCAGAGCATAGGATTAATCCTAAAACAGAGCAACTGTACCGCCTAATCCGTAGCACATACAACGCGAGCGGATCATGATTTTAGTGATTATGTGATGTAGATCACATTTTTGGAAGCTTTGCGTGTAATTTTCTATCTGGTAAGAGCTCTTTAATGTGCATTTTTGGTTCAGGAAGTTGCATAAAACGTTACAAAAACCGTTGAAAATAATATGTTATAAAAACAATTTGATTGCTATCTAAATGATAGGTAAATATATTTTCAATCCATCCTGGATATCCACATGATATACAGGCATATATTCTTTACTTAAAATTTATGTGACTAACCAAAACAGTTCTTATCTCACACTCTGAAGCAGTATCCAGCGATTTTTTAACAATCAGGGACAACATGGAGATACATTCATGAACGACTTTGAGTACTACAATCCGACACGAATCCTTTTCGGACGCCAGAAAGTGTCGAGCATCACCCAATACATCCCAATCCATGCAAAAGTTCTGATTACCTATGGCGGTGGCAGCGCGGAAAAATACGGTACGCTGAATGAAGTTCGAGCCGCGCTTGGAGAACGCGACTACATTGAGTTTGGCGGGATTGAACCCAATCCCCATGTTGACACGCTGATGAAAGCCGTAGCGCTCGTTAAAGAAAACAACATTGACTTCCTGCTTGCCGTCGGTGGCGGTTCTGTTGTAGATGGAACAAAATTTATCGCCGCCGCCGTTTACCAGGACGATATTTGGGATATCTGGGTCAAAAAACGGCCCTTGAGCAAAGCGTTGCCTTTAGGGTGTGTTATGACGCTGCCGGCAACGGGCTCGGAGATGAATGCCACCGCGGTTGTTTCTAACACGACTCTTGGGGTAAAAACAGGTTATAACCATCCATTATTGTTCCCCAGATTCGCTGTTCTCGATCCTCAAAAATCGTACACACTGCCTGAACGGCAAGTCGCCAATGGCATTGTTGATGCATTTGTTCATGTGATTGAACAATACCTGACCTACCCCGTTTATGGGAAAGTGCAAGACAGGTTTGCTGAAGGGCTTTTATTGACGCTGATAGAAGAAGGACCAAAAGCCTTGAGTGAACCAGAGAATTATGATGTTCGAGCAACAATAACCTGGAGTGCAACTCTGGCTTTAAATGGATTAATTGGCGCTGGTGTTCCTCAGGACTGGGCCACACATCGTATTGGACATCAATTAACCGCATTATATGGTCTGGATCACGCACAGACATTGGCAGTCTTGCTACCCGCATTACTTCATGTCCAGCGGACGAAAAAACAGCAAAAATTACTACAGTATGCAGAGCGGGTCTGGCAATTAACCGATGGCGATACTGAACAGCGAATTCAGCAGGCAATCAATAAAACGCGGGAGTTTTTTGAATCCATGGGGTTAAGAACGCGTATGCGGGATTATGATCTACCTGAAAATGCAGTTGAAGAAATCATAACCAGTCTGGACACCTTCAACATTCTTCCTCAGGGCGAGCATAAAGACATTGATGAATCGGTTGCCAGAGAGATTTTGAGATTAAGTTATTAGTATAACGTTACACGTAACAGTCTCTGAATAAAACTCAGAGACTGTTATTATGACGTTTGTTCACCCTAAATGTCGCAAAAGAAAAAACAGAGGCGACAATAACAACAAAAACCCGCCAACGGGGTGAAATTAACCCTTCGGATAACATAATTTATATTTAAAACCATTACGTTAGCAAGCCCTATTAACTATCTGAATGATTCATAAAAATTCAACTTGTTATTTTCATATCCCCCAGAAATATCCGCTATCTGCGAGATGAAATAATTCATCACCAATTTTAATCGCAAGATGAACATTCCCAACGCAGACAATATGATGCTGCAATTAAAAAACTTTTTATTGGTAATAACAATAAGCCGTTTTCCTGGAATCATTCCCCGTGGAGAAAATAAAAACACAAACAAAATGCCAGCGAAATTTCATTTTTTATCATCAAACAGTCATCTGTTTGTATAATTTAACAGCAATTTTATTTTGTTTTTTTTGAAACACCCAAAGCGTGATCGGGATCTCGCTGAATCGCATTAAGGTTTACCAGGATGTGCCGATTATATTTTACATTGCTGTTTTGGGCATACTCGCCCTCCGTGCAAATTTTGATCCCATAACGCCAATATCCTCTGTCGGCGGTATGGTAAATCGTTATTACTTCTCCTGAAAATGAGCGAATGGATATGAAAATAACTTCAAGGTCTGAGCAGCAGGGTAAAACAGGCTTGTTGAGTAACTTACGGCTGGTTCCTTTATTCGTCATTATTCTAGGCGGGATTATGCTGCTGTTTGCCTTATCCATAGGGACATCCAGCTATTTTTTACAGCGCAGCAATCAGTCACTGTCCGATGTGACACAAGAGATTGATATCAGAATGGGGATATCAAACAGTTCCAACCATCTCCAAACAGCTCGCTTATTATTGATTCAGGCTGCTGCTGCCGCACGTATTGGTGATTCTGACGTTTTTAATGATAACCTGAAGCAGGCGTTGCAACGTGTAGAGCAATCCAAACAGGCTTTTCTCGTTTATGAACAACGCCCGGTCAAAAGCGCCCAGGACTCAGCGCTAGATGCAGACTTACGTAAAGCTTACGATGAATATGTCAATCACGGCATCATGCCAATGCTGACCTCCGCAAAAGAAGGCCTGTTTGAAGAAGTTATTACGCTGGAATCGGAAGAAACCCGCGTACTGGACCTGGCCTACAACAAGCCTTTGCTCGAGGCGGTAGCTTATCGGACACAGCGCGCAAAAGACCTGAATGATACGGCTCACGCCAACGCCATATTAGGGTACACATTGACGGGCGTCAGTTTTGCTATTGCGCTTGTTTTGACCTTCCTGACTTTCATGCTCCTCAGACGAGCACTCATTAAACCGATAAATAATTTAGTCAGCCGGATTCAACGGATCGCCCAAGGTGACCTCACTCAGGTTCCCGATAACTATGGCAGAAATGAAATTGGCACATTGGGCCATAATGTTCAGCAAATGCAGTCTTCGCTGGTCACCACCGTAACAACCGTCAGGGAAAGCGCTGACTCCATCTATCAAGGCTCGACGGAAATTACCTCTGGCAATACCGACTTGTCTTCACGTACAGAACAACAAGCCGCGGCGCTGGAACAAACAGCGGCGAGCATGGAGCAACTGACAGCAACCGTGAAACAAAACTCGGAGAACGCTCACCACGCCAGCCAGCTTGCCGCGAATGCATCAGGCAAAGCGAAACAAGGTGGCGAAATTGTTGCCAATGTCGTCAACACCATGAGTAACATTTCAGGTAGCTCCAAAAAGATATCTGAAATCACCAGCGTGATTAACAGCATTGCGTTTCAGACCAACATTCTGGCTTTGAACGCTGCCGTAGAAGCAGCCAGAGCGGGTGAACAAGGAAGAGGTTTCGCCGTCGTTGCCGGTGAAGTGCGCAATCTGGCACAACGCAGCGCCCAGGCAGCGAAAGAGATAGAAACGCTTATCTCCGAGTCCGTCAATTTGGTCAATAGCGGCTCAGTATTAGTTGATAATGCAGGTCAGACCATGCGGGAAATTGTGAATGCCGTTACCAATGTCACCGACATCATGGGTGAAATTGCCTCAGCGTCCGATGAGCAAAGTCGGGGTATCTCTCAGGTTGGTCAAGCGATCGCTGAAATGGACAGCGTGACACAACAGAATGCGGCGTTAGTACAAGAGGCCAGCGCCGCCGCCGCGTCATTGGAAGAACAAGCGGCCGTGTTGACCCGGGCAGTAGCAACATTCAAGTTATCCAACCACCAGTCGCAGCTGTATGCTTCGGCGCCAAAGGAGCAGGCAGCGTTAACCTCCAGATCAAATGCCTCCCTGGCACTACCGGGCCAGAGCGCCAGACAACATAGCGATAACTGGGAAACGTTTTAATCCGGCAAGATAACTTCCTCACCGCTACAGGTATTGGCCACGCATTGGTGAAGCCAATACCTGTGAGCGGTTATTTTTCAGCAGGATTGATAGGTTCGACAAATGTCCCGTCTTTACTCTCAACTTCATTAAAAAACCAAATACCCGCAGGATAATCCTTAAGCGATACTAAATACATTGTCCCTTCCTGAAACACTTCAATCTCCAGAACCACGCCTTCTCGCCTGGCGTCACCGTCTGTTTTTACCGTCACTAAATCATTGACTTTCATTGGTTTTTCTCAAAAAAAATTCACAAAAGAACAAAACCCACCATCATCCATGAAAATCGTCATCGTTTCTTACGAAGAAAACAGTTAGCCTTGCTAACCTTAACGATAAGATATTGGCAAACTCCCCCAACTAAAAGTGCCCAATTACGTTAAACTAATCGTTTTTTACTTTAATACAAGTGCGTAACGCGTACCGTACCCGCAGAAGAGATTGAACGTTGAACGAGCTCCTGGATTCCAATAAACGAATGGCGAACAATGAAGTAATCTACAATCAGGTGATAACGTCAGAGTGGAAAGAGCTGTTGGCGATAACATCGCCCGAGGCTTTTAATCTGCTACAAAGACTGGCCGACGAAAAGTCTGCCGACCTCGCGGAAGAGTTCTATTCTTACATGCTGCAAGACAAAGAAGCGGCTTTCTTTCTCTCACGCCAACAAGTTCATGATCGACTCTATGGTTCGATGTGTAAATGGGTCGCCAGTATCCTGTCTAACACGGGAGAAGATCTGCCTGCGCTTATTGAACATCAGAAAAAAATTGGACAAATCCATGCACGGATTGGCATTCCTGTCGAGCTGGTGGAGCGAGGAGCCCGACGTTTAAAATGGACGCTTTACGAAGACATATTACCAGAAACGGGCAATGATCCATTATGCTTTGAAGCCATGCGTTTTGCTTCAATATCGATAGATATTGCCATCGAAATTATGAGCAGAACCTATTCTCAGTCACACGATCGAGCAGCTAAAAACGAAGAGTCCTACAGACTGTTCTCTATCCTGGAGAACGCGGGAATGGAGAGAGAACGTCAAAATGCGGCATTGTTAAATTGGGAGAATGCATTCATTTTCAGCGTAGCCACCGGAGCTCCGTTGGCCAGTATTCCTGAACTCAGCGGATCGGAGTTTGGTTTATGGTTCAATCATAAAGGAAAATCCAGCTTCAATAATGCTCAGGGGATCAAAGTCATCAGTGACTTAATTGTTGAAACAGACAACTATATTAATCATTACAGCAAAGTAAGTCCGTTATCGCCAAGCAACTATTCACCTTTACTTAAATCGGTGAGAAGTAAAATTTATAAAATCAATATGTTGCTAGGATCGTTATTTGATGATGTCCAGAAGCTGGAAAGTGGCAAAGACACGTTGACCCTGTTACTGAATCGCCGTTTTCTACCGACAATTCTGCGACATGAAACCGCTCTGGCTATGCACTCCAATTCGGCTCTTACCGTGACAATGATCGATATTGATCATTTTAAGTCAATCAACGACACCTATGGTCATGCGACAGGCGATATCGTATTGAAAAGCATCGCAGAAATTCTGTACGAAAATACCAGAAACAGTGATTATATTTTCCGCTATGGTGGTGAAGAGTTCATGGTAGTGTTAATCGAAACGCCAAAATTCGCGGCTTACGCTCTGATCGAGAGGCTCAGAGAAAAAATTCAGGATCACCAAATCCATCTTCAAAATGGTAAAACCATAACAACCACGATCAGCGCAGGTATCGCGGTCTATAGTGGACATCCTGATTATGAGTGCCTGATCAAGTCTGCCGATGACGCGCTATATAAAGCCAAAGCCAATGGTCGAAACCGCGTTGAATATGCATCAGAAGATGACTTGCGGAAAAACTGAAACTCCAGTCAGGCGGCCGCTCGTGCGGCCCTGCTCAGAATTGTTCAAATTCACACCAGAAACACCTGCCGTTATTAATTTTACTAACCTACAAGCCAAAACTCTGATAAACATTCAACTGATAAGCATGATCATCAACAACACAGCATGCTTAAAATCCTTTATAGTCTATTTCGGTATTTTAACTCAAAGGAGGGATAACATTGCAGCGGCAACCCGTATCATCATCAAGGATTCGTTCGATTGGCTATGATCCCAAGAAACGCATTCTTGAAATAGAATTTCATAATAAAGAGATCTATCAATATATTAACGTTTCTGAGCGCACTTATGGGAAATTTATTTCTGAAGCAGTAGTATCGAAAGGGCGTTTCTTCGATGGGGTAATAAAAAACAAATTCTTATGTCGAAAAATCAGCTAACTATTAATCGACAATGATACCCATTCATCAACAAACGATTGCCCTGTAATCGCTCATATCACTGCCGGGTAGCTGGCAGAAATACTCTTTCGGATTTGGATTTCAGCGTACCCCGGCAAGAAATCCAGATTCTCCATTTGCGCGACGGCGACACATCTAAATTTTATCGTTCTCAAATATCAGGACCTGCAAACGCAGTAGCTCGGGTAGAGAACCAATCTATGCATAAATTGAAGTCAAAGGCTGGATCGTTTTGTCAATTTCTCTGGCCTTCGCTGCCAGTCTGCCCCGGTCAGGTATCGGTTTCCCTTCCAGATCAAACATGCCGGCTATTTCCATCAGTGAAAATCCCGCCTGTTTCCCCAGCTCAATAAGGGCCAGTGTCTGTAATACGCTGCCTATCGCCCTGCGTTTTTCTCCGTAGAACACCTGTCTTCGGTATTTCGGCGCAAATACTATGTGATATTTACAGTTCCATCGGGTGTGCGCTAAGCTCTTTTCGTCCCCCATTGGGACCCCCTTTCAATTTTTGTTTAACTTTTGCAGTTGCCAGACCGCAAGGTGTTTTAACAAATCAAAAGGGGTTTTTATAACCGGCTTATAGCTGAAAGCTTTACGGAACCCCCAGCCTAGCTGGGGGTTTTCTATACACAAAAAAATAGACGTCGGTTGACGTCTATTGATTTCAGGATGGTGCCCGGGGCGGGACTTGAACCCGCACAGCGCGTACGCCGAGGGATTTTAAATCCCTTGTGTCTACCGATTCCACCACCCGGGCTTAGATATTGGAGGCGCGTCCCGGAGTCGAACCGAGGTAGGCGGATTTGCAATCCGCTGCATGGCCACTCTGCCAACGCGCCTTACCTTTAAACCTGTTCAGCTATCGCTGATATATTGGAGCGGGAAACGAGACTCGAACTCGCGACCCCGACCTTGGCAAGGTCGTGCTCTACCAACTGAGCTATTCCCGCCTTACACAGAACACGCTGATTTTTTTGCTAACTTTCAAAAAATCAGCGCCGCTGTTGATGCGGTGCATTCTACTGACATGACGCAACGAGTCAATAAAATTATCAATGAAACCCGTTCGTTTGCTGGTTTTTAAGGCGCTTCGATCAAGGTTCAAGCAAATCATGTCGGGCAGCGTTCAAATATTGAAACATTGACCAAAAAGTCAGTACCGCAGCGATATATAAAGCAATCACACCAACCCCTTCGATCAGGCGTTCTGGTCGCCATAACAAGGCAACCAATGCCATCATTTGTGCCGTGGTTTTTACTTTTCCGATCCATGAAACCGCTACGCTACTGCGTTTGCCTATCTCAGCCATCCATTCACGCAATGCAGAGATAATGATCTCTCGTGCAATCATTGTTGCCGCAGGTAGTGTAATCCACCAGGAATGGTAATGCTCAGCGACCAGAACCAGTGCAACCGCCACCATCACTTTGTCCGCGACCGGATCGAGAAATGCGCCAAATCGCGTAGTTTGTTTCCAGCGTCGCGCCAGAAATCCATCAAACCAATCGGTAACGGCGGCAAACACAAAAATCAGTGCGCACACGAGCGGTGCCCAGACGAATGGAAGATAAAACGCCAGCACAAAAAATGGGATTAGAGCAACACGAAACAGGGTAAGCAACGTCGGTATATTAAATTGCATAGCGCTTAGGTAACTATTTGGCTGGAGTGGATATTACGAGTATGTTGCTACATTGTCCCTAGTGTTTCAATGCATGGAAGATCTTTTCTGCCAATGCATGTGAAATACCCGGCACATTTGCAATTTCCTCAACGCTGGCGTTCATCAAAGGCTGCAGCCCTCCCATGTATTTCAGCAGAGTCTGCCGACGTTTGGGCCCAACACCTTCAATGAGCTCTAATGTACTGGTGTTCTTAACTTTTGCTCTTTTCTTGCGATGCCCACCAATCGCATGATCGTGAGAATCATCGCGAATATGCTGAATGACGTGCAAAGCCGGCGAATCTGGAGGCAACACTACGCCCTCCCCTGTCGCCTCAAAAAACAGTGTTTCAAGGCCCGCTTTACGATCGCTGCCTTTTGCCACACCGAGTAACAGGGGTTTATTCTTATCCCATGCCACCTGTAGTGAGTCAAATACCGCCTGCGCCTGCCCCAGTTGTCCCTTACCACCGTCAATAACAATCACATCAGGAATCTTGCTGTCATCCAATGCCTTGCCATATCGACGTTTGAGTACCTGAGCCATCGCGGCATAATCATCACCGGGCGTAATACCACTAATATTATAGCGCCGATACTCCGATCGCAGCGGACCATTTTCGTCAAACACGACACAGGATGCCACAGTCTGTTCACCCATAGTATGACTGATATCAAAACACTCCATGCGTTTAATTTCAGGCAATTGTAAAACATTGGCTAACGCGGTCAGTCGCTGGTGAATAGTCGATTGCTGCGATAATTTCGTCACCAGAGCCGTCGCAGCATTGGTACGGGCAAGTTTCAGATACCGCGCACGATCGCCACGTGGTTTGCTTTGGATTTGCACTTTTCGACCAGCGACTTCAGTTAACGATTCGGTTAGCAGATCTTTATCCGGCAATGTGAAATCAAGCAGAATTTCCGAAGGTAAGGTTCGGGCCACACTCCCCTGCAGGTAAAACTGTCCAACAAATGTTTGTACGACTTCACCCAATTCAGTCCCGCCGGGTACTCTTGGAAAATAGCTACGACTACCCAGCACTTTCCCCTGACGAATAAACAGTACGTGCACACACGCGATCCCGGCGTCAAAGGCCACGCCGATAACGTCGAGATCTTCACCATCACCCGAGACAAACTGTTTTTCCGTCACGCGTCGAACGGCCTGAATTTGATCGCGGATACGCGCCGCTTCTTCAAACTTCAATTCGCGACTGGCCGTTTCCATTTTTGATATCAGTTGGTTAAGGACTTGCTGATCTTTCCCAGACAAAAACAGACGGACATAATCAACCTGTTGCTGATAGTCCTCCTCGCTGACCAATCCCGCCACACACGGACCAAGACACCGACCAATTTGATACTGTAGGCAAGGACGAGAGCGATTACGGTATACGCTGTTTTCACATTGGCGAACGGGAAACAGCTTTTGCAGCAGCAGCAACGTTTCACGCACGGCATTTCCATTTGGAAATGGCCCGAAGTACTCACCTTTGGCGTGTTTGGCTCCACGGTGCACGGCCAACCTGGGATGCCGGTCGGCACTGAGAAAAATCATGGGGTATGACTTATCATCACGCAGTAATACGTTGTAGCGCGGCTGATAAAGCTTGATATAGTTATGTTCCAGCAGCAAGGCTTCCGTTTCAGTATGCGTGATCGTCACATCGATCTGCCTGATACTTCTTACCAATGCTTCCGTTTTGCGACTGGCAACATTGCTGCGAAAATAGCTGGAAAGTCGTTTCTTTAAATCTTTCGCCTTACCGACATAGATCACCGTATTTGCGGCATCATACATACGGTAGACCCCAGGCTGGCTGGTTACCGTCTTTAGAAATGCCGAAGCATCGAAGCTGTCACTCACTACTTAACAATGTCTCCGCATTAAAAAGCCCGTGGCGAATTGCCAGGTGCGTCAACTCGACATCACCATTGATATTCAGCTTGCTGAACATCCGATAACGATAGCTGTTCACCGTTTTAGGGCTCAGATTTAACTGGTCTGAAATCTCAGTGACTTTCTGCCCTTTGGTGATCATCAGCATAATCTGCAACTCACGCTCAGACAGGCACTCCAAAGGTGTCTCCGTCTGCGGCTCCAACTGACTTAGTGCCATTTGCTGGGCGATATCCGAAGCAATATAACGTTTACCGGCATGCACGGCACGAATGGCACAGATAACTTCCTGCGGGGCTGCGGCCTTGCTCACGTATCCTGCGGCCCCTGCTTGCATTACTTTAGCAGGTAAAGGATTCTCTGTATAAATAGTTAGCATAATTACTTTTATATCAGGAGAAAATCGCAAAATTTTACGTGTCGCCTCAAGACCACCGATTCCCGGCATACTCATGTCCATTAAGACAACATCAACAGTGTTGCTACGGCACCACTTAACGGCATCTTCACCGCATGACGCTTCACCAACAACCTTAAGACCTTTGATATCGTCAAGAATGCGCCGTATCCCTGCCCGCACCAGTTCATGGTCATCAACAAGAAAAACGCTAATCAAAGAATAATTCTCCAAAAAAGAGAGTAACACTTACATAAAGAGTTGCTTGCAGGTGATACTACGTTGGTTTCGAAAAATAATGAATACTGTTTATATGAATATGTATTTTTAAATATGCCATGAAGTAATAAATAATCAATACCACGGCATAATGATAACAATATACTGTTATGCTCAGCGTGTATATTGATCACATTCTTAACATTCAGATTATAACTTTAAGCCCTCTGGACCTAAGCCGTTCATGACACTGGACATTAACAAAAAACCAATGCCAATCAATGGCATGTAATTGGCATTCAATTCCGCATGTCAATAAAAAGACACTATTGTAATCATCTTTCACATCAATATCTTATACTAAAAATGCGTGTATAACATGAATATCACAACTTAAAAAAACATGCAGATTGAAAGTTTTATGTATTTTTACAAAAACATTTGAATATCAATTTATCCTATAAAAGCCAGCAATTAGATACGACAAAAATTAAGTTAAACACATAAACAACGGCCATTACATAGTGATTACTGATTAATAATCGCTGCCACGAATATGCATTATGCTATACTCGCCGCCATCTGATTACGCTGGTAGCAAAGTCATTAGACATGTAACTGGCTGACTAAGAACATTTTATGCTGTTTATTGTTAAGGAGAAACCATGGGCAATGTAGACTTTTCCACTGCGGCTTCGGTAGAAGCGTTATCACACGAAGTCACCTGTCTGAAAGCAACAGTAACACTATTGCTGAAGGCTATCGGTCAGGCAGATGCCGGAAAAGTGATTATCAACATGGAAAGGTATATTGCTCAGTTAGAAGACCCTGAGCAGGCTGCCGTGTTCGGTAACACGATCAAACAAATCAAACACGCTTATCGTCAATAGGCCACGGTTCAAATCCGCTGACACCAGATTTGATGTCAGCGGCATCTTCTCTGTATGACGCATGATGTGGCGATTTCTACGCACATCATCTTCCATCTTCAAAAAAATGACGGTGCGCTGCGTTACATCTGTTTTTCTAAACTTCTCAGTTTGAGTAAGAGTTCTTCTTCCGTCTTTTTGTATTGCGTCAACTCAGTTACCCGCACCTTGTCCATAAACTGCTTTTTGGCGATAGCCTTTCTTTCATCCACCAAACGTCTCAGTTCGATAAAACATTCGTTGATTCTGTACTCCTTGGCTTTCTCGGAGCAGATGATTTCATGAATTGCCTGACTCAGTTCAGACAGTGAGATGACGGATTTTGGATCCTGATGACTCTTTTCCACAACAGCCAACAATTTTGCAAATCCCATATAACCTCCAAACTCACAGCAGCAATTCGCTTAAAATCAGTCAAGTAATATCAGCAACCGCGATGCCTTGGTGAAGATCAACCTTCGGCGAATACCGATTATCAGCCCACATTGAGTATAGCACTTCACTATCAATGTAAAGTGTTGCAAGAAAACCGAGTATCAAATATCTCCGTCACCTCTCAAGTTACAGGTACATTAACCGTCCTAAACGACTCGGCTTCCCTCTGGGCTTCACCTTTTCCGGATCGGGGCAGGCAGGCGTTCAAAGCGGTTCCAGACGAATTTTTCACTCAGGATTTTGGGGTAAACTTCGGAGGGATTCATTCAGTTGCCGCATTTCGAATGTCTATTAAGTATAGAATATGACTTTATTTAATAGTCTTATTCCCCGATTAAATGATACAGGATGGATAAAGGAAACTCGACCGTCAGACATTCAATCTAATAATATTACTTAATTCAAATAAAAATCAGAAAATGCTAATTAATATTTATGATTTGATATTTATTTAATAATGGCTTTTAAAGAAAAGATAAAGCATTAGATATTGAACTTTAACAATTTAAATAAAGAAAAAGTAACAATAATATCGAAGAACTTTGAAGAAATGGAACAAAAACGCAGCAATACACTAAGTTGTTGGTGGGTCGTCGGGGGCTCGAACCCCGGACCAATTGATTAAGAGTCAACTGCTCTACCGACTGAGCTAACGACCCAACGGCGTGGATTATTCTCCTCTTGGCGGCAACTGTCAAATAGTTCACAATGATTTTTTCTTATTTTCTCATCATCACGAATTACATTGTGAGCGATGCCCAACTTTGCTAACCTACGCGCCGAATACATCCGCTCCCTTCATATTCAATACGCCGTTTATTCAGGGCAAAAAACATACAGAATTATACCATGCAATTATTCACTCTATTTGTGTTGGTCACTCACTATAATGAGTGAGACATTTACGCTATCTTATCCACGGCAACATGAGTCAACGAGAGCCACTCAAGAGCTCACAACAACATCACAGATAAAAACAGGAAATAGTATTAAATGGTAGACCAATCAAAAGAGGTTACAAACCTCGCTGCCACGACCGAAGATGAAGGACTAAGGCGTAACCTGACTAACCGACACATCCAGTTAATTGCCATCGGCGGAGCCATTGGCACCGGATTATTCATGGGGTCGGGAAAAACCATCAGTCTTGCTGGTCCCTCAATCATCTTCGTTTATATGATCATTGGCTTTATGCTGTTTTTTGTCATGCGGGCCATGGGTGAACTGCTGCTGTCCGATCTGAACTATAAATCATTCAGTGATTTTGCTGCGGATTTGCTTGGCCCCTGGGCCGGTTTTTTTACCGGCTGGACATACTGGTTCTGCTGGGTTGTCACCGGCATTGCAGATGTCGTTGCAATCAGCGCCTATGCCCAATTCTGGTTCCCGGATCTCTCACAGTGGATATCCTCACTGCTTTGTGTGCTGCTGCTGCTCACATTAAACCTGGCAACCGTGAAATTATTTGGTGAGATGGAGTTTTGGTTTGCCATGATAAAAATCGTGGCTATCGTTGCGTTGATTATTATCGGCGTAGTGTTGGTTATGATGAACTTCCCTTCACCATCGGGCTCTGTCGCATCGTTTAGCAATCTGTGGAATGATGGAGGGATGTTTCCTAAAGGCCTTAGCGGATTTTTCGCTGGTTTTCAGATAGCCGTCTTTGCCTTCGTCGGTATCGAGCTGGTGGGCACCACCGCCGCAGAAACAAAAAATCCACGCGTGGTATTACCCAGGGCGATTAATGCGATTCCAATCCGTATCATCATGTTTTATGTGTTTGCATTGGTGATGATCATGTCGGTCACGCCCTGGAGTGCTATCGCCCCCGATCGTAGCCCATTCGTTGAAATGTTTGTCCTGGTTGGCTTACCTGCCGCCGCCAGCGTGATCAATTTTGTGGTACTAACCTCCGCGGCTTCCTCGGCCAACAGTGGCGTATTTTCCACCAGCCGGATGCTTTTTGGATTAGCAAAACAAGGGGATGCACCGAAACGCTTTGGTATGTTGTCTAAACGCGCCGTGCCTTCTGCCGGCTTGATGTTCTCATGCATCTGCCTGCTGTCCGGGGTCGTATTGATTTACCTGATCCCGAATGTGATGACCGTCTTTACATTGGTAACAACAGTCTCAGCCATTTTATTTATGTTCATCTGGAGCATCATCCTCAGTGCTTATCTGGCATACCGCAAAAAACGCCCACATTTGCACACCAGTTCACAGTATAAAATGCCATGGGGTATTTTCATGTGCTGGGTTTGTCTGGCGTTTTTTGCTTTCGTCATCGTATTGCTTACCTTGCAACCCGACACTCTGCAAGCGCTACTTGTCACACCGCTCTGGTTTATTATTCTGGCAATAACCTATCAGGTCATTCGCAAGAAAAAACAAGCATTATAAGATAAGTGGAAATAGGTATCATTCCGAAGAGGCGCTGACGAATAATCAGCGTCTTTATTTTTGAAATGCGCTTTTCATCGAAAATGCTTTCTCAATCGATGAGAACATTACTAATAAATATTATACAAACAATATGGCTACGAACCACACAATCATCCTGGTAATATAAGAAAATCAATCTCGCAAAGACAATGTAGTAATTGAATTAATATTACGAATCAATAATTCGTCAGCTAAACATCCATACTCCGCAGCACGTTGCGTTTCTTTTGCCAACTCGCTTTCTATTTTCCTTGCCAGTTCATTCAGCTTTTCATCATCTAGCGTTGAAATAATTGCAGATACCAATATTTCCAATGACTTAACTTTGGCACTAAGTTCTTTTTCTCCAATCTCTTTTTCTGCCAATTTGATTAAAAGATGAGAAAGAATATTATTCATTTGAACTCCTCGGTCAAAGAAACCATCGTCATACACACCACAATGCCCCAACGTAAGGTTGGCATATAGAGGGTAGAGAAAACATAACGATGATTAATGTAACACCGGAACTAGTCGCACCGCCAGTACATATCACAACTTTGAGGTTGTCATACTCATACTGGGCGGATAAAAATTAAATCGGAGATAAATGAATATACTGATTAAGCGTCTCAAAAAACATTTTATATAGCCAGCCATTGCCTAAATGACTGGCTATCTAAAGTCTATACGTTCACAGACTGCCTCACCCCATTGACTGCATTTTTCGCCTGCTCGCATTGAGACAAAATGGTTTGTGCATGCGAATAAAGAATTTTCCCCGCTTCTGTGGGTGTAACTCCACGTCGGCTACGTACCAGCAACTGCTTTTCAAGCTCACTCTCCAGCGTAGCGACCTGCTGGCTCAGCGCTGGTTGCGCAATGTGCAACAACTCAGCAGCCTGTGTCAGGCTACCGATATCAACGATCTTCACAAAGTATTTGAGCCGTCTAAGATTCATTTCTGCCTCCTGAGTAGTTACTCCAAAGAGGTAGCAAAAAACGCGCCATATTCTGTGCTTATTGCAATGAAAATACAGTACACACTTGATAAGCCACAGGTAAAATAAGGAAAACAAATGGTTCGCGGATCAAATCAGACTGTCGAGCGATGAATGACCCAGCTTTTCCCTCCCCCACTTATGCACCATGCTAAGGCAATCATTGCTATTTCAAGGTGCAAACAAACCATCCTGAACGGCCAATGTTCCGCTTCGGCACTGATAACTTGCGCTGCAATTTCAATATGTTGATTATTACTTCAGCAATCAGTCGCCACAACGCATAACTCTCTTTGACAAGGTGAGGTGCTCCCGCTATCATTCCCCGCAGTTAACCGATTCCTCTGTAGTTCAGTCGGTAGAACGGCGGACTGTTAAT
>NZ_KZ819022.1 GCF_003115845.1 Brenneria roseae subsp. roseae | reverse complement strand
AACACAGATAAACGCCAGCATCGTCCTGCCCTTCCCTTTGAACACTACCATGAATTTTTAGGGCACATTGACAAAGATAAAGGTCGGTTGCTTACCCGACTGGCGGTTCAGCTCACCCTGCTGATTTTTATCTGTTCCAGCGAGCTTCGGTTTGCCCGTTGGTCAGAGATCGATTTTAAAAAATCGTTATGAACGATACCGGAAGAGCGTGAAGCGGTTAAAGGTGTGAAAAACTCACATCGCGGTGCCAAGATGAAAACCCTTCATTTTATTCCACTCAGTAAACAGGCCGTTGCCATCTTGAAAGAAATTCATCACCCAGAGGGAAGTTTGCGGTCATGGATTCCGCACAATGGCATGTAACTCCCTGATCGAATCAGGGTTATGGTCAAAAGGATGCCGTTGAACGTCAGATGGGACGTAAGCGTCCGGCGAACTCACATTGCGCCACTGAAGTAACATTATAGACTGGTCGGTATTAGCTAAAGCTATTTTCGGCGTAAGGCAGCAGCTCGCTGATCCGGTTGTTGGGCCAGGTAGGCAAGCGCGTTAATACGTCACGCAGCCAGATATAAGGATCGTGGCCGTTGAGTTTCGCGGTTTCCAGCAGACTCAGGATAGACGCCATCCTTTGCCCTGCACGCAACGACCCGGCAAAGAGCCAGTTCTTGCGGCCTACGGCCACCGGGCGGATGCAGTTTTCCGTGCGGTTATTATCGATGGGCACCCGGCCATCGTCCAGATAACGCAACAACGCCGGCCAGCGTTTCAGCGTGTAGTCCAGCGCTTTGCGCAGTGCGGAGTTTGGCGCGGCCTGCGGCTGTTGCAACACCAGCCACTGGTGGAAGACCGCCAGCCGGGGTTTGGCATAGCGCTGTCGCCACTGGCGTTTTTTATCCGCCGGACGCTGTTTGATTTTACGCTCAAGTTTGTACAACTCACGGATAGCATCGAGAGCCAGTTTGGCTACCGGGCTTTTGTTGGCCGTGAACAGTTCGAAGAACTTGCGCCGGGCGTGCGCCCAGCAACCGGCCTCAAGTGCCTGGCCGCTGTCGAACAGCGCCTGGTAACCGGCATAACCGTCCACCACCAGGGTGCCGCGCCAGCCCTCAAGCACATCACGGACATATTGGCCACTGCGTCCCGGCTGACAGTCATAAAGCACTATCGACCGGTCAGCCCCCCGGGCGGTGATATAGGCCCAGAGGTAACCACGCTGGGTTTTACCCTTGCCGGGGTCGAGGATGGACAGCGGGGTTTCGTCGGCCTGGAGCACCGGATGCTGCAACAGGTCGTGATGGAGCGCGTCGGCCAGCGGTTTGAGCGCCGCGCCAACCGCCCCGAACCAGCCCGCCAGGGTACTGCGCGGGAGGTCGACACCGCTGCGCTGGTATATCGCCTGCTGACGGTAGAGCGGCAGGTGGTCGAGGCATTTGGCGCTGACCACCTGCGCCAGCAGGCCCGGACCGGGCTGGCCTTTTTCTATCAGCTGCGCCGGAAGGGCTGCACTGACGACGGTCTCGCAGTGTTCACAACTGAACTGCGGACGGATATGGCGATGCACGATGAAGCGGACCGGTACATATTCCAGCCGTTCGCTGATTTCGTCGCGGATGAAGCGCAGGGCATGGCCGCAGTCCGGGCAGCCATCGGATGCCGGAGCCAGGTGGATATCCTGGCGTGGCAGTTCAGGCGGCAGCGGTCGGCGCTTAGGCACTGCGGGTTTTTCCGCTTTAGGTTCGGGTAATAATGTGACCAGCTGCTGCTCGATATCGGCGGCATCGGCCTCGATATCTTCATCGAACAGTCCGCGCTGTTCCCCCTGGAAGGCTTCACTTTTTCGACCGAAGCGCCAGTGACGGGCGTTTTCAGCGCCTCTTCCAGTTGTTGGATGTAACCTGCCTGTGCCTGGTTTCGCTGCGTCTGCTGCTCAAGGTCCGCGAGTAATTTCAACGCCAGAGAGCGCAGTTCATCGGGGTCTTTTGAGGCCAGCAATGCGTCGATATTCATGCCCCCTATTTTATCAGCAGAATGGTATATTGTCATTGTTAATCAAAGCATTAATAACTATTTCCAGCCGGTTAAATCCAGTCCGTCTACCCGTTGCCAGTCGATGCTTTTCATTAACCAGTCGGCCTGTTCCGGTGACAACAGCCAGGCGGCATCGCCCTGTCTGGGCCAGATAAAACGGCCTTGATGAAGACGGCGAAGACACAGCCAGACGCCGTGCTTGTCCCAGCGCAGGACTTTGATGCGCGAGCGCGCCTTGTTGCAGAAGACAAAAGCGGCTTCCCCTTGCCAGGGTTGGTGCAGGTGGTCGGTAATGTATTGCGTCAGGGTATCAATACCCCGGCGCATATCGACTGGCTCCCGCGCCAGCCAGATGTGTTGCAGCGTTAACATAGGGACAAGGCCTGCATCACGGCCTGTAACTGAGCGGGAAGACAGCGGACCGAACAGCCGTTGGGGAGGTTGAGCGTCACCGTGTCGGCGTCGTTATTCCCCGGCATAACCCGGCGAGCAGGAATAAATGCTGCGGGAACGGGGACGGTAGCGTCATCGTGATGATGTTTGAGCCAGTAATAAAAGGTGGCCGGGTTCAAATCGTGTTGCTGGCAATAGTGCTGTTTAGTTAACCCGCTCTGTTGCCAGGCGTCGAGATGCTGTTGCCGTTCACTGTGAGAATACCGTTTTGCCATATTTTACCTCAGGTTCGTTTTATTGAGTGAGGGCAGCATGTGGCAGCAGAGTTTTGTTAACAATATGAGTTTGCCGGGCGCTTACGAAAAACCTTCCCGATGCATTTCTAGTTTTCCCTCCGCATCGGGAAAAATATGGACGATACTAGCAACACGCGAAGCTTTTCTCGGGGCATGTTACTCCGGTCGGGGAGCCAAAATGCGCACGCCGCATATCGTTCCCTTGTCAAGACAGGTCGCCGTCATCCTCAAGTAGATTAAAGAGATATTCGGCCATCTGGAACTGATGTTCCCCGGCGACCATAGTCCGTATAAACCAATGTGTGAAAACACGGTCAACAAGGCACTACGATACGTTCAGCCAGTTTAAGGCTTCCTGGCGAAATTCAGACGTGTGTTGTTTACGGGGTTTCTTGCTGGTTGATGCTGATTTTGTCATGCGAGTCTCCTCTGGTTGGAAGTTTACTCACTTAGTCACGTGTCCACTATTGCTGGGTAAGATCAATAACATTTTTAGCATGCAATGAATCAATATCTGTACCATCATGTTTAATCTTAACTCTAATACCAGGATCAATAGCACTCTTGAGCGCAACTATAATTTTCATAATTGTTTCTACTCCTGAGAGCTCAGCGAAACAGACTTTCTTTTAAATTGATAAACAACCAATACATGGGTTAGCATCCCACCGATAAGCCCCCAAAAAGCTGAACCGATGCCAAAAAATGAGAAGCCAGACACAGTGACTAAAAAGGTGACTAATGCCGCTTCTCTTTCTTTCTCATTGCGCATAGACAATGCAAGTCCATTACCTAATGATGAAAATAGCGCCAAGCCTGCAATAGTTGCTATCAATGCTTGGGGCAAGATAAAAAACACACTTGCAACAGCAGCGCCAAATAACCCGATGATAAGATAGAAAAATCCGCAAAAGACGCCAGAAACATACCTCTTACTGGCATTCTCATGAGACTCTCTGCCAGTACATATTGCGGCAGTAATTGCGGCAAGATTAATGCCATGAGCGCCAAACGGAGCAAGCACAATAGAAATCAAGCCCGTAACATAAATCAGTGGGTTTGCATTTGGCCGATATCCATCAGCATTAAGCACCGCTAGCCCAGGAACGTTTTGCGAGGTCATCGTCACGATACATAGCGGGATCGCCAAGCCAATGATCGATGCAGTAGAAAATTCAGGCATCGTAAATATTGGGGTTGCAAAAGAGAAATCTCCCGCTTCTAGATTTAACCCTCGTTCAAACCCAACGAGAGCAAAGCCAATAACGAGCGTGGATAATATTGCATATCTGGGATATAAACGCTTGCCAATAAGATATGAAATAATCAATGGAAGAACGAATGACATGTTAACTTCGAGTTGTTTAAAAACAGATTCACCGAAGTGAAATAGAATTCCTGCCAACATAGCAGCACTGATTGTTGAAGGAATCTGCTTCATTATTTTTTGGAATAGTCCAGTAATCCCTAAAATAAAAATTAACATACCAGAAATAAGGAATGCACCTACCACTTCTTCATACCTGTAATGCGCCAAACTGGCAACCAGCAAAGCTGCACCGGGTGTTGACCATGCGGTAATAATTGGCATTTTATAATACAGGCTCAGTGATATGCCGGTTACAGCACTACCTATTGATATAGCCCATACCCACGAGGTCACTAACTCAGTCGGCATGTTTATCGTATTTGCCGCTTGAAATACAATAGCGAAAGGCCCTGCATAAGAAACAAGAACAGCTATAAACCCTGTTATCATTGCTGAACTTGAATAATCTTTTATAAAGTGATTAATAGCCAATTTATCGCCTCATTGAATTAAATTCAAACCACTAAATCGCTGTCGAAATAATTTTCCTATACTATTCATATTCTTCAATCCACTTCCTGTGTGAATCATGACAATCTTTTTATCTTTAGCAATAACTCCATTTTTCTGTAACTTCATAATCCCGGCTAATGAGGCTACCGATACAGGCCTAGTCAGGATGACAGAGAGAGCCATTACCGCCATTGCAGAAAGAATTTCCTCATCATTGACGGTCATAAAAAAAACCTCGTGTATCAACTCTGGCTGACAATGCTTTAACCCTGTCTTTGGGTAACTTTGCTTGTAAACTGTCTGCTCAGGTATTTACACCAATAGACGTTTTTTTTGCTATATCTTCTTTTTCCTTCCATGCTTCGAAAATAAATGCGCTCCCTTCTGCCTGAACACCAATAAATTGATCGTCCTTTCGTGAGCAACATCATCTAAGGACAAGAATACAAACGCATAGAAGAGTGATAAAATGACAGTTGTCTAACAATTAAAATGTTTGTATTTATACAGATGAAAGAAACATTAAGTTGTTTAATTTTTTGTGTCTATATTTTTTAAATGCAATATTTTATTTCCTTAGCCAGCTATTAATTTGTTCATGTGAACTAATTGATTTAAATCAAACGAAATTGTTTATCTATTTATAATGGCTCATTTATTGCTTTTGTTTTTTATTCTACAGGAATAAAAATTGCAATTTTATATTCTTGCAAATAGCACTTACTTGAGATTTTACGCCAATGACTTCGGTTTATGAAAACCTTACCCATTAGTAAAAAAAATTTATAACCATATAAAAAAAGTATAGAAAACGCATTGCGTAAACATACGGCGGACTCGCCTTGCGGGTATCAACCCGCAAGGTAAAGTGGGGGCGAGTGCTCACCGAAGTGATTTTCGGCGTAAGGCAGCCGTTCATTGAGTCGGCTGTTGGGCCAGCATCAGCACGTCCCACAGCCAGATGAGCGGGCAACCCGCCGAAGCACGATGAAACGCTGGGAAATCAACGCAATAGGCAGGCAGTACCTGAAGTTGAACGATGTCCCGATCCCAGGAGTGAGCCCGGGAGAGGTTTTGGTCAAGGTGAACGCCGTGGCGCTGAACTACCGCGACAAAATGGTAGTGGAAACCGGCCGGGGACTTCCCCTCAAATTCCCATTCACACCCGGCTCCGAACTTGCCGGAGAGGTGATCGCTCTCGGCCAAGGCGCATTCCGCTTCGAGGTAGGTATGAAAGTAATCTCCACCGCGACTCCAGACTGGATCGACGGTCTGCGAGCAGGTACCGCCAGAAAACCCCTTTTAATATAAATTTTTAAAGCCTGGCCGCTGTTATCTACTAACGTGTTCCCCCCACGACCAGGTTGTCCACTTTCAACGTTGGTTGCCCTACGCAGACGGGTACGCTCTGCCCGGCCTTGCCGCATACGGCAGTACCGCGATCCAACGCCAGATCGTTGCCGACCATACTGATTAACTTCAGGGTTTCCGGACCGTTGCCGGTCAGAGTGGCGCCTTTAACCGGCGCGGTAATCTTGCCGTCTTCAATCAGATACGCCAGTGCGCTCTGGAAACTGTACTGGCCGCTGACGATATCCACCTGGCCGCTACCCAGATCAGCCAGATACAGCCCGCGTTTCACCGAAGCAATGATTTCCTCCGGCGCATATTGCCCATTGCGCATAAAGGTATTGGTCATGCGCGGCATCGGCAAATGCGCGTAAGACTGGCGGCGGCCATTGCCAGTCGGCGGCAGCTTCATCAGGCGCGCGCTCAGGCTGTCGTGCATATAGCCTTTCAGGATACCGTCTTCGATAAGCGTAGTGCATTGGGCCGGATGGCCTTCATCATCAACGTTCAATGAACCACGCTGCCCGGCCACGGTGCCGTCGTCGACGATATTCACGCCGGGTTGCGCCACCCGTTCTCCGATGCGCCCGGAATACACCGAGGTGCCCAGCCGGTTAAAGTCACCTTCAAAGCCGTGCCCCATCGCCTCATGCAACAGCATGCCGGGCCAGCCTGCGGCAATCACTACCGGCATACTGCCGGATGGCGCGGCGATCGCCGCCAGATTGATCAACGCCGTATTGACGATCGCGCGCAGTGCAGCCTGCACATTCTCATCGTTGAACAGAGTGAAATCGCCACGCCCGCCGATGCCGGTACTGGCCGTCTCGCGCACGCCCTGTTGTTCAACCACAACGCTCACGCGTAACACCAACATCGGCCGAATATCCGCCGCCTGATGGAAATCATGCCGCAGAATATAGTTAACCGAATGGGTCAGTTCCAGACTGGCCGTCACCTGCACCACCCGCGGATCAATCGCCCGCGCCATGTGGTTGATGTTCTCCAGCAGGCCGATTTTCTGCACCGCATCATAGGTCAACAACGGATCGTCGGCGATGAAGTTAGGCCGATGGGCGGAATCGGTCGCCAGTGCGACCTGGCAACGTCTGCCCGGCGCAGCGATGGTTTTTACCGAGCGGGCGGCATCCAGTAGATGCTTTTGGTCGATATGCTGCGAATAGGCGAATGCCGTCTGGTCTTCTTCCACGGCGCGCAGGCCAAAGCCTTGATCGACATTAAAGGAGCCGCTTCTCACCACGCCGTTTTCCATCGACCAGGTTTCGCGGCGCAGGCTCTGAACAAAAAGATCGGCATAGTCTATCCGGTGCGCCAGCACCTGATCCATCATCGCCTGCAAATGGGCGTCAGTGACGCCGTGCGACTCCAGCAACTGCTGTTTTGCCTGCGCCAGATGCAATGTTGTTACTGATTCACTCATGATAAATTCCTCTGGCTTAACGCCCCGCCACCTGCAGGCTGTCGATTAATACGGAACCGCTGCTCAGCGCGCCTTGAGTCAGGGTATCGGCGCCGACGGCCACGATGTTGCGGTAGATATCCGCCAGGTTGCCCGCCACGGTCACACCGTCAACCGCATGGCGAATTTCACCCTCTTCCACCCAAAAGCCACGCAGGCTGCGGGAGTAATCCCCGTTAATTAAACGCGCCCCGCCACCGCTGAAACTGGTTACCAGCAGGCCGGTATGAAGTTTTTTCACCATGGCGGAGAAATTATCGCTGGCCTGGGTGCGACTGCTGCGCAGGATCAAGTTGCCCGGCCCGGAACCGTTGCCTGTGGGTTCCATCCCCAGACGGCGCGCGGCATAGGCGGACAGGAAGAAACCGGTCAGGCTGCCATTTTCCACCACTCTGCGCGCCACCCCGCTGATACCGTCGCCATCGAATGCCCGGCTGGCTAATCCCTGCGGGACAAACGGATCTTCCTCAACGCTGATATGCTCATTGAAAATGCGCTGACCAAGGCGACCGGCAAGGAAACTGTTGTTGCGATATAGCGCCGCGCCGCCAGCCGCCTGCACCAGATGTTCAAGTAACGACAGGGCGCTGCGCGGATCGAACAGCACTGGGCAGCGGCGGCTACCGCTCAGCGGCGCGACATCCAGCGCGGCCAGCGCCCCGTTCCCTGCGTGCTGGCCGATCGCCTCCGGCGCCATCAGCGACGGCGCAAGATGAGATTGTGAATACCAGAAATCCAGTTGGCTACGTCCCGCCTTTCGGGCCAGCGCCTTGGCGCTCATCACATGGCTGGTTTGCCGATCGCCCTGAGCAAATCCCTGGCTGTTCATCAGGTACCATTGGGATTGGCTGGAACGTACCCAGGCACCATCGCTGACCACCCATTCCCCCACCGAATTGATACCATTCTCTATGCTGTGGGCCAACGCCTGCGCGCCGGTTTCGTCCAGTTCCCAGGGGTGCCATAAATCAAGTTCGCGCGGCGCCTGACATAAATACCGCGCCGGCGGCAACCCGGCAAACTTATCCTCGCCGGTATAGCCGGCAATCCGGCAAGCTGCCTGAACGGTCTCGCCCAGGCGCGCCGGTGAAAAATCAGTGGTGCTGGTGGTGCCCTGCTGCTGCCCGCGATAGACCGTCAGCGACATGCCGGACTGCGCATCACGGGTACGCGCCCGCAGTCGGCCCTGACGCATTTCAATCAACAGGCCGTTACTTTCGGAAAAAATCACCTGCGCGGCAGAGGCGCCAGTCCGCATCGCCTGCGCGATAACGCTGTCGGCCAGCTCCGCCAGTTGCTGTTGGCTATGCACAAAGATATTCGCCATGGTGGCCTCCGGATCATCGGTCATGGGTTAAAAGTCCGGCGCTTCGGCCAGCAGGCGGTTGAATTCCTGCTGCATCCGCGCTTTCACCGGCAGGAACAACTGCGGAAGATCGTGATGGAAGGCGTTTTCTTTAGTGAGGAACTCCGCGTTTCCCGCCGCCCATTCCGCCCTCAGGGAAGCGATCTCGTCCGGGGTCAATTGGCCGACCGGGGATTGGCGCTCTTTTTCCTTAAACCAGCCAATGCGTACGCTGGGCGTTGCCCGATCCTCATCACTCCAGCCTGAGAGAATCTCCAGATGATGGAACTGTGCCCAGTGGATGTTGATCGCAATATTGCCCCATTGATCACCCTCGGTGGTGACGGGCACCGGCGACAGGAGCTGTAACAACGTGGCGAAAATCTGCTCCAGTTGGCGATCCGGCCGCTGATAGCCTTGCAGCAACAAGGCTGCCTGCTCGCCCACCGCCGCCCAGGCATCGGATGGCGTTTCACGGCCCGCGAGCCGATCGGCGCATAATGCCCGCCAGCGTGCGAGCAACTGCACCAGTTGCGGATCGCGAAAATAGCTGGCCCAGGGCGCCGATTCCTCGCTAAACCACCAGTGCATAAAGCGCAACGGCGCCAGCCGGTAATCCTTGCCGGCGCGCAGCGCCGCGAACAGGGCATTCATCTGTTCCGCCGTCAGATAACCGCAGATATCGAGCAGCCGCCCAACAGCAAGCGGCAACCCGGTGATCCGCTCAAAAGCGCGACTCTCGGACTGGTGTACCATCGCGGCCGACGCGCTGCCTTTGCCGTCAGCCCAGAAGCTGCCCAGCCCCACGCTGATATCACCCGCCGCAGCATGGCCGATAGCGCGCTGAGCGATAAAATCGTGCAACGCCTCATCGCCATAAAAACTGGCCCACTCCAACGCTTCCGCATGCCTTACCGTCGGCTGCGAGGTTAAATCCACCTGATGCCCGGCCAGCCAGGCGATAAGCTGCCCCTGGGACAGCGCGCCCACCTGGCGCTCCGGTTGCGCCTCGCCCTTGAATAACAGCAAGGTAGGAATACCGCGCACGCCAAAGCGCGCCATGATAGCCGGATATTTTTCCACATCGATCTTGGCCACCAGCAGTTTACCTGCGCTGTTTTTCGCCAGCTTGTCGATAATCGGCGACATACTGCGGCAAGGCACGCACCACGGCGCCCACAGGTCTATCAGCACCGGCAGTTTTGCGTCAGCCAGAAAGCCATCAAGGCTGACGTCAGTTAACTCGTTTGGTTTATTTGACATTGGGGGATCCTGTATCGGTGTTAACTGCCCTGTCCGGGCGTCAAGTTAAAAATATGCTGGTGGAAACGTTCCAGCTCTTTGCGGTGGGCCACACTGATAATGGTGCTGTTGGGGAGCTGCTCGATCAGTGCCTGGTAGAGCCGGCTTTCCGTTTCCGGATCCAACGCGCTGGTCGCTTCATCAAGAAAGATCATATCCGGGCGGTGTAACAGCACTCGCGCCATCGCCAGCCGCTGCTGTTCGCCGCCGGATAACACCTGCTGCCAGCGCTCGAATTGGGTAAGCGAATCAACGCGCTCCGCCAGACAACAGTCCACCAGCGCCTGGCGATATTGCTGCTCGGTGAAGGCTTCCGGTTCGTCGGGATAAGCCAGCGCGCTTTTTAACGTGCCGACCGGGATATAGCTTTTCTGCGGCAAAAACAGCATGCGCGCCGACTCAGGACGGGTGATAGCACCTTCGCCAAACGGCCATAGCCCAGCGCAAGCGCGCAGCAGAGTGCTCTTGCCGCTACCCGAACGGCCCCGCACCACCCAGCGTTCGCCGGCCGCCACCTGCCAGTCCGGCAGACGTGCAAGCACTGCGCCGTCCGGACGTTGCAGGGTTACGCCTGCGCAGCGAAGTGCTGCGCCGCGGTTTTCCAGCCGGATGCCGTCGGGCTGATCGCGGGCCTTATTCAACGCCCAGAGCATATCCCGCAGCCGGTTGGCCAGGGCCATCCAGTTAGTAAAAGATTGATAAGCCTGAGGGAAAAAGGCGAGCGTACCAAGCACCGTGCCATACGCCAGGGTAATCTGGGTTAGGCCACCCAGAGTAATTTTCCCCGACAACAATAACGGCAGCGCCAGCAGAGTCGGCAGCGGTGAAAAGACCTGGGTGAACATACTTTGGAAAAACCTCAGCTTAAAGGTTTTGCGCATCAGCAGCAGAGTATTGGCCCGTACCCGGTCGAAGCGGGACAACAGTCGTTGCCCCTCGCGTTCACCGCCGCCAAAAAAGGCGATTTGCTCGGCGTTTTCACGCATCTGCATACCCAGGAAACGGAAATCCGCTTCCACCGTTTGTTTATTCATATTGACGCCAATCAGCACCTTACCCAACCAGTGGCTCAGCGCAAGATGGAAAAATGAATATAAATAGACGGCAAATACCATGTAACCGGGGATCGACAGAGTCGCGTTCCCCAAGGGGACAGACAAGGCGCCGGATAATCCCCACAAAATAATGGTAAAGGTCACGGCATTGACCACCACATGGATAATATTGGTGGACAGGTTAATGGTGACGTCGGTGAAAAGATTGATATCTTCCGCAATACGCTGATCGCCGTTGCTGATTAAATTATCCCGCTCTAACTGGTAATACGTGGAGCGCTGGGTCCAACGCTCCACGTAGCGAGCGGTCATCCAGGTGCGCCAGCGCAGGGTCAGATAATCAATCGACAATACGCTGACCAGCGGCAATAACGTCGAGACCGTACCGATGGCCAGACTTTTCACCATGATGGTGCTGATATGCGGCCAGTCAAGCGCCACAAGTGCATCGGTTAACTGCCCGTGTAGCTTATTTAAGGCAACACTGGCGTAAGTATTGCTGAAATTAATCGTTAAAATAACGGCAATTAACAATATGGCCAGCCACTTTTCCGACGATACCCAAAAAGGACGGATTAATTGCCATACGCCAGGCCGTTTACCATCATCAGGCAACGTTTTATTTATTGATTGTTCGGTCATATTTACCACAAATCAGAACGAGTACGTCACGGATAAGCGCGCGGTGCGGCCCGGCTTGACACCGATATAATTCACCGTGGTTGAGTAATAGTAGAGATCGCGATCAAATATGTTATTCACGCCCAACGTTATGGTGTATTTAGGTTGATGGTAAAAAACCGAGGCATCGGTCTGCGCCCAACCGCCCATCTTGAAATAATTATTTGTCGATCCGTTCCAGGTATCACTGGCCGCCTGAATGCCGACGCCCGCGCCCAATCCCTGAAATCGCCCATCCTGTAGTTCATAGGTGGTCCAGATACTGCCAGAGTGTTTTGGCTGCGCGGTAAGCCTTGATTTTGATGTTGCGCCAGTAATTGCGGAATTATCCGCATCCTTAGGCTGGGCGAAGGTATAGCTGGTGGAGATATTCCAACCCGGCAATATCTGGCCGTTCAAATCAAAATCAAAGCCTTTGGTTTCCCGCCCTTCCGCACCGACCGCGTTGCCGGCGATGTCGGTAATGACCACATTTTTCTGCACAATATGGAATAAAGCCGTAGTAATGGTCAGGTTATCGTCAAGCAAATTAAATTTAAATCCGGCTTCTTTGGATTTACCGGTAGAAGGATCCATCATTTCCCCGGTGCGGGAATTGACCGTGCCGGCACTTGCAAAGCTGTTCAACAGGTTGGCGTAGGCCGTTATTTCCGGCGTGATATCGAAGCTCACCCCATAACCCGGTATCCATTTGGTTATGCTTTTATCGCCCGTCTTAGATGCTGAGTTGCGCAATGTCCACTCGGCCCGTTTAGCGGATAGCTGAAAATGCAGCCTTTCCCAGATATCGATCTGATCTTGCAAAACCACCCCTTTTTGTACCTGGATCATCTTGTAGGATCTGAAATTAGGATCGGGAATAGTCGGGAAAGACAGACTGTCGGGATCGTTATAATTAGCGGTGGTATAAATCCTGCCAAAGGACAAATCCCAACTGGTGGTCTTCGCGCGCTGATAATCGTAACCCATCAGAATATTATGGGTTAACGGCCCGGTATCGAACTTGCCGCGAATATCGTTTTGCAGGCTGATAGAGTTGAGATCCTGCTTATTGCCCAGTTCGTGGACAACTAACGAGCCATCCGGGCTTGAACCATATAGTTCGTGCAGACGGTAATTCGTGGTGTTGTCCAGGTAGGTGGCTTTGCTATTAAAAGACCAGTTGTCGAACAAATTCTGATTCAGTTCGTAATAAACCGTCTTGGCATTAATGGAGAAGTAATTGTCCTTATCGCCCAGGCGGTATTCAGGCAGGCGTTGAATACGGCCATTGCTATACAGGGTCGCCGCCGGGCCGGAAGTCCTGCCGGTATTGAATTCCGCCCCCACTTTAAAATAGGTGTTGTCCGTTACCCAGGCCAATACCGGCGCGACATACTCGCCGCGCTTGCCGTTGAAATCAGGAAAACTGTTATCCGCCCGCATGGTGGAAGCGTTTAAACGGTAGAGGAAGGTTTTATCATCGTTCAGCGGCCCCCCCAGATCGATGGCGGTTTTCACTTCGCCATATTTGGACGCCTCGAATTTTATCGTATGCAACGGATCGGCAGTGGGCGCCTTGCGCACCAGGTTGATCGAACCGGCAGGCGAACTGTTGCCGGCCAACACGGCCTGCGGACCTTTCAGCACTTCCACACGCTCAACGCCATCGATATTGGAATAGCCGGTGGCGCTACCGTTCACGTTACTGTTGGGGTTAGAGACACCGTCCGTCGACCCGCCCGTCACGTTAAAACCGCGAATATATATCGAATTGGAGCCACGGCTGCCGCCCTGCATCGTAACGCCGCCGGCGTTGCGCAAAGCGTCTTCCACCGAGACAGCCTGACGGTCGTCAAGCAGCTTGCGACTCACCACCTGCACCGACTGGGCCGTCTCCTGCAGGGATAAATTAGTGCGGGTGGCGGTGCTGGACATCGACGGGTTATAGACCGAGGCGTCTTCGCTTTGATCGGCGCTGCCACTGACGGTGATCGTCGGCAGCGTCTGACCGCTGTCTTTTGCCGCCTGCAAATCCGATGAGGCGGCCGTTGGCATGGCCGTAGTGACAGCCTCAATGGTCAGGGTGCCGTTAGCGGTCGTCGTGACGGAGAGCGGCGTCCCCTGTAACTGACGCAAAATCGCTTGTTCGATAGTAAAAGTGCCGTCAACGGGTGTGGCCTGATATGGCGCGACCAATTTAGGATCGAAGGAAATAGTTTGCTGACTTTGGCGCGCAATGGTTAATAACCCTTGTTCCAGGGAACCCGGCTGTACCGAAAAATGTATTGGCGCGGCCGTAGCAGCGTAGGCGGACTGCGGTAGCCATACTGCGGTATTTGCCACGGCAAAGGTGATATTTATCGCTAACGCCAACCGGCCTGGCCGAACACGTTTCTTCCACGCGTGCTGCAGTAATTCATTCATTGCTTCCGCTCCCAGAGTAAAGGGAAAAAAATATTGCGACGCCATATTGTTATGGGTCAGTTCGTTGTCTTCAGCCTGTATGTGCAACGAAGGGAGAAATGTGTCACCAGTCGATAGAAATTTTTTTGAGAAAAATGAGATTTTTTATCTCAAGAGCTAATGCTGTGAATATTTTTTCCTGTCATTTATGCGGTGACGACAGATAAGACGGCAGCGAATACTCCGCCCCAATAATGGGGGGTTTGTGGCTATTGCGCATCATTTCGGTGCAAAACAGTAGTTTCATAGTCTGCGAACTATCCGTTGTTGTGCAACCGCATGCTGTGTACGCTGTGCTTTGAAAAAAATTTGCCTTATAAAAGAAAAAATCTACTTATATTCTCAGGGTATAAGCTAGAGCCAAATATTATTGGCCCGCTTATTGCTGGGCAGGTTTGAATTAACTTTCCGCTTTGCGTACGGGAAACCCCGCCGCTAACAGCGACGCCATCCCAGGATTGGCTTTAATGATCCATTGTTGAGACCTATGAAAGGTTTTATGCTCAGATTTTAGACAGACGGATGAGATGATGCCTGCCGAATTTACCAGCCGAACAGATGCATTAACGCTTATTTTTCGCAGCGATTACCGGTGGCTCACCGATAAACTGAGACGGCGGATTAGCCACGGCACCGGCGCAGAAGACATCGCCTCCGAAGCCTTTGTACAGCTAGCCGCGATCCCAGAGCTGCTTAAAATTCGCGAACCGCGGGCAATGCTGACCACGCTGGCCCAGCGGATATTATATGAAACCTGGCGCCGCCGCGATCTGGAGCAGGCTTATCTTAATGCGTTGGCAAGCCATCCGCAGCTTTGCCACCCTTCGCCGGAAGAGCAAGAGATGGTTATCGAATCCTTGCTGGCCATTGATCGTGCGCTGGACGGTTTGTCTGTCAATGCACGCAAGGCTTTTTTGTTTAATCAATTGGATGGCATGACCTACGCTGAAATCGCCAAAGAGCTGGACGTTTCAGCCAGCATGGTGCGTAAATACGTAGCGAAAGCGCTCACCAATTGTTACCTTGCAACCTCGGGTCAAACTGAGTAACCCATACTGTAGCGAAAAAATAATGAGATTATCCCGACGCCCTACTCCCACTGCTCAACAAGCCATCGAATGGATGGTGCTGTTACGCTCCGGGGAAGCCACGGACAATGATTTTCGCGAATATGAACGCTGGCGTTATTCCGACGCCAGCCACGACGCCGCTTGCGCCCAAATAGAAACCACGCTGGGTAAAATCCAGTCGCTGACGCACACCATGCCGCGGGAAAACGTTCGCCAGACCTTGCTCGCCCCCTCCAGCCGCCGCAAATTTCTGCAAAACACCCTGGGCATTGCCGCCGTCGCGGTGGTTGGCGGCCTGGTGGTAAACCAGAAATATCCGCTACCTTACCTGTTATCCGATATTCACACCAACACCGCCCAACGACGGCGCATTGAGCTGGGCGACGGTAGTATTCTGGATATAAACGCCCGCACTGCGCTGAATATCGCCTTCAACGATAATCTGCGCAATGTGACACTGCGCACCGGCGGTTTCATTGCCAACGTGGTGAATGACGTCAGACCGTTCAGCGTTCATACCGAAATGGGTCGCATCCTGGCAGGCGAAGCGCGTTTTAACGTGCGCCGGGAATCCGACGGCATCCATCTGGCAGTCTTAGACTCAGTGGTAAAAGTCACCAACCTGCGCGGTGAAAACCGGCGGGTCGAAGCCGGCCACGGTCTGTGGTTCAACCATGACACGCTAATGCCTATCGCTATTTCCCCTACTGCCGAAACCGCCTGGACCCAGGGGCGGCTGGAAGTACAGGATACATCGCTAAGTTCGGTTATCGATTCGCTAAGAAATTACAGCCCGGCGGTTATCCGGCTGGATCCGGCGATTGCCGGCCTGCGCGTCAGCGGCAACTTCCCGCTGGACGATGTGCCTTACACGCTGGATGCTCTGGCGCAAACCATGCCGATCGCCATTACCCGCACCACGGGATATTGGATCCGCATCACCGCGGCCAGTGTTTGATCGCAATTTTTTCCACTTTTTTCTCTCTGACTGGTGTCACTTTTGCTTCCTCATTGCACATACAGGATAAGTCCCCCCAAGATTGCGGATCATGTGGGTTAAGGCAGTCAGGATTTATCGAGAGGTAGTGGTGAAAGCACAGCACCTGATATTGAAAGAGAGGATTGAAGTGCCGGAAAGCGCCGCGCCCGCCATGCTTTTGCCAACCGGGCTTGCGGCGGTGAAAAAAGATCGCCTGCCAAGGCTGGCGATTACAGCGGTAGCGTTGGCTCATCTGGCGCTGATTGGGGCAGCGATTACCCATACCACACAATACCGGCCGCTAGACATCATCAATCCCGCCGAACAAACCAGTGTACAAGTGACGATGGTCGAAATGCCACAACCCGAACCGCCGCCGCAACCCCAGGCCGCCACCGAGACGCCGGCATTGTTGACGGCGGAAAATAGCGAACGCGAAGTGGCGCAAAGCGAGCCGGCGCCGCCAATGCCTGCGCCGGCCGCACCGCCGATACAACCAAAGCCAAAACCGAAACCCAAACCTACACCCAAAATCGAGCCGAAGCCCAAGCCTGTACGTGAAGCTCCCCGTCCGGTGAGCGAGGAAAAATCCTCGCCGGTGCAAAACGCCAGGGTCGCCGATAAGACAGCGATCCCGGCGACGGCCAAAGGCGAGATGCTGAAAAGCGCGCCCAACGCCACGCCGAAAATGGTTTCTACCGTTGGCTGCATGGTGCCGGCGCCCGACTACCCCCGCAAGGCAAAACGGCTGCGCGAGGAAGGCGAGGTCCTGATCCGTCTGACGATCAATGCCAACGGCACGCTGGGGCGTAGCGAAGTCGCCCGCAGCAGCGGTCATGAGGATCTTGATCAGGCGGCGATGGCGGCGGTTTCCGGCATACGCTGTAATCCGTATCTGGAAAACGGCCAGGCGATTTCCGTTATGACGGTACAACCCGTCACGTTTAAATTATCCCGTTAGCCCACCTGGCGGTGGATGACCATGACCGATAGCGTTTATTGATAATCGAGGAAGCAAAATGAATGAGTTTGGCATTGAGCATGTTTGGCAGCAGGGTGATATCGTCACCCGCTCGGTGGCCCTGGTCCTGCTGGTCATGTCCGTGATGTCCTGGTCGGTGATTGTGATTAAATGCATACAGGGCGCAGGGCTACGCAAAATCGCCCTGCGCACTAAGCACCGTTTCTGGAGCGAAAAAACGCTGCCGGCCGCCATCGAATCATTGGGCAATAGCAGTAATAACCCATTTCGCGATCTGGCGATAGCCGGCCATGCGGCGATGTCCCACCAGTACAATATTGAGGCTGGCATCAGTAATAATCTTGATATCAGCGACTGGCTGGCGCGCGAGCTGAAAAACAGCATTGACGATAATAGCGCGCGTCTGCAATCGGGTCTGGGGATCCTCGCCTCCATCGGTAGCACCGCGCCGTTTGTTGGCCTGCTGGGTACTGTATGGGGCATTTATCACGCATTGCAATCCATCAGTATGGTAGAACAGCCGGATCTGGCCCATGTCGCCGGCCCGGTCGGCGAGGCGCTGATCATGACGGCGTTCGGCCTGTTCGTAGCCATCCCGGCAGTGCTCGGTTTTAACACCATCAACCGGCGCAACCGCACTTTGCAACATGCCATCGCCCGCTTTGCCCACGATCTGCATGCCTATTACCTCACCGGTTCGCGCATTACCAGCGCCGATGTTACCGAGCTACGCGCGGCCGACGCCGTAACGACCCATCGCGTCCAGCCGTTTCGCGCTGGCCAGTCCGTGTAATGTCAAGAATCAGAGGGGAAAACGGATAATGAGCATGTCAGGCAACTCGCCGTTTGAAAGCGATGAAGAGACGCTGGTCAACGATATCAACATGACACCGTTTATTGATGTCATGCTGGTGCTACTGATTGTATTTATGATTACCCTGCCGGTGATAAACCACGCGGTAAAAGTCAATCTGCCCAAGGCCAACGCCAGTGTGCTGGAAAAGGATCCTCAATCCATTGATATTTCAGTATTGGCCGACGGCAGTATCTCCTGGGATAAACAGCCCGTTGATGACGCTACCTTGAAATCCCGGCTGGAAGAAACGGCGCGACGACCACAATTGCCCCACTTACGTATTTACGCCGATAAGGCATCGGAATATGGCCGCGTATCCTTTGTGATGACCAGTGCGCAAAGCGTCGGCCTGACGAAATTTGATTTCGTCGTCGATAAAAACACCCAGTAAACAGCACACCTCACATAAAATCGAGCCGTCGGATTCCCGGCGGCTTATCGTTAAGTAAAGGAAGTTAGGGAAAGTCTTGTCGTTAATCCAGCAGTTGTTGTAACCGCCGGTCATAATTATTCAGGAAATCCCGCATCAAACGGAAGCATTCGGTTTCTTCATAATCCACCCTCGCCACTCTTGTCTCATCAAATTGATAAATCCGCGCATTGGAATATGAAAGAATTAACAACGGCGAGACGCTTTCCACGGTAGAGAAATTAACAGATAAGCTGCCCCCCTTCCCTAATCAACCGGCCCGATTACGGAAAAGCCCGCTTAGGAAACTTAAGCGGGCTTTTGTTTTTTTATATTTCGGCGGTTTCCGCCATTAATTCCGTCATCAGGTTAACAAACACCTCGCCCGGCTGGGACATGACGCTGTGCCCATCGGTCACCGCCACTACCGAAATCTGCAATGCGGGACGGAACGGCCGCACCGCCAGCCCGGCAGTATCGATCCCCTGTAGAGAGAAACGGTCAACGATAGTGACGCTATTGCTACCGTGTCTGACCAGGTTAATCGCCATGCTGTAACGGTTGGTTTCTATCGCCGCCACCTGACGCTGACGGAACTCCGGCACCTGTCTGGCAATCATGGCTACCAGCCGCGCATCGGTGGTGATAAAAACCAGTTCACGCGGCGAGATATCCTGCCAACAGACCTCAGCCTGCTGCGCCAGCGCATGCCGCTCGGGCAGCACGCACACCATTTCGCCCCGGCTGACGGCAAGCCGGTTATCCTCCGTCTCGTGGCCGGGCTTGACCATAAAGCCGAGATCGTAGCGTCCCCCCTCCACCGCCGCTTCAATTTCATTATTCAGGCACATGTCCGCCACCACGCCATAATCCGGGAAGGTCTGGCGAAAGCGAGCCACCGCAAGAGGCAAAATATTTAGCGCCAGCGCAGGCGTGGCGCAGATCCGCAACTGCCCGACGCGATACTGACGAATATGGTCAACGAAGCGATCGAAACGAAGCCTGTCCTGATGCACGCGCAATGCCTCTTTATACAGCTCCCTGGCTTCAGGAGTCGGCTGCATTTTCCCCTTATGCCGTTCAAACAGACTGAAACCCATCTGCCGCTCGATAAGCGCCAGACTCTTGCTCACCGAAGGCTGGGACATCGCTAACTGCGCCGCCGCCGCGGTCACCGAACCGAGTTGAACGACACTGATAAAGACTTCAAGTTGTTTGGGGGTCATTGCCATTTTCCAGATAACGATATCAGGATTATGCATTTTTAATGCATGCTTCCAGGGTTATAGAATATGTAATTATATTCACTCAGGGGAATAAAATGAAATTTTTCGCATCACGTTTGATGTCGGCATTGTTGCTGATACCAGGGATTTTCTTAACTCAGGCTCCGGCGCAAGCCGAGGACAATATCAATGCTATCTTGCCAGATCATGTCGTGCGCGTCGGTGCGGTCAACGCGCCACCGTGGTATCAGAAAGATCTGCTGACCAATCAGTGGACCGGTCTGGTGCCCGACGTCGTACAGGCGATATTTAAAGATACCGATATAAAAATCGAATACGTCGACACCCAGTGGGGCACTGCCGTGGCCGGTTTGCAGTCCAACCGTTTCGATATTTTGGGCGGCTTTAATAACACTCCGGAAAGAGCCAAAGCCGTCGATTTTACCCGCCCGATGGGCTCTCACCAGATGGGCGTACTGACGCTGGAGAAAGACGCCAAAAAGTATGAGGCCTGGGCAACAATAAATAACCCACAGACCCGGCTCGCCGCGATTGACGGCTCGGCGGCGGTAACACTGCTGCAACCGCAGTTGGACAAAGCACAATGGATTATCGTTCCCGACAGCGACAACATGCAATTGCAGATGGAGAGCGGCCGCGCCGATGCCATCGTCACCAACGATATACAGATGTCGCAATATATTCAGAAGCGTCATCAGGGCACGATGATAATCCCCCAGCCGGTCAAAGAGCAGGCAACCAATATGGGCCTGCGTAAAGATCGTCCGCAGCTACAGGCGTGGCTGGATGGTCGGCTTGAGCAGCTGGATAAAGACGGGACGCTGAAAAATATCTGGCATAAATACACTCACCCTGCGAACCACCCCTGATGAGCCAACCGTCTTCATTACCGCTACTCAAAGTTGACGCACTCGGCAAATCGTTCTCGGGTACTAAAATCATTGATGACGTCTCCTTCGAGGTTCGCCCCTCGGAGGTGATAGGCATCATTGGCCGCAGCGGCGCGGGAAAATCCACCTTGCTGCGCTGCCTGAATATGCTTGAGACTCCGGACAGCGGACACATTTGGCTGGGCGAGGAAGAGATAGGATTTTACGGCGCGCAGAGAAAGTCGGTAAAACAACGCACATTGGCGCGTCAACGCGCATCAATGGCCATGGTATTCCAGCACTTTAATCTGTGGCCACATCGCAGCGTGCTGCAAAACATTATTGAAGGACCGACACAGGTACTCGGCATGACGCGCAAGGATGCAACGGAGAAAGCGATGGCGCTGCTCACGCGCATGGGGCTGGCAGAAAAAGCCGGCGACTTTCCGCTTCAACTTTCCGGTGGACAGCAGCAGAGAGTATCCATCGCCCGTGCGCTGGCGATGGAGCCACGTGTGATCCTGTTTGACGAACCCACCTCGGCGCTCGATCCGGAGTCCGTCGGGGAAGTGCTGGCGGTTATCTCCGAACTGGCGGTCGGCGGCACCACCATGATGGTCGTTACCCATGAAATGCGTTTTGCCCTGCAAGTATGTAGCCGTCTGCTGTTGATGGAAAACGGCAGGCTGGTGGAAGAAGCGACCCCGCGTGAAATCTGGTCTCGGCCGTACAATGCGCCTATACGCCACTTTATGGCGCTGTCCGGCGTGACGGCGGAGGATCTGCGCTAATGCCGGCTTATCACTGGGATTTTTCAATACTGTGGCAATATCACGACGCTCTGCTGGAGGGGATATTCACCACCTTTAAAATCGTTCTGGCCTCGGTCACGTTAAGTATTCTTGGCGGCGCCCTGCTTGCGCCGTTGCGCGGCTCGTCCAGGGCGGCGATCCGCATGCCTACCCAGGGGGTGATTGAGATTGTGCGTTCGATTCCGCCACTGGTGCTTATCGTCTGGGCCTACTACTGTCTGCCTATTCTGTTCGGCCTGACGCTCTCATCGTATCTGACCTGCGTGCTGGCTATCTCGCTATATGGCAGCGTGTTTTTCGCCGAGATATTTCGCTCGGGTCTGCAATCGGTCGATCACGGGCTTATTGAGGCGGGCCTGTCGGTCGGGATGTCGCCGCTGAAAGTGTTGGTTCGAATTACCGCACCGGTGGCCTTTTTGCGCATCCTGCCTGCATTTGTCAGTCAGTGCGTGATGTCGATAAAGAACTCGGTACTGGCAAGCTATATCGCGACTGGCGAGATCCTCTATCAGGGGCAGCGACTGAGTACCGCCACCTTCCGGCCGCTGGAAACGCTGACTTTTGTGGCGCTGTTTTTCGTCGTCACCATTCTTCCGCTGTCACTGCTGGCAAGCTATGCCGAGCGCAGGATCCGCACCCGCTACTTTAAACGTTGAATAATCATGAATCTCTCCGCAACACGCCAGTTGGTGAATTTTGCCGGCTCCTTATCTGCGCAGGCTATCCCTGACGCCATCCGCCGCAAAGTCCGACTACATTTGCTGGATGCCCTCGCCTGCGGTTGGGCGGCCAGTCGGCACCAAGTCAGCGGGCCGGTTATCCATGCCGCCCGGCTATTCGGCGGAAACGGCGACTGCACCGTCTTCGGCGAGTCAGGTTTCAGCCCGCTGGCGGCCGCCTTTGGTAACGCCGCCGTCATTAACGGTCTGGACCATGATGACGGCGTGGAGATCGACGGTAAAGGACTCGGTCACCCCGGCGCAACGCTTATCGCCGCCGCGATGGCCGCCCTTGATCTCCACCCGGCGCCGGTGAGTCAGGACGCGCTGATTAACGCCCTGACCGCCGGCTTCGAAGTGAACAATCGTCTCATCCACGCCATCCAACCCTCGGCTGAACGCTTCAATCAGGTGTACGGCGTGGCGCAGCATCAGGCGATCGGCGCGGCGCTGGTGGCCGGTCGGCTACTGGGCCTGAGTCCGGAGCAATTGAATCAGGCCGTTGGTCTGGCCGCCGTGTTAACGCCGCTGCCCAGCCTGCATCAGTACAACTGGCGACAGCGGCCGCTGTTGTCGCTCAAAGATGCCGTGGCGCCAGCGGCGCAGGCGGCGGTGCAAGCAGTCATTATGGCGCAGCAGGGCCTGATCGGCGGTCTTGACGTGCTCGACGGCGAGCAGGGATTTTGGCGGATGATCGGCTCCGACCGCTTCGCGCCAGAAATTCTGACCGATAATCTCGGCAGCCACTGGTACGCCGGTTACGGCAGCTTTAAACGCTATCCCGCCTGCCGCTGGCTGGCCTGCGCGTTGGAATGCATGGAGTGCATTATGCAGGAGACCGGCTGGCAGGCGGCGGATATCCGCGCCATTGAGGTACAGACCTTCCCGCGGCTGGTCGACGATATGATGGACTACCGGCCTCGCACGGCAACCGACGCACAGTTCAGCCTGCCGTGGACGCTGGCGGCGGTAGCTGGCGGCCTGCCGCCCGGCGCCGACTGGTATACGGAAAAGAGCATGCAAAGCGAGGCGTTACAGACGCTGGCGGATAAAGTGACGGCCGTTATCGCCCCCGAATTTGTCCAGCGCATGCATAGTTCGGCACGCCAGCCCGGCGCCCGCGTCGTGGTTACGCATCGCCACGGCGAAAGCGCAGTGCAGGAACGCGACAAACCGCTGGGCAGCGCCGAACGCCCGATGACCGACGCGGAGATTATTACCAAGGCGCGACGAAATTTGACCGGGCATGGCGTTGAGGTTGAACAACTGATTACCAGAGTAATGCAGGAGGACGGCGCCGTGTCGTACGCTTCGGCCGCTGAACTGACCGGCTTTTCGTCCGAGACGTTAGCTCCTTAAGCGGATTGCCCGTCGAGCAGAAAAATCGCGAGCTGATAAAATCGATGATTTGATAAAAAGTAAAAATGCCATTTCGCATACAAATACTCCAGGTAATACGAGAAGAGTATTTCATATATAAAGTAGTAAGGTAATGGCTCAGTATTAACTTCCTTTTAGCGAAGATCTTTAAAACTGAAACCCTTACCCTACTTAATTATACAAAGTTCTGAAAACTATTTTTTAATCGTAGCGCTGATCATGGATGATAAATTATCCACAATAGCGTTTTCGGCACAGCCCTGTGCGAAAGGACTTCCTTTTACTGCAAAAATTGGCCGTCCATAGGCTTCGTCATCCGGGATATAACCAACACGATCATTGGCTATTGATACTAAAATCGTATTTGTTAAAGGTGATTTTTCTGCAAGGTGATACGCAATATTTGTTACAACCTCTCCTGATACTCCTGTAAGCGCAGTGTTGTTAAGCATAATCAAACCAAGTCTCAGATCGACATTATCCACCTTTTTCTGATTCATGTTTGACATTACATCTGTACCCTGTTGCGCCGGACAACTGACGACTTTTTCCTGAGCGACGATTTTGACATCGCCGGTCATATCGTGGATGTTATTTGCCACTCTTACAATTTCATTTCCAACCATTGTGCCCTGCGCATCAATCGCCCGCCATGCAAATTCAGCATCATTTGGGTTGGTATCTTTTTGAGACGGATTAAAAATGCGAGGGTTTTGATCTGCAACTGAACTGAGTGTGAATAAAGAAACCACACTATCACCGAACTGTTTTTCAACATAGTTAGACGCAAAACCAGCTAAATCCCCACTGACTTGTTTAATCCCAATTGATACCACAGAATGCACTGCATAGTTTGAAAGTATGGCAATCGGCTGACCGGCAAGGTTTTCAAACTTCATAACCCATATGCCTTTGTCTGATGGCCCCTTGGCATTATACCCAATATCCCACTTCCCTGAGGAGTATGCGTCTCGGTTGATATTGACGTCAACATCACCTTTTGCCACACCAAAACGCGCCGGTACCGCCTTTTCCTGAGCCTGCTTAAGCGAGGTAATCATCTGATCGTACAGCCAGTTGGTCCAGGTATTTGATGTTTCGGTACCTTCGTGTGCTAACGCGCCAGGAGAAACATGACCTACACGAGGAGCGCTGTGATCGTGTGTGGCAACGATCATTATATTTGAAAATGGTATGTGGAGTTCCCTTTCGATGCGTTTGCGAACAGGAACCATGTCACCGACTTCAATTACATCCAGGGAAATAATAGCAACTTTATTTTTGCCATTTTCAACCAGAAGTGTGCGCATATTAATTGGGTCATGGACTTTTTTAAAATCACCCCCCATAGGATTCATATCTGTGAGGGTTCGCGGTGTTATATCCGTTTTAACAACACCAACCTTCAGTATCCCTGCCTCGGTCGCTGATACGAATGTTATCGTACCTGAATAGAGTACAGTTGCGAGGAGCAATATTTTTCCCATAGGTAATTTACCCTGTGTAATATCATGCATAATAAGTTCCTTAAACTTATATTGATAATTAGATTAGAACCAGTATTTAATCCTTACTCGGGTTCCGAAATCGGTTGGCTTGGCGAGAGGGCTGCTCTGCGAATCATTAGCAAGAACCTGAGACCAATACCCCCCCGCATGAAACTCCACATTGCTTAAACCCAGAAGGTCTTTCCATACGCTGGAGATATAAACTTCATGAGCATCTGCCTGCATGTTATTTGCAATACCCAGCACATCACTCTTCTCTACATTTTCATGTCCATATAAATAACCAAGATAAATATTTTTATATTTTAGTCCGGCGCCGAGCGTGTATTGTGTATGAGCAACACCATCAAGATATGCAACCCTCACTAAACCACTTAAGTCATCAGTTAAATTGGTGGATACATAACCACCAACCCCGTTCCTTTTAGATAATGGAACGCCTTCATTAGTTTCATAGGCATCGGTTACCATACTAAATTCGCCTCCGACAGCAGCCTGTAATAATTTTCCATTATATGCAGCTACCGGGCGGGCTACTAACGGATCTCTTTTTTTGTTGATTGTTATTCCAGAACCATCATACAGATAGTTTCCTGAAACTGCCTGACCTGGCATAGTGGTAAGTGTGCTCTGATGGTCGCTGAAATCATCTTCATAAACAAATGTCAGTTCATAATAGGCCTGATTGACATCTTTACTGAGCGTTACCATGTTATTTGAACGTCCTCGTGCGTCGTTCACGGTATACATCTCATATCCACCAACCCAGGTGTCATCTCCAGGTGCGGTACCGACAGGGGCGACATCATAAGCCAGATAATGCCCTAGTTTTAAAAACCAGTCATTTTTCTTACCAACTCCCATCCACTGATCATTAATTGAGTCACCATATATTTGCCATCCAGGATTTAAACTGAACGCGCCATAATAGCCATCTTCAAGCTCATGTTCACCATTAATATTTAATTCAACGCGCCCACTGTTATTGTAAGCATCAACCCCTGAGGTAGTATCTTTATTGATATGCGCGGCGTCGATGTTAAACTCAAAGTTACCTCCGATGCTCAGTTTCCCCTGAGGTGTGTCGAACGTAACACCCGCAAAACAGGCACTAGAACATAGAAAAGCTAACAGCAGAGGAGCTCGCATTTTTGATTTTTCCATAAACTAGATCCGTTATTATTAATTTTTAAAGATAATAAGATGATTAATCCAGATGGAAGCGTTTCCACTGGAATTCCGCTAAGTTAAATTGTATAATCAAGAAGTCGGTTTCGTATCTATATTGTTACCTCATCTGAAAACTGGAATTGACTGACAAAATGGATGCCAGACGATTTTAAGAAAATATTGGTTGATTAGGTGACATCTTTTCTTATAGTTTCCCTGGTCAATACGAAATAATAATATCCTGTAACAACGGATGAAGGGCCTTGTGACAGGACGGTACTAATTAGTACCCATTTTTGTTTTTTGATGGTTTTTTGTCAAATCATTTAAGCGAAAAATGAGGTAATTAAGAAGGAGATCACATTATGAAAGACATTCAGATGAATATTTCAGAAAAAAATAAAATTAAAAATGATAAAGAAAAAATTCGGAGATCTGCTATTTTGGAATCAGCCGAAAAACTTTTTATCGAACATGGTATTAATCGTACAACAACAACGATGATCGCATCTAAGGCAATGGTCTCCAAGCGCGCGATTTACGATTCTTTTAAAACTAAAGATGACATTTATTATGCTGTGATGGAAAAAAATAAAAAATATTTAGTCGACCTTCCCCGACCTGATGATGAAGATTTACCTATATTTGATACGCTGGTAAAGATATTCAGACTTGATCTGGATAGTGAAGAGGAAGCACAGAGAATCCTATTTTTACAATATTTCAGAAGAGAGTCAGCTGAATCCCCGGAGATGACCAGTCGGCTCTACTCTCGCGGAGTTTTCAATCCTCGCGAACAATTAATACAGTGGATTGAGCGGCAGGTTCAAGCGGGAAAAATAAGTATTCATGAGCAGGACGATTTAAATATCTACGCAGGCATGCTGATGAATATCGTTTTCGGAGCATTAACGCCGCCGCGTAGTGGTCACGATGATTTGATTACCAGAAAAAAACATATCGCAAAAGCTTTATTGATATTTTTAAAAGGGATAAATCACAATGTTTCAGTTCCTGCCTCATAAGCTATTTTAATCTGGGAAAACGTTACTGATACGGTATAAGGTGCTATCTATACCGTATCAGTATTTATCCTAACGGCTAGTTAACGCATTTATAACTTGCTGCTTCATTTTCATTTCCCTGGCCACTGTATACCGCGACTTTAGGCCATGCGCACAGCGGTCGTGTTCTGACAATTTTTCCGTCTACCACTCGTGATGCATCAAGACGTTCAGGTGCAATGCCTTGTTCAACCCATTTATCAAGCGCTCCAATTTTATTGAAGGTATCGCAACCATCTCCGCCCTGACAGTGGGCCATCCCAGGAGAGATGAATAATCTGGCCGGATCGGCTGAAGATGGTACGGAGGTTTTTAACATTTGTTTATAATAATCGATAAGGTCTAGGGGATTATGGTAATCATTCCATCCAATGAACATAATCATCTTCCCTCCACGGTCAAAAAATCCCTTTAAATCAGTCCCAGCCCGGAGTTTGCCATTTAATTTGTTTTTTGCGAATTCAATCCCCTTATCCCAGTCCAGAGTTCTCCAGTCCCAGTTTTCATCCTCATATACTGCGTATTTGAAAAGGTCAAGCGCACGTTTGTTTGGAGACTGAGCGAAACTCATAAACTCAAGCTCACTTCCCTTCGCAGGTCCTTTAAATATAACCTCACCGGTGCGGGGGTTCACTGGGCCTCTATACATATTTTCCATAAAGGCAATCTGATCTTTAGTCAGACAATTATTATTGTCTTCTGCCTTACACAATAGTTGTTTGGGTTCAAATGTACACTTATCCGGTTCTTCCACAAATCCCTGTTTTTGTCCTGTTGGAGTGGCACACTGCTTCAGTACTGCATTATGCACTAGTTCAAATTTCTCTTTGGACATTTTCATTGCCGGGTTCTGATTAATAAGCCACATAGGCCAGAGCTGTGCTGCATTAAAATTCAACAACGGGTTTGGCGGTGCGCCAATAACCATACCATCATAATCTTCCGGATAATTCTGGGCTTCGATTAATCCCTCGATCCCACCAAGAGAACATCCAAGCCAATAAGACTTATCGGGCAACCTGCCATAGAATGAACGGATGATTTCTTTGGCATTGACGGCCATCAAATGGTGTGCCCGGTAGGCATAATCTATAAGTTTTTCTGGGTGTCCGGGAATGAATTTGCCACCAGTTTGTTCCGGGTTATCATCATCATGTCCCGTGTCAGTACTGGCTGTGGCATAGCCTTTTTCAAGACCACTCATCATGACCGGATACATAAAATAGCCGCCCCAGCTGAAGTTTCCGGCACTCAACAATTTGCCGTTCCATTCTTTCAATGGCAACCAAACTTCAATATTAATATCAGAGTTTATGGCGGGTTTCATATTTGCTTTAACACGGCAGAAAGCCGGATTCGGCCCAAGCTGTGCCTGTCCCTCGGCATTGATTCCTGAAAGTTTCTGTAATTCAACCATCGGCCCAGGACTATCAGGGATTTTAAATTTTCCGGCTTCGATAGTCTGAACTGAAATTATCTTTGCATCAGGAAATCCAGACTTTACCAGATCCTCACAGGTTTTATTTTCGGCAGCATATCCTGTCGCGGATAGCGAAACCAGGCCTATACCGGCAGAGAGTAGGATGATTTTCTTATAACTTTTTTTTCCGTTTGTACATGTCTTTATTTTTTGGGATGCTTTTATTGATTTTTGCATTATTGCCTGGACCCTCCGGATTGAAAGAATCGGCGCCAACAGCTAAAAAATAACGGTACCGAGAAGTACCATTATTTGTAATCCTTTATAGTGTCCTAATATGTGAATAATCTCACACATTAATAATATCGTGACCGTAAATTCGGTTGTTCTACCTTCCTCTGATGCAGTTTTCGCTGTATCAGTCATTCCTGTACTGGGTTTGTCACTCAACAGAAAAACCCGATTTGTTTTTGTTCTACTTATTGAAAGAGCTATCCCATATTTTTCAGGTAACAGAGAAAGGCGCTCTGATCTTTCCTGCCAATCATGACGCAGATCTCATTCGCGTCAGTTCGTGACCCGACAGGGACCTTTTCCAGGTGGCCTCTGGCGTTTTCTGACAGGAATGTCAGGAAAATGTCAGTCTGACGTTGGTGATTAGCGGCTACACTGACAGAAGGCGTGAATGGCGGACCGGGGGAGAGCCTGATGGAGATAAGATAACATGCGATTACTACTGGTGGAGGATGAAGAAAAAACCTCGTCCTATATCAATCGCGCGCTGAGCGAACTGGGCTTTACGGTGGATGTCGCGAGTGACGGCGTGGAAGGGTTACATCTGGCGGTACAGTACGAGTATGACGCGGTGATCCTGGACGTGATGCTTCCGGGCCAGGACGGCTACAGCGTGTTGGAAGGACTGCGTATCAATAAACAGACGCCGGTGCTGATATTGTCGGCTCGCGGTTCGGTGGATGAGCGCGTCAAGGGGCTGCGTCGCGGCGCCGACGACTACTTGCCGAAACCCTTTTCTCTGATTGAGCTGGTGGCGCGCATTCAGGCGCTGCTGCGCCGCCGGCCAAGCGACGGCGCCGACGTGACGCAACTCCAGATTGACGATCTGCATGTCGATCTGCTGGCGCGCCGGGTCACGCGCGGCGGCGAACGTCTTGAGCTGACGGCCAAGGAGTTCTCGCTGCTGAGCCTTCTGGCGCGTCATCAGGGAGAAATTTTATCCAAAATGATGATTGCCGAGCAGGTCTGGGATATGAACTTCGACAGCGACGCCAATGTGGTGGAGGTGGCTATCAAGCGATTGCGTGCCAAAGTGGATGCGCCCTTCGAGGTTAAGTTACTGCATACGGTACGGGGCATGGGGTATGTGCTTGAAAACCGATCGAGCCCCCAGGTTGAACAGCGGATCCCGACCTCATGAAACTATCCATTTCCGGACGGCTGGCGCTGATGTTCGCCCTGGGCGCGGTCATGATTGTTTCAGCGTATGCCCTGTTGCTGCGCCATTCGTTAAATGAATCACTGATCAATCAAGTACATAATGAACTCCAGTTCCGCCAATCATTGATGACGCCTTATCTGAAGTCGCTCACTTCGCGGAATGATTGGCAAATGGTCCGCAGCAAGTTTAGCAATCTGACCACCGCCGAAGGCGGCAAAGTAAAATACTGGCTGCTGAGCGACACGCCGCTATACCAGGTCGGCGGACACTCCCCTGAAGGTATCTCCTGGGAACAATTGGCCAACGGTTATTCCATGACCTCGGGCAAGGACGGTACCAGCCTTTACCTGTTGACGACCATCATCCCGTCGCAGGGCGATCGCCCTGCCCTGCGCTACGTGGTGGCGATTGATTCCGCTCCCTATCTGGGCACGCTGGCGGAATTTACCCGTGCGCTGATTGTGATCACCGTCCTGGGCGTGTTGCTGGTGGCGCTGCTGGGGTTCGCCATCACGCGCATCGGCATGAAACCCATCAACAGCCTGAGTCGGCAGGCGCAGAACCTGTCGCCGGGGAACCACGACCAACGCCTGGACACCGCCGCACTGCCGGTCGAACTGCAACAACTGGCGGAATCGTTTAACGGCGTGCTGGCCCGTCAGGCGGTAGCCTGGCGCCAGTTGGAGAGTTTTAATGCGGATGTGGCGCACGAACTCCGCACTCCGCTGACCAACCTGATCGGCCAGACCCAGTTGGGATTGTCGCGGGAGCGCGGCCTGCACGAACTGGAGGAACTGTTGCAATCCAATCTGGAAGAACTTGAGCGTATGGCTTCCATCGTCAATGATATGCTGTTCTTGTCCCATGCCCAGGCCGGCCAGTACGCCACGCAACTGAGCGAAGTGTCGCTACGTGAGGAAAGTCTCAAGACGGTGGAGTACGTGGAGCCCTCGTTTGCAGAAAAATCACTGACCATCCAGATTAACGGCGAAGTGCGCGCGCGCATCGATCGTCGGCTGTTTCACCGCTCGCTGGCCAATCTGCTGGAAAACAGCGCCCGTCATGCCTTCCCTGAGAGCAATGTAACTATCCTGCTCAAACAAGAGCGGGGCTTCGCCCATATCGCCGTGGCCAACGAGGGAGATCCCATCGTTGAAGAACATCTGGCGCGCCTGTTCGAGCGCTTCTATCGGTCGGACTCCTCCCGTACGCGCAGCGATGTGCACCATGGTTTGGGGTTATCCATTGTACGTGCGGTGGCGCTGATGCATCACGGTGAGGTTTTTGCCAGCAGCCGGGACGGAATCAATACCTTCGGCTTTTCACTGGCGATGGTCCCCGAAGCAGGCACCGCGAACGTTGTGACCACAGAACGAGGCGCTGCCGCCGGTTCTGCCCTGAATGATCCGCCAGTCAATAGCAATTCCTGACAGTCATGTCAGCCTGCTGTCAGCATAATGACAAGATTAATATTATAAAGTAACGCCATCATGTTTTTCCTTAGTCAAACGGGGCGATAACGATGAATAAATATCTTATTCGTAAACCTTACAACGGCCGGCGCGTTGATTAGAAAAGCCCCTGTCCCTGGACACCGTTTTCAAAGAAGAAAACGAATGCCAATAGCCTGCTTTATCCCAGAAAATAAACAGATTTCAATATAGTAGGGATGAAGCCACTGATGCAATTAATGCAACGTCCTGTTCTTCGCAATGGAAATCAAGCAGTCCGATACGACTGCTTCAGTGCCCAGAGTATTCAGAGTCGATAGTATTCAGAGCCGATAAATACATGGGAAACCGTTGCGTAAAAATCACTCGTCATATCCGGGTATGAAGCTCAGATACTCAAGTCTGTTCATCAACGAGGTAAATAACATGAGGAGTTGAATAATGTCCCAGGAAAGTCGAGCGGGTCCCCAATCCCTGCTATCGGTGTTTGATGCGGTAACAATCATGGTCGGTCTGGTGGTCGGTATCGGCATTTTCCGCACACCGTCGCTGGTGGCTGGCAATGTCGGCAGCGAGCTGATGTTTATTTTGGTATGGGTGGCCGGGGGGCTGGTAACGCTTATTGGCGCATTCTGTTACGCCGAGCTATCCGCCGCCCACCCGCATGCGGGGGGAGAATATCATTTTTTGTCCAGGGCTTATGGCAAACCTGTTGCCATGATGTTTGGCTGGGCGCGTTGTACGGTGATTCAAACCGGCGCAATAGCCGCCGTTGCGTTCGTGCTCGGCGACTATGTCGCACAGATGGTTCCTATTGGTCCTTATGGGCCGGAAATCTATGCCGCCGTGGCGATAATCATGCTAACTGCGGTCAATATTGTCAGTACGATTGAAGGTAAAAACCTACAGATCGTGGTGACATTGATTGAGATCGGCGCGGTGGTTTTGATAATCCTGTTCGGATTATTCGGTTCAGCCGAACCGGTACCCGTCAACTCTCCTGCAATACCGCCGGAGGCGGGCGCGTTGGGGATGGCTATGATCTTCGTCCTGCTCACTTATGGCGGCTGGAACGAAGCGGCCTATCTTACGGGTGAACTCAAGGATGCGCCACACAACATTGCCAAGGTGCTACTTCTCGGCACCACGGTGCTGGTGACCTTGTATGTGCTGACCAATCTGGCATTGCTCTCAATACTCGGGCTTGAAGGGCTGCGCGGATCGGATACCGTGGCGGCCGACATGATGCGTATGGTTGCCGGCCCCTCAGGAGAGCTTGTGGTCAGCCTGGCGATTGTGATCGCCGCCATCTCGACGCTTAATGCCACAATATTCACCGGAGCCCGCGGCTTTTACGCGATGGCGCGTGATTTGACGCTGGCGCCCTGGGTCGGCGTATGGAACGGACGGGGCAAAACGCCAGCCAACGGATTGATCATGCAAGGCATAGTGGCGCTGGTATTGATTCTGGTTGGCGCCATCACCCGGGAGGGCTTTAAAGCTATGGTGGATTACACCGCGCCAGTGTTCTGGGGCTTTTTTCTGCTGACCGGCATTGCCGTATTCGTACTTCGCTGGCGCAGGCCGGAACGTGTGCTGCACTATAAAGTACCGCTTTATCCTATTACTCCTCTCATTTTCTGCATCACTTGCCTCTACATGCTGTACTCCAGCATTACCTACACCGGCGTGGCCGCCCTGATTGGCCTGGCGGTGCTCGCGGCGGGCATGCCGATTCTTTTCTTCTGCAAAAAAGATGATGAAGATGACGTTGAACGGCAGGATGCCGTGCGGGCGTTGACTTGTTCTAATGACAATCCTCAACCAGGAGACTCACAATGACAACCTCTTTTACTTCTCTTCTCGCCGCCGCCCTGTGCGCGATAATGTTGAATACCGCCTGGGCTGCCGCGCCCTCACCCGTTGCCGATAACGAGTACAAACCACAAGTTGGTCAGGCGGGCAAGGATGTCGTCTGGGTGCCGACCGATCAGGCGCTGATTGATATGATGTTCAGGATGGCTGAATTAACGCCGGACGACTATCTTGTCGATCTGGGCTCGGGTGATGGCAGAACCGTCATCTCGGCGGCCAAGCTCGGCACTCGTGCGCATGGCATTGAGTACAATCCCGATCTGGTTGAGCTATCGAAACGTGCCGCGGCGAACGAGGGCGTGGCCGAACGCGCCACCTTCGAACAGGCCGATATCTTTGAATCGGACTTTTCCGACGCCACGGTAGTGACGCTCTTTCTGCTGCCGGAGCTTAATCTCAAGCTACGTCCAACGCTACTGGCGATGAAACCGGGCACGCGGGTGGTCTCCAACTCATTTATGATGGAAGACTGGCTGCCCGATGAGACGGCCGCAGTACATGAGGGGTGTGCCAGCTTTTGCCAGGCGCACAAATGGATTGTCCCGGCCAACGTTGAGGGAACCTGGCGCCTGGACAATGGCGACCTGGCCTTCACGCAGTCTTTCCAGATGCTATCAGGCACGTTGCGCCGTGGCGAAAATTCAACGCCAATCAGCGATGCCCGGCTTAACGGCGCCGGTATTACCTTCAACGTGGGTGACAGACAATACACCGGCCAGGTTGACGGCGACACGATGAAAGGAACGGCGGATGACGGAACGCAATGGAGCGCCACGCGCACCGGCGGCTGAGCAGGAAAAAAGCTAACCGGGCGGATAAAATCAGGCTCTTTGGGTATCGTCCAGTCAGAGAGCCAGGTTCAACGCGTTAGAACGCCACCGGGTTCCGTGGCGTTTTTCAATCACCTCATCCGTTGAAAGCTTGCTGAAGCTATGATACCCAATCTTATGTTAAACCCCTTCTAATGAGACGTTAACGACCTTCTGTGTTCTCAGCGACTCGATCGCCGCCTCGGCAAGCATTAATGCTTTCAAACCGTCGCTGGCTGTGGTGGGAACCGGTGTTTTGTTCTTGACGGCAGTAATAAATGCATCCCACTCTTCCCTGAATGCATCGTGATAGCGCTCAAGGAAAAAGTGCAGAGGTTTCTGCGCCTGTACGCCGCCTTCTTCGGTGAGTTTAACCAATGTCGTCGTGGGAACGTTATCAACGCGCAAAGCCCCCTTCTGACCATGGGCTTCAATCCGCTGGTCATAGCCGTAACCTGAGCGCCGGCTATTATTGATCACCGCAATCTTTCCTGAGGCGGTTTGCAATGTGATGACTGCCGTATCGATATCACCCGCCGCTTTTACCGCAGGACTGACCAGTGCGGATGCGATTGCCGAGACGGAGACGGGCTCTTCGCCAAGCTGGAACCTCGCCATATCAAAATCATGGATGGTCATATCCCTGAACATCCCGCCGGATGCCGCCAGATAATCATCAGGTACCGGGGACGGATCCCGGGAACTGATTTGCAGGTGTTCCAACTCACCGATTTCACCCGTACGTAAAGCACGATGCAGATGTGCATGATTCGGATCGAAACGGCGGTTGAAACCTATCATGAAAGGCACTCCGAGCCGGTTGATTTCAGCCACACACGCTTTCACACGATCGATATTCAAATCAATAGGCTTTTCACAGAAAATCGCCTTGCCGGTTTTAGCCGCCAGCAAAGAGAACTCGGCATGGGTCTCCGTCGATGTCGCGACTAATACAATATCCACTTCAGGATGGTTTATCGCTTCCTGGACGGTGAGAACCCTGGCCTGATATTCGCTGGCCAAAGACCGGGCGGCCTCGGCGCTGATATCTGAAACGGAGTACAGCATTGAATCAGGATGAGCATGGATATTATTAGCATGGATCTTGGCGATACGGCCTGCTCCTAATAATGCAATTTTCAACATGATGATCCTCACAATAAAAAATTAATTCCATAAAAAGTATGATTATTCTGACCCCACAATTTCATCGTTCCATATTCGCCAGACAGTCAACACGCCCGGCCTGAATACGCCCGGAATCAGAAACCTTAATACCGCCGACATTCAATCAATTGAAATAACCGTGAATCATTGTTTTCGGTAGAACTTTCACCTTTAACAGTGCTGATGCCGGCTGCCAGTGTGAATCACCATCCAACATTTGCTCCAGTACCTGATCAAGATCCTGCCCTGTCCCGAATTGAAGTATGAAATGAGTATATACGCGTTAAAATTTCATAAAATTACTTTATGGAAAAATAATTTTATTTTGAGAACGAGATCAAACTATTCGAAACCAGTAGCTAAAAGCAATTACGCTGGAGTGAAAGAGGAACCCGGCATCATCGTGAATGATTGCGCGGGACGGTCATTTCCCCCCGCGCAAAGACATGCCGTTGCGGTCGTTTTCAGCGAGTTGCAGGACGATAAGTTCGCCAGTAACCGATAAGCCTGAGGAAATTCTGTTTCACTTCCTCTACCACTTGACCATCATCCAGCTCGCCCCTGAACCACTTAGTGGCTGGTTCGCCAAAAATCGTCCTCCCTACCGCGAATCCTTTCACCCACGGTGCATCCGCCGCCGCCGCGAACCCCGTTTTCAGGGTGGCTTCCGGCGCATCCAGCCCCAGGATCAGCACCCCCCGGCAGTGGCTGTCATGACGTTCGATGATCTGGCCGATATCCCGCCAGCCCGCCGGTGACAGCGGCGGCAGCTTCCACCAGTCCGGTTGGATCCCCAGCGCATAAAAGCGCGACAGGATTTGTCCGTAGTGACTTTCGTCCCGGTCCGGATTGTCATTCGGCAAAATCACTTCCAGCAACAGTTCGTGGCCGGACTGGCAGCAGGCATGATACACCTCGGAGATTAGCGCCTCCTGCTCCAGCCGCATCGCCTCGCTATCCCCGGGATGATAAAACACCAGGCATTTCACCACGTGTTCCAGCGGCCAGCTCACCAGTTGCGAGCCGATATCGCCATGTTCCAGACGCAATGGCCGCGAACCCGGCAACTCTATCGGGCGACCTATCCACCATCCCTGCCCGGTGATGTCGTTAAGGGCAGCCTGGCCGTATGTCGTGTCCGCCAGAATACCGCTATTAGCGTTCAACCCCGCCTCGGCGGCAGCGGCTTGAGCCCCTTGCAATAACAACAGTTTCAGTTGGCGGATATCGTTCTCGTTCCGCCCGGCGGCATGGGCCATGTCCGCCAATTGTTTGCGGTGATCAAATGCAAATACGCATAGCTCGGGCCACTGCTGCTTGCGGGTGGTCACACGGTGCAGATGATTTAACTGCACATCTTTATCCGGCCGCGGCACCGATTTCTCACGCAACAGATAGTCGTCCAGTTCAAGACGAGTCGGCATCGCCGGCGCACAGCCGTGGCGGGACACTACCAGCGCGCCGCAGGCATTGGCGTAACGGCAGGCTTGTTCCCAACCCTCGTCGTTGAGATAACCGCGCAACAGGCCGGACATAAAGGCGTCTCCCGCCCCCAGCACATTCAGCACCTCCACCCGGACACCGCTGTAGAGCGCCACCGCATCCCAACTGGCCGGGATCTCCCCTTCAAATACCGAACATCCCTGCGCTCCCCGCTTGCAAACCAGGGTCGCCTGACTAACCTGACGGACATTGCGCAGCGCCGTCAGCGTATCGGTGCTGCCGCCGGCAATATGAAATTCTTCTTCGGTACCGACAATCAAATCAAAATGGTGCAGCACTTCCTGTAATTCACGGGTAACACGCTCGGAAGGGATAAAACGGGTCTCGCCGTCCCCAAGGGCGGTGAGGCCCCAGAGCACCGGCCGGTAATCGATATCCAACGCCCGGCGCAGACCGTGGCGCTTAGCGTACTCCAGCGCTTTGAGCACCGCGGCACGGGTATTGGGATGGGAAAGATGGGTGCCGGTTATCGCCACCGCCCGGCTGGAAGCGATGTAGTCCTCGTTTATATCATCGGGGCTCAGCGCCATATCCGCGCAGTTATCACGATAGAAAATTAACGGAAACGTCTCCTGATCTTTTACGCCTAAAATCACCAGCGCCGTCAGCCGATTTTTGTCAGTAATGAGGTAACGGGTATCCACGCCGGCGCGCTGTAATTCCTCGCGCAGGAAACGGCCCATATGCTCGTCACCCACCCGCGCCAGCATGCCGGACTTCAGGCCCTGGACCGCCGTGCCATAAGCGACATTTCCCGACGATCCGCCCAGGTATTTGGCAAAGGTGGTCATATCTTCCAGTCGGGAGCCGATTTGTTGTCCGTACAAATCGAGCGCGATGCGCCCGATGCAAATCACATCAAGCGTCTTTTGCTGCTGCGCTGTACCCATAATGTGTAGTCCCCTTATCAATAAAAAGCTTGGGAACATTATGAGGAATAAAAATTTCATTTTCAATCATGTTAAAACAAACCTCCCTCACAAAATGTAGGGAGCTGATAGCCTCTATATGACCATTTCATTATAACTTGATGATATTCAGCATTATTAAAAAAAACAGTAATCGAACAGTTCAATATAAGTAAATACGCTAACTTATTTTAATACCCTGTTTAATATGTCTATTTTATAAAAAATCACGTTTTTCCTATTCACTGGAACGCGTCAGGGAATGGAAATTTCATTTTTTTTGATCAACCTCCCACAAATAGAATTTTTATTCTAAAATTGGTTTTTATAAAACATTACAACCCTATAATGCCGTCAGTAGCCCGCGATACCTCTACCTTTTTGGCGCCCTGTTGCCAGCGCGCCAAAAAGCATCATCGGCGGTAATGACGGCGTCCTGCCGGCCGGCAAAAAACAAAACCGATAAAAAGGTAAACCAGATCCGCCAGTCAGCCGGACAAAAAAATAGAGGGTAATGATTTTTAAATAAGCAGTAGGACTGCATGGCAGCCAAGGTATAAGCCGTTGGGCATGACGACGCCTGACAAACGAAAGAGAGCTTTACTAATGATGGAGTGAATGGATATGTCTACAGTGAAAACATTGCAGTATTTGGTCGACGGCCGCTGGCTTGATTCCAAAACTACCCGCTTTATGGACGTGCATAACCCCAGCACCGGCGAAATTATTGCCAAGGCCCCCTGCTGCACCGAGGATGAAGTGAAAACCGCCATTGCCGCCGCCCGTAAAGCGTTCCCGGGCTGGTCGAATACGCCGGCGATCAAACGTGCGCAAATCATGTTTCAGGTTCGCGAATTGCTGATTAAGCATGAGGAGCGCCTGACGGAGCTGGTCGCCAAAGAAAACGGCAAAGCCTGGGGCGATGCTCAGGGAGACGTGCTGAAGGCCAAAGAGGGGACCGAGCTGGCCTGTTCTATTCCGACATTATTAGCCGGTGAAAGCCTCATGGACGCCTCGGCGGGAATTGACACCACCCTTTATCGTGAACCGATAGGCGTATTTGCCGGTATCGTGCCGTTCAATTTTCCCGCCATGATCCCCATGGGCTGGATGGCCCCGCTGTGTATCGCTTCCGGCAATACCATCGTGATTAAAGCGGCCAGCATGACGCCGATTACCTGTATGGAAATCGCCAAGCTCTACCAGGAAGCCGGCGTGCCCGACGGCGTCATTAATATTGTGACCTGCTCGCGCAATGAGGCCGATTTGTTCCTTACCCATCCTGATGTCAACGGCGTCTCTTTTGTCGGTTCGACCTCGGTGGGTCTGCATGTCTACTCCAAAGCGGCGGCGCACGGTAAACGCGTCCAGGCACTGTGCGAAGCCAAAAATCATGCTTTGGTGCTGGCGGACGCACCCATTTCCCGTACCGCGGCAGGCATTATCAATGCCGCCTTCGGCTGTGCGGGAGAACGTTGCATGGCGTTGCCGGTGATCGTGGTCCAGGAGGAGATCGCCGATCGGCTGATTGCGGCCGTCCTGGAAAAAGCGCAAGCGCTGAAGGTGGGACCGGGCTATCGCAAAGAGACGGATATGGGGCCGGTTATCTCCGCCGAACATAAAAAGTCGGTGGAAAATTGGATAACCAAGGGGATCGAAGAAGGCGCCGAACTGGTGCTGGACGGCCGCGGCTATAAAGTAGAAGGGTTTGAGAACGGCTATTATGTCGGCCCGACGCTGTTCGATCGTGTAACCGAGGAGATGAGCATCGGCACCGAGGAAATTTTCGGACCGGTTCTCTGTTTCAAACGGGTGAAAGACTTTGAAGAAGGTCTGCGCGTCATGAACCGGAATCCGCTCGCCAATGGTTCAGTGATCTTCACGCAGAACGGCCATTATGCCAGGGAATTCCAGAAACGGACCCACGGCGGCATGGTGGGCATCAATGTGGGTATTCCGGTACCGGTCGGCGTATTCCCCTTCTCGGGCCATAAGAACTCATTCTTTGGCGATCTTCATTGTCTGGGCAAAGACGGCATGCGCTTTTATACCGAAACCAAGTGCGTCACCAGCCGTTGGTTTGACGAGGAAGAGCGTAAGCGTGAAAAAGTGGATTCCTGGGACGGCACGATCTAATCGGCATTATTGATTTTGATTAAGCGTTACGGGGTCGTCATTTGACGGCCCCGTTTGCGAAACGGCGTGAGAATTGCGATATCCGTCCCTTCCCCTTTTTCCTTCACTTGTGGTTATTCGCCAAAATTGTGCGACGCTTCGCATTAAATTAAAATTTCATAACAATCGATTTGAAATATTTATTCCATAAAGATATGGTGATAAAAATTTCGACAACGTTCGCTACGATCCCTCATTCGCCTTAGTCGGGCCGTAACCAGGACGTCGGAGCGGTAGCGTTGATTTGGACAGGAGGATGATGTGACCACATTATTATCAAAGTACCATGCAGGAGACGCCAGCGGACGTATCCAGCACATTACCCCGGCCAATGCCGGCTGGCGTTATGTCGGTTTTGACGCCTACCAGCTAAAACAAGGACAAACGTTGGATCTCGACAGCGGCGACCAGGAGCTTTGTCTGGTACTGGTGGCAGGTGTGGCCACCATCACCACCCGTCATGCCGAATTCCGCGATATCGGCAAACGCATGAGTCCTTTTGAACGCATACCGCCCTATTCAGTTTACGTACCTCACCATGACCAGGCGCATATCATCGCGCAAACCGATTTGGAACTTGCGGTTTGCCGGGCGCCCGGCAACGGCGATTTACCGGCGCGGCTGATCGCACCGGACGATGTCGGAGTGGAACAACGAGGTAAGGGACGCAATAAACGGCTGGTTCATAATATTCTGCCGGAAAACGACCCGGCGGATAGCCTGCTGGTGGTAGAGGTCTTTACCGCGGAAGGGGATACCAGCTCCTACCCCAGCCATAAGCATGATACGGAAAATTCGGCGCATGAAACCTATCTGGAAGAGACATATTATCATCGTCTCGATCCTGCCCAGGGGTTTTGCCTGCAACGGGTTTACACCGATGACCGCTCGCTTGACGAATGTTTGCCGGTGTACGATCGCGATGTGGTAAAAGTCCCGCGCGGTTATCATCCGGTGGCCGCCATCGCCGGTTACGATAGCTATTATCTTAATGTTATGGCTGGCCCGGTACGAAAATGGCAGTTCACCTGGGAAAAGGATCATGCCTGGATCAACTCAGCGGAGTATCCCAGGGAGTCTTAGCCGTTCCTTCAGAAGGCTAAAGCGGCGTGTATGCTCCCGATCAAGCGCCCCTGAAGGGCGCTAATTATCAATCCGGGCTCCATATGGGCATCAGCTGGCTTTTTTCGTATCGTCGGACAGGTGGGTGGCGCTTTGCATCGCCAGAGACAGCATCAGCGTCTGAGACAAACACATGGAAGAGATCTGGGAACGGAATCCGTCCACCTGCGCTTCGCGCACCACAAAGCAGACTTCGCTGAATGCGGCCAGCGGACTGACCAGACTATCGGTAATGGCAATTTGCTTGGCGCCGCTTTTAGCTCCCATAGAGACCAGCTCCACCACTTCCTGGGCGTACGGCGAATAGCTGATGGCGATCACCACGTCATCGGGCTGTACCATGCTTAGCTGTTCGGAAAACATCCCGCCCAACCCGTCGATAAGAAAAGCGCGACGCTCCAGATGCCGCAAGGCGTAGGTCAAATAAGAAGCGAGACTGAAAGAGCGGCGCAGCCCGATAACATAGATGGTATTGGCATTCGCCAGAAGTTGCACCGCCCGGGATAAATCCTCTTCTTTGATCTGCCCCGGCAACTGCTGCAACGCCAGGCTATTGACCATGCTGAACATGCTCAGTATTTCCATCGGCGTTTCCGGCGCATCGGCCTCTTTACCGGCGGTCTGACGGAATAACCGGGCGCGTTCGGTATAGCTGACCGTATCCTCCATGATATGTTGACGAAATACCTGTTTCATTTCATTGAAACCGTCAAAACCAAACGCATTGGCAAAACGAATCAGCGTCGAGGGGGGAACATTGGCTTTTTCAGCGATGGAAGCAATCGTATCGAAAGGGATACTGGTACTATTATCCAGCATATAGCGCGCCACCTGCTTCAATCGCTTACTGAGCGTATCGTAGCGGTTACGGATATCATCCTGCAATGACGAGAGTTGGGAAGAAGAAGTTGTCATGAAAACGGCACACCGTGAATTTCAGCAAAAGCGCTTATCTTGATTATTACGATTGAAAAATTCAAATCAACCTATTATTGAAAATATCTCGTCATTTTATTAAGTCCATCAAGCTTGCGCTCCCGAAAGACGCGGCCTGGTCAAGGCCGCTTCAGGACTTCCAATATTTGACCTTTATCCCATAAATGAAATTAATATTTTATTTTTGATTTTTACCGGACAAATAAGTTCATATAATGGCGCTATGGCTTCATCATCCGATTCGACAACATCATAACCCTACGTCTTTCACGGACCCCTTTATGACCGGCGGTTATTCTGGTCGGAGGGACCTCCCTCAGGCCAGGGCAATGGAAGGGAAACATGAACAAAATCAGATTAACCGTGGCACAGGCGCTGGTGCGTTTTTTAGATAACCAATATGTCGAGGTTGACGGCGTCGAAACCAAATTCATTAAAGGAATTTTTGCCATTTTCGGCCATGGCAATGTCCTGGGGCTCGGGCAGGCGTTGGAGCAGGATTGCGGGCAACTGCACATCCATCAGGGCCGTAACGAACAAGGCATGGCCCACGCGGCCATCGGCTACGCCAAGCAATCTTTGCGCCGGCAGATATACGCCTGCACCTCTTCCGTCGGTCCCGGCGCCGCCAATATGATCACGGCGGCAGCCACCGCCACCGCCAACCGCATTCCCCTGCTGCTGCTGCCCGGTGATGTCTACGCCACCCGCCAGCCCGATCCGGTGCTACAGCAAATTGAACAGTCTTATGACCTCAGTATCAGCACTAACGATGCTTTTCGCACCGTGAGCAAATATTGGGATCGGATTTCCCGCCCCGAACAATTGATGAGCGCCTGCATCAGCGCGCTGCGCGTGCTGACCGACCCGGCGGAAACCGGCGCGGTCACCCTGTCCCTGCCGCAGGACGTCCAGGGCGAATTTTATGATTATCCTGATTATTTCTTTCAAAAACGGGTACACCGCATCGAGCGACGACTACCCACGGCGGCGATGCTGGACGAAGCGAAAGAATTGTTGTTACGTAAAAGCAAACCGTTGTTGATTTGCGGCGGCGGCGTTCAATACTCGGACGCCGGACAGATGCTGCGGGACTTTGCCGAACGTTATCGCATCCCTTTCGCCGAAACCCAGGCGGGAAAAGGCACGTTGATTTCCGACCATCCGCTGAATGTCGGCGGTATCGGCGAAACCGGAACCCTGGCCGCCAACCTGCTGGCCAAAGAGGCGGATTTAATTATTGGCGTCGGCACCCGCTATACCGATTTCACCACCTCTTCCAAATGGATTTTCCAGAATCCGGAGGTTTCGTTCCTGAACCTCAATATCAATCGTTTCGACGCCTTCAAACTCGACGGTTGCCAGGTCACCGCAGATGCGCGCGAGGCGCTGCGTTCCCTCAATCAATATCTGGCGCCGGAAGATCGGCGCGCGGACTGGGGAGATCGTATAGCCGCGGTGCGTAACCAATTGCAAACGGAACGGGAACGCGTTTATGCCATTAATTACACCGGCGACGATTTTGTGCCTGAAGTCGACGATACTCTCGATCACAAATCCGTCTTTGCCGAATTCAACCGTATCACCGGTTCGCGGCTGACCCAGAGCCGGGTGTTGGGCATCGTCAATGAAACCATCCCGGAAGATGCGGTGATTGTCGCCGCGTCGGGCAGCCTGCCGGGGGATTTGCAGCGCATCTGGCGTACAACCTCCCCCCAGAGTTATCACGTGGAGTACGGCTACTCTTGTATGGGATATGAAGTCAACGCGGCGCTGGGCGTTAAAATGGCCGAGCCAGCCCGGGAAGTATATGTCCTGGTGGGCGACGGCGCCTTTATGATGTCACATTCCGAACTGGTTACCTCCATTCAGGAAGGCTGTAAAATCAATGTGGTACTGTTCGACAATATGACCAACGGCTGCATCAACAACCTGCAATTGGGGCACGGTATGCAAAGTTTTTTCACCGAATTCCGCTTCCGTGATAAATCTCCATCCCGGCTTGACGGCGCCCTTGTACCGGTGGATTTCGCCAGGATTGCCGAGGGCTACGGTTGTAAAAGCTACCGGGTCACCACGGTGGAGGAATTACATCATGCGCTGGAAGACGCCAGACGGCAGACCGTCTCGACGCTGATTGATATCAAAGTGCTGCCAAAGACCATGATCCACGGTTATTTCAGCTGGTGGCGGGTCGGCGGTGCGCAGGTATCCGCCAGCGCTGATATACAGGCCGTGGCTCGCATGCTGGCAGAGAATATCGGCAAAGCCCGTCAATACTGAGCATTGCCTGCCCGCACCCGGCGGTTATGTCCCCATAAACCGCCGGTGATACGGCGCCGGCCAACATAGCGGTAAATCCTCCCCAACAGCGGCGGCTCCAACCTAATTGGCATCCGTGGTTCAACTGACAGCGCTCTCGCGTTTTCACTTTTATTCCGACGCTTTTTTCAAACAACCGTATCGCTGTCCCATCCATGTCTTGGGTAGCGGTTGGTCCGGGCATCATCCTGCACAGCGTTATTTATTCAACGCGGTTAACCGGCTGGGTATTTGGATGGGGCGCAAATTAATCACGGCGTGAAAACTTGCTGATGAAGTGATAACGCTGACGATCGATACTCTTAAAAAGGGTTCAGATGACGAATAAACAAAATAAATATTTTATGATTATTTAAATGGAAAATTTAATTTTTAAAAAATTTTGATGGAAAAACCCATTACACTGATTATTCATCATCATTTTGGGTCATTTTTTTAACAATTATTCATGCCAGCCTGAATAAAACCGATAAAACCACGGCAAAATATGTCAAATAATATACTTATAAAACATACGTTTATTACAAAACGATTGGCAATCCTCTCCGAGAAAGGAAGAGGAAACTCAGCACCGGATGCAAAAAATAGCCTTCAATATATGATCTTTATCTCATAACGGAATATTTTTTCTGCATTAAAATCTTATGAAAGATATATTCTTTAATAAGAACTAAGAATGCTATGAATCGGTTTACGCGCAGCGAGCAGGCACGTGGGATATTTTTCGATTATCGCTCTATTCGAGGTGTATTTATCATGGACAAAAACAAAGTCAAACTCGCCATTGCCCCCATCGGCTGGACCAATGACGACATGCCAGATTTAGGAAAGGAAAATACATTCCAGCAGACGGTCAGCGAAATGGCGCTGGCCGGTTTTACCGGTAGTGAAGTGGGCAGTAAATATCCACGGGATCCCAAGGTTCTCAAACCGATGCTGGATATCCGCGGCATTCAAATCTGCAATGCCTGGTTCAGTACTTTTTTTGCTGACGAACAAAAAGGCAAAACCATCGATGAATTCATCACTCACCGTGACTTTCTTCATGCCATGGGGGCGAAAGTCATCGGCTGTTCCGAACAGTCGCGCAGTACCCAGGGTACGCCAAAGCCGGTACTGGAAGGCCGTCCTACCTTCACCGATAAAGAATGGCGACTGGTGGCAGATGGCTATAACGAGTTGGCGGATCTCGCCGCTGAAAAAGGGATGACCGTCGGTCTGCATCACCATATGGGCACCGGCATTCAGACAGCCCAGGAAATCGATCGCTTCATGGACCTGGTGGATGACGATGTTTACCTGCTCTATGACACCGGTCATGCCTACTACTCGGAAGGTTCACAGGAAGCGATGCTGCAAATTCTGGAAAAATACCTGCCGCGCATCAACCACGTCCATCTGAAAGATGTGCGGGATAAGATCGTAGCCGAGGTTCGCGCCCATAAGCTGAGCTTCCTCGACGGGGTAAAAAAAGGAACCTTTACCGTACCAGGCGACGGGGTGATTGATTTCAAACCGGTCTTTAAGCTGCTGGAAGATTTTGGTTACGAGGGATGGATCGTGGTGGAGGCAGAACAAGATCCCGCCAAAGCCAATCCCTTTGAATATGCCGTTAAAGCCAGACGCTACATTCGCGAGGTCGCTGGCCTTTAGCGTCGGTGCGCTCTGCGCACTGATGATGTATTACTTCTCCGCAAGGCCTATTTTGCCTTGCGGTTATTGGCTACCCGCAGTGATGCATTTTGCGGGTTAAGTAAAAAGATGGAGAGCCACTAATGAAAGAAATCAAAATTGGACTAGTCGGTACGGGTTATATCGGACGTTGCCATGCCATCGCCTATGCACAGGCACCCACTGTTTTTCCGTTAAAAGGGAAAATAGTGAAAGAAATGCTGGCGGAAATAAATGAAGAACTGGCAGAAAAAAAAGCAAAAGATTTTGGTTTTAATCGTTATACGGCGGACTGGCGTCAGCTGGTCAGCGATCCGCAAATCGACGTCGTTGATATTTGTGTGCCCAATTTTCTCCATAAAGAAGTCGCCCTCGAAGCCATCAAGCATGGCAAACATGTCTATAGCGAAAAACCGTTGGCGCTGACGACTGCCGACGCCCGTGAAATGGTGGCCGCCGCCAAAAAAGCCAACGTCAAAACGCTGGTGGGTTTTAACTATATGAAAAACCCGGCGGCACAGTTAGCCAGGCAAATTATTGAAAATGGCGAAATTGGCGAGATAGTGCATTTTTACGGCACTCATAACGAAGATTATTTAGCCAGTCCCCAGACCCCCATTGACTGGCATTGCAAAAAAGCATTAGCCGGTTTAGGCGCGCTGGGAGATCTTGCCGCGCATATCGTTAATATGGCCCATTATCTTATCGGCAATATCAGTGAAGTTGCCGGCGATATGGCAACCGTTATTGCCGAACGCCCCGATCCGCACAATCCGGCTAAACGGGTCAAGGTGGAAAATGAGGATCAGGCAAGTGCGTTAGTCCGTTTTGAATCCGGCGTCATGGGGGTTATTGAAACCTCGCGAATCGCCAGCGGCAGCAAAATGGGATTAACTTATGTGGTAACCGGAACCAAGGGTTCAATTACCTACACCCAGGAAAGAATGGCCGAATTAAAACTCTATCGGCATGACGATCCAGTGGAAAGACAAGGTTTCAAAACTATTTTAGTCGGACCTTCTCATCCTGACTATGCTCCTTTCTGCGTCTCTGCCGGTCATGGATTTGGTTTCAACGATCAAAAAACTATCGAAATAAGGGATTTGATTAACGGTATTGCCGCCGGCGACAAGATGTGGCCCGATTTTGAAGAAGGGTTACGAGTCTCTCAAGTGTTGGAGGCTATTGCCCACTCAGCGCAGGAACGTCGATGGGTTAAGGTTTAACACGAGACAATAATAAAAGGGTAATAAGCGCAGCAAATAAAACCTTCGTTAGCAATCAGATTAATATAAAACTTTTTATCAAATTTATTTGCCCTATAAAAATTATTTTAGACAAATAATAACTCACAGTGCCAAAAGCCCTCATCACCTTTGATTTATGAGATGTTAACACCATGAGCATGAGTATTTTAAAGGGGTTTTTGGCATCACCTGATTAACTGAATAAAAGGTAAAGACATGTCGCTAATTATGGAACTCAATATACAACAAAGAAAACGATTACACCAAATAACATTGGTCGCTACGTTCGGTGGCTTGCTCTTTGGTTATGACACAGGTGTTATCAATGGCGCGTTCCCCTCCCTAAAAGAAAATATGGCTCTCACACCGACAACTGAAGGCCTCGTCATGAGCGTACTTTTAGTCGGGGCCGCGCTTGGTAGTGTCTGCGGCGGCAAACTGGCCGACTATTTTGGCCGACGAAAATATTTATTATATTTATCATTCGTTTTCTTGTTCGGCGCTATGATGTCCGCAGTATCACCCAATATCACCAGTCTATTGCTTGCCAGGTTTTTACTCGGTTATGCCGTAGGGGGAGCATCAGTTACCGCGCCCGCTTTCATATCCGAAATAGCCCCAACCGAAAGGCGAGGGAAACTCACTGGATTAAATGAAGTAGCCATTGTTATCGGCCAGTTATCCGCGTTCGCGATTAACGCCGTTATTGGCTATGTTTGGGGACATCTCCCCGATGTTTGGCGGTATATGTTAATTATTCAGGCGATACCGGCCATGGGTTTGCTTATCGGCATGTGGAATTCGCCGGAAAGTCCTCGCTGGTTGATTAGCAAAAATCGTCGGGAAGAAGCATTATCCATTTTAAAACAAATTCGGCCTGCGGAAAGAGCGGTTAAAGAATTTGAAGATATCGTAACATTGATTAATATCGAAGCAGAAAAAAAACTGCATTCTCAAGGCGCTCTGTCAATCATTATCAACACGCCGTGGATTTTCAAATTACTGCTGGTTGGTATCGCCTGGGCTGCGTTGCAGCAAACAACCGGGGTGAATGTTATTATGTATTACGGTACGGAAATACTCCGCACCTCGGGATTTTCCGAAAGAATGGCGTTGATATGCAATGTGTTAAACGGCGTTTTTTCTGTCGGTGGCATGTTAATCGGGGTTATATTTCTGGTTGACCGGTTTAAACGGAAAACACTGATTATTTCTGGTTTTGCCCTCATGGCAACATTACATCTGGTCATCGCCGCGGCTGACTATTACCTGGTTGGCGATGTAAAAGCCACGGCTATCTGGCTGCTGGGCGCATTATTTGTCGGCGTTATGCAAGGCACCATGGGTTTTCTTACCTGGGTGGTATTAGCTGAACTTTTCCCGTTAAAAATCCGTGGGCTATCCATGGGCATTTCGGTATTTTTCATGTGGATTATGAACGCCGTCGTCAGCTATTTATTCCCGGTACTTCAGGCGAAACTCGGCCTGGGCCCCGTATTCCTGATCCTTGCTGTCATAAACTATCTGGTTATACTATTTGTCGTATTCGCATTGCCAGAAACATCGAATAAATCATTAGAGCAATTAGAGGAAGAACTGTCTTCAGGAGCATAGTAAAAAGAGGTTTGACTCGAAGTAAAATGAATTATCTCGTAAAGGAGACAGAATATGATAGATGATATTACAATCGATAACCTTCATTTAGGTTGCCAGGCAAAAAACAAAGCTGAAGTTTTATCGATGGTAGGTAATTCTTTCAAAGAAAAAGGCTATGTCAGTCAGGATTGTATTGCTTTTCTCAATGAGAGAGAGCAACAGGTATCCACGTTCCTGGGAAATGGCATTACCCTTCCTCATCTACCGAAATCAGCCACAAATATCATTGTTAAAAAGGGCATTGAGATTTTTCAATTTCCTGATGGCGTTATTTGGGATAGAGGTAATGTGATGTTCATTGCCATTGGTGTTATCGCTAAAGAGAAACAGCATATCGATGTACTAAAACAGGTCGCATCGATTTTTAGTGATGAAATCATTGCTAATGCGCTCTCGCTTATTTCAAATAAGCAGGATTTTCTCCGTATTCTTAATCGGGGATAGTGATAAAGCATACTCATAGATACCGACCTGTATGCCGGTATCTATGAGTAAAACGAACGCCATGAGAAAGAGAAAGAAATACCCATTCCGAAAAAACGGGCATGCCATTACAAGGGCTGCCCTGTTAAAACCTCGAAGAATACCAGGCCGGTTACCCGGTCCAGTATATCGCGGGGGAAAGCGCGGCCTTGTTAGAGGTGACTGCCGATAGAAAGACAACCACTCAATATACAGACCATAGCAATAACACCTGCCAATCCGATAATTTTCATATCTGCTCCTGAAACACAAAAGTAGAAGACCTGTTCATTAAAACAGGGATACACATCCCGTCAGGAGAAAGACTGACGAAACGAAACCAATCAGTACGATAATTTTCATAACCACTCCTCACATTAATACCGTACTGTACAGTTTTATAAAAATTTCAAATATTGTCAAGAACAGAGTGTATTTCCGCTGACTTAAGGGAGTTGCGACTACAAGGGATCTCGGTGACGCAATTAAGCAGTGTCCCGAACTGTGCGCGAGTACCATCATTGACCGGATACTAAGGCGCAGGCGGTAAGGTTTAGTGGATTAAATAAGCGGAGAACACATGATCTAAACAGAAAACCGGATAACCGCGGTTTCAAGCCTTAATAACCGGTTTTAGGGTCTGTTACGGCACCACGCCCCATTGCAAGAAGCTGTCTGGTTTACCCCAGAACCAATTTTCAGGCTGAGGCGTGACATAAGCTGTAACGCAACCTAATGGCGACAGGTTAAAACAGAGACTGACGCGCACTCTACCTGAAAAGGGGTAGCAAGAAGAAATAGCTGGATATTATTTTTTATTGCCTTCCTGCCGGGGTAATGCGCCATAAAGAAAAAGCAGGACACTGTTCTTAACCATCTTTTGGATCTGCCCATGCGTAAAATTCGGTAGTTCACGCTGAAGGATTATCACATCAATTTCAGCTTTAACCAGTGAGGTAAACTGCTTCGCCCGAAGCATGGGTTCTCCCTCCATCAATTCTCCTTTCTGCATGGCATCGGCCATCACCTGAGCGAGTTTTTCCATGCTTTCCTGGATGCCGGATTCAAGAAACAGGTTACCAATATTGGAATGCCCGGCCTCCCCCACCACCACACGGTAAATCTGCATGGCCTGATTATCGCCGCCAAGCACCTGAAGCATCCCCTCGCCAAACTGCGCCAGCTTTTGTTCAAGATTAAGCGCTTCGCTGTTGTTCCCTGTCAATTGCGATGCTGCCTCTGTCAGAAAACGGGTACTGTGAGTACGCACTACCGTTTCAAACAGCTCTTCTTTCGAGGTGAAATAGTTATAAAGCGTCGCCTTGGAGCCACCGACTCGCTTCGCGACCTCGTTCATTGATGCGCGCTCATACCCCATTTCCTGGAATAGCTGTGAGGCGGCATCGATTATTGCCAGACGCCGTTCCTCTGTCAGAGTTCTCATTCTACCTCCCTGGGTTAGTCTCTGCTGTTACGTTAATAATAAGAAGCAGTGTGATAAAACAATAAGCGACCAAATTACTAAACAGTTCAGTTTACCAGCTGTAAGTATATCATACCGCTACATTGTATGAAAATGAGGCGATGTCAGTAACTTAGCCTTCACAAGAGGGCCGTTATCCTTCCAGCAGACGGGCCAGCGTTTTCCCCCCCTCAACCTGTTCTAACACCAGTTTGAGTATCATAGTGAGAGGAACGGCCAACAGTACGCCGGTCATTCCCAGTAACCCCTCCCAAACCAGAAGCGAGATAATAATGACACTGGTGGACATGTTGAGATTGCGTCCGAACAGATACGGCTCCAGCACCCAGCCCAGTAGCAGGTTGATCAATAGAATAATGACCAGCGCGGCAGCACCCGTACTGAACCCGTTGAAAACAAAGGCCTGAATCAGTGGAGGAATGGAAGCCACCATCGAACCGACAACCGGAATGAAGTTAAACAGAAAAGCGACAACGCCCCAGAGGAAAGCAAATTTCACCTGCAACAATGACAGCACGCCCCAAACGGCCAATCCATTCACTGCGCTGATCAATGTTTTCAACGCCAGATAATGGGATACGCTGGCAACCCCCTGCCGAACCATCTGCATTTCAGGCGATGTCGCCCGAAATAGTTTTTGGCATTTCGCCACCAGCGATGGGACTTCAATCAGCATGAAAATCACCGTCAGGAAGATGACTAACATGGCGGAAAAAAGGCTCGATATTCCGCTGAGCATACGTGCGATCAGCGACAGGAATTGTCCCGGATTAACCAGTGATACCGCCGCTTCCGGCGTCAACGACAATCCCATGCTCTGCAACGGTAGCCAGCTATCGGCCAGTTGCCGGGTAAGCAGCCCCTGCATCTGCATGCTCATCTGGTTAAATTCCGGCAATGCCGCAACAAGTTTCAGCAACGTGTATACCAGCGCCATTAACAAGACAAGGCCTAACAGAACCACAATTAGCGGGCGCGGCAGCCGCGTGCGGCACAACAGGCTTACCACCGGTTCCAACACGATCGCCAGGAAAAGCGCCAGCAGCAATATCGACAGAATCGATGCCGCCATGTGAATTCCCATCATGATAATCACCAGGGCGGCCAGCAATAGCAGGCGTTGAAGCAGTTTATTATCCGTGCGAATCGGTATTCTCATCGTCGTTCTTCTCATTATCGTGTCTGCAAATAACACCAAGGATAAGTATATAAGAAAACAGCATTTTCTCAGAATTTTCAACGCAGAACCGTGTTCTCGGCACGCCTCGCGCGGAAATCAGACAGGGTTACCGGCCTATTCAGCCTATTTACGGTTTGACTCTAACGTTGAAGCGGCCAGAGCATCTTGTTTGCGCTCGCTCTAGCGAACTGATGCTGCCGGCATTATTTTGAATTTCCCGGACGACGGGCCACCGTTTCCCACCAGCGAGGGAAAGGCGGCTGTTTTCCATCCATGTTGACCGTTTGGCCTATCATGGGAGTCAGTAACCGATACGCTTTATTCTCACTGGCCGTGGCTAACCGTTTAAGCGGGTCATACCAGGTATGATGGGCGAGTTTGAATTTACTGTTATGTGAGGGAATTACCGCCGCGGCGTTCAGATCCTGAGCGGCCTGTGCGGTTTCTTCTGGCATCATGTGAATATAACGCCAGTTTTCGTTATATTGGCCGCATTCCAGGATGGCTAAATCAAAAGGCCCGAACCGATCGCCAATCTCTTTAAAATGAGGGCCGTAACCGCTATCGCCGCTGATATAGAGTTTGTGCTGCGGGGTGAATAGCGCAAAGGATGCCCAAAGCGTTTTATTTCTTTCCAATAGACGCCCCGAAAAGTGACGGGCAGGCAACACGTGAATTGCCAGATCCTGTTCAAGCTGAATCGTATCGAACCAGTCGCCCTCATGTATTTTCTGCTGATCAAATCCCCATTGAATAAAATAGCTCCCCACGCCCAAGGGTGAAACGATATGATTAATTTTTGCTTTCAATTGCATTATCGTCGGGTAATCAAGGTGATCCCAGTGGTCGTGAGAAATCAGCAAGTAATCGATGTCCGGGATATCATCAGCGGTGTAGATGTTACTGCCGTCAAAAGCTTTATTCATCCCTGGAACCGGCGCAGCGCTGGCGCTGAATACCGGATCGATCAGAATACGCTTACCATTTATTTGCAGAAAATAGGATGAATGCCCCATCCAGATGACCAGAGATTGATTTTTATCCAGCGCGTGCAAATCGGTCTTGATGGAAGGCAGCGGAACGCGCGGAATAGCATCAGCATCCGTCCCCAAAAGAAACTTTGCAATCGTCACAAAGGGATGACTTCCGCCGGTCAACTGTGGTGTGGCCGCTAAATTTCTAAACCCTTCATCATGATAAAAAGATGACTGTTTGAGTCTTTCAAGTTCAGTCCCCGACGGCGATTGGCCGAACTGAGGCTGTTTGAGATAGGCGTATACTGTTACCGCCATGATTAACGTAACAATCAGTAAAATCGTCATCATTTTAATGAAATACCTGCCTGGATAACCGATAAAAAATACCTCTTTCTCTTTAATAAAAAGAGAACACCTTGTTTTATCTTTTTAGATAAAGCGCCTCACACCATAAGGTGGCCTCCGTCCCCGCCTTTTCAACTTACACAAAGATAATTAAACAAAATAGTACATTTTCTTGACACCTAAAGAACTTCAATGCAAAACTAAACCGTACAGTCGTGTTTTGTTAATTTTATAGACTCGCTTGCCGTGTTAAATGCGGCCCTGATGAGACAATAAAACAAACACAACATAAACAATAGGTTACATCTTTACTGATGGTGCTTTCTTCATACAGGATATTTCACATGTTCACATTCTCTAAGGTCTCTCGTTCTGCGGTTTTGACTCTGGCGGTTGTGTTGGCGGGCTGTGCCGGAACCCCACCCGCTCATTATTCTGGTATCAGTTCCTCATCCCAATTGAAACCTAATACTGATGACAAATCAGACCGTATTCCTTATCGCTATTCCACCGCTGTCGACTGGAAGAAATACACCAACATCATCATTGACCCCGTGGTCGTCTATCAGGGAGCAGATAACCAGTTTGATGATATTTCACAGGAAGATCGGCAAGCACTGGCAACCTACATGTACGATACCTTCAGTAAAAACCTGCGTCCGCGCTTCAGAGAAGTCACTGCTGCATCACCAGACACGCTAAGGCTGAAACTGACGCTAACCGGCGCCGACACCACCACCCAGGTTGCGGGGACTTTTACCAAATTCGATCTGGCCGGCGGCCCTTATAACATCGTGCAGTCTATCCGTGGAAAAGAGGGATTGCTTGATGGTTCTGTAAACTATGCCGTTGAAATTTATGACGCCACAACCAATGCGCTACTCAATGCCTATGTGGCAAAACAGTATCCGAACGCCATGAACGTCGGCGCCACCATTGGTTCACTGAGTGCTGCGGAAGTCGGGTTGGATAAAGGAGCCGAAGAACTGGCCGACATGCTGAAATAAGCCGGACGCCGATGAGGCAAATCGCATCATCCGGCACCAGGGAAAAAGCGCAGCACCGTGCATATAACCAATAACAGTGGCAGATAACCGGTTAACCACACGGGTTATCTGCCGTTCGTTTCTTACAGAGATGTTGTCAGATTGACACTATGAAAACATATCCCCATCTGGTGGTCTGTACACATTGCGACAGCGTATACCAACACCGGGCGCTCAACGTTGACGAAGTCGCCCGGTGCGAACGCTGTCAGGCGATCCTGTATCGCTCAGGACGGCTTAATACCGAGTACATGCTGGCCTTGACGCTGACGGCAGCCGTTACCTTTGTCATGGCTAACGTTTATCCGGTTATCAGCGTCAGCTTTCATTCGGTACAGCAGTCTGCAACCGTGTGGCAGGCCGCGCTGGCTTTGGCGAATGGTACGACCTTCCCGCTGGCGGTATGCACGTTGTTTTTGCTGATTGTCGCGCCCTTTCTGCAAATCACCCTCTTTGGATGGATCGTGTTCTTCGCGCGAAACGGCCAGTGTGCGCCGGGTTTCATCAGCTTAATGAAAGTGCTTACGTGGCTGCGTCCCTGGAGCATGATTGAAATCGGAATGCTGGGATTTCTGGTGGCGGCCATCAAACTTTCCGGCTTTTTGCAGGTTATTCCGGGGCCGGGATGTTGGGCCATGCTGGTGTTAATGCTGTTCATCATCTTAATCAATAATCAGGATCCCCGGTCGCTATGGATGCTTGTGCCGGATCGCCATCAGAGTAAGGCGGCGCATCATGGCTAACATACCGTATGCCCGGCAAATCAATGTGACGGCCTGTCATGTCTGCGGCCTTGTCTGTCAGCATGACGCCGCAACCGATACTGCGGCCGTCTGCCCGCGCTGCCATTCCCGTCTGACCTATCGACATCACGACAGTCTGACCCGATCCGGAGCGCTGCTGATCGCAGCCATGATCTTTTATATTCCGGCCAATGTTCTGCCCGTGATGTATACCAGTATGTTCGGCAATGGCAGCGAGAGCACTATCATGGCGGGCGTCATCGATTTCTGGCGCGGCGGCTCTTATGGTATTGCCCTGCTTATCTTTACCGCCAGCGTGGTGATCCCTTGTCTGAAATTCCTGATCCTCGCGTTCCTGCTGCTCGCCTCCCGGCGGCAACGGACCTGGGCGATGCCCGAACGGGCAAAGCTCTACCGAATGACGGAATGGATTGGCTACTGGTCCATGCTGGATGTGGTGGTCATCGCTGCCGTGTCGTCTCTGGTCAGATTTCAGTCCTTCAGTGAAGCCGAACCACGCAGCGGCATCCTGTTTTTCGGTCTGGTGGTGATTTTGACCATGCTGTCCGCCATAAATTACGACCCTCGTCTTATCTGGGAAGGTGATGTGAAATGACCCACGAATCCCCACAGCCCGGCGCCCCCGCCATTATCCGGCGCCGCTGGCAGGTATCGCTGATCTGGCTTGTTCCCTGCATTGCACTGCTGACCGGTGCGTCCATGTTGATACATACCTGGTTCTCATCCGGTCCGGAAATCATCATCTCCTTTCAGACCGCCACCGGTCTTGAAGCGGGCAAAACGGCGGTCAAATATAAAGACGTAACGGTAGGGATCGTTAAGAACATTACCTTAAGCGATGACAGCGAGCAGGTTCTTGCCACCGTACAACTCAACAACAGCGCAGAAAATCTGGCGCGCGCCAACTCGCGTTTCTGGGTAGTCCGCCCGCGAGTGGGCATTGAAGGGGTAACCGGCATTGATACCCTGCTCTCCGGCGCCTACATTGGCGCAGACAAAGGAGATTCGCCTCAGACAAGCCGACGATTCACCGGGCTGGAGTCCCCTCCCGCGATTATTAACGGTATGCCGGGTTCCCGTTTCGTCGTGCAGGCCGACGATTTAGGATCGCTGGATATTGGTTCACCGGTCTATTACCGCCGCGTTCAGGTCGGCCGCATTGCGTCATACCAGCTAAGGGATGATGGTAAAGGTATCAATCTACAGGTATTCATTGATACGCCCTATGATCGGTTTGTCACGCCAGATACCCGTTTCTGGAATGTCAGTGGGATGGACCTGTCCGTCGGCGCCAACGGTTTCCGGCTTAGAACACAAACCGTCGCGGCTATCATGGCGGGAGGCATCGCCTTTTACACACCTGAAAATAGCCAGAAAGCACGCCAAACCCCGTCGAAAACAGAGTATGTGCTGGCCAAAGATCAGGAATCTGCGATGGCGCCGCCGGACGGTCCGGCAATCACATTCAAACTGCGTTTTGAACGCTCGCTGCATGGTCTTGAGATTGGCGCCCCCGTTGAGTTTTCCAGCATAAAAATTGGTCGGGTCGTTGCCGTCGAGCTGGATTACAGCGCCACAGGCTATCGGTTCCCAACGGTGGTAAGCATCGAGGTCTACCCCAACCGGCTCGGCGGCGTATTGGAGAAACTGCCAAAACGGAGAAAAACGCTGGAAGACGAGACGGCCGAATTTACCCGTGATTTGGTTGATCACGGCCTGCGCGCTCAGGTCACCGCCAGTAATCTGCTGACCGGACAGCTTTATATTTCCCTCGATTTTGTTCCCGATGCGGCGAAAGTCCCGTTTGACATGAATGCCCGTCCACTCATGCTGCCGACATTCAATGGTGGCTTTGACCGGCTACAGGAACAGATGGCAAACATTATCGGCAAAGTCGATAGAATGCCGCTGGAATCCATTGCGCATAACCTGAATACCACGCTGTCAGGGGTGAATAAAACGCTCAATCAGGTCAATGGCCAGACATTACCCGAAGCAAATCAGCTACTAAAGCAAATGAGGCTGACAACCCTCAGCGCACAGAGTCTGCTTGCCGACGACTCTCCTTTTCTGATCGGCGTGATGCAATCTTTACAGGAAGTCCAGCGTACCTTGCGGGCAATACGCAATCTGACCGACCAGCTCGATCGGCGTCCTGAATCACTGTTACAAGGCCGTTCTGACGATCCCGATCTGCCCGACGCCGCAACCGCTATTCCGCCCAAGAAAGGTTCGAACAAATGATCGCGATCCCACGACTCTGCTTCTTTACGCTGATGATCTCGCTGGCGGCCTGCTCCTCGCCGTCAGTCCGTTACCATACGCTGGTCGCCCCTTCCTCTGAGGAAGTGAAAGCGATACAGCCCGCGCCTTTTTTCATCGCCGTGTTGCCTGTCGGTGTCCCCGCACAGCTCGACATGCCGCAGATGGTGGTACGTCAGGGTAAAAACGACGCCATTGTGCTGGAGAATGAACGCTGGTTAAGTCCGCTGGGCGATGAGATCCAAACGTCATTATCCACAGAACTGGTTAAACGGCTGGATACTCAGGATGTCTCCGGACTGGCGCGAACGGAAGAAATACCGGTAATCAGAATTCTGGTTCAGGTCCGGCGTTTTGATACCTGGCCCGGTCAGTTTGTCAAATTTGAAGCAGACTGGAGCCTGAGCCTGGTGAATGGCGAAAAACGCAAGCGGCTGGTATGCAGCAGCCAGTTCACCGAAAATGCCCCGGGAGGATATACCGATATGTTCCTCGCCCAGCAGCAGGTCATCGCCCGACTGGCGACCCGGATTGCATCAACAGCGCGCCAGTGGGCAGGCGATGGCAAGGAACGTTGTCATCCATAAACAAACAGATTACGGGCGCGGTTTCGCCATTGACAACGGGCAACGCCCTATGATTAGACTCCATGCCTGACAAACGAATTGAAAGGCAATAATCGATGAAAATTACGGATGTGCGCACAATTTTAGCTAACCGCTACATGTTTGTAGAGATCACGACCGACGAGGGGCTGACGGGGATTGGCGAGTCCGGCGCCTGGGGATTTCTGGATGCCTCCAAAGGCGCGGTCGAGGCATTGCGCACCTATCTGATCGGTCAGGATCCCTTACGCATCGAGCACCACTGGCAGTATATGTACCGCTGCTGGCACTTTCGCGGTTCGGCCATTATGGGCGCCATCAGCGCCATTGATATCGCACTGTGGGATATCGCTGGCAAATATTACGATACGCCGGTTTATAACCTGCTGGGCGGCCGCTGCCGCGATAAAGCCCGCGTATACGCCCATGCGGGCGGGAGAACGGCTGAAGAAACCATCGCCAATCTGAAAAAGGCGAAAGCCGATGGTTTTACCGCTATCGGTCACCTCACGCCTTTTCTGGACGAATCGCGTGATACCCCCTATTTCACCACCCACGCCAAAGAGATCGGCGAAGCCATTGAGCGCATCGGCCTGTACCGGGAAGCGGTGGGCAACGACGTTGATCTGTGTATTGAGGTACACCGGCGCCTGAAACCGGCCGATGCGATCGTGTTTGCCCGCGGCATCGAGCCGTTTTATCCGTACTTTATCGAGGATCCGATCGGGGCGGACAATTTCGATTCCATGGCGGAGGTGGCGGACAAGATCAATATTCCTATCGCGACCGGCGAACGGCTGAATAATCCGCAGGAATTCGCCATGCTGATTAAGCGCAATGCAGTCGCCTATGTACGTCCTGATGTTTGCATGTGCGGCGGCATTACCGGCGCGAAGAAGGTTGCCGCGCTGGCGGAAGCGCACGATTTGATGGTGGTTCCCCATAATCCGCTCAGCCCGGTCTCCACTGCGGCCTGCCTGCAAATTGCCGTCAGCATCCCGAATTTCGCCCTGTTGGAGTACCCCGGCGACGACCAGCCTGCGCTGTCGGAAAAATTTGGCGCAACGGGCGTCGAGAACGGCGTAAGGAAAAAAGACGTGGTGAAGAATACCTTCAAATGCGTGGACGGATTCATGGAAATTCCGACCCGGTCAGGCATTGGCATTGAACTGGCGGACGATCTGGAAGCACGTTTTCCCTATCGCCGCCGGGGTCTCAAAACGCGGCTTCATGTGGATGGTTCGGTCGTCGATCAGTAAGCGCTCAAACCAGAAAGGTGGCGGGCGCCGGCCCGCCTTGCGCTAACGGCGATGCGCCAGCGAACGGATAATACGGTCGCCGACCGATTGTACCGCCTGTACCAGCAACACCAGAATCACCACGGTTCCGGCCATCACCCGATCGTTAAATCGCTGATAGCCATAACGAATCGCCAAATCGCCCAGCCCGCCTCCGCCGATCACCCCGGCCATGGAAGAAAAGCCGATCAGCATCACCACGGTAAGCGTAATCCCCGCCAGAATGGCTGGCAGCGCTTCCGGCAAGAGCACCTTGCTGATGACATGCCAGACCGTTCCCCCCATTGAGAGAATGGCTTCGATCCTGCCGCGATCGACCTCATCCAGCGCGTTTTCCACCACGCGGGCAAAAAAGGGAAATGCCCCGACGGTAATGGGCACCACCGCGGCGGTGCTGCCCAACGTCGTGCCTACAATCAGGCGAGTAAACGGGATCATGGCGATCAGCAGCACCACAAAAGGCAGCGAGCGGCCGACATTGATAATGCTGCCCAGCGCCAGATTAAGGCGCGGTAAGGGTAATACGCCCTCCTTGCGACTAATAAACAACAGCACGCCGAGCGGCAAACCGATCGCCACGGTAAACAGCGCCGCCAGCGCCACCATATAAAGCGTTTCCAGCGTGGCATTCAGCATCAGCGGCCAGAAATCCTCCCAGCTCAGGCGACTTTGCATAAATGAACATCCTCAATGCCGTGACGTCGTAAAAAGGCCGCTTCTGCGTCATAATCCGGCAACAGCGCCTTACGCAGGCGTGACGCAGGATCCGCCAGTAAACGGCTCAGCGGGCCGCTTTCCACAACCTGTCCTTGTTCCAGCAAGGCCGCGTTATCACAAATCGCCTTTACCACCGCCAATTCATGAGTGATCAGTACGATAGTCAGACCCAGTTGACGGTTGATATCACCCAGCAACGCCAGAACCGACTCCGTGGTTTCAGGATCCAGCGCGCTGGTGGCCTCATCACACAATAGATAATCGGGCCGCACGGCCAACGCACGGGCAATCCCGACACGCTGTTTCTGCCCGCCGGAAAGCTGGGAGGGAAAAGCGCGCGCTTTATCACTCAGCCCCACCAACTCCAGCAATTCCGCCACTCTGATCGCCCGCTCGCGTTTATTCAGTCCGGCAATTTCCAGAGGAACGGCAACGTTATCCTGTACATTACGCGCATGGAGTAAATTGAAATGCTGGAAAATCATGCCGGTTCGCTGCCGGTGCTGACGCAATTCCTGCCGCGTCAGCGTAGTGATATCCCGCCCATCCATCAGAATACGGCCCGATGTGGGCCGTTCCAGCAAATTAAGACAGCGAATCAAGGTGCTTTTCCCTGCACCGCTGCGCCCCAGAATGCCATATACCGAACCATCCGGAATGGTCAGCGAGACATTTTCCAGCGCGGGCCGGGGATTATCCGGATAACGTTTCCCCAATCGTTCAATGGCTATCATGCGTGCCGCCCCGCAATTGATGACTATGGTTGATCACTATGGTTGATTACTACGATGACTTCCCGGCAACCGGAATAACCGAGCCTTTATAGCTTTCGTCGATGAAATCAGCGATAGACTTTGATTCCAAATCCTTAGCCAGCTGTTTGATGCGCGGATCGTCTTTCAACGCTGGCGTAGTGACCAGAATATTGGCGTAAGGATTATGAGTGGCGCTTTCCAGCCCCAGCGCATCTCTGGCGGGCACCAGTCCGGCTTCCAGCGCATAGTTGCCGTTAATCACCGCCAAATCGACATCATCCAGCGAACGGGGAATCTGGGGGGATTCGATTTCCCTGATCTTCAGGTTTTTCGGGTTCTCCGCAATATCCTTTGGCGTTGCCTGATCTTTCGATGGATCGTCATAACCGTTCTTCAGCTTAATCAGCCCCTCTTTTTGCAGCAGATACAGCGCGCGGCTGAGGTTGGTGACGTTATTCGGCACCGCCACCGTGGCGTTATTTTTTACCTCGCTCAATGCGTTGTATTTTTTTGAATAGATCCCTAATGGTTCAATATGTACCGTAGCGGCAACGACAAATTCTTTACCCAGCGCCTTTTCCTGATCGCGCAAGTACGGCACATGCTGGAAATAGTTCGCGTCCACATCCCCATGTGCCAGCAGCTCATTGGCGTTGACGCCGCTGGTCAATTCCACCACCTTCAAATCCAGTGACGGATCGATTTTTTTCACCTGCGCCAGAATTTCTGCATGCGGTACGGGGTCAGCCGCAACGCGCAGGGCCTCCGCCGCCTGAACCGGGAACACGCTGCCCGCAAACAATGCCATGCCAACGGAAAACGCCACGCCCGCCAGTGAGAAAATGCCACGCTTTTCCATATTATTATTTCCTTTTTTCAGATAGTCATCGCTGTTTTGGTTGGTAACACATCGTCGTAATAACGCGCTGCCACATCGGGATGGGAACGCAGCCTTCCCTTGAGATAATTCCAGCCCACATCACGCAGCAGCGGGTTGAGCGGATCGCTGGCAGGCCCCAGCGCCTGGGCGGCAAGATGATCAGGAAGTTGGTATACCGGCACCACCGCGTCCAGTTGCGCGCCTAAAAAGAATGCGATGGATAAACGCGTCTGCCCCACCGGTGGCGACACCACACGGTGCACCGTTGCCCGCAAATATCCATTGGTCGCCAACTCCAGCAATTCACCGATATTGACGACAAACGAGCCCGCCAGCGGCAGAGCATCAATCCAGCGGCCCGGTTCGACTTCCACCTGCAATCCCGGCCGATCATCCTGTAACAGAAAGCTTAAAAAGCCGGAATCCTTGTGCGCCCCGACGCCTTGCCGCTTGCCGTCTGCGGGCTGACCGGGATAACGAATCAGCTTGATATGCTCGTTGGGTTTGTTGCCATACAGCGCATCAAACGCGGTAATCGGCAGTTCCAGCGCTTCCGCGAAGGCTCTCAGCAGACGCAACGACATACGTGTCATTTCCTGCTGCCACTGCAAAAGAACGGTTTTCAATTCAGGCAACGCCGTCGGCCACAGGTTTGGTCCCTGCAACCGCCGCCAGCGCGGATCGGTTTCCGACAGCGTCAACGCAGGCCGCTCCGCGCCGATATCAAACTGTTCACGCCAGTCAGGCTGACTCAGGGTCAGTTCGGAACCGGCCCGGTTATAGCCGCGAAAATGGGGGGAATGAATCATGGCGACACGCTGTTTTTCTTCTGCCGGTAAGGCAAAGAAATCTCGCGATAGCTGTTGAAGACGCTGCTGTAGAACAGCATCAATACCGTGGTGAGTTAAATAGAAAAAACCAACGTCCCGGGCAGCGTGATTCAGGGTTGATAAAAATCGCGCCCGCTGTTCAATGTTTCCGTCAAGCAGCGATAGATCGAGTATCGGCAGGGACTGCGTATTGCTCATGGCTGACTCCGTTAATTACCCAATAAGGATTGATAAAATAGAATTTGGAGTCACGGCAACAACGATAATCAGACATCATGGGGCCTCTTTAATCTTAATGAGAATAAGAAAAACGCTATTTATCCTTTTCTGGAAAATCAATCGGAAGTAAACGGAGGTATAAATTAAATAAACAAAAATCATTTATACTTATATCTCATACCGATTCGGTCTTGCCAATCGATTACCTGATTCACTTTCCTTCATTAATCCCGATTTGCCTGATGGGGTAAAATACTAATAATTAGAAAGCTAATCCAAATAATTGCTATACCCTAGATAATCCGAGTGGCCGGACAAAAACGTCAAAAGCGTTTTTGAACAGCGCTTGCGCTGACCCCGAAGGGGTGAGGCCGTAAGGCCGAATAACGCGGCGACACCAAGACAAGTTCATTCACCACGGACTTATCCAGCCAGCGGCTGGACTGGAGAGAGCGGGAAAAGCCAATGCACAGGCGACCTGAAGGATGACGGTATATGGCGTATAGATTTCGTGATTACGATGACTTTTAATGTATTCCATTCCCTCAGAGAGGAAAATAATAAGCAAAAAATAACAATAGATACCCTTCCTTCGTAAGTTAACAGCAGTATTTCATTCGGGCTTCCTGTCGGCGGAAATAACGTGATGCCATCATCAAAGTTTCAATAATGTGAAGATAGTCACTCAAGTTACTTTTTAGGATGCCGTTGACCTTATTCGAGCAATTATGCTTTTTCAGCTTAAGTGGTGCGCATATGCTAAAAACAACACAGTCCCGCTTTACCGTTTCTATCATTGGTTTTTTTACCCTACTTCTCATTGTTACTATTGTAGTCATTAAGACGTTTGTTGCCCCACAATTGACCACGAATGAAGAGCGACTTGTTCGCTATCAGGTTGATTCTCTTGCCGCTACCATCGTGGAGCAAATGAACCGGGTACAAGCACAGCAACGCAGTATTACCGAATCGGTCAGCATAATGGATAGCGCATCCATTGACGTCTTGCTGCCGGCGCTGGTCAATCAGTATCAGGACACCACCGTGTTCGGCGGCGGTATCTGGCCTTTGCCGCACCAGCGCGATCCGGAGCGCGATAAGTTTTCGACCTTCTTCGCTCGCGACAGCAGTAATCAGCTCAAAGTGAATACCTACTGGAACTCGCCGGAAGCGGATAAATATTATGAGCAGCCCTGGTATAAAGATGGCATGGCGGCGGCCAAAGGCATGTGCGCCTGGGCAAAAGCGTATCAGGATGCTGCCAGTCCACAGCCCCGAACCAATTGCGCAATGGGAATTTATCGCAACGACACGGCCTGGGGCGTTGCCACCATTGATGTGACGCTCGGCTTCTTTAATCTTCTGGCGAAGACGATGGGTGAGGCTATTAACGGTCGCGTGCTGATTATTGAAGCCGATGGCAAAGTGGTGGGCAACGCGGAACTGGTCGACAGCGCCCCTAAACTGGAATATCTCAGCGCGCTCCCCTTGCCAATGGCCGCCCCGCTCAGCGCCATGCTGAAGGACGTAGGTCAGGATCACATTCAGAGCGAATATAACGCCGAAGACGGCAACCATACGCTGTTCGTTCAGCAAATTGCCGGTAGCCCCTGGTATCTTGCCAGCGATGTTCTCACCAGCCAGTTGACTTCGCAAACCAGCAGTATGCTGACCCGTCTGGGCGCGGTTCAGCTTCCGCTGGCGATTATCCTGCTGCTGGTGTTGCTGGGTTTTATCCGCTCGATGATGAAACGCCTCAACATCCTGAATGAGAATATTCAGGCGCTCTCGACAGGGGGCGCCGATCTGACCCAGCGCCTGCCGGCCAGCAGCAGCCCGGAATTCAATAATGTCGCCCGGAGCTTCAATGATTTCATCTCATTCCTGCAAGATTTGATGAATCAGGTTGGCGATAGCGCGCTGGCCATCACCGCCGCCTCCCGCCAGATAGCCAGAGGCAACATGGATTTATCCTCCCGTACCGAAGACCAGGCCAGTTCGATTGTACAAACGGCGGCGTCGATGGAAGAGTTGACCGGCACGGTAAAACAAAACGCCGACAATGCCACCCATGCGAACAAACTGGCCAGCGATGCGTCACTGGTCGCCGAACGGGGAACGCAGGTAGTGAAAGAGGTCGTCTCAACCATGGGCGAGATCAACATATCATCACGCAAGGTCGTGGATATCATCAGCGTGATTGACAGCATTGCTTTCCAGACCAATATCCTCGCGCTGAATGCCGCCGTTGAAGCCGCCCGCGCCGGAGAACAAGGACGGGGATTCGCGGTGGTCGCGTCGGAAGTTCGTAGTCTGGCACAGCGCTCGGCCAACTCGGCGCGTGAAATCAAAAAGCTGATTGAAGAGTCTGTCTCCAGCATTGATGCCGGCAGCCAGCTGGTAGAGCAAGCAGGGAAAACCATGGATGAGTTGATGTTAGGGGTCAGCAATGTGACGACGCTGATGGGTGAAATCATGTCCGCCAGCCGTGAGCAAAGCATGGGCATTGAGCAGGTGAATCAGGCTATTAACCAACTGGATAGCACCACTCAGCACAACGCAGCGCTGGTTGAAGAAGTTTCCGCCGCCGCCCGGGCCATGGAAGAACAAAGCGAACAGCTCGAACAGGTGGTGCAGAGCTTTAAACTCTAATCCTTGCCTTAATCCGCCAGGGACAAGCCCACGCAAGGCTTGTCCCTTTTCTTTATCTGTTCACGCCTTCATCTTCCACGGCTTCCGGCTGGTATCCACGTATCTGACGTTACCGACAAACCGGCCGGCCCGGTTCTGATTCGTCGCTATACCGTCAGAAGGATATACGTCCACACCGCTACGCCTCCACACATCCTTACGGCCAAACAGAATATTATATTAAATAATCGCATATCTATTGGTGATTTATTTCGTTTATATGTCATTTGTAGCAGATCTAATATGTCCCCCCACGATTCCCACCGAGAAGTGAAAGACAGATGGAAACTCAAACCTCCGTTCTCGACTTTATTGGTCATACCCCACTGTTGGAACTCACCCATTTTGATACCGGACCGTGCCGCCTGTTCGTGAAACTGGAAAGCCAGAATCCCGGCGGCTCGATTAAAGATCGGGTGGCCTTATCCATGGTGGAACATGCCGAACAGCAGGGATGGCTGCAACCCGGCGGAACCATCATCGAAGCCACCGCCGGCAATACCGGGCTGGGGCTGGCGCTGGTGGCGGCGCTGAAAGGCTACCGGCTGGTGTTGGTTGTGCCGGATAAAATGAGCCGGGAGAAAATCTTTCACCTGCGGGCGCTGGGCGCAGAGGTACTGCTGACCCGCTCCGATGTCGCCAAAGGGCACCCGGACTATTATCAGGATTACGCCCGCCGTCTGGCGGCCGAAACGCCAGGAGCCTATTACATCGACCAGTTCAATAATCCGGCTAATCTGGCGGCGCATTACCGCACCACGGCGCCGGAACTGTGGCAGCAAATGGATCATCAGATCGACGCGATAGCCGTTGGCGTGGGTTCCGGCGGCACATTAGGCGGTCTCAGCCGTTACTTTGCGCAGGTTTCGCCGCAAACCGCTTTTATTCTGGCGGATCCGGCCGGTTCAATCCTCACCGACTACCTGCAACACGGCGCCTATGGTGAAGCCGGAAGCTGGCTGGTGGAAGGCATTGGGGAAGATTTCGTTCCGGCGCTGGCCAATTTTAATCAGGTCAAACACGCTTACGCCGTCAGCGACGCCGAATCTTTCCATACCGCCCGCCAACTGCTGCGCAAAGAAGGCGTATTGGCCGGTTCGTCCAGCGGTACGCTACTGGCGGCCGCCCTGCGCTATTGCCGAGAACAGACGGAACCGAAACGCGTGGTCACGCTGATCTGCGATAGCGGCAATAAATATCTGTCAAAGATGTTCAACGATTACTGGATGATCGAACAAGGGCTGATTCAACGCCCGCCGCACGGCGATCTGCGTGATCTGATTGCTTACCGGCACGATGAAGGCGCCACGGTTTCCGTTTCTCCCGATGATACGCTCAGCATCGTTCACGCCCGTATGCGTTTATATGACATTTCCCAGTTGCCCGTACTGGAGAATCAGCGCGTTGTCGGCGTGATTGACGAGTGGGATCTGCTCAATAGCCTGAAGAACAATACGCAACATTTCTCGCTTACCGCCCGTGAAGCCATGTCCGATCAGGTCAAAACGTTGGCCAAAGAAGCCTCACGCGATGAACTGCTGGCGATATTCGATCAGGGCTATGTGGCCGTTATTCTCGATGGTGAGCGTTTTCTCGGTCTGATTACCCGCACCGATGTTCTGAATCACTGGCGGCAAACGCTACGTTAAGCGTATTTCCCTATTCCGTACTTTTTCGCTCTGGATGTTTTGATTCTATATAAGGAGTTATGTATGTCGCAATTTGATACCCAGACGGTTCACGCGGGTTACACCCCGGACAGCACCGGCGCGGTCATGCCCGCCATTTACGCTACGTCCACGTTTGCTCAGCCTGCGCCGGGCGAACATACCGGCTATGAGTATTCGCGCAGCGGCAACCCAACCCGCGCCGCGCTTGAAGCGGCGATTGCCGAACTGGAAGGCGGCCTGCAAGGTTTTGCCTTTGCCTCCGGACTGGCGGCCAGCTCAACCATCCTCGAACTGCTCGATCAGGGCAGTCATATCGTGGCGGTGGACGATCTCTATGGCGGCACCTGGCGTCTGCTGGAAAATGTACGCAAACGCACCGCCGGACTACAGGTTACCTATGTTGACCCCGCCGATCTTCAGGCGCTGGAGCAGGCGATTACCCCGCAAACCAGCCTGATCTGGGTTGAAACGCCCACCAATCCACTGTTGAAACTGGCAGATTTGGCGGCTATCGCCGATGTCGCCAGAAAGCATCAGTTAATCAGCGTAGCGGATAACACCTTTGCCTCCCCGGCGCTTCAACGACCGCTGGATCTGGGGTTCGATATCGTTATTCATTCCGCAACCAAATATTTGAATGGGCATTCGGACGTGATTGCCGGTCTGGCGGTCGTCGGACGCGACCGGGAACTGGCGTCGCAGCTCGCCTATCTGCAAAACGCCGTCGGGGGAATTCTCGATCCATTCAGCAGTTTCCTGACCCTGCGCGGCATCCGGACGCTGGCGCTGCGGATTGCGCGTCACAGTGAAAGCGCACTGGCGATTGCCCAATGGCTCGAGCAACAGCCACAGGTAGAGCAGGTTTATTACCCCGGATTACCGTCGCACCCGCAATATGCGCTGGCACAAAAACAAATGCGCGGCTTTGGCGGCATGATTTCCGTCCGGCTCAAAGGGGATGAGCATTACGCTCGGGAGGTCATTAAACACACCCGTCTGTTCACGCTGGCAGAAAGTCTGGGAGGTGTAGAAAGCCTGATTAGTCAACCTTTTGCCATGACACACGCCTCGGTTCCACTGGAAAAACGGTTACAGAAAGGCATTACGCCACAGTTGGTGCGTTTATCCGTCGGCATCGAAAATGCGCAGGATCTGATCGAGGATTTACGTCAGGCGCTGAATGTTTCTTAAAAGAGACCGCATAAGAACGCGCTAACCAGCGGTTTTCCCTCTGGCGTAAAAAGGGCTGAGTTGGGAGGGATTTTCAGGATAAGCCGCACGGATGCGGCTTAAGCCAGCGTCACGGAATAAGAATCACGATGCGCGATTAATATCTTTCAAGCCAATGGGCATAGGGCGCAGGCAATGTCCATGAGGCACGTTCGATGCCCAGTTCACGGGCGGCATAATAGCTCCAGTGCGGATTGGCCAGATGGGATTTACCCACCAGCACCAGATCCAACTGCCCGGATTTTACGGCTTGCTCAGCGAGTTCCGGCGTACCAAAGCCCCAGGCTGATGACACCGGAATATCCGCCTGCTGGCGAACCTGTTGGGCAATCGGCCCCATGAAGGCGGGCCCCCAGGGAATGTTGGCATCCGGCGTAGAAAAACCGATACTGACGCTGAGCATATCAAGGCCGTGCTGTTTGAAACGGCGCGTCAGCTCAATGGATTCCTGCAAGGTTTCCTCATCACGTCCGTCAAATTCAATTACGCCAAAGCGCGCGGTCAGCGGTAAATGCTCCGGCCAAACTTCGCGCACCGCCGCCAGCGTTTCCAGCAGGAAACGGCTGCGATTATCGAAGCTGCCGCCATATTGATCGCTGCGCTGGTTGGCGTGTACCGAGAAAAAGCTCTGCCCCAGATAGCCATGAGCAAAATGCAGTTCCAGCCATTCAAATCCGGCATCACGCGCCCGACGGGCCGCGGCCACAAAATCCTGACGTACCCGGTTGATATCTTCCAGCGTCATTTCCCGCGGCGTTTTGGGTAAATTACCGCCGAAGGGGATCGCGGAGGGAGAGATCGTCGGCCAGCCGCGGGCATCGTCGGCCGCGATATGATCGTCGCCTTCCCACGGAATGTTGGCGCTGGCTTTACGCCCGGCATGACCAATCTGGATTCCCGGCACCGAACCGGCGGCCTTGATCGCCTTAACCACGGGCACAAATGCCTGTGCCAAATCATCATTCCAGATACCGGCACAGTGTGGCGTGATACGGCCTTCAGGCGCGACGGCAGTGGCTTCAACGATCACCAGTCCGGCGCCTCCGCGCGCCAGACTGGCGTAATGTACCTGATGCCAGTCGTTGATCAGGCCATCGTTAGCGGAATACATACACATCGGAGGAACCGCGATACGGTTACGCAGCGTAACGTCTTTCAATCTGAAGGGTTGAAATAATGCTGACATGGTATTTCCTCAGTGGTTAGATTACTTCTGTATTTCGATATTAATCGAACAATAGATTTTAAACAACCTACCCACTATAATTCATCCATGAGACCCTTTAAGCACCCTACAGCCGACGAATTCATCCTTGAGCGCGTTCTTTACGCCCTGAGCGACCCCATGCGTATGGAAATTGTCCGTCGTCTGGCTTCGCTGGGCGAAGCCACCTGCGGCGAACTGGACGGCGGTCGTCCTAAATCCAGCGTATCGCACCATTTCCGGGTATTGCGCGACTCGGGACTGATTCATACTACCAATATCGGCACCACGCACATGAACCGGCTCCGTCATGGCGAGATGGAAGCGCGTTTCCCTGGCTTGCTGGAAGCGATCCTGTCGCAGAAGGATTGATATGGTAATCTAATCGCTATGCTCGTTAGTAGAATAAATAGCCAATGCAAAAAATAAACCGATCAAAAAGAATCATTTCATGGTCAATAACTCTACGAGGTTCATGATTTTTTGGTAGTGTCTATCACTATAAATACAATTTCCAACATCAATCTCAGGCTTATTTTTCCCATGAAAATCACTGCCGCATGACACGAACATATTTTTTGAACAAGCATAATCATATAATAAATCAGACAGTTTATCTGTATGATAGCTGGAGAAGACCTCAACACCTTCTACCCCTACTGATAACATATCATTAAGCGTTTGTTCATAGTTATTCTTAATATTTGCACCTATGTGAGCAATTACCGGAATACCATTATTACCTTTTATGATTTCGACAATCCGTTCAAGCATAGGATAATTCGCTTCTACATAACATGGCTTGCCATACCCGAAGAAATCCCAATAAAAGTTAATTAACGGCATATTTGAACGCTCGCCACCCTCTCTATATGGCATAAGTAATGCGTTACTTTTATTTCTATCATCCTGAAGAATTAATTCAGCCATTTGCTCTTCCTGTGGAATCTTACCAGCAGCCAACTGACAAAGATTTTCTTCATCTATAAAAAAACCAAGCGCTTTTAGTTTCTCAATTTTTAATGGTGTAAGCTCAAACTGTAGTTCAAAAAAATTCCTTTCAATTAATTCAAAATCAGAAAAATCAGTGTCGATACCATAGCCAAGTAAATGAAAATTCTTGCCCTGAAACGAACAGTCAATTTCAATTCCAGGGATAATAGTGATTTCATTTCCTGACAACCCCAGTTTTTTTACCTCGTTGATAGCATTAATAGAGTTATGATCAGTAATGGAAATGATATCGATATCATTAGAGATACATCTTTGAACTAAGACATCAACAGGCAAATCAGCATCATCACTATAATTTGAATGCATATGTAAATCGATCTTCTTCATGGCCGCACCTTTTAATTTGTTAAAAAATAAATTTTCATTGTTTGACCCATCTGACATGACGTCATTTGAGCTAATACTTTCATATAGAATTTGATTATTAAAACCATGATCGTATTATTACTCCGGTCTATTGAGGGATAGTTAACCATTGCTACATAGCTAAACATGGGACAAACTGCTTGTATAATGGAAAAATTTCTTTTGGTGATAGGAGATTGGAATGGAGATCAGACAACTGCGTGCTTTTGTCAAGTTAGCGGAATGCCTAAGTTACAGAGAGGCCGCTGATAAACTATGGTTAACACAACCTACGTTAACTAAACAAATCAAGATGTTTGAAGATGAATTAGAGCTAATCCTGTTCATTCGAGATAACCATGGTACACAACTGAGTCCTCACGGTCAGACTTTATATGATGATGCAAAAAATTTATTGGAAGAAATTGATAGATTTAAAATGCGTTGTAACTACATGAAACAAGGGAAAGAAGGTAATTTATCGATAGGTTTTATCAACTCGGTTTCAGCATTAATTCCTGGTTTTATTTCTCCTTTTCGGGATTGTTATCCTGAAATAAATATTCAATTGAATGATAGTTCATCTCCTTTACAGAGAGAAATGCTTCTTTCAGGAAAAATGCAAGTTGGATTCATGCGCTTACCCGTTGAACGTCCATTGGCATACAAAAAAATAGGGCAAGATCATTTAGCAATTATTTATAATGAGAAAATAAAGTTAAATGAAACGAAATTAATAGAAACCATAAACAAACACCCATTATTAGTCATTGATGCAAAAGTTTGTCCTGGTTCTGCATTTCAAATTAACCAATTCATGCTAAAAAACAAGATATATGGAATGTCAATTAACTATGTGAATAATGTAAATAGTTTAATGGCGATGGCGGAATCCCAAATTGGGATAGGCATTTTACCACAAAACAGCATCCCTATAAATAATTCAAAAGTGATTTGTAAAAAAATGACTGGTGAACACGCCAGTTGGGATATTGGTTTAGTTTGGAACAACAATATTAATGACCTGCCCCGTGATAATTTTATTAAAATGGTTCTTAGTGTTTTGACCAAAAAAAATAGCGATTAAAGCATAATGTTATTCATAAATAAATCCTGCAAAAGAAATCGATAAAAAACTCAGTTCTACCATATTCAGGAGGTATTGAGTGTTCATTATTTACGAATCAGTACGATGAGAATCAAGCACTTCAATAAGTTTTCCCGCATAGCCATTTCTGCCCCACTCCATTCGGTAAACTGACTTTCAAACGCCATTCCTTTTCTTGCCTGTCCAATAGGATCCGCGTTTTTACCAATCCGGCAGGCTGGGTTGAACACTTTGCGGGCAGAACAACCTTTCATTAGGCGGTTTGCCGTCTCTTCGCCATCGGATGCACAGATCCGCTCTGCATTTTTTCACCATTCCCTTATACTACCCGACCATAACGATGATGAACGGCGAGAAAAACCCGGTAATGATGAATAACGACGTGCTGCGCAGCGTGCGCTATATGCTGAATTTAAATAACGACCACCTGCTGGCGATCCTGGCGTTGGTGGAAATGACCGTGCCGCCTCAGCAATTGGCAAGCTATGTGAAAAAAGAGGATGAAGCCGGCTACCAGCCGTGTCCTGATATTGTGATGAGCTATTTTCTCAACGGCCTGATTCTGCAAAAGCGCGGCAAAGATGAAAATCAGCCGGCGTTACAGGTCGAGCGTAAAATCACCAATAACATTATTCTGAAAAAACTGCGCGTTGCATTCTCACTGAAAACCACGGATATTCAGGAAATATTGGCTGCTCAGAATTTCAGAGTCTCCCAGCCTGAATTAACGGCCATGATGCGTTCACCGGATCATAAAAATTACCGCGTCTGTGGCGATCAAATCCTGCGCTACTTTCTGAAAGGGTTAACCGCACGGGTGCGTCAACGCGGATAACTCGAGTTGCCGCGGGGCCCATGGAAGGGCCGGGTAATGCGGCCAACGCGCCGGCAGCGTGAAGCCTGACGGGAATATACCAATAGCCTATTGGCGAATCATAATACTTCAGTAAATTTAATTAAATGCCGATCGTCTGTTAATTAAACCGCTAATCGTTCTGATTACGAATAATAAAATTACCGATTTGAATTGTTTGTCTCAAAATAAACCCTGCTATTTCTCCTCAGAAAAACGGCATCTCATGGATGACGTAAATGTAAATATATTCAAGCGAATTTATCCTGCAACCTGAGAAATGTCGAATATAAACGTGACATAGAACTCATACATTCTATCGATGTACGGCATAGACTCTTTTATACCTTTCATCTTTCAAGACGCAGGAGTATTGGCTGTAAGCAGCGTTACGAGGCTCATGAATGAACCTCGACAGTAGAGGGCCGGCGCGTTGCGTTGTTAAAACGACAACGTTTTGTCCTCCATCTTGAAATCTATTGGTTATGCCATGATAAAATTGAAAAGAGGGAACTATGGGAATTTTATCGTCTTTTCGTTCTGGTGCTGGCTTTTTCGGTTTCAAATCTCCCGCCAGCGGCGTTTTTGATTGCGATGCTCCGCCCACGTCACTGCATCAGATCGGTATTGCCGACAAAAGCGGTATTTTGCTGATCTTTATTCCGCCGGATGCCGATTTCTCTACCGTCAGTAGCGCCTGGCAACATCTGTCTGATGCCAAAACAACGGTCATTACGCTCTCTTCAACAGGCGCCCTGTGTAATCGCTTCAACATGTCCACTTATTGCAGTATGGCGGGAGGACAAGGTAGCTGGCTGTGGCTGCCGCAAACGCTGATCGCTCATCACGAAGTTCATATTGTCGATCTGCATGTCAGGGGAAAGGCCTCGGCCAGTCAGAGAATCTCGGCTATCCGTCAGGAACTTGAACGCCTGAATGTCAACATGCGCCTTTCCGCCGATCGGACGTTTGCCATGGTTTACTGCGACGGACTTTCCGCATCGGAAGGATTCCTGATGCAGGCCTGGTATGCCAGCGGCCGTTTTCCGTGCATGGCTATCGGCGGCTCGGCGGGCGGCAATCTTGATTTCAGCGCCACCTATATTGGCTGTGACGGCAAGATATTGCAGGGCAAGGCGGTGCTGATTTTTTGCCAAATGGCGGATGGTAAATCTTTTGCCCCCTTCAAAAGCCAGAACTTCGAGCCCACTCCGCAAAGCTGGTTAGTGGCGCAAGCCGATCCGGTGGCGCGTACGGTGCAATCCGTGTTTGACGCCAACGGCAAACCTCAATCGATTATTCAGGCTCTGACCGAGTATTTTCACTGCCAACCCGATCAAATCGCACAGCAGCTGGAGGGCAAAACCTTCGGGGTGAGGGTCGATAATGAATACTTTATTCGTTCCGTCGCCACCATGCAGGCGGATAGCATCACCTTTTTCTGCGATCTGGAATTTGGCGATCGGCTGTATCTGCTCCAGGCGACCGACTTTATTGCCGCCACGCGCCATGACTGGCAGCAGTTCGTGAGCGAAAAAGGCAAACCTGTCGGGCTGCTGCTGAACGACTGTGTACTACGCAGGCTGAATAACGCGAACAGTCTGGCGCAGGCAGACTTATTTGATCATGTCCCGGCGGCCGGATTCTCCAGTTTTGGCGAGATTTTCGGCGTGCCGATCAATCAAACCCTGTCCGCACTGGCGTTTTTCGATCATGACATCAAGGCCATGACCCGTTTCCCCATCGAGTATGCCGCCTTTGCCGGACACTATGCCCAGCGGGCGCTGCGTCGCTGGGAAGCCATGCATCATATTCAGTCCAGAGTCATCAATCAGGTGGTGGCGTATCAGGAGGAGTTGAGTCCGTTGCTGACCGCGCTGCCCCAGCTTGAACATGCCACATCGCGGCAAACGGAAACGCTGGATATGGCGGAATCCAATATTCGCGCCATCAGTGACGCGGCGACGCAAACCCGCACCGCCCAGAGCCATCTGGAACACGAACTGAATCAGTTGGAACAGATTTCACACGATATCAGCCAGATTACCGTCGGGATCAGCACCATTGCCGATCAAACCAACCTGCTCGCCCTCAATGCCGCCGTGGAAGCGGCGCGGGCCGGAGAAGCCGGTCGGGGATTCGCCGTCGTTGCCGAAGAAGTCAGGCGACTGGCTCGTTCATCCAAAGAGCAGTCCGATGCAACCCGGCACAGCATCAACGATGCGGTCGACACTATCGCCCGTATCCGGGATGTCGCGTCGCAAACGGTCGGAACGACTCAGGATATGGCGAATCAGAGTATCTCTGCCGCCGACCAGATTGCCTCCATGAGTGAGGAAACCAGCAAAGAGCGTCATAACGTTACCGCCAATCTGGGACGGTTGAAAGACGCCGCCAAAGGGATGGACGCCATGCATGAGGCGGTCGAACAATTGACCACCCTGCAACGGCTGACCTCATCCTGATAAATGGAACGACATGGCGACGACGGGAAGAGGAGCAAACTTCCCGTTGCCGCCATTTTGTTGTTATGACGGAACAGCAACAGGGGTCGATCCGCACGCGCAAACGGTAATGTCCAGGTGCGACTGACGATCGGAGCACAAGCCCCAACGCAAAGGCCGTAAATGATCATAAAAATCATTATCATTTACCAAAACAAAGGAATTAGTTAGTATAAAAACTAAAAAAATAGAAACGACACGATAGATAATACTGATTTAGATCACATTACTCACTTTGTTCGACCCGGTTTACCCCTTTCGCTTGATCGCTATCAATCCCACATAAATAACAGGCGTTATTGTTAGCAAAGCAATCAATAAGGGGGAAACCGATGAAAAAAATAATCGATGAACTGCTCCATCGGGAAATATCCCGAAGGGAAGCGGTAAAAGATGTCGCCAAACTCAGTGCGGCAGTGGCTATATCCAGCAGTATTACCTTGCCTTTTGCCGTGAATGCGCAATCCGCCTCACCGTCGGGGACCCCCACCCCATCTGGCGTTGTTAATGAGGGGGAAACCATTCGCCACAGCGCCTGCCTGGTTAACTGCGGCAGTCGTTGTCCGTTAAAGGTGGTGGTCAAAGACGGCCGCATTGTGCGCATCGAAGCGGAAGACAGCAAAAACGACAGCGTGTTTGGCGAGCATCAAATTCGCCCCTGCCTGCGCGGACGCTCCAACCGCTGGCGCGTTTATAGCCCCGACCGACTGAAATATCCGATGAAACGGGTAGGAAAACGCGGAGAAGGAAAATTCAAACGCATCAGTTGGGAAGAGGCCACCGCACTGGTCGCCTCCGAGTTAAAACGGGTTGCCGAAAAGTATGGCAATGACGCGATCTACTACAACTATCAGTCCGGCGCTTACTACCACAATCAGGGAACGCACGCCTGGAAACGGCTGTTAAACCTGAATGGCGGTTACCTGAATTACCACAATACGTATTCTACCGCGCAGATTGCCGCCGCCACGCCTTATACGCACGGCACATATGTGAGCAGCCATTTCACCCAGATCCTTCATTCCGATCTGGTGGTATTTTTTGGCATGAACCTGTCGGAAACCCGCATGTCCGGCGGAGGTCAGGTGGAAGAGTTACGTCGCGCACTGGAAGAGTCGCAGGCCAGAGTCATTATTATCGATCCGCGCTATACCGATTCCGTGATCACTGAACATGCCGAGTGGCTCGCCATCAGGCCGACAACCGATGCCGCGTTGGTCGCCGGTCTGGCGCATACATTAATTACCGAAAAACTGATCGATGAAGCGATGATCAATCGCTATTGCGTCGGTTACGACAGTTCCACCCTGCCCGCGTCCGCCGCGCCGAACGCCAGCTATAAAGATTACATTCTGGGTCGGGGCGAAGACGGTATAGAGAAAACACCGGAATGGGCAGCCGACATCACGGGGATTCCGGCAATACGCATTCGCCAACTGGCGCGGGAAATCGCCGGAGCCAATGCCTGTTATATCGGACAAGGCTGGGGGCCGCAGCGTCACGCCAACGGTGAGCAATCCGTACGCGCCATCCAGACGTTGCCACTGCTTACCGGACACTTCGGTTTGCCCGGCACCAATAACGGCAACTGGCCGTATGCCACCGATTACGGCGTACCGACACTGCCTACCGGCGCGAATCCGCTGAAGGTTTCCATTCCCTGTTATCTGTGGACAGACGCCATTCTGAATCCGGAGAAAATGACGGCGACCAGCATGGGCGTCAAAGGTGCGGACAAGCTCAATGTCGGCATCAAACTCATCGTCAATCAGGCGGGCAACGCGCTGGTGAACCAGCACGGCCAAATCAACCGCACCCGGGAGATACTGGCAGACGATACGCTGTGTGAAACCATTATCGTCATCGATAACCATATGACGCCCAGCGCGAAGTTCGCCGATATCCTGCTGCCGGAAACCAGCTATCTGGAAGCTGAAGATCTGGTGAATAACTCCTATGCGTCCGGCGCTCACAACTACATGATCGCGATGCAGAAAACCATCGATCCGATGTGGGAAGTGCGCAGTACCTACGACATCTGTGCAGACATTGCCGGTCATCTCGGCATACGGGATCAATTTACCGAAGGAAAAACGCAGGCGCAGTGGGTTGAGAAACATTACCTACAGGTGAAAGCGCAACGCCCTTACCTGCCTGACTGGGACATTGCCAAAGATAAAGGGGTCATTGATCAGCAAATCGCCACGGATAAGCAAAGCATCGCGTTTGCCGACTTCCGTCAGGACCCGCAGGCGAACCCACTGAAAACGCCGTCGGGGAAAGCGGAGATCTATTCCGAAGCGCTGGCGAAACTGGCCAGCGAATGGACGCTGCCTGCCGGTGACAAAATTTCGCCGATCCCTGAATTCTGTCCGGCGCGTGAATCCCATCTGAATAAAACGCTGACGGCGAAATATCCGCTACAGCTGAGCGGCTTTCACACCAAAGGGCATACCCACTCGACTTATAGCAATGTGTCGCAGCTGCACGAGGCGGCGCCGGATGAAGTATGGATTAACCCGATTGATGCCACGTCTCGCCATCTGAAGTCCGGCGATCGCGTCAGAATATTCAACGATCGGGGCATTGTGGAAATCGCCTGCAAGGTAACCAATCGCATCCTGCCGGGCGTAGCGGCCATGCCGCAGGGCGCGTGGACGCGACTCAACAGTGAAGGCGTCGATATCGGCGGCTGTATTAATACGCTGACGACACACGATGTCTCGCCGCTGGCCAAAGGCAATCCACAGCATACCAATCTGGTTGAAATACGACGCGTCTAAAGAGGTGATTAACGATGACACAATATGGCTTTTTTGTTGACTCCTCACGCTGCTCCGGTTGTAAAACCTGCCAGGTAAGCTGTAAGGATAATAAGGATCTGGATATCGGCCCGAAATTCCGCCGGGTTTATGAGTATGGCGGCGGCGGTTGGATCAAAGACGGTAATGCCTGGCGCAATAATACGTTCAGCTACTACCTTTCCATCGCCTGTAACCACTGTGATCAGCCGACCTGCGTGGCGGGCTGCCCCACCGGCGCCATGCACAAACGGGAAGAAGACGGTCTGGTTTTGGTGAACGATGAGCTGTGCGTAGGCTGTCGCTATTGTGAAATGCGCTGTCCCTATGGCGCACCGCAGTTCGACTATCAGGCAAAAGTCATGCGCAAATGCGATGGCTGCCTGGATCGCTTGCAGCACAATCTGCAACCCATCTGCGTAGAGTCATGCCCTCAGCGGGCGCTGGATTTTGGTCCAATCGACGAACTCCGCGCCAAATACGGCACTGAGAATGAAATCGCACCGTTGCCTTCAGCCACGCTGACCAAACCGAACCTGATTGTTAAACCGCATCCAAACTCCCGCCTGACCGGCGATACGGAAGGATCGATTCAGAACTTGCAGGAGGTTCGCCATGCATGAGTTGCCTCTGGTATTCTTTACCGTTCTCACACAAAGCGCCGTCGGCGCATTCATTCTGCTGTTGATTGCCGCGCAATGCCGGCAGATTGATAGCCGTCGTCTGGCCATCGGACTGTTTGGCGCCATGTGCCTGTTTGGCGTGGCCCTGCTCATCGGCACTTTCCATGTCGGCCAACCGCTGCGGGCCATCAATATGCTGTTCCGCGTCGGCCACTCGCCCATGAGCAACGAGATCGTGCTCTCCGCCCTGTTCTCCGCCGCCGGCGGTGTCGCGGCGCTGGGACTGCTGCTCAACCGGGGAGGCCGGGTGCTGTTTTCAGGTCTGGCCTGGCTGGCCGCGGTGATTGGTCTGTTCTTTCTGGCGGCCGTTCCCCGCGTATACCAGCTTTCGACCGTGGCAACCTGGGATAACAGCTACACGACGGCGGCAATGCTGCTGACGGCCATGATCGGCGGCGGCGCACTGGCCGCCGCGCTCGGCGCCCGCCGTCTGGGACTCTCCGTTAGCCTGTTGGCCATACTGGCAAGCTTCTGTTTGCGTCCCGGCTATTTATCCACGCTGATGACAGCGGACAGCGCGTTGACCAGCGCCCAGCTTTCCTGGTTTAGCGCACAGCTCATACTGCTGGCCGTCGGCCTGATTGGCGGCGTCCTGCATCTGCGCTATCGCGCCGGACAAACGCTGCTGGCCGCCAGCGCCGCCGTGGTGATTGTCGGCGAACTGGCAGGGCGAATTGCTTTCTATAATCTGTGGACGCTACCGATGTAACGCCCCGGCAGACAGGCCGGCGCACGCTGGCCTGTCGCTGTTCACCGTGGAGATACACCATGTCATCTGTTGCCGTCTTACCGCGTTTGTTGGGCGCATTGTTTTACTATCCCCCCGGTTCGCCGGAAATAAGCCTGCTGACAGACAAGCTCGATCAGATCCCTGAACTGTACCACTGGCAGGATAAAGAAACCGTATATCAGCTGTGCCGGCAACTGCGCATACCTGACGCCGAGACATTTACCTGGCAGTTTTCCGTCCTGTTTGAAGGTCAGGGCGAAATGCAGGCGCCGCCCTGGGGGTCGGTCTATCTCGACAAAGATAATTTGCTGATGGGCGATTCTACCGCTCGCTATCGGGACTTTTTACAACACAACCAGTTGACGTTCGACCGCCTCCATAATGAGCCGGAAGACCAGTTTGGCCTGATGTTACTGGCTTTGGCCTGCTTTCTCGAACTGGAGAACGAAAGTGCGGTGGTGACACTGCTGGAAGAACATCTGCTGCCGTGGAGTCATCGCTATCTGGCTCTTTTGCGCACCAACACCCAGAGCGCGTTCTATGCACAGCTGGCACAGATTACCGGGCTATTTCTACAAGAGATACAGCACCGTTACGCGCTGTCCCCACGCGAATACCGGATATATCGCTGATGGATAAAACGGACAACTTTTACCGCGAATATCTCTCACACCGCTATATCAGCCGGCGCGGGCTGTTCCGCGCGCTGCTGACCGCTTCGCAGAAAACCGTGCCGCCAGACACATCGCCGGAAGCGGCGCGTCTGGCCCGGACGCCGCGACCTCCGGGCGCAATCGCGCCCGAATTATTCCTGCATCAGTGCACTCGCTGCCAGCAATGCATTGAACATTGTCCGATGGGCGTCATCACACGGGACGATGACGGCTATCCCCTGCTTGCCATTGAATATGCCAGTTGCGACGGCTGCAATCAGTGCATTCAGCACTGTGCCAGCGGCGCCTTGCAGCCACAGACGCAGTTTGATACCGGATTACGCCCGGTTATCGACACCAGCCGCTGTATTCATCCCCAACGCCACTGCGGACAGTGTCTGGCGTCCTGCACGGAACAAGCGCTCGATACCAACGAATACGGATATCCCGTTGTCGATACTTCACGTTGTTCCGGATGCGGCGAATGTCTGATCCAGTGCGACGAGCGAGCCATCACGCTGACCGTTCAGCCTTCGCAGGAATAGCAAAACGTCACTGGGTTACCGACACCCCGCCGCCCAACACATTGTATAGCGTCACCAGATTGTTCAGCCGAACTTGCTCTGCCGCAATTAACGATTGATGCGCACTGTATAATGTCCGCTGGGCATCCAGCACGTTCAGATAGGTATCCACCCCTTCCCGATAGCGACTATCGGCTAGCTGATAGCTGCGCTGAGACGCCGACAGATAATCCCGCTGCGCCGAAAGTTGCTCATCGATAGTGCTTTTGCGCGCCAGTGCATCCGCAACCTCTTTGAACGCAGACTGAATGGCTTTTTCATAGCTGGCGATATAGCCCTTTTTCTGCGCCTCGGCGTAGGCCAGTGATGCCCGATTCGCACCGCCGTCAAACAGCGGCAGGCTGATGCTGGGCGCAAAAGACCACACGCCCGCGCCATGGCTGAACAGTGAAGAAAGCGCAGTGCTGCCCATTCCGCCGCTGGCGGTTAACGTCACGCTGGGAAAAAACGCGGCGCGCGCCGCGCCGATGTTGGCATTTGCCGATTTCAGATTATGTTCCGCTTCAAGCACATCCGGACGCTGCAACAGCACATCAGAAGAAATCCCCGCCGATACCGGCGCAATCGCCTGAGCCAGCGCATCCAGATTATCCGGCAACAGCGCTTCGTCCACCGGTCGCCCGACCAGCAGATTCAACGCATTTTTACTCTGTTCCACCGCGGTGAGATTGCTGGCGACATCCGCTCGCGCCTGCTGATAGATGGTTTCCGCCTGCGCGACATCAACCGCGGAGGCGACGCCGTTTCGTTGCCGGTTACGCGTCACCTCCAGCGATTTCTGCGCACTCTGTACGGTTTGCTCTGACAGCAGCAGATCGCTACGTGCCGCCGCCAGCGCGATGTAAGCCGTTGCCGTGTCCGTAATTAACGTCAGACGCGTAGTTTTCCCCGCCGCTTCCGTAGACAAATAACTCTCCAGCGCCGCCCTGCTCAGGCTGCGTGTTTTGCCAAACAGATCAAGCTCAAACGAACTCACGGCCAGATTCGCCTCATAGCTCTGGGTTATCGCCGTGGCATTGTTGCCCTGTGCAGACGAACTCGATAACGAGCGACCGCGCGATCCGCTCAAACCGGCATTGACGGTAGGCAGCAGATCGGCGCGCTGAATACCGTAGGTGGCGCGGGCCGCCTCAATATCGGCCAGCGCTTTGCGCAGGTCACGGTTATCGCTGAGCGCCAGATCGATCACCTGACGCAATCTGGCGTCGATCATCGCCGAACGCCAGGGGATGGTTGTCGCAGGCGCCGTGCCGGCCGCCACACCCTGCTGCGGCCAGACCGCGGGCACTGGCGCATCAGGGCGCTGATAGTCAGGGTCCAGTGATACGCACCCGCCCAGTATCAGCGGAAATAACACGGCAATGAATTTATGACTCAACATTATTTTTCCTTCGATACATCAACAGCGGGCACGGTTTTGTCTGCACGTTTGGGGAAAACGCGTCTCACCAGGACAAAAAACAGGGGAACCAGGAAAATCGCCAACACCGTGGCGGTTAATGTTCCGCCGACAATGCCAGAGCCAATGGAGATGCGGCTGTTTGCCCCGGCGCCGCTGGATATCGCCAGCGGGAATACGCCGACAATAAATGCCAACGACGTCATCAATACCGGACGCAAACGCGTGGTGGCGCCTTCCAGCGCCGCCGCAAAAAGATTGCTGCCACGCTGGTAGGCGGCCTCGGCAAACTCAACGATTAGAATGGCATTTTTCGCCGACAGCCCGATGGTCGTCAGCAATGCCACCTGAAAGTAAACGTCGTTTTCCAGTCCGCGCAGCGTCGCGGCCAGCACGGCGCCCACCACGCCCAGCGGGATCACCAGCATGACCGAGAAAGGAATACTCCAGCTTTCATACAGCGCCGCCAGACACAGGAACACCACCAGAATCGAGATTGCGTAGAGCGAGAAAGCCTGACCGCTGGCCAACCGCTCCTGATAGGACAATCCGCTCCAGGCATAGGTTGTGCCCTTCGGCAAGGCTTTGGCCAGTATCTGCATTTCATCCATCGCCGCCCCGGTGCTGACGCCAGACGCGCCGGTACCCTGAATTTCGTAGGAAGCCAGCCCGTTATAGCGCGACAGGCTTTCCGGGCCATAGACCCAGCGGGTGGTGGTAAACGACGAAAACGGCGTCATCACGCTGTCACCTGCGCTGTCGGTGCCGCGCACAAACCATTTATTCAGATCCTCCGGCTTGCTGCGCGAATCTTCGTCCCCTTGCATATAGACTTTTTTCACCCGTCCCCGGTCGATAAAGTCATTAACATAGGTCCCCCCCCAGGCGCTGCTCAGCGTCGCGGTGATATCGCCTATCGACAACCCCAGCGCGCTGGCTTTGTCGTTATCAATATCAACCTGCAACTGCGGCATCTGTGTCAGATCGTTGGGACGAACCGCCGCCAGCCGGGCGTTTTTATTGGCGGAAGCCAGTAATTGATCGCGCAGTTGCAACAGCTTCTCGCGATCGGTGGTGCCGGTGGCCTGAAGCTCAAAGGTAAAACCGCTGGACTGCCCCAGCCCATCCACCGACGGCGGGGTCAGCGTAAAGATCTGCGCATCCCGGATCGTCGCCGACAGCGCCTTAGACGCCCGCGCCGAAATGGCATCTGCGCTGTTTTCCGCGCCGCGCCGCTGATCCCAGTTTTTCAGCGCGACAAACGCCATACCGGCATTTTGTCCACTGCCGCTAAAGTTGAAGCCGGAAATAATAAAGATGGCTTCGGTATTCGCTTTCTCCTCGGTGAGGAAGTAACGTTCAATCTCTTTGCCCACTTTCGACGTCCGGGCTTCGGTCGCGCCGGCGGGCAACGTAAACTGCACCATCACTTCGCCCTGATCTTCCGTTGGCAAGAATCCGCCCGGAAGACGGAGAAACATCAGCCCCATCGCCACGATAATCAGGCCATACAGCAGGATGTAACGTAGCGGACTATGCAATATCCGGGCGACCTTGTTGGAATAGCGATCCTGCATTCCCTGATAATGCCGGTTAAAGGCGGAGAAAAAGCCTTTCCCCGTCGAGACATGAGGCGTCGGCGGTTTCAGCAGCGACGCGCACAGGGCCGGCGTCAGCGTCAGCGCCACCAGCACGGACAGCAGCATGGAAGAAACGATGGTGATGGAAAACTGCCGGTAAATGACCCCGGTGGAACCGCCAAAAAACGCCATTGGCAGGAAAACCGCACTCAGTACCAATGCCACGCCCACCAGCGCGCCAGAAATCTCGCCCATTGATTTTTCCGTGGCTGCTTTGGGCGACAGCCCGTCATCACGCATCACGCGCTCGACGTTTTCTACGACCACAATCGCATCGTCGACCAGCAACCCGATGGCCAGTACCATCCCGAATAGCGTCAGGGTATTAATCGAGTAGCCAAAGACCGCCAGCACGCCAAAGGTGCCCAGCAGAACCACCGGCACAGCGATAGTCGGGATCAGCGTAGAACGCAGGTTCTGCAAGAAAACGAACATCACGATCACCACCAGCAGAATGGCCTCGAACAGGGTTTTCACCACCTCTTCCACTGAAATCTTGATGAAATCGGTACTGTCTTTCGGGTAAGCGATGTCGTAACCCTGCGGCATCGTACTCTCGAATTCGGCCAGTTTGGCTTTTACTCGTTCGGCCGTCGCCAGCGCGTTGGCGCCCGGCGCCAGCATCACCGCAATCCCCGCCGCCGGATGCCCGTTCAGCCGGGTCACGGTGCTGTAATCCTCATCGCCTATCTCGACGCTGGCGACATCGCCAAGCCGGACAATCGCACCGTTGGTTTCGCTTTTTACAATGATATTCCTGAACTGCTCAGGCGTTTTCAACCGCGACTGCGCCATTACGGTCGCCGTCAGTTGTTGATCGCTACGGGAAGGCTGAGCCCCGATCTTGCCGGCGGAAACCTGCGTATTCTGCGCTTCAATCGCCGAAGCGATGTCGGACGGCATCAGATCATACGACGCCAGGCGGGTCGGGTTCAGCCAGATGCGCATCGCATACTGTGAGCCGAACACCCGCACGCTGCCCACACCTTCAACGCGCGCCAGCGGATCCTGTAAATTACTGACCATGTAATCGGCAATATCGGCCCCGCTGGATTTATCCGTAACATCGAACAGCGACATGATCAGCAGGAAGTTGGTTTGCGACTTGGTCACGGTGACGCCCAACTGCTGAACCTCCGTCGGTAAACGGCTGAGCGCCTGTTGGACTTTATTTTGCACCTGAACCTGAGCAGTATCCGCATTGGTCCCCTGCTTAAAGGTAACGGTGATTTTCACTTCGCCGCTGGAGCTACTGGAAGAGGAAAAATAGAGCAACCCATCCAACCCGGTGAGTTGCTGCTCGATCACCTGCGTTACGCTGTTTTCCAGCGTCTCCGCTGAGGCGCCGGTATAGGTAGCGGTGATTGACACCGAAGGCGGCGCCACGTTGGGATACTGAGCAATGGAAAGCGACTGGATAGCCAGCGCGCCGGCCAGCATGATCACAATCGAAATCACCCAGGCAAAAACCGGCCGATAAATAAAGAAACGGGAGAACATAATCAGCGATCTCCCTGAGACGCGGTGGCCGATGCCGACGCTGACGGAGAGGACTGCGCTTCCATAGCCTTAACGGTGTCGCCAGCCTTGACCTTGTCGGTTCCTTCAATAATCAACCGATCGCCCGCGTTCAGCCCTGAGGAAATCAGCCAGTTATTGCCAATGACGCGATCGGTGACCACCTGACGCTGTTCCACCTGCTGGTTGTCGTTAACCACCAGCGCGGTGGCATTACCTTTCACATCACGGGTAATCCCCTGCTGCGGCGCCAGAATCCCCTGCGGATCCGTACCATTTTCTACCGAAGCCTGGACATACATGCCGGGCAATAAAATATGTTGCGGATTAGGAAACTCGGCCCGTAAGGTTACCGATCCCGTGGAGGTATCGACGGCGACTTCCGCCAGCTGCAACAAACCTTGCGATGTGTAGGCTTCGCCATTTTCCAACGTCAGTGATACCGATGCCTGTTTGCTCTTCTGTAACTTCAGCAACGCCAGCCGCTGCGCGCTCGACTGGGTGAGATCCACATACATCGGATCAAGCTGACGAATGGTCGCCAGCGCGGTGGTCTGGCTGGCCGTCACCAACGCGCCCGGCGTGACGGAAGAAATACCGATACGGCCGGAAATCGGGGCTTTAATCTGCGTATACGCCAGATTAATGCGGGCCGTTTTTAACGCGGCCTGTTTTTCCGCCACCGAGGCCAGACTTTGCTCATAGCTGGTTTGCGCATCATCAGCATCCTGTTGGGATACGCCCTCTTCCTTGACCAGACGCGCATAGCGCTGCGCCTTGCGTTTCGCCGCGCCGACGCTGGCCTGCGCATTTTTCAGCGCAGCGGCGGCTTCATCGTAGGCCGCCTGATAGCTGGCAGGATCAATCTGGTACAGGACCTGTCCCGCCTGCACGTCACTGCCTTCCGTGAACAGACGTTTTTGAATAATGCCATCCACCTGCGGACGCACTTCAGACACCATTGCCGCCGTTGTCCGGCCGGTTAACTCGCTATTCAACGTTACAGGCTGCGCCTGCAAGGTCTGAACGGTCACGTCAACCAGTAGGGAAGTTTGAGCCGGTTGGGAAGCTTGCTCGCAGCCGGAAAGTAGAAATACCAGGAAGAAAATAAAGCGTTTACCTTGCATGAAATCATGCCCTATAATTGAGAATGAACGTTCATTCTCAATTATAAAAAAACTACCTTAACCCTTCCGACAAGATTTTGTCCGGTTTTTGTAAAGGTAAGCATCCTGACATTAAGGAGAGTCAAACGTGCAACATACGGACACAAAAACCGCTCGTATCCATGCACGACGCGACCAGATTGTTAAAGCTGCGCGTCTCTGTTTTCGGCGTTCGGGCTTCCACGGCGCGGGCATGGCGGAAATCGCCAAACATGCCCAACTCAGCGTAGGTCAGGTATACCGCTACTTTGAGAATAAGGACGCCATCATTGAAGAGATCGTCAGCCGGATTGTGAACAACAAATTACAGCTACTGACGCAGACGGGCGACCACACCTCGCGAATGATACAAAAGCTGTCGACTCGAATCATACCGGAGAGCGACGATACGCGTGAAGACGATCAGGCGTTAATGCTGGAAGTCACCGCAGAAGCTACCCGTAGCCCACGCGTGGCGGCTATCCTACAGGAAGCCGATAGCCGGTTGTTTCAGCAAGCCAGCACCCTCCTGCAACAACGTTATCCACAGCTGACGCCGCCACAAATCGCCGCCCGGGTTGAACTCATGGCGGTATTGTCGGAAGGCACCACATTCCGCTCGGTGGCGCCGTTGAAAGCGTCGCCAGAGGAACTTCACCAGCTCTACCAACACATTTTCAACCATATTTTTCCTGAAACCACTACCAATGACTAACGTTATGACTTCACCATCCCGTCTGGGCTATGTAATCATTTTAGGGCTATTGGCCGCCCTCGGCCCGCTTTGTACCGACCTCTATCTTCCCGCCTTGCCAGAACTGGCCCTCGATTTATCGACTTCTGCCTCAGCCTCCCAGCTCAGTCTGACGTCGGGTCTGCTGGGGTTGGGAGCCGGCCAGCTGGTCTTCGGCCCGCTGAGCGATAAACTGGGGCGCAAACGTCCGCTGTTCTGTTCGCTGCTGATTTTTCTGGCCGCCTCCGTCTGGTGTGCGCTGGCGCAGGACATCCACCAGTTGATTATCGCCCGCTTTATTCAGGGTATCGCCGGGGCTGGCGGTGCGGTGTTGTCCCGGGCTATCGCCCGCGATCTTTATACCGGGCATCAGCTCACCCGCTTCTTCGCCCTGTTGATGCTGGTCAACGGCCTGGCGCCCATCATTGCGCCGGTGCTGGGTGGCGCACTGCTGAGCATTGTTGACTGGCGCGGCATCTTTATTACGCTGGCGGCGGTTACCGTACCGTTACTGATGCTCTCAGCCTCGCGCTTGCAGGAAACGCTGCCGGAAGAACGACGGGTAACCGGCGGAATCGGCACATTACTATCTTCCATCGGCAGTTTACTGATCGAGCGTCAGTTTATGGGGCTCTGTCTGGTACAAGGGTTCGCCGGTGCGGGCATGTTTGCCTATATCGGCGCCTCACCGTTTGTCTTGCAGAATATTTATCAACTCAGCCCGCAAATGTTCAGCCTGTGCTTCGCTATCAATGGCGTGGGCCTCATCTTCTCGGCCCAACTTTCATCACGCCTGAGTCAGCACTGGGGAGATATGCGGGTACTGAAACTGGGGCTGGCGATCGCGGCAGTATCGTCCCTGTTGCTATTGCTGGCGGGATACCTGCAAGCGCCGCTGATCGGGCTGCTGGTGCCGTTGTTCTTCTCCGTTATCATTATTGGGATCGTCGGCCCCAGCGCATCGGCGCTGGCTATGCAGAGTCAGGGAGATAAAGCCGGCAGCGCGTCCGCGTTGATTGGCGTCAGCATGTTTGCGCTGGGGGCGATCAGCGTGCCGCTGACCGGGCTGAACGGAACATCGGCGCTGTCCATGGCGCTGGTGATCGTCATCTGCTATGCGCTGTCGATCGGCTCGCTGGTGCTGGTCAAATACCAGCGGCAGTAATATTTACCTGATCAGGCTATCGACGGCACAGCCCGGTATCTGCTCTGCAACAACCATGCAGAGCAGACCGTCATCCGATAACAGAAATCAGATAGCACTTTCCGGGAACAAAAACGGGTTAATACTGCTGCGGGAGAATCCCTCTTCTTCCATCTTCACGTCCAGCACCAGCGACGCAAGATCGTCGGCCACCGCTTCAACACGGTGATCTTTTTCCTGATACAGGATTTTAAGATAGGTGCCGCAGTGGCCGCAGCTCTCCGCTTTAATCGCGGCATTTTCACTATCCAGCGACCAATAATTCAAATCACCGGACTCTTCGCAGTTGCTGCATTTCACCCGCACCATGTGCCATTCGCTCTCGCACAGGTTGCAATGCAGATAACGCAACCCGCTGCTGGAACCCAGTTGAACGACGCCGGATACCGGCATACTGCCGCATACCGGACAAAACTGGCGGTGTTCGCCTGGTTCCGCCCGCGCTTTGCCGGGAAGCTGGCTCGCCATCTGCGCCCAGAACAACGACAGCGCGGCCCAGATAAACGGCGCCTTGTCGTTGTTTTCTGCGCTGAACTCATGTCTGAACAAGGATGTCGCCATCATTTCCAGCTCTTGCGCTGAGCATTTTTCCAGATTCTCCAGCGTCGATAACACTTGTCCGCCGGCATCCGGCTTGAGTTCTTCGATCAAGGCGCGCAGCAACGTCTGCCAGTGCGTATCCCGGGGAAAGACCGACACATCCAGCGGCGGGCGGTTGCCCGACTGTTTCAGGATCGCGCCAAGATCGATCTGTAGCGGGTGATCGTGCATCACCTTCATCTGTGCTTCCACCACGTCAGCGGCAAAAAGCAGGTAATCACTCAGCGGATGATCTTCCGCCAACTGACGCAGGCGCTCCGCACGGCTGCTATACAGGCTTTTCAAATTAGCAAAAAGCAGCGGTGGAATGGTTCCCACCGATGTTGATCTTTCATTACTTTCTAACTGTTCCTGAGGAACAATACGGATACTCATCAGGGTTACTTTTCCTGTTGTTTACGCTGTAGCTCACGATACCAGCGTGGATGATGTTTCTTCGCCCATGACGCTGACACCCAGCCTTCCACCATGGCGGTAATGGTTCCTTTCACCCATAATGCCGCATAGACATGCACCATAATAACGATAATCAACCCTACCGCGGCCAGCGAGTGGACCAGCAAGGCCAGGCGAATGATCGGGATAGGGAACGCATCGGCAAAATAGGGCCGCCACATGACAATGCCGCTTGCCAGCAGCAGCACCAGGCTGATAATCGCCAGCCAGAACACACACTTCTGACCGAAATTATACCTGCCGGTGTCACCCACTTCCTGATTTCTGGCAATCTTATGAATATTTTTGGCCCATTCAATGTCATCGCGGCGGATCAGGTTATGTTTCCAGTAGCGGAAAAACATTAACAGAAAAGCGACGAACATCACCACACCCACAAAGGGGTGCAGAATTCTCGCCAGCTGCGGAGTGCCCAGAATGTTCATCATCCAGTTGAGCGAGGGGAAGAAAAATCCCAGACCACTGATGGCGGCAAACACGAAGCAGAACGCCACAATCCAGTGATTAATACGCTCCGGCGCGCTATAGCGCTGAATTCGATTATTCTTTTTCATGTTGCTTGTCCTCATGATGTTCGCCGTCGGCGTTCTCGTCATCATCATCATCTTCCACGCGATTCGGCCCCACCCCGACATAGTGGAATACGCTGGCGGCAAAGGTCGCCGCAAAGCCTATCGCCGCCAGAGGTTTCCAAATCCCCTTCCAGAACGTCACCGTCGGGCTGATCGTCGGGTTGTCCGGCAAGCCGTGATAGAGCTGCGGCCTATCCGCATGATGCAGTACATACATGACGTGCGTTCCGCCGACGCCCGCCGGATCGTACAGCCCGGCGTTATCGTAGCCGCGGCTGTTGAGATCGGTCACCCGTTCCGCCGCCAGGTTCTTCATCGCTTCCTTGGTGCCAAAATGAATCGCGCCGGTCGGACAGGTTTTAACGCAGGCCGGCTCTTGCCCTACCGTCACCCGATCCACGCACAGCGTACATTTGTAGACCCGGTTATCTTCTTTGTTCATCCGTGGCACATCGAACGGGCAACCCGCGATGCAGTAACCGCAGCCGATACAGTGCGCTGACTGAAAATCGACAATCCCGTTGGCATACTGAATGATGGCGCCTTCTGACGGACAGGCCTTCAGACAGCCCGGATCGGCGCAGTGCATACAGCCATCTTTGCGGATCAGCCATTCCAGCCGGCCTTTTTCCTCGACTTCCGAGAAACGCATCACCGTCCAGGACTTGGCCGTTAAATCGGTCGGGTTATCGTAAACGCCGACGTTATGCCCGACTTCATCACGAATGTCGTTCCATTCCGAACAGGCCACCTGACAGGCTTTGCAACCAATACAGGTGGTGACATCGATCAGTTTGGCGACCTCTTGCTGATGATCGCGAGCCTGCGGCGGCGGCGTCAGGGAATTTGTCGCGGAGCGACGGATAATATCTTGTGATTGCATGGCCATAATCTGTCTCCGCTACGCCTTTTCCACATTGACCAGGAACGCCTTGTATTCCGGCGTTTGGGTATTGGCATCGCCGACGTGCGGCGTCAGGATGTTAGCCAGAAACCCTTTCTGCGTCGTGCCTTCGAACCCCCAATGACAGGGCACGCCGATCGTCTCTATCGGCTTGCCTTCAATCATCAGCGTGCGGATACGTTTGGTGACCACGGCTTTTGCCTTGATATAGCCGCGCTTACTGCTGAGCTTCACCATGTCGCCAGCCCGGATCCCTTTCTGTTCAGCCAAAGCCTCGCCAATTTCGACAAACTGCTCAGGCTGTACGATGGCGTTCAGCCGCGCATGTTTCGTCCAGTGACGGAACAGTTCGGTAATGGAGTAGGTCGTGGCGACATACGGGAATTCCGATGCGCTGCCCATGCGCTGTTTATCAAACTCATACAGCCGGGCCACCGGATTAAAGCGGGTGTTTTCATGCAGCGGATTTTTTTCCAACGGCGATTCGACGGGCTCATAGTGTTCAGGGAACGGCCCGTCGGTGAGTTTATCGATGCCGAACAGGCGTCCCATGCCTTCGGCCTGCAAAATGAACGGGCCCACACCGCTGCCGGGAGCCGCATTGCCATAGTCAGGGGTATCGATTCCCAGCCAGCGCTGTCCATTCCAGCGAATAAGCTCGCGCTTCGGATCCCACGGATTTCCCTGTTCATCAGCCGACGCGCGGTTGTACAGAATGCGGCGGTTTTGCGGCCACGCCCAGGCCCAACCCAGCGTGCAACCCAGTCCGGACGGATCGGCGTTATCCCGCCGCGCCATCTGGTTTCCCTGCTCTGTCCAGCAGCCGGTGTAAACCCAGCAGAAGCTGGCCGTAGTCCCATCGTCGCGCAGTTGCGAGAAGTCAGACAGCAGCTGGCCTTGCTTCAGCACCAGATTGCCCCGATCGTCATAAATATCCGCCAGCGCATAGCCATTACCCTCTTTTGCCACTTCTTCCGGCGAGGGATCTTCCGGATTGAGGTAATCCCATGCCATATTGAGGACCGGCTCAGGGTTCGCGCCGCCTTCTTTGGCGTACATTTCCCGCAGGCGCAGGAAAATCCCCGCCAGAATCACCCCGTCGTGCAGCGCTTCCGCTGGCGGCTCTGCGCCTTTAAAGTGCCATTGCAGCCAACGGCCTGAATTCACAATCGATCCGTTTTCTTCCGCAAAACAGCTGGATGGCAAACGAAAAACCTCCGTCTGGATCTGTGAAGAATCCACTTCATTCAACTCGCCGTGGTTCTGCCAGAAATTAGAGGTTTCCGTCGCCAGCGGATCGATAATGACCAGAAATTTCAGTTTCTTCAGGGCGTCACGCGCTTTATTGGAATCCGCAAATGCGGCTATCGGGTTAAACCCCTGCGCGATATAGCCGTTGACCTTGCCCTCAATCATTCTTTGGGTGTAGTTCAATGCGTCATAGCTTTGATCCCACTTGGGCAGCCAGTCAAAACCCCAGTCATTTTCTTTCTGCGCCTTATCGCCATACAGGCTTTTCATCAGGCTAATGAAGAACTTCGGCGTATTTTTCCAGTAATTCACCTGCTCGGGCAGCAGCGCTTTCGGTGTGATTTGCGATAGATAATCCTGCAAGTTCGTCTGTTTTTCCGATGGCAGATCCATATAACCGGGCAGACGCAGGGACAACAGACCCAGATCAGTATAACCCTGAATATTGGAGTGTCCGCGCAGCGCGTTAATCCCACCGCCGATCATACCGATATTGCCTAACAGCAGTTGGATCATGCCGGCGGTGCGAATCATCTGAGAACCGGTGGTATGCTGCGTCCAGCCCAGCGCATACAGAATGGTCGCCGTTCTGTCCGGCACGCAGGTGGAAGCCAGAATGTCGCAAATCGTCAGAAAATCATCTTTTGGCGTACCGCAAATACTGGTGACGACCTCCGGCGTATAGCGGCTGACGTGCTGTTTAAGCTGATTCCAGACGCAGCGGGGATCGGTCAGGGTAAGATCCCGTTTGGCAAAGCCGTTTTCGTCCAGCTCATACTGCCATGAGGTGCGGTCGTACTTGCGCGACTGCGGGTCGTACCCGCTGAAGAGACCATCATCAAAGTGGTAATCTTCGCGCACCAGCAGGCTGGCATTGGTGTATGACTTGACATACTCCATCTGCACTTTGTTATTGCTCAGCAGGTAATGAATGACGCCCAGCAGGAAGGTGATATCCGATCCTGCACGGATCGGAGCATAAAGATCGGCGACCGATGCGGTACGGTTAAAACGAGGATCGACAACAATCAGTTTTGCGCCGTTTTTAATTTTGGCTTCAACGGCCCATTTAAACCCAACCGGATGGGCCTCCGCCGGGTTGCCGCCCATCACCAGCACCACGTTGGCATTTTTTATATCAACCCAGTTGTTGGTCATGGCGCCGCGGCCAAAGGTTGGCGCCAGCGCCGCCACGCTGGGCGCGTGGCAAAGGCGCGCCTGGGTGTCAATTCCCAGCATGCCCAGCGCACGGGTAACACGAAAATCCAGCATCCCGGTTTCATTGCTGGCCGCAGACGAGCACAGCATCCCGGTGGTCAGCCAGCGGTTAACCGTTACGCCATCACTGTTTTTCTCGACAAAGTTGGCATCCCGGTCGGCCTTCATCAGGCGGGCGATGCGCTCAAAAGCCTCATCCCAACTGATGCGTTGCCATTTATCCGATCCGGGCGCGCGATATTCAGGGTACTTAAGACGTTGATCGCTGTGAATATAATCAATCAACCCCGCGCCTTTAGGGCATAGCGAACCGCGACTGACCGGATGATCTGGATCGCCTTCAATATGAAAAATAGAAGGTTTGGCGTTTTTGGCCCCATCGCCAAGGCTATACATTAAAATACCGCACCCAACGGAACAATAAGTACAGTTATTGCGTGTTTCTTTGGCACGCAGAAGTTTATATTGCCGAGTTTCAGCCAGCGCAACAGCGGGAGAAAAACCCAATGCTGTCACCGTTGTTCCGGCCATGCCACCCGCGCATATTTTAAAGAATTGTCGTCTGCTGACCTGCATGGAAAGCTCCTCACACCACATCGCTCACAGTAAAAGTCGGGATAAAACCTTTATTTTTTTATAAACCCTAAATAATTCGAGTCGCAGGACAAAACGTTATCGTTTTGAACAACGCAAAGCGTTGTCCCTTTACGAAAGAATGCAGCCAACGCATCTGCCACCTGAAGTATGACGGGTATATTGAAAGAATAAATCGACCGCCGTACGGTGAAAAACCACACTATTGATAAGCATTATGCGTCGAAATAAAAAAACCTCAACTATTTATCCAAACAATAACATTTGAATCACAAAATCAGCTTAAAACGCCCATTTATCGTCCAAAACAAACCATTAAATGAAAATAATTATCAATTTCATATAGACGTCACGACACCTCGTTATATAAAATTTTACATATCGAATTGTTGTTTTGTTTTATTCGGGAATGATTATCAATGGCATGAAATATATAATGACGATAATACCGTTAGTAAATAATAACGATATAACAAGATATTATTCTTTATATTATTTATGGTTCATCATTAATTTAATTACACAAAAATACATACGCGTTTGGGTAAAAACATTATTTACCGCGTGAAAATGCAAATAATGCACAAAGTAAAATACCACTGCTTCAATTTTAGCCTTTTTCATTCGGATGAGCGGCAAATCAGCCGGTCACAGATTTAACGGAATGAGGCCCGTCAAGGGCCTCTTGTAACTTTAAAAATGACGGGTATGGTGAAAAGCGAGCCGGCAGGCCCGCTTACTGAACGGCATGGCGCCGGACGAAATCCAGCAGCAGTTTTCGCGCCCAGACGGGTTCGTCTGACAATTGCATCATCTGGTCAACATCCCACCCGCCCTGACGCAATGCCGCTTCGTTATACTTCAGGCAAGCCAACATCACTGACGCATTAAATTCCGGATGAAACTGCACGGTCAGTACCTTGTCGCTATAGCGAATGATCTGACAGCCATCTGCCTGTGAGCTTGCCAGCACCCGTGCGCCGGCAGGCGGTTCCAGCACCGATTGTTGATGAGTCAGGTAGGCGTCAAACTGTTGAGGATAGCCTTGCAGCCAGATGTCTTCTTCGGCGCCGGGGTGCGTTTTCACCGCCAGAACCCCGATTTCCTTACCGTTAGGATTATCGCCGACTCTGCCGCCCAGCGCGTCAGCCAACAGTTGATGCCCGTAACAAACCCCCAGCATCGGTATATCGGCCTGATAGGCCTCGCGCAGCCAACCAGCCGTCGACTCGCTCCATTCCAGTCTGTCGGTTACCATTGACCACGATCCGGAAATGATCACCGCCGACAGGCGTACAAACGGCGGCAGCGGCTCCCCGCGATCCGGGCGGACAATCTGCACATTCCCGGTTTCGCCCGCTAAAGCCTCCGTAAACCATTTCCCTTGTTGACCGACCTGAGAAGCAATCCCCTCCGGCGGTTCCCCCATCTGAATCACCAGCAATACCTTTTTGCCCATTTTTCTACTTTACCTGCCATCTCTGAAATTTAACGGAAACAGCGCGATTAACGCGCCGCTGCGACAAACGTAGCATTACCGCGCTACGCTGTCATCGGTTGTATCAGGAGGGGGATTGGCAGGGCCGTTTATCGGATTTGGCACGCTCGCCGACGAGCGCATCAGGCTACGGCATGGCCGGAAGTTCAAGTTCAGGATCGATGAGGTTATAAATCTGATTGCCAAACACCGGCTGTTGCAACAGCCGATCGACCGTCAGCGCCACATCCTGACGCGACACCAGACCTAGCGTGGCCGTCCCTTGTGTCAGTCTGGCGTTATGCGTGGCGACCACATCCAGCAGGCCGCCGGGCCGCACGATACAGTAATCCAGCGTACTGGTCTGCAACCAGCTTTCCGCCAGCGATTTTTCACGCACGGCAAAACCAAATGCCGCTTTGGCGCGTGCCGATAATTGAGGCCAACCGTCGCCACAGCCCAGCGACGTCACCAGCAACATACGCCTGATGCCCGCCAGCTCGGCGCCATCAATCACCGTGCGATGCCCCTGATAATTAACCTTGCCGCCCCCCATCGTGGAGACGACGATCGCGGATTTCCCCGCCAATTGGCAGGCTTGCGCCACCACGTCGGCATTACAGGCATCTCCCTGGACCACGGTAAGCCCTTGCCCACGCCAGCGCGCGGCCTGTTCAGCATCACGCAGCACCAACACCACGGGCTGTTCACACTCAATGGCTCGCTGTAATAAACAGGCCCCCACGCCCTGACCTGCCCCAAAAAGTAGCCACGCCATATCTGCTCCTGTTTTACTCACTTGCGGATAGTATTCACTCGCCGCGGTTCTCTCTGGCCAATGCGCGGAACGCATCAACTTGCGAAGTTAACAGCTGGCGGTGGCTATCCCGTCCAAGAAAGATTTTAAACATAGCAGCTCCGTCGGCATTAAAAAACACCACAGAGGCTGTGTCCATTCCCATAAACTTACGTTCAATGAACGCAATGTGCTGACAGTTAACCGCGCGAATATGTCCACTGAGTCCATTTTTACCGCGCAGATTGAAGTAGCCGTGGCGATGTGTTCCCGTCGGCAATTCGCTTTTGAATTCCAGAATGGCGTCTGCGGTGTGGCTGATTAACGTCACTTCTCCCCACCCGGCGATGGCATCCCACACAGAGTCAAACCGCTCTCCCGCCGCAATGACGCACTGAGACGCCGGCAGCGCGTTAACCACGTTGAACAGGGAGGTGTTGTACTGGCTGGCGATATCTTCCAACGTGCCATCTGGGTTAGTCGCGAGTAAGTCATGCAATGTCATGGCAAGTTTTCCTTAATGAGCATGTTCTTCGGCATTCAACTGCGGAATAATTTGTTGTAATGCCTGCATCAGATTATTTGCCCAGAAACGGCCGTCATCGGTTAAACGCAGGCAGGTGGAGTCGTCACGGGTTAATCCCGCGTGATGCCACTGGCTAAGCAACGGCTGAAGTTCATCGGCGCGGCGCGTCAGCTGCGGCAATACGATCCGCCCCACTTCAATCCCCGCCTGTAGCTGGTGTTGCCAGGGGCCTGTCGGGTTGGCGGGCGTCATCATCATGATAGGCTTTTGTCCCTGATCCAACGTCTGGTAATAACGTTCCAGATTGCGTTCCATCATATAAGCCTGACCATTCAGGTTACCGCCCGCACAGCTCCCCATCGCCAGACAATCCGCACCTTGTTTAATCAACAGATTGTACAGATTGCGCTCCCGGGTCGTTCTGGCCCAATGACTGTTACTCAGTTGATGCCAGCCCGCATCGGCCAGAAATGCCGCGCCGGTGCGATAAAAATCACGCCGGGCGGTGACATTGGGGAGTTCAACCCGCTGATTTTCCGCCGCCTTTGCCAGCGGCGTGGTAGGGAGCAGATTCAGGGCGTAGAGATCCACGCCATCCAGCGGCAAGCTGCTGACAATCGCTAAATCTTCACGCCAGATCTCCGGCGTTTGCCCCGGCAGACCAAACATCAGGTCACAAACCACCGCCGCGCGATCGCGCTGACACAGCCGCTCCAGAAAGCGGATTGACTGCTGTTTATCCGAAGTACGCGCCATTCGCTGGCGAATACGGCTATCAAACGTTTGAATGCCAATGGAAAAACGATTGGCTCCCGCATCCAGACAGGCATCGATTCGCTCATCATCAAAATCCATCGCCCTGCCTTCGATCGTAATCTCACAGTCAGGGGCCAGCGGCAGCGACGAACGAATGGCGGTAATAATCTGTGCTAACTCTTTGGCCGCCAACGCGGTGGGCGTGCCGCCGCCGAAATAGACGGCATGAATCGGCGCCGACTGATGCAACGGGCTGTCCGCTTCCATCGCCAGTTCCTGCAACAGATAACGGGTATAGATTTCAGTACTATCCTCACGCAATTTATTCTGGTAGAAACCACAGAACGTACAATGCGTTGCACAGAAAGGAATATGTAAATACAACAGGCGCTTACGGGCGGGTAAAACCTGCTGTTTCAACGCCTGCCAACTGGCGGGAATCTGTTCAGGTGAGAGTGGCACATGATTGCGCCAGGGCATAGCCATCCGTCGCGAACCAAAGGGCTGTTCGCCTGGCTGAGCATAATATGGCGTCAGATCGATATTCATTAACGGCCCCCATCAAAAGCAACGTAATAAATTAAATGATAATTATTTTTATTTATCAACAAGGCGAGATGGGCATCTGAATGCCGTATTTCGTTTTATGCGCTAATTCTATTTTTAATTAACCGATTTTTATATTTTATTTAAAATTACGCATACAAGTTACTTTTTTTATTCTTTATCTTTTTCATGGCGTTACCATTCACCTCACTCCATGATGTTACAAAAATGAAAATAAAAGCCATCTTCATTAAAATTAATTAACTCACCCCCTCTTAAAAAAATTCAAGTGCTTATTTTATAAAAAACGCGATCAAAGTCGCACAATCAAAAATTCATCCAAATTTAATTTCCGGCAAAAACACCCGAATGATAATGTAAATGAGAATCATTAGCTTTTTAGAGAAAAAAGATATGAATAACAAGACCACCCCCATGGTCATATTTATGCTGCCATTTATTTATAGCAACACAATTAATGCGGCCATTAACAGTGATGAAATAACCGTTATTAGCGCAGGGAGAACGGAACAGAATTTATGGGAAAGCCCTGTCAGTATGCAGGTGATTGATAATGAAAAACTGAATAAATATACCGGCGATGCTATTGCTGAAGCATTACGCGATATTCCTGGTGTCGATATTACCGATACCGCGCTTGCCGGGCGCAAGCAAATAAGAATTCGTGGTGAAGAGGCATCGCGCGTTCTGGTATTAATCGACGGGCAAGAAGTGACCTATCAGCGAGCGGGCCCCAATTACAGTTTGGGGCTATTAATCGATCCCTCTTATCTTGAACGAATAGAAGTGGTGAAAGGACCGCACTCGGTATTATATGGTTCGCAGGCAATCGGCGGGGTCATCAATTTTATTACCCGTAAAGGGGGCGATAAACCGCTAAGCGGGAAAATCAAAGCCGTCTATGACAGCGCGACGGCCGGCTGGCAGGAATCGGCACTGGCTTATGGCTCGATTGGCAATTTCGATTACCGCTTAAGCGGCAGCTACAGCGATCAGGGGAACCGTAGTACGCCGGATGGGCGCTTGCCGGATACCCATTTCCGCAACAGTGGTCAATCCGCCTGGCTGGGCTATCGCCTTGGCGAGCATAAATTCGGCCTGTCGCTGGACAGTTTCAAACTCAGTACGCAAACCTACACGGACACAACGGATTACGATAGTTTCAGCGTGCGAATTCCAGAACTGGAACGCCAGAAAATCGGGCTGTTCTATGACTGGAAAATTGACGGCGAGGTGCTGAAAAATCTGCACATGGATGCCTACCGGCAAAATATCAAACGCGAGTTTCGCAACGATCTGGCACAAAGCGGCGTCACCTATACCACCATGGGCAGAACGCTGACCAACGCATCAATGGCGCTCAAAACCGGAACGGACGACAAGCAAATCACCGACGGCATCACGCTTCAGGCCGATCTGGAACCCTTGACCAATCATTCATTGATTGTCGGCGGACAGTGGTCGCGGGATGATGTAAAACAAACCGCTTACTCCGATGTCAATGTCGGGGGCAGAATTACCGTTCTCGGCACCAATTACGACGTGAACATCAACCCGCAATCAACTTCCGATGCCCACTGGCAGCAAACCAGCTGGGCGCTGTTCGCACAGGATGAATGGAAGCTGGCCTCGGACTGGAGCTGGACGGTGGGGGCGCGCCAATACTGGGTGGAATCGTTATCCTATGGCGGCTCGCAACGAGGCAGCCTGACCTTATCCGGTTTCCCCGCTTTCACCGGCGCGAACGGCACGACGCCGGTCAACAGCCAGAGCGGTAACGAACGCACGCACGACAACACGCTGGTGACCGCCAGCAGCCTGCGTTATTCCGGTTTCGATAACATTCAACTGCGGGCGTCGTATGCTCAGGGTTATGTTTATCCAACCTTGACGCACAAGTTCTACAATACGTCGGCAGGCGGGGAAACCACCTACGGTAATGCCGACCTGAAGGCCGAACGTTCGGATAATTATGAAATCGGCATGCGCTACAAGGATGATAACTGGCTGCTGGATAGTGCGATTTACCACTCCCGGGCAAAAGATTACATTACCACGCTCAATTGTGCGGGCAGTGCGGTCTGCTCCGGCAACACCTCCGCCGGGAGCCGTTACTACGCCAACGCCAACCGCGCCAATACGTACGGTATGGAACTGTATGCAGAGTACACCGGCTGGGCGGTATCGCCTTATATCAACGGAAACGTGATTCGCCGGGAGCTGGAATTACCGGCCCGCACGACCTATCACACGGGCGAACCCACCTTTACCGCTCGGGCCGGGGTGAAAAACATCACGCTGTTTGATCGCATGGAGCTGGAATCAGACTTGTATATCCGTACGGCATCCCGCGCCAAAGATCATACCGCGGATACCGAAACCCAATACAGCGGCTGGGCCACCGCAAACCTGGAATTCACCAGCACCTTCGGTGACGAAAGCCAGTATCAGGTTACGCTGGCGTTGAATAACCTGCTGGATAAACGCTACACCACGGCTCATGAGAGTATTCCGGCATCCGGCTTCAGTACCGCCATCGGCGCATCCTTCTCTTTCTGACGGAGTAGAATATGAAAGCGGCGATAGTCGTGTTGATTCTCGGGCTATGTTCATTCACTTGCGCGGCCGAACCGCGCATTGTGATTGCCGGCGGCTCGCTGGCGGAAATTGTCTATGCGCTGGAAGGAGGGGACAACGTCGTCGGCGTGGATCAAACCACCACCTATCCACCGCAAACGCAGTCATTGCCCAGGATCAGCAACTGGCAGCAGCTCAATGCCGAAGGGATTTTGTCACTGCGCCCTTCCCTGCTGATGACCTGGCAGGATGCTTCACCGCCACAGGTGTTTAACCAGCTTACGCAGGCCGGCGTCAACGTTGCCTTGTTTAAAAGAACGCCCAGTACGCCAGCCCAGCTGTTTACCAATATCCGTCAGGCGGCGGCATTGCTCAATCGCGAATCGGCCGGCGAACGGTTAATCAGCAGGATTGAACATCAGTTGAGTACGGTTGCCCGTCGTATGGATACGCGGAAAGCACGCGTAAAAGTGGCGTTTTTTCTGAGCGTTGGCAACAGCGCGGCACAGGTGGCAGGGAAAAACACCGTGGTCGATGGTCTGATCACCCTGGCGGGCGGCGACAATATTGCCACCCATTCGCAGTATCGCACCTACGGCGGAGAAGCCATGATCACCACCAATCCTGACGTGATTGTGGTAACCACGCAAAGTGTGGGAAACGGTATCGAATCGTTAGCGGTGGTACCGGGCATTACGCAAACATCGGCCTGGAAAAACCAACGTATCATCGCGCTCGACCAGGCTATTTTACTGGGAATGGGACCGCGGGTCGCCGAAGCGGTACAGGCGCTGAATCACGGATTTTATCCCTGACGGTCAGGTAATGCCGCGGTCGTCAAAGGCGGGCTGAGATGCGGCGTCCGGCAGGGATAACCGCGCAGCCGCAATCAATGCCTGCCCCAGCGCCAGCCCGCCGTCTCCCGCCGGCAACCGCTCTGGCTGCAACAGGGTCATCCCCTGTAATTGCTGATGCAACAGTTGGGAAAGCAGGCGGTTATGCATTACGCCGCCGGACAGCACCACCGTATTAATGCCGTACTGCGTCGCGGTACGTTTAGCCAATCTTGCCAGTCCCTGTGCCAGTGCATAATGGAAGGCATACGCCTTGTCAGCCGGTTCAGCCCGCCATGTCAGCCACTGGCGCCAGAATGTCTGTAAATCAAGCTGATTATCCATCTGTAGCGGCATAGTGACGGGGACGGGAAATATCGCCGCCATTGATTGCTGAAGCGGACTTTGCCACGCCAGCGCCTCCAGCCAGCAGGCCGCTTCGCCTTCCCAACGCTGACTGTGATGGGGAAATCCGCTCGCTGCCGCGACAGCGTCAAACAGCCGACCGGTTGATGAAGCCAATGGCGAATTAATACCTCGCTCAATCGCCTTGCTGAGCAATACCGACGGCTCAGCGGGAATCGCCGTGGATTCCGGCAATGAGGCCCAATCCGGCACAAACCGCAGCCATTGCGCCAGTAAATTACGCCACGGCTGACGCGCGGCCAGATCGCCGCCGGGCAAGGCAACCGCCGGGAGGCCGCCAATATGTTGGCAGTGGGCATAATCCACCAGCAGACATTCTCCGCCCCACCACTGTCCATTGGCCCCCAATCCGATACCATCCAGCGCCAGCCCGACAACCGGCCCGGCGTCATGCGGCCACTGATGTTCAGCCATACAGGACACAATATGCGCGTGATGGTGCAACACCTCAAGGCAGGGGATCTGCCGCTGCTGCGCCAGCGTCTTCCCCAATTGATGACTGATATAGCCGGGATGCGCGTCGACCACTAGCGCGTCGGGAACAAAACGGTAAATATCCTCAAACAACGCAATGGACTGACGATATTGCTGCTCAATATCGCTGTCTTCCAAATCGCCAAGGTGCTGGCTGACAATCGCATTTTCATCGCGCAGCAAACAAAACGTATTCTTCAGATCGGCCCCCATTGCCAGCAGCGAACGTTGTCCGCTCAATCCCGGTGGCAGCGGCAGGGCGTCCGGCACATAGCCGCGGGCGCGACGCAACATCTCAGCCTTGTGCGGATGTAACCGGACCAGCGAATCGTCGGCACGTTGTACAATCTCGCGATTGTGCAGCAGCCACAAATCGGCGATATCACCCAGCTGTTCCGTCGCCTGTTCGTTGGTCAACGCCGGCGGTTTGCCGCTGGCATTACCGGACGTCATGATCAGCGGCCGGTTAACCTGCGCCATTAACAGATGCTGCAAGGGATTGGCCGGCAGCATCACGCCGACTTCCGATAATCCCGGCGCCACCAGTTCAGACAACGGCCCCTCCTGACGTAACGGCAGCAATACAATGGGCGCCGCCGTACTTTTCAGCAAGCGTTGCGCTGCCGGAATATCGTCCACGGCGGTACACGCCGCGAGCCAGTCCGTATCCGGCAGCATCACCGCCAACGGCTTACCGGGGCGGCGTTTCCGTTGACGAAGTCGTTGTATTGCCGGTGAATGGGTCGCATCACAGGCCAGATGGAAACCACCCAATCCTTTAATTGCGACGATATTACCGTCCAGTAACGCGTTCGCCGTCAAACGGATAGCGTCATCTCCGTCGGCCAACCGGTTTGCAGCACCATCAGCCAGCCAGATTTGCGGGCCACACTGCGGGCAGGCATTTGGCTGAGCATGAAAACGGCGATCTGCCGGATGCTGATATTCAGCCAGACACTGGGGACAAAGCGGGAAATCCGCCATTGAGGTAAATGGCCGGTCATAGGGCATTTTTCGAATAATGGTAAAGCGCGGGCCGCAGTGGGTGCAGTTGATAAACGGATAGTGATAGCGGCGATTAGCCGGATCTTGCAGTTCGTGTCGACAGGCGTCGCAGGTTGCCGCATCCGGCACCACCTGCGTATCCATTTGGCCGGCGCCGCTGTGCTCAATCACAAACGCCGTCGGTATTGTTGACCACGGCCACGGCTGGCAGGTAACGCTGTCGATATGCGCCAACGGTGGACACAGGGCAGACAAATCCGCCAGAAAACGCTCGACGTTCTCAGACGGATAAAGATGAATCAGCACCCCCGCGCTGTCATTGCTGACATCGCCGCACAGATTGAGCCGATGCGCCAATTGCCAGACATAGGGCCGGAACCCTACGCCCTGCACTTTGCCTTTTACGCGGATCTCAATGCCGGTTTTTGCCGTGTTCACGCCGGGGATATTCCTTTGCTATTCATGCCGGTTCAGAGAAAATTTCGTGCGCGGGTAAACGCGTTTTCTTTCTGCGACGTCATTGCAGATAAACCACAGACTAACCAGCGTACGAAATTTACTCATTACTTCATAGTGGATTCCCCACCGATTCAGCATATCCTCGGCATTGGCTCATTATGCGGTAAATCCAGCAGCCTCAAAGCGCCAAACACCCCGCACAGCCGTACCTGCGGCGTTGGCGTTACCACGCCAATCGTCGCGGCGTCCTGCCCCAGCGGATGCGCCCGCAATGCGGCCAGCACCGAAGCCTCGGCTTCAGCAGAAACAACCAACACCAGCTTGCCTTCATTGGCAAAATTCAGTGCTTCCAGCCCCAGAATTTCGCAGATGCCGCGCACCGCCGGCTTCACCGGCAGATCGCTCTCATTGACTTCCATACCGTAGCCGCTGGCCTGCGCATACTCATGCAGAATCGCGGTCACACCGCCACGCGTCGCGTCACGCAGGGCACGCACGCCAGCGATCTCACGCAACGGCGCGATCAACGGCGCCAATACGGCGCAATCGCTCGACAGCTCGGCTTCAAGCCCCAACTGCTCGCGCAGGTTGAGGATCGTCGCGCCATGATCGCCCAGCGTACCGCTGACAATAATTTTATCGCCGGGGCGAATTTCATCAGTCCCCCAGTGAATGGCGGTCGGGATAACGCCAATGCCGGACGTATTGATGAAAATCTTGTCAACCGCGCCACGCGGCACAACTTTGGTATCACCGGTCACAATCTCAATGCCGGCATTCCTCGCGGTGTCGGCCATGGATTCAACAATGCGCAGCAAATCGGCGCCGGAGAAACCTTCTTCAATGATAAAACCGCAGGAAAGATAACGCGGCTGAGCGCCGCTAACGGCAATATCATTCGCCGTACCGCAAACCGCCAACTTCCCGATGTCTCCACCGGGGAAAAAAATGGGATCAATAACATAGCTGTCGGTGGTGAAAGCCAGCCGATCGCCCAGCTGTGTCAACGGCGCCAGCGGCAGTCTGGCTTGATCTTCACGCTGCTCCAGCAGCGGATTATCAAACGCCTGTAAAAAAAGTTGTTCAATCAGCTGCTGCATTGCCCGACCACCGCTGCCATGCGCCAGCGTAATCTCTTTAGGCAACATTTCTTTTAAAGAAAGATCTCTTGGCTGTGTCGTACTACTCATTCAATCACACCCCGTTATTCAGGCACACTCCCGCCGATACTGATAATAAGCCGCGCACGCGCCTTCGGAAGACACCATCAGCGCCCCGATCGCATTTTGCGGGGTACAGCGTTTGGCAAACAGCGGACAATCCGCCGGTTTGCAACGCCCCGTCAGGACATCACCACAGCGCGATCCCGGCTCATCCGCCACGCACTGCTGCCGTGGGTTGAAACGGCGCTCGGCATCAAAATCAGCATAGGCCGCCCGCAACTGCATACCCGAATCCGCAATTTCCCCCAGACCGCGCCATTCACTGCTGGCTTTGGTTTCAAATACCTCATCCATTGCCTGCTGAGCCAGTTGGTTACCGCTATCCGGCACAATACGCCGATACTGGTTTTCCACCTCGCAGCGTTCAGCATGAATCTGGCTGACCAACATCAGCAGCGCCTGCAAAATATCCAGCGGCTCAAACCCGGTGACGACGAACGGCTTATGGAATCGATCGCACAGTGCCTGATAAGGATAAGCGCCAATCACCATACTCACATGCCCGGGAGCCAGAAAGCCGTCAATACGCAAATCGGGCTGCATCAACAGGCTGCGCAGCGTAGGAACAATCGTGATGTGCTGACAGAACAGAGTAAAGTTGGTGATATTGCGACGTTTGACCTGTTGCAGCGTCAGAGCGGTACTCGGCATGGTGGTTTCAAATCCCAGACCGAAAAAGACCACCTGACGATCCGGATTTTTCTCGGCCAGCAGTAACGCATCCAGCGGCGAATAAACCATGCGCACATCGGCGCCATGCCGACGCGCATCCTGTAGCGAGCCGTTACGGCCCGGCACACGCATGGCATCGCCGAAGGTACAAAAGATCACTTCAGGATGCGCGGCGATTTCCAGACACGCATCAATACGTCCCATCGGCAGTACACACACCGGACATCCTGGACCGTGCACAAATTCGATTTCCGGCGGCAACAGCCGATCCAGTCCAAATTTGAAGATCGCATGGGTGTGCCCGCCGCATACTTCCATCAGTTGCAACGGACGTTCCCGCAACCGGGGCATATCCGCCACCAGTGCCCGAATGCGTTGCAGCAACGCTTTAGCCAATTCGGGATCGCGGAACTCATCAACGTATTGCATGGTCCTCTCCGCTCTGCCGCATCTCATCCAGTTCCAGTCCCACCGCACGCATGGATTGCAGCGCCTCCAGCGTATCCTGCGCCTCCTGTTCATCCAGCCGGCTCATGGCAAAACCGACATGCACCAGCACCCATTGGCCCACCAGATCGGCGGGCGAGTCCTCGCACACCAGCGCAATATTGATCGCGCGCTGTACCCCGCAGATGTCAACATAAGCAGGCTGATGAATATCGTCCCCGACGGAAACCACTTTACCCGGAATGCCTAGGCACATAGCTGCGCCTCCAGCCAGCCCAGCCATTCATCCATGCCCTCACCCGTGCGGGCGGACAACGCGATGACCTGAATGTCCGGATTTATGCGCCGGGCATTGGCGACACACTCTTCCAGATTAAAATCCAGATAAGGCAGCAGATCGATTTTATTAATAATCATCAGCGACGACGCCGAGAACATATGAGGATATTTCAGCGGCTTATCTTCCCCCTCCGTCACTGACAGTACCGCGACTTTGGCGCGTTCGCCCAGATCGAACCCTGCCGGACAAACCAGATTACCGACATTCTCAATGAACAGCAGGCTGTTATCCGGCAGCTGTAAGCGATGCGCGGCATCGTGCACCATCTGCGCATCCAGATGACAACCCTTGCCGGTATTCACCTGAATGGCGGGCACGCCCGTCGCCCGAATTCGTTCCGCATCATTAGTCGTTTGCTGATCGCCTTCGATCACCGCACAGGACAGCCGCTTGCTGATATGATTCAGCGTCGCGGTCAACAGCGTGGTTTTACCGGAGCCGGGGCTGGAAACCAGATTGAGCGCCAGAATGTTCTGCGCGCTGAAGTGCTCTCGATTATGCTCTGCCAGATGGTTATTCTTACTCAGTACGTCCATTTCAATCTGCAATAACCGCTGCTGTCCCACACCCGGCGCATGGGTTCCGGCCGCCCCCTGTCCATAATGCAGATCCTGCTGATTCACCTCCGGCTGAAACGGCGCTTCCGAATGCTCGTGCTCATGATGGTGATGATGGCCATCGTCTGCCGGATCGACCAACGGCGCACTATTCTCCGGTAACGCCCCGGAATAGTAGTGATGATGAACATCGCCATGATGGTGGTAATGATGGTGGTGAATAATCACGTAGCGCGGTTCATTTTCACCTGAGCCGCGATGGCCATGTACGTGCGTATGATAGATATACTTGTGTTTATGAGAATGGCTGCCATGCGCGTGGTCATGGTGATCGTGATGATGGTTATCGTGGTGATGTTCGTGGGCTTCAGGATGCTCGTCACCTTCGATTCTACGTTCCCCTTCACCGCAACCGCATGTGGTACACATAGGGATCTCCTCCCGATTTAAACGTGCTTACTAAAAATAGCGTCTTAAGCGTTACTCAATCGCCAACTGCTTGATTTGCAGGCTGTCACCGTCATCGACTCGCAGGTTGTGACTGCCACACTGCGGACACCCCTCATCGTGTTTCAGGATTTCCACCATGGCGCTGCATTCCCAGCACCACGCCTTTGCCGGACGGATAGCGACATGCAGTTGACAGCCTTCCGCCAGCGTTTGCCGACAGACCGATTCGAAACAAAAACGCAACGCGCTCTCTTCGATACAGGAAAGCGCCCCCACCTCCATCCAGACCTCGGTTACCCGGCGAGCCTGATGTTGGCGCGCCTGCTGTTCAATCAATTCCAGCGCGTTATAGCACATGGAAATTTCATGCATGTCGCTCACTCCGGTTACGGCTAAAAAGCGCTCGCAAGCTGCTATTCCGCGGAGCATTGCCATCGCTGACGGGCAGCGAAAGCGCCATTCTGGCACTCTGCTCCGCCAGCAAAACGGCCTGTTCCCCATGCAGGTGGCGATCGATCGGCGACATGAGCGAGCAGGACAGATATTGCTTGCCGGACATCTCACCAACGATAAACGTCACGTTACCGCAGGGCAGCGCCAGCGCCAGACGATCGGCCAACGGCCTGATCGGCCAGATTTGTCCCGGACCGGGGAGAACCAACAAGCTCATCATCCAGGGCGTCAGCAGACAACCGACCCACTGCTGTTCAAACACGGTAAATCCACAGGCGCGAACCGGGATGCCCTCACGAAAAAACGGCAACGATCGCATTTTTTCATCGGCAATTTGCGTGAACATCTGTTCCAGCCACGCTGCCGGATGTTCATCATGGCAGAGAGCGGATAACGATTCTTTGCGTTCGCACGACATCTTGTGCAAATCATTCACATCAGATGCACTATTCACTACAAACCTCGCATCGTTCACTTACCGTAATGCCGCTTTGCTGCAATACGGCAACAACGTGTCGTAAAGCAGGCTCAAGCGCCTGCTGTACCGTTTCCGTCAGACCGATATGCACATCCAGTGAAGCGGGTTCGACGCCAATCAGCGTCAGCTTTTGCGGAAATTCATCCGTCAATTGCAACGCCATCAGCACATCGGATAAACCCAACTGGTGCGGGGAAATCTTGCGGGTAAACAGCGCCGGCACTTCACCGTCACGCAGTATCGTCACCGTCCCCGGCGCCTGCCCTGTCAGTACCGCGTCAGCCACGATCAGATGATCGCGGTTGGCCATTGCTTCCATAAGCTCCAGCCCGCATGTACCGCCGTCCACGATGTCTATTTGCGGTGAAAACGTATAGCGCTGTTCCAACGCTTCAACGATACGCACCCCAACCGCCTCATCGCTTAAAAGCAGATTACCGACGCCCAACACCAGTATGTTCATCACAGCACCTTCACCCGGGTCACTTCGCTGCCATCTACCGTATCCACAATATGCACCGCACAGGACATGCATGGATCAAACGAGTGGATGGTTCGCACCACTTCCAGCGGTTTATGCGGATCGGCTATCGGTGTGCCAACCAGCGACTGTTCATAAGGCCCCGGCGTGCCTTCGAAGTTGCGCGGACCAGATGTCCAGGTTGATGGAACCACGGCCTGATAGTTGGTGATCTTACCGTTTTTGAATACGATCCAGTGCGACAGCATCCCGCGCGGCATTTCCCCGAACCCTACGCCGCGGAATTCAGTATCCGGCGATAAATCAGGTTTGATAAACGTCTGGTGATCGCCTTTACCAATATTGGTGACCAGCGCCTGCCATTGCTGAGCCAGCGTATCCTTCAGCACGCAGCAGTGCACCGTTCGACCGATCACGCGGCCCAGAGTGGAATGCAGATGTTTCACTTCCAGCGTCTGTCCCGTCAGTGTCTGGTATGCCGCCGCAACCTGCGCATAATGCGTTTCGGTATCCTGGTGTTTGGCGGCCAGACTGCACAACAGCCACGCCAGCGGCCCCACTTCGACCGTCTTGCCGTAAAAGGTCGGCGCTTTTACCCAGGAATATTTGCCATCTTCCTGCCAACCGGTGTATTGCGGACGCGTCAACCCTTCCCACGGCGCCAGCGGTTCATCGTCCTGATACCAGGCGTGTTTGCCACTTTCTTTGATACCCTCGATCAGGAAGCTGTCACTGTGACTGGTAATCGGGTGATATTGCGCAAAATCGCCATTCTCCAGATAACCGCCTGCCAACAGGAAGCTGCCGCCCTGATTATCGGTCGGTAATTCTGGCACGCTAAGGTAATGATCGGCGCCTTTACCCAAATGCAGCCAGTCCGGGTAGTGCGCGGCAATCACCGCGCAGTCCACTTTGTAGACCTGCTCAATAAAGTCGCTTAACCGATCGATGAACGACTTCACATACATCAGGCGTTCAAGGTTCAGGACGCTGGGCGCATCCAGGTTGATCGGGTTAGCCACGCCGCCTACCGCCAGATTCTGGATATGCGGCGTTTTGCCGCCGAGGATCGCCACAATCCGGTTAGCGTCACGCTGACATTCCAGCGCTTGCAGATAGTGTGCGACCGCAATCAGATTCACTTCCGGTGACAGCGCCATCGCCGGGTGCCCCCAGTAGCCGTTGGCAAAAATGCCCAGTTGACCGCTGGCGACCAGATCTTTCAGCTTTTGCTGTACTTTGGTGAATTCGGCGGTACTGTTCAACGGCCAGTTGGACAACCCTTTCAGCAACGCTTCCGCTTTTTCCGGGGAGGCGTTAAGCGCCGAGGTCACATCAACCCAGTCAAGCGCGGAGAGCTGATAGAAATGGACAATGTGGTCGTGGATGCTATGCGCCGCCAGAATCAGGTTACGAATGTATTGGGCATTGACCGGCACATTCAGCTTCAGGGCATTTTCGACCGCACGCACCGAAGCAATGGCGTGCACCGTGGTACAGACGCCGCAGATACGTTGCACAATCATCCACGCATCGCGCGGGTCCTGACCTTTGACAATTTCCTCCATACCGCGCCACATCGTGCCGGATGACCAGGCCTTGGTGACTTTCCCCTGTTCAATTTCGCAGTCAATGCGCAGGTGTCCCTCGATACGGGTAATAGGATCAATGGTGATGCGTTGGCTCATGCTTTACCTCGGCCTGATAATTCTTATGAACGCCTTCCAGCGCAGGAAGTACCGGCAACAGCCGGATTAACAAGATGTATGCGCAGACTTCAATCGCGACAAAACCGATGGAGATCAGAACTTCAGATGCAGCGGGGAAGTAGTGATAGCCACCTCCGGGGTTGAAAGCCAGCAGGGAATAACTCAGTCGCCATAAGGCTGCCCCGAACAACATGCTCAGCGCGCCCACAAACAGCAGACGGGAATCATGGCGGTAACGTTTGAAACGGAACATAACCAGCGGGAAAAACATCAGCGCGGCTTCACACCAGAACGTCATCGCAAAACGATCGCCCCTGAAGAGATAACCCACTTTGTCGTGCCAGATAATTTCGCCAAAGCGCAACACGATAAACAGCAGCAGTAAGACCTGAATGATTTGCGTCAAACGGGCGAACAGGTGTTTTTCATTCGGCCCACGGCCTTTCAACCCGGCCTGTACCAGCGAACCTTCAAACATCACGATCGAGAAGCCCATGATGAAGGCCGTCAGTAGCGATAGCAGCGGCAATAATTCATAGCTTTGCCATAGCGGATGGACTTTATAACCGGCGGAAATCATCAGCGATCCCATGGATGACTGATGCATGGTCGGCAACAATGCCCCCAACGCAATGATAAAGAACATCACTTTGTTCAAACGCTTGAGAGTAATCTTCCATCCCATGCGCTCGCATATGACGGGGGCAAACTCCAGCGCCATCACACCGATATAAATCATCATGCAGACAGCCGTTTCAAACAGCACGGATGACGTATTAAAAAAGCCCGGGATAAAGAAATAGGGAATATTCCAGTAACGCCCGACGTCAATGGTGATCGACAGTCCCCCCAGTGAATAACCGAACAGACTGGCTAACAGCGCCGGACGAACCAGCGGATGGTATTCGCCGCGATTAAACACATAGACCGCCCAGGCCAACGCCCAGCCGCCGCAGGCAAAACCGGTGCCCACCAGCAGGTCGAACGCAATCCAGATCCCCCACGGATAGCCGCCATTGAGCGCCGCGACATCGCCGATGCCAAACACCAGACGTTTTACGATCAACATCGCGCACAGAATGACCAACGGCGCCAACAACATCACCGGCCAGCTGACCAGACGTCCGCCCAATGGGCTCGTTTTATGCGCCGTCATGATTGTTCTCCTGTTTCTTGTCGGCATCCGTATGAGGGTCATCGTGATCCAACCGGTCGGCCCGGGTGTTGCGATGCACCAGAACGGATAGCCCGGCCAGAACCGCCAGCGGCAACACCATGCCTTTGTAGAGCGTATGCTGGATATGTTCGGAGCGCGCGCCGGTAGACAGTTCGGCCAGTTCCGGCAGATCGAGGTTCTGGTAAGGCACGCCCGCCAGCACCAGTACCTGCGTACCGCCGGCTTCTTTTTCCCCGTAAACATGCTGATCGTATTTCGGCACGGTGTGAAGGTAGGTATCCTTTTTCGCCAGGGTCTGACGCGGATAGTGGTACTCCTCTCCCGCCTGCAACGATAAACGATGTTTCGCCTCGGATAGCAGCTCTTCACGCGTGCCGAAAATCACCGCCCCCGTCGGGCAGACATCCACACAGCCCGGCAGGCCGCCCTTGTCCAAGCGTTCCAGGCCCGGCTGATTACACAGTTCGCATTTGTGCAGCTTGCCGAATGGATTTTCGTAGTCGTACTTGGGGATATTGAAAGGACAAGCCACCATGCAGTAACGGCAGCCGGTACAGATGCTGGCGTCATAGTGCACCACGCCGGTTTTGGCATCTTTCTTCAATGCGGAAACCGGACATACCGACACACAGTTAGGATCAACGCAGTGCATACACTGTTTCTTGATGTAGGCGTAGCCGTTGTCGACCTGATCCTTGTTTGTCCCGTCGCCCGAACTCCACACCTGAATGATATTATTGGTGTAAGGACTCAACTTGTCGTTGTTAGACCAGGTCGCCGAACCGCCAGCATAGATCTTGCTGTCGGGATTATAGGCCGATTGGTTGACCTGCTGACATTCCGACACACAGGCCTGACAGCCGACACACAGCGTTGAGTCATACAGCATGCCTAACGCGCCGGGGATCGGCGGTTTATTTTCAGCGGCAGCGTGTCCTGCCAAAGGCGTACCGGCCAGTAACGCACCGGCAGAAGCCAGTTTGAAAAAATTGCGTCTGTTCACGGCTTAACCCTCCCGGGATGCGTTTCCGCCGTCTTGCTGGCTTTGACTCTGCTTTTGCTGACGTCCCAACTCACGCAAGGTCATTAGACTAACGCCCCCCACCACACCGAGAACGCCGCCAATCAACCCGACGGCCGTCGCAGACATCTGCCCGCCTTCCGGACTATGGATTGCCGGTTTTTCTACCCGCGGCGTCGGATTTTCTACGTTGGCCAGTTGGAAAATACCTTTGGTAAATCCGATACCCTTCTCGTTACAGCCATAGCAAGGATGCCCGATACCCACAGGCCAGATACCGCCGCCGACATCGCAAAACTCCAGCGTTGGGCAGTTGCCATAAGTTTCCGGCCCTTTGCAGCCCAGATGGTAGAGACACCACCCTTGACGATGGCCTTCATCACCGAACTCTTTCGCAAAACGTCCGGCGTCAAAATGTGGACGACGCTCGCAGTTTTCATGAATCAAACGACCGTAGGCAAAAGTCGGCCGTCCCTCCGCATCCAGTGCAGGCGGGCGTTGGTAGGTGATGATGTGTGCAACGGTGGCGAGGAAGTTATGTGGATTAGGAGGACAGCCCGGAATATTAATGACGGTTTTTCCGGGGAGCACATCCTGCAAACTGACGGCTCCCGTCGGGTTGCTTCCCGCTGCCGGTACGCCTCCCCAGGCAGAACAGGAGCCGATGGCGATAATCGCCGCGGCGTGTTCCGCCGTTTCACGAATATGCTCCACAATCGGCTTGCCCGCCACCATGCAATAAATACCGCCATCTTTCATCGGTATCGATCCATCAACGACCAGAACAAATTTCCCTTTATATTGCTCAATGGCACGGTGCTTGTTTTCTTCCGCCTGCTCACCGAAAGCGGCAGAAAGCACTTCGTGATATTCCAGCGAGATGGTGTTTAATAGCAGGTTCTCAATGGTTGGGTGGGTCGCCCGTAACAGGCTTTCTGTACACCCGGTGCATTCCTGTGCGCCGATCCAGATAACCGGTGGACGCTGTGGAGAGCTGACTGACTGGGCAATTTCTGCCACAGCAGAGTCCGCCAGCCCCATTGACGCGGCGAGTGCTGCACATAACTTCATAAAATCACGACGATTCACACCGTGATGGGAAAGCATTAAATTTTCCCCACTCATTTTTTATTATTCTCCTGTAACCTGAACGGAGCCTACCCAGTAAATTCCGAGTTACCTCTGCCTGGAGCAGATTTGAACGCTGCCTGCATCAGCCCTAAAGGGGCGAGGCCCACGGATGGACTGGTAATACAGCCAATGCACCAGCAACCTGAAAGATGATGGGTATAACACACAGTATGTGTGGGGATATGGTAATGACTAAATTAAGTTAACAGACTTGATCTTCATCAATCGCTGGGACAATAGATTTCTTATTTCTGTTATAACTGTGACTTTATACGCAACGAATCTATTTAAAGAAAAGCGGGGATAGTTTAAATGAGAAATAATCGCAATAACGGCAATATATTATTGAAACCTCGATTATTCGTGAGCTAAATCGATTAACCACCGGACGTAATCACCTTATTTAATGATGGTAACTAGCTGAAATAAAATAATATAAAGTCACAAAGACATTAGCCTTGTTTATTTATTTTTCAACACATAAAAAAATAATTTTTTGCTCACACAACTCATAATCAAAATAATTACTTTAAATTTTTTAGTTAAAAAACCACCCTTACGCCAAATTTTTTTGAATCACAGGCAAATGCAATGTTTTATCTTGCAATATTTAGGGGAAATAAACACAGGCCATATTCACGTTTCCCGTCAGGGATAAAATTACGCTTATATCACGTCAATTGGCATTCGCCGGAAGCACGTTTAAACACGGCGGCAAGGGAAGACAGGAAAACGCCCGCCATAAAAAAGGCAGCAACGGCTTCGGCCATATGCTGCCCTGAGCAGGAAATTACGCGCGAAAGCCGGTTACTGAATGCCCTGGCTACGCAGGTAATCTTCATAATTTCCCGTAAAGTCGATCACTTTATTCGGCGTGATTTCCAGAATACGGGTGGCCAGCGAGCTGACGAATTCACGATCGTGAGAGACAAACAGCAGCGTCCCTTCGTACATTTCCAGCGCCATGTTCAGAGATTCAATCGACTCCATATCCAGGTGGTTGGTCGGTTCATCCATCACCAGAATATTCGGACGCTGCATCATCAGTTTGCCAAACAGCATACGGCCTTTCTCACCGCCGGACAGCACTTTCACTTTCTTCTTGATATCATCCTGGCTGAACAATAAGCGCCCCAAAATGCTGCGAACGGCCTGCTCGTCATCCTTTTCTTGTTTCCACTGGCTCATCCAGTCAAATACGGTCAGAGTGTCGTCGAATTCATATTCATGATCCTGCGCGTAATAACCGATTTTAGCGTTTTCAGACCATTTAACGGTGCCGCTATCCGGCGGCATATCACCAACCAGCGTTTTCAACAGCGTCGATTTACCGATACCGTTAGTCCCCAGAATCGCGACTTTTTCACCCACTTCCACCATCAGGTTCAGTTTGCTGAACAGCGGACCATTATCAAAACCTTTCGCCAGCGCTTCCACTTCCAGCGCATTACGGAACAGTTTCTTATCCTGTTCAAAGCGAATAAACGGGTTCTGACGACTGGAGGCCTTCACCTCTTCCAACTGGATTTTATCAATCTGGCGAGCGCGAGACGTCGCCTGTTTAGATTTGGACGCGTTGGCGCTAAAACGGCTGACGAACGATTGCAGTTCGGAAATCTGGGCTTTCTTCTTGGCGTTATCCGCCAGCAGACGTTCACGCGCCTGCGTCGCCGCCGTCATGTATTCATCATAGTTACCGGGATAAATACGCAGTTCGCCATAATCCAGATCCGCCATGTGCGTACAGACCATATTCAGGAAGTGACGGTCATGGGAAATGATGATCATGGTGCTGTTACGCTCGTTCAGCACTTGCTCCAGCCAACGGATCGTATCGATATCCAGGTTGTTGGTCGGTTCGTCCAGCAGCAGAATATCCGGATCGGCAAACAGCGCCTGCGCCAACAGCACACGCAGTTTCCAGCCGGGCGCCACTTCGCTCATCGGGCCGTAATGCTGTTCCACTGGAATACCGACGCCCAGCAGCAGTTCACCGGCACGAGCTTCCGCGCTATACCCATCCATCTCACCGTACTCCACTTCCAGATCGGCAACTTTATAGCCGTCCGCTTCACTCATTTCCGCCAGTGAATAAATACGATCGCGTTCTTCTTTTACCGCCCACAGCTCCACATGGCCCATGATGACGGTATCCAGTACGCTATATTGTTCAAATGCGAACTGATCCTGACGCAATTTACCCAAACGCTCATTGGGATCGAGGAAAACGTTACCGGAACTCGGCGCCAAATCGCCGCCGAGAATTTTCATAAACGTTGATTTACCGCAGCCATTCGCGCCAATCAAACCATAGCGGTTACCGCCGCCAAATTTAACGGAAATGTTTTCAAACAACGGCTTACTGCCGAACTGCATGGTGATATTGTTGGTACTTAACACAGCACTCACTCAAGTTAAAAATGTGATTTGGCGCGCATTATGCCACAAGCGCGCGACAGGATCGCGGTTAGTTTTGAGTAATATTTAAGCGATAGCCACCAAAGGAAGACGAACATATGTTATTGCCGCGCCGTTTTAAACAAGTCGATGTTTTCACCCGGCAGCCTTTCAAAGGGAATCCGCTGGCAGTCATCATGGAAGCTGACGGGTTGAGCGATGAACAAATGCAACGGATCGCCCGCTGGACCAATCTGTCGGAAACCACGTTTTTATTACCGCCTACCGATCCTGTGGCCGATTATCGTGTGCGGATCTTCACCCCGGAGTCCGAGCTGCCGTTTGCCGGTCATCCGACGCTCGGTTCCGCACACGCCCTGCTGGAGTCGGGGCTACAGACTAAAGCGCCGGGTCAGATCGTCCAGCAATGCGGCCTCGGCCTGGTGCCTATCAATATAGGAGATGACGGTATGCTGGCATTTCATGTGCCGCAGGCCGCTATCGTCCCCTTCGATACCGAACTATATCCGCTGTTGGAACGGACGCTCGGCAGCACCAGAATCGATAAACGCTATCCGCCGGCGAACGTTCATATGGGAATACGCTGGTTGGTTATCCGTTTGGACAGCGCCAATACCTGTCTGGATATCACGCCTGACGCACCATCGCTGGCGATGTTACAGCAAACCTGTAAAACGGATGGCATCGCTATCTACGGTCCTCACGATCGCGCCTCTCCGGCGGATTATGAAGTCCGCACTTTTTATATTGAACTGGATACTTTGAAGGAAGATCCGGTCACCGGAAGCGCCAATGCCTGTATCGCTGCGCTACTGCGGCATCAGCATTACCCGGATAATATTACCGAAGATTTGGGTTACAGCGTCCGGCAAGGCATCAGGCGTCAATGTGACGGCCGACTTTTTATCACTTATCTGAACGATGAACCGTGGGTCGGCGGGCACAGCGTGACGATTATCGACGGTACGCTACAAGCGTAATATCACGATGAAAGGAGGACAGAAACATTGATTGGGGAAGTCATGATGAAAACACTGTCTGAGCTGCATTATCCACCGCATTTACATTTGAGCATTCAGGATGAGAGTGATGCTGCTGCCATTTTTGCGCTGATTCAGCAAGAAAAACCGCGCCTGCGCAGAACGCTGCCCTGGCCTGATTCCGTCACCTGCATTGATGACTCACGCAAGACGATCAAAGCCAACCGGGATGCCTTCGCGGCCGGAACGGCGGCGGTATACGTTATCCGCTGGGATGATGCTATCGCCGGTATCGTTTCATTCAATACCCTCCGGCATAAAACGGGGGTAATTGGTTATTGGATTGCCGCAGCATTTGAAGGTAAAGGCATTGTTTCTCTGGCCGTGAGTACCATGATCAAGGCGTATCTTTCTGCCGGAATCATCGAACGCTGCGTCATCAAAGCGTCGGTTGAGAACGAGCGCAGCAATGCGCTGGCGCAACGACTCGGCTTTCGTTTTTATCGGCTAGACAAAAATGCGGAGAGAATAGGCGATTGTGATTTCGACCAGAACATTTATCACTACCCAGCCTGAATAAGGGCTTAAAATCCGCCTCAACGCAGGCGGATATTTACTCTCCCCGCCATACGCTCCCCGGTGGAAAAACACGCCAGACGGGTGATGTAAACTTCCCGTTTAAAAACAGCTCAATGCGCTATGCTTATCTTGTCTCTCTCGCTTTTTTATCCCATTCGATTAGCGATCCAGACGTAAAGGACAGGGTTACAGCCGCAGGACATTGATCGTCTTATTAAACTGGATAGGTTGGCCGCAAGCGGGCAGACATCGAACCGCTTTCATACCTTGACTAAACGAGGAGAGCGTCATGGCTACATCCCTCCCCTGGTGGCAAAACGGTGTGATTTATCAGATCTACCCGAAAAGCTTTCAGGACAGCACAGGCAATGGCATGGGCGATATCAGAGGTATTACCTCGCGGCTTGATTACCTGCGACTTCTGGGCATTGACGCTATCTGGCTTACCCCTGTTTACCTCTCTCCACAGATTGATAACGGCTACGATATCGCCGACTACTGCGTTATCGATCCCGCTTATGGCACGATGGCGGATATGGAAACGCTGATTGCCGAAGCGCATCGGCGCCGTATCCGCATCATAATGGATATGGTTTTTAATCATACCTCGACGCGGCACCGCTGGTTCCAGGCCGCTCAGGATCGTCGCAGTGCTTATCGCCATTTTTATATCTGGCGGGAAGGTAACGGCGAAGATCTGCCGAATAACTGGCGTTCCAAATTCGGTGGCCCGGCCTGGCAATGGCATGCCGAAAGCGAACAGTACTACCTGCATCTTTTTGCCACCGAACAGGCCGATCTCAATTGGGAACATCCGCGGGTACGTGAAGCGTTGAAAAAGGTTTGCGAATTCTGGGCAGATAAGGGAATCGACGGGCTACGACTGGGCGCCATCAATCTGGTTTCCAAACGGCAAGATTTTCCTGACGACGAACACGGTGACGGAAGACGCTTCTATACGGATGGTCCGCGCATTCACCACTATCTGCAAGAATTCAGCCGGGATGTTTTTCAGCCACGCGGACTGATGACCGCGGGAGAAATGTCATCCACCTCACTTGAGCAATGCCGTCGTTACGCGGCATTAGACGGCAGCGAACTTTCCATGACCTTCAATTTCCATCATTTGAAAGTTGATTATCCCAATGGGGAAAAGTGGACTCAGGCACAACCGGATTTTGTTCAGTTGAAACAGGTAATGAATCAGTGGCAACAGGGAATGCACAACCACGCCTGGAATGCGCTTTTCTGGTGTAATCATGACCAGCCCCGCATCGTTTCACGCTTCGGCGATGAGGGAAAATACCGGGTTCATTCCGCCAAAATGCTGGCGATGGTGCTACACGGTATGCAGGGAACGCCTTATATCTATCAGGGAGAAGAAATCGGCATGACCAATCCCGGCTACACAGCATTAAGCCAGTATCGGGACGTGGAAAGCCTGAACATGTTTGCCGAACAAAGCGGCGGCGCGCAGTCGGATGCGCGTCTACTGGCAATCCTCGCGGCCCGCTCGCGGGATAACAGTCGAACGCCAATGCAGTGGGAGGGGGGTGAACAGGCGGGATTTACCACCGGTACTCCGTGGCTGCAACTTTGCAGCAATTATCCGCAGATTAATATCGAACAGGCCCTGGCCGATAAAAATTCGATCTTCTATACCTATCAGCAATTGATCCTTATGCGTAAAGAGCTTCCGCTACTCACCCACGGTGATTATCAGGATCTACTGCCCAATCATCCTTCCCTCTGGTGTTATCAGCGATGCTGGCGTGGTCAGCGACTATTGGTTGTGGCGAATCTTGGGAAAACGCCCCAAAGCTGGCAATCGCCGCCTATTATCAACGCTGACGATCGTCGCTGGCGCTTGCTATTGAGCAACTATGTCGATGCAGCCGACCAACCGGGTACATTGACGCTACGGCCTTTTGAGGCCATTTATTGGGTACAAGGGATGCCCGAACGGGAGGATAAGATTTAAGTGCGGTGAGAAATGATAATAAAAGAAGCAATAGGCATATCGGGATGACTTCGCACTAAAAGCAAACATTCTGTCGAAATGATACCGCTACAGAATGTTTGCTGCATTTAGCCTGCCATGTGTGAAAATCAGTTCAGTTGGGCATTACATATTTTCATCAGACCACTAGCGTTTTGCCAGTAATAACCCCAGAACCAGTCCGATGGTTGCACCAATACCGATACCATGCCATGGCTTGTCGTGTACATAGACGTCAGCTTTATCCGCAACCTGCTTTGCCCGTGCATAGTAACTATCGGTTGCACCAATACGCGCTTTCACCTCCAGCAAGGCTTTCTCTGCTCCCTTTTTCAAATCCAGATAGGCTTTATCGGCCTGATCCCCAGAGTAACGCAGTAACTCATCCAACGTCTCGGACAAAAGTTTTAAGTCATCATCAATACGAATTTCTTCAGGCTGTTGCTTTGCTGCTGCCATAATGTTCTCCCTCTTCTATGAAAAATCATTGTCCGATTAACTATAGACAATTCTGCGCGCCTTCTGCGTCAGATGTGGGCGGATCATTCCTAAAGTGCCCTTTTTCTGCGAATAACGGATAAAAAAAAGCCGCTGATTCTCATCAACGGCTTTTTTATCAATCAGACTGTCGTCTGTGATTACATCATTGGCTGCGCTAATTGCACCAGAGAGATCAGCGGTTGTGGATAGACCCCAAGGAACAGTACGGCGATGGAGGAAATAAGAACCACCACGCCACCTGCGGTCAGCGCCCAGTTGCTTGGCGTATCACGCTGTAGCACTTGCGGCGCGCTCAGATACAGACTGACCATCACGCGCAGATAATAGTAAAGACCGATGGCGCTCCCCAGCACAACAGCGCCGGTTAACCACCATAGTTCGGCATTCACACCGACGGCCAGAACATAGAATTTACCGAAAAAGCCCAGAGTCATCGGAATACCCGCCAGCGACAGCATCATCACCGTCATCACTGCGGACAGAATCGGTTTATGCCAGAACAGGCCGCGATAAGAGAACAGTGAATCAGCATCCGGGCCGCGATACGGGCTGGACATCAGGCTGACCACACCGAACGCGCCCAGGCTACTGAACAGATACCCCACCAGATACACACCCACGGTTTCCAGCGCCATCTGATGGCTTTGCACCGCAATCAGCGCAACCAACAGGTAACCCAGATGCGCAATAGACGAGTACCCCAGCAAACGTTTGATATTGCTCTGCGAGACCGCCATCACGTTGCCAAACAGGATGGAAGCAATGGCAATCAGCCCCAATACCATTCTGATAGAATCACTATCGACCATCGGCGCGTAGAGGAACAAACGCATGACCGCACCAAAAATGGCAATTTTACTGGCAGTAGCCAGAAATGTTGACACGGGGGCAGGCGCGCCCTGGTATACGTCCGGAGTCCACAGTTGGAAGGGAACCAGAGACAGTTTAAAGCCCAGACCCACGATCATCATCCCCAGCCCCGCCAACAGTAGCGGTTCGTGAATCTGCTGATCGCTCAGGCTGCTACCCAGGCTGGCAAAGCTCAGATCGCCGGACTCGGCGTACACCAGCGCCATACCAAACAGCAAGAAAGAAGATGCGGCGGCGGAAAGCAACATGTATTTGATACTGGCTTCCAGCGAGCGTTTCTGACGGAATGCGTAACCAATCAGGCCGAACAGCGGCAGAGATATCAATTCAATACCGATGAACAGCGCAGCAAGATGATTCGCACTCGCCAGCAAAATCCCCCCTAGCGCAGCAATGAGAACCAGTAAATAGAACTCATCACGATTATCCGGATAGCCTTCCAGCCACGGATAAGCAAAGGTGCTGGTTGCCAGACTGGCTAGCAGCACCAGTCCTGTATAAAACATGGAAAAGCCATCAACACGCAGTAACGGCGTCACATCCATTGGCCCTGCCTGGCCGACAAAGTAAAGCGACAGCAGCGCAATATTCAGGCCGATAACCGTCACGGTTGCGTTAACAAAATGGTTGCGTCGCCACGCAATGCACAGCATCACAACCACTACCGTCAATCCGACGATTAACAGCGGCGATAGCGCGATTAGTTGTTGAGGAGTTATTGTCATGGCGAATTACGGCCTTGTTGTTGAAATTATTGAATCTGGAGCAGACGACATGAACCACTGCTGGATATTTGACATCGCGGCACTGGAGGTATCCAGAATCGGTTGCGGGAACACCCCTAACAACACCAGCAATACCACCAACAACATCACGATGGACAATTCACGCATCGACATACTCTGCAACAACCGATCGGATTTCGGCGCGCCATAGTAAGCGCGTTGCATCATGATCAGCGAATACACCGACGCAAATACCAGACCAAATGTTGAAATCACCGTGATCATCGGCACCACCTGGTAGCTGCCGAACAGAATCATGAATTCGCCGACAAAGTTGCCCGTGCCCGGCATCCCCAGCGTGGCCACTGCAAAAAACAGCGACAGCGCGGGCAGATATTTCAGGCGTGCCCACAGGCCCCCCATCTCGCGCATATCGCGGGTGTGCAGACGTTCGTACAGTTGGCCGCACAGAATAAACAGGCCCGCGGCGGACAGACCGTGCGCAATCATTTGAATGACCGCCCCCTGATAGGCCAACTGACTGCCGGAATAAATGGCAATCATCACGAATCCCATGTGGGAAACGGAGGTATAGGCAATCAAGCGCTTGATATCGGTTTGATTAAAGGCCATCCATGCGCCATAGAAAATCCCGATCACGCCAAGCCACATGGCGATAGGCGCGAATTCATGTGAAGCATTCGGGAACAGCGGCAGGCTGAAACGAAGCAGACCATAGGCCGCCGTTTTCAGCAAAATACCCGCAAGGTCGACAGAACCCGCCGTCGGCGCCTGGCTGTGCGCGTCCGGCAACCAGCCATGCAGCGGCACCACCGGCATTTTCACGGCAAAAGCGATGAAGAAGCCGAGCATCAACAGATATTCGACGCCACGGGACATCGGGGTATCGATCAGCTTCTCATAGTTGAATGTCCACTCGCCAGTCGCGTTATAGTGCACAAATACCAGCGCCAGAATCGCAATCAACATCACCAGCCCGCTGGCCTGGGTATAGATGAAAAACTTGGTCGCGGCGGTAATACGGGTTTTACCGTCGGAGCCTTTGTGTCCCCACAGTGCGATCAGGAAATACATCGGCACCAGCATCATCTCCCAGAAGAAGAAGAACAGGAACAAGTCGATAGCGACGAAGACCCCAATGACGGCGCCCAGAATCCATAGCAGATTCAAATGGAAGAAACCCTGATAGCGTTGAATTTCATTCCACGAACAGAGGATCGCCAGAACCCCCAGTAAACCGGTCAACACCACCATCAGTATCGACAGGCCATCCAATGCGAGATGGATATCAATACCAAAACGAGGGATCCATGGAACATTGAACTCGGCCTGCCACTGCGGCAGTCCATTGGGTGTTGCCAGCGAATAGCCACCTTGCAACCACAGTTGCAGAGATAGCGCCAGAGTCAGCCCCATAGCAATCAACGCGATCCAGCGCGGTACTTTCGTACCAAAACGCTCAAGCTGCCAACACAGCAGACCGCCGATAAAGGGGATAAGAATTAGCCAAGGTAGTAGCATGGCGTTTTGTGTCCCTAAATTAAAGAAATCTGAAAACTTTGCCGTGGCAGGGACTCCCCCAGGGAATGCCCCGCCCTTCGCACGTTACCGGGTACCGCCTTAAATCAGCAATAACAAGGCCAGCACCACGACAGCACCCAAACTCATCGAGGCAACGTACCAGCGCACTTGACCATTCTCGCTTACTGTCAGCCCACGGTTTCCCCAGCGGGTAATGAAAGCCGGAATATTCATCAGTAAGTTCAGTGGATCGCGCCGCAACAGCTTCGCAATCGCCAGATAAGGTCTGATAAAGACTTTGTCGTATACCCAGTCAAAGCCCCAGGCATGGAACCACCATGTCGAGAAGAAACGTCCAGGCGCGCTTTTCGCGATACTATCAACAACCTGACGTTTGCCCAGCCACAGCACGGCAGCCAGCAAAATTCCCGCAATGGCAATTACGCCGGAAGCAATTTCCAGAGTCATTACCTGACTATGCTCAAGCTCCGTTGTTTCCGGCAGTACGCCATGCAAAGGAGGAACAATCATCGCACCGATAAAAGTTGACAGCACCATTAACACAATCAGTGGTAAATGATGGGAAATGCCTTTCCCGGCGTGCGCTTGCGTTTTTGCTTCACCGTGGAACACGATGAAGATCATACGGAAGGTGTACAGCGAGGTCATGAAGGCGCCAGCCAATCCCGCCACCATCAGGTTGATATGTCCGTTCGCCCATGCGCCGGCCAGAATTTCATCTTTACTGAAGAAACCCGCCGTCAACAGCGGCAACGCCGACAGCGCCGCACCGCCGACCAGGAAGCAGACATAAACCAACGGGATGGTTTTACGCAGGCCGCCCATTTTGAAAATGTTCTGTTCGTGATGGCAGGCAAGAATTACCGAACCAGAGGAAAGGAACAGTAGCGCTTTGAAGAACGCGTGCGTCATCAGGTGGAAAATGGCCGCATCCCATGCCTGAACGCCAAGCGCCAGAAACATGTAACCAATCTGGCTCATGGTGGAATACGCCAGAACACGTTTGATGTCGGTCTGAACCAGTGCGGCGAATCCTGCCAATACCAGCGTTACCGCACCGATAATACCGACCAGATGCAGAATATCCGGCGCCATCAGGAACAGACCATGCGTACGGGCAATCAGATAGACCCCCGCGGTTACCATGGTTGCGGCGTGGATCAAGGCTGAAACAGGGGTCGGACCGGCCATCGCGTCTGCCAGCCAGGTCTGCAATGGCAACTGCGCTGATTTACCTACCGCGCCGCCGAGAAGCATCAAGGTTGCCCAGGTAATCGCCGGGGAGCCTTCTGCCAACTGTTGCGGAGCCAGAACCATCAGCTCACGGAAGTTCAGCGTACCCAGTTCTTTGTAGAGAATGAACAGGGCGAATGCCAGGAACACGTCACCAACACGGGTGACCACGAACGCTTTCATGGCCGCTGCGCCATTCTTCGGATTGGTATAGTAGAAGCCGATCAGCAGATAACTGCACAGGCCGACTCCTTCCCATCCGAGGTACATCAGCAGCAGGTTATCCGCCAGAACCAACACCACCATGCTCGCAATAAACAGGTTGGTATAGGCAAAAAAGCGCGAATAGCCTTCTTCGCCACGCATATACCAGGAGGCAAACAGGTGGATGAAGAAACCGACGCCGACCACCACGGAAAGCATGGTCACCGACAGACCATCCAGCGTTAACGTCACGCCGATGTCAAAGTTCCCAACCGCCATCCATGTCCACAAATGCTGGTTAAAGAAGGTAACGCCACCGTGCTGTTGGCCCATAAAATCGACCACAACCCAGGCGGTAACCAACGCTGCCAGACCAATCGAGCCAACCCCTACGGTCGCAGAGGTATTCTCTGACCAGCGACCGCGGGAAAAAGCCAGCAACAAAAATCCGAGCAGCGGAAATAATATTGTTAAATAGAGTAAGTTCATCCGCGCATCTCACTGACTGTATCAATATTCAGGGTCTGACGACGACGATACATTTGCAGCAGCAGCGCCAGACCGATACTTGCCTCGGCAGCCGCCAGCGTAATCGCCAGAATGTACATCACCTGCCCGTCCGGCTGTTGCCAGTAACTGCCTGCCACCACAAATGCCAGTGCGGCGGCGTTGATCATGATTTCAAGACTGATCAACATAAACAGCAAGTTACGGCGAATCAGCAATCCGGTCAGCCCCAAAACAAACAGCGTAGCGGCTAAAATCAAGCCATGCTGTAACGGAATCATGCGCGTTCCCCCGTTATTTTTTTCTCAACATCCTGATTCGCGCTTTCTTTGCTGATGACGTCGCCACGCTTGTCTTCACGACCAATATGGAAAGCAACGACCAATCCAGCCAGTAGCAGCATTGAGGCAAGCTCAACCGCTAAAACGTAAGGCCCGAACAGACTAATCCCTACGGATTTCGCGTCCACCATTTCACCGGTGATGTTCTGATCGCTCAGGCTAAGAATCGCCTTCACAATCACCGTCAGCAACACAAGCGACAACAGGCCGGGACCGATCCAGACTCCCGGTTTCAGCCATGCGCGCTCTTGCTCTACCACTGAATTACCGAGGTTAAGCATCATGACGACGAACACGAACAGCACCATGATGGCGCCCGCGTAAACGATGATTTCCAGCGCGCCGGCAAAGTAAGCGCCCAGCGAGAAGAACACACCCGCGATAGCCAGCAGGGAAACGATCAGATATAACAGTGCATGCACTGGGTTGGTATGGGTAATGACGCGTAATGTCGCCAGCACCGCTATCAACCCCGCGATATAAAAAGCGAATTCCATGCTAGCTCCTTAGGGCAATAAGCCTTTGACATCAATGGGTTTGGCTTCGTTTTCGGCTTCGCCTTTATCTTTCCCATCAATTGCCATTCCGGCCATCCGGTAGAAGTTGTATTCCGGATATTTACCCGGCCCCGATATCAGCAGATCTTCTTTTTCATAAACCAGATCCTGGCGTTTGTAATCCCCCATTTCAAAATCTGGCGTCAGTTGAATGGCTGTGGTCGGACAGGCTTCCTCACAGAAACCACAGAAAATGCAACGCGAGAAGTTGATACGGAAAAACTCGGGATACCAGCGTCCATCTTTGGTTTCGGCTTTCTGCAAAGAAATACAGCCAACCGGACAAGCCACCGCGCACAAGTTACAGGCTACACAACGCTCTTCACCATCCGGATCGCGCGTTAACACGATACGGCCACGGTAACGTGGCGGCGGATTAACAGGTTCCTCGGGATACATTTTGGTTTCGCGCTTTCTGAAAGCATTCGATCCCACCATACAGATACTGCGTATCTGGGTGCCGAAACCAACCACTAACTCTTTTAATGTCATGGTTTATTCACCCCTTATTGAGCGTTGTACAAAATGACGGCGGCGGTCGCCAGCAGGTTCAATAACGTTATCGGCAGGCAGACTTTCCAGCCGAAAGCCATCACCTGGTCATAACGCGGACGGGGTAAAGCCGCACGAATCAGAATGAACATCATCATGAAAAATGCCGTTTTTAACGCAAACCAGATAAATGGCGGCAGCAGCGGTCCATGCCAGCCCCCGAAGAACAGGGTGACGATCAGTGCGGAAACCGTCACGATGCCGATATACTCGCCCACAAAGAACAAACCGAATTTCATACCGGAATATTCAATGTGATAACCATCGGCCAGTTCCTGCTCTGCTTCCGGCTGGTCAAACGGATGACGGTGACATACCGCAACGCCTGCAATAGCAAAAGTGATGAAGCCGAAGAATTGCGGGATCACATTCCAGAGATGCGCCTGTGAATCCACAATATCGCGCATGTTGAATGAACCGGCCTGAGCAACCACCCCCATCAGGGACAGCCCAAGGAACACTTCATAACTCAACGTTTGCGCCGACGCACGAACCGCACCCAGCAGTGAGTATTTGTTGTTACTTGACCAGCCGGCGAACAGCACCGCATAAACGGCCAGTCCCGCCATCATCAGGAAAAACAACAGGCCGATGTTCAGGTCAGAAACGCCCCAGGTCGGAGTGACCGGGACTATGGCGAAAGCCAGCAACAGCGAGGTAAATGCGATCATCGGCGCCAGGGTGAAGATGACTTTGTCAGTAAACTTCGGCACCCAGTCTTCTTTGAAGAACATTTTGATCATATCGGCGACAAGCTGCAACGAACCGCCCCAACCTACCCGGTTCGGTCCGTAGCGCCCCTGGAACAATCCCAGCAGCTTACGTTCACCCATACTCATGAATGCCCCGCAGGTCACGACAACCAGCAGGATCACGATCGCTTTTCCGACTGAACTCAGAATCTCGATAATTTCCGGTGTTAACCAACTCATTGTGCTGCCTCCCGCAGATTTTCAACGGTTGCACCCACCAGAACCGGGGCGATTCCCGGGAATCCAAGCGGCAAACCAACCTGTCCCTGACTCAGTTCAGCGCTTAAGCGCAGCGGTAAACGCAGCGTCAGACCATCGCAGGTCAACTCCAGCAAAGCGCCGGCATTGACGCCAAGCTCGGCCGCATCAGCAGGGTTAACCATCACATAGGGTTCCGGCATACGCTGTTGAATAACCGAAGCGCGCTGTGACATCTCTTCACTGCCAAACAGGTGATAATACGGTGCAACCCGCCATTGACCGGCTTCTGCGACAAACGCAGAGGGAATATTGTCGAAATACCCCAGCGTGCCTTCGCCAGCTTCAATAATACGCACGCCCGGATCGCCATGACGCAGATGCCCCCCCACTTCGTCCTGGAATTTGTTCCAGGCCTGCGGTGAGTTCCAGCCCGGAGCCCAGGCGAACGGGACTTGCTGACGGTCGGCGGTCGGACTGTTGTTTCCTTCCATCGAGAAAGCAAACATCGTGTCTTTATCCTGCGGCTGACGCGGTTCATGCACGCTGATATTGGCGCGCATTGCGGTACGCCCGCTGGAGCGGTTCGGCGAACGCGCCAGCTTTTGCCCACGGATGCGGAATGAAGCGTCCGGCGCAGCCTGCTTGATAGCAGACAATTGCGGCAAGGCGCTGACACAGGCATCTATCACATGATCGAGCTGAGTCCAGTCAACCTGACGGCTGTTATAGGTGATAAACAGGGAATGCAGCCAGCGCCAGCTTTCCAGCATGACGACTTTATCGTTGTAGTAGGTTGGATCGTAAACCTGGAAGAAGCGTTGGGCGCGGCCTTCCTGATTGACTAACGTTCCATCGCTTTCAGCAAAACTGGCTGATGAAAGAATGAGGCTGGCTTTATCCATAATCGGGGTGCGCTGATGATCCAGAACCACCAGATTAACCGCCTTTTCCAGTGCGGCGTCGACACGCGCAGCCGAAGCATGGCGATAGAGATCGTTTTCCAGCACGACAACGCTATCCGCATCTCCGCTTTCCAACTGCGCCAGCGCCTCATCCAGCGAACCGCCACCAATCATTGACAGGCCGATGCTGTTTGCGGCGGAAGCGACAAAAGTAATCCCGACATCAGCACCACGATGTTTCAACGCCTGCGCCACGTTTGCGGCGGCCGCGATGATCTCTTCGCTGCCGGAGTTGGTGCCTGAAATAATCAGCGGTTTCTTCGCGCCGGACAAGGCCTGTACGATGATATCGACCTTCTGATCCAACCCCGGCGCCAGATCGGTCACCGCCGGGGCATTTTCGTCCAGAGCATGGGCAATGGCGAACCCCAGCCGGGCCTGATCGGCGACAGGCGCACGATAGTTCCAGGCGGCAATATCATCCAGACGGGTATTATCCACGTTGGTGATAAACAGAGGATGCTTGGCATGCTGGCCGATATTCATGATGGCCGCGATTTGCCAGTCCGCGACTTTCTGCGCGGCGGCCATTTCACGCGCCTTGCCTTTCACCGCCTGACGCACGGCCAGTGCAATACGCGCTCCCGTCTGAGTCAAATCTTCACCCAGTATCAGAACCGCATCATAACTTTCAATCTCACGCAGAGCGGGGGTGCGCACGCCGCTTTCACGCAATACTTTCAGCATGAGTTGCAGGCGATTTTGTTCATCCTGAGCGATACCGGTATAAAAATTCTCGGCGCCAACCAGCTCACGCAAAGCAAAGTTACTTTCGATGCTGGCGCGAGGCGAGCCAATACCGATGGTTTTCTTCGCCTGACGTAAAACATCAGCGGCGCCTTGCAGCGCCTGATCGGCATTCAGCGCGATCCAGTCGTCACCACGACGCTGCAATGGCTGTTGAGGACGATCTTTCAGATTAACGTAGCCATAGCCGAAACGGCCGCGGTCACATAAGAAATAATGGTTTACGCTGCCGTTGAACCGGTTTTCAATTCGGCGCAGCTCGCCATAGCGCTCTCCGGGGCTGGTATTACAACCGATGCTGCACTGTTGGCAGATACTCGGTGCAAACTGCATATCCCATTTACGGTTATAGCGCTCGGAATGCGTTTTGTCGGTAAATACGCCGGTAGGACAGACTTCGACCAGATTACCGGAAAATTCGCTTTCCAACGTACCGTCTTCGGGACGACCGAAATAGACATTGTCATGCGCGCCGTAGACGCCGAGATCTTTGCCATCCGCGTAATCTTTGTAGTAACGCACACAGCGATAGCAAGCGATACAGCGGTTCATTTCATGAGAAATGAAGGGGCCGAGATCCTGATTGCGGTGGGTACGTTTGGTAAAACGATAGCGACGGAAGTTCTGTCCCGTCATCACCGTCATATCCTGTAGATGACAGTTACCGCCTTCCTCACATACCGGACAATCGTGAGGGTGATTGGTCATCAGAAACTCAACTATCGTTTTACGGAATAGCTGCGCTTCTTCGTCCTCAATCGCGATAAACGTTCCCGGTGTGGCAGGTGTCATACATGACATCACCAGACGACCTCGGGTATCCTCCGCGTTCTGGTATTGCTTTACCGCACAAAGGCGGCAGGATCCGACGCTTCCCAGCGCCGGGTGCCAGCAAAAATAAGGAATATCAAGCCCCAGAGACAGACAGGCTTCAAGAAGATTGTCCGCTCCGTTTACTTCATACTCTTTGCCGTCTACATGAATAGTAGCCATAGTCAGCATGCTTCCATAATGGCCCGTGTTGCCACGAGCGCTAATCAAAAATTCTATTATCGGCGTGGCTTATTTGCGCCACCCGGCGGATACATTGACTGCATCTCACACTTATCAGGCCAGTACTTATTACCAGCGTTCTTTCAACAGGTTGGGTTGAATACCGCCAATCGCTTTAAGATTACCCAGATATTGTGGAGAAATTCCCGCCTCAAATTCTTCCCGGAAATATTTAATGGCGCTCTGAAGAGGCTCAACGGCACCTGGCGCATGCGCACAGAAGGTATTGCCCGGCCCAAGGAAACGACATAGCTGTTCCAGCGTTTCAATATCGCCCGGTTGCCCTTCCCCTCGTTCCAGCGCGCGCAGCAGTTTAACGCTCCACGGCAGGCCGTCACGACAAGGCGTACACCAGCCGCAGGATTCGCGAGCAAAGAACTCTTCCAGATTACGGGTCAGCGAAACCATGTTGATTTCGTGATCGACGGCCATCGCCAGTGCCGTGCCTAAACGGCTGCCGGCTTTCGCGATATGTTCAAAATCCATCGGTAAATCGAGATGGCTTTCCGTCAGGAAGTCCGTACCCGCGCCGCCGGGCTGCCAGGCTTTGAACTTCAATCCGTCGCGCATACCGCCAGCATAGTCTTCAAGAATTTCACGGGCGGTCGTACCGAATGGCAGTTCCCATAATCCGGGATTTTTGACGCGGCCGGAGAAACCCATCAGCTTCGTACCGGCATCTTTACTCTTGCCCGCCGATAGCCCCTGATACCACGCCGCACCATATTCAATAATTGCAGGTACGTTACACAGGGTTTCGACATTGTTCACACAGGTCGGTTTGCCCCATGCGCCGGCAGACGCCGGGAAAGGCGGTTTGGAACGCGGGTTGGCGCGGCGGCCTTCCAGAGAATTTATCAGCGCCGTTTCTTCACCGCAGATATAACGGCCCGCCCCCGTGTGAACGAACAGCTCAAAATCAAATCCGCTGCCCAGAATATTTTTACCCAGCAACCCTGCTGCTTTTGCTTCTTCAATCGCGCGGCGTAAATTCTCTGCCGCCTCGATATACTCGCCGCGCAGGAAGATATAGCCGCGGTAGGCTTTTAGCGCAAACGCGCTAATCACCATGCCTTCCACCAGCAGGTGGGGAAGCTGCTCCATCAAAAGGCGGTCTTTGTATGTCCCTGGCTCCATTTCATCTGCGTTACACAGCAGATAACGGATATTCATGCTTTCGTCTTTCGGCATCAGGCTCCATTTCAGCCCCGTCGAAAAGCCGGCGCCGCCGCGCCCTTTCAGTCCGGCATCTTTGACCAGAGAAACCACCTCATCCTGCGCCATGCCGCTTAATGCTTTTTGCGCGCCGGCATAGCCGTTTTTGCTGCGATATTCATCCAGCCATACTGGTTGTTTATCTTCACGCAAACGCCAGGTCAAAGGATGTTGCTCAGCAGTCAGGACAATGTTTTTACTCATTGATACTGCTCCAATAACGATTCAATATCTTCAGGCTTCACGTGGCTGTGGGTATCGTCGTCAATCATCATTGACGGCCCCTTGTCACAGTTCCCCAGACAGCAGGTCGGCAGTAACGTGAAACGTCCGTCAAAGGTTGTCTGGCCCGGTTTGATGCTGAGCTTGCGCTCCAGCGCGGCCTGAACGCCCTGGTAACCATTGATGTGGCACACCACGCTGTCGCAATAGCGAATAATGTGACGTCCAACCGGTTGACGGAAAATCTGGCTATAAAATGTCGCAACACCTTCAACATCGCTGGCCGGGATGCCCAGTACATCGGCAATCGCCGAGATGGCGCCATCCGGCACCCAGCCACGCTGCTTCTGCACGATTTTCAGTGCTTCGATGGATGCCGCGCGGGCATCTTCATAGTGGTGTTTTTCGTGTTCAATCGCGTCACGCTCTGCGTCACTCAACACAAAAACATTTTCTTTCGTCAGTGAATCGGCGGCGGGTTGCCCCTGAGCGTCGATATGATCGTGAGTGTTGTTATGATCGTGCATAATTAGCGGTCCACATCTGACATGACAAAATCAATACTGCCGAGATAAACGATCAAATCGGATACCAGACATCCTCGGATTACCGACGGAATCTGCTGCAGATGCGCGTAACTCGGCGTGCGAATACGGGTGCGGTAGCTCATGGTGCCGCCATCGCTGGTCAGGTAGTAGCTATTGATACCTTTGGTTGCCTCAATCATCTGGAATGATTCATTGGCAGGCATAACCGGCCCCCACGAAACCTGTAGGAAGTGGTTAATCAGGGTATCAATATGCTGCAACGTGCGCTCTTTCGGCGGCGGCGTGGTCAGCGGATGATCCGCCTTGAACGGCCCTTCCGGCATATTCTTCAGGCACTGTTCCAGGATCCGCAGACTCTGACGCAGTTCTTCAACTTTCAGCATCACCCGGCTGTAACAATCACTGATGCCATTGCCGACCGGTACTTCAAAGTCAAAGTTTTCATAGCCGGAATACGGACGACGCTTACGTATATCGAAATCAATACCGGTTGCACGCAAGCCTGCGCCCGTTACCCCCCATTCCAATGCCTCTTTGGCATTGTAGGCGGCGACGCCCTGAGTACGGCCTTTAAGGATGGTATTCTGCAAGGCGGCTTTGACATAGGTGTCCAGACGGGACGGCATCCAGTCGAGGAATTCGCGCAGCAGGCGTTCCCAACCACGCGGCAAATCGTGCGCCACACCGCCGATCCGGAACCAGGCTGGGTGCATACGGAAACCGGTAATCGCTTCAACCAGATCGTAGATCTTCTGGCGATCGGTAAAGGCAAAGAACACTGGCGTCATGGCGCCAACGTCCTGAATGAACGTACTGATATAGAGCAGATGGCTATTGATACGGAAGAGTTCGGATAGCATGACGCGAATCGTCTTCACGCGATCCGGCACCTCAATGCCGGCCAGTTTCTCAACGGCCAGAACATACGGCATTTCATTGACGCAGCCGCCCAGATACTCAATACGGTCGGTATAAGGAATGTAGCTGTGCCAGGACTGACGCTCACCCATTTTTTCCGCACCGCGATGGTGGTAACCCACATCGGGCACACAGTCGAGCACTTCTTCGCCATCCAGTTGCAGGATGAGGCGGAAAGCGCCGTGCGACGAGGGATGGTTCGGCCCCATATTGAGGAACATGAAGTCCTCATTTTCGGTGCCGCGCGTCATTCCCCAATCTTCTGGTTTGAACGTCAGCGATTCCATTTCCAGATCTTCTTTCTGCTTGGTCAGCACGAAAGGATCGAATTCGGTCGCACGCGCCGGATAATCTTTACGTAACGGGTGACCTTCCCAGGTATGCGGCATCATGATGCGCGTTAAATGGGGGTGGCCGTCAAAGGTGATACCGAACATTTCCCATGTTTCACGCTCATACCAGTTGGCGTTCGGGAACAGGCCGGTCATGGTCGGCAAGTGCAGATCATTTTCAACCAGCGCGACTTTCAACATGATGTCGCGGTTACGTTCGATGGAAATCAGATGGTAAAAAACAGAGAAATCAGCAGCAGGCAAACCTTCACGGTGCGTACGCAAACGTTCATCCACACCGTGTAAATCAAACAGCATGACATACGGTTTCGGCTGTTTTTTCAGGAAAGACACCACTTCCAGTAATTGCTCACGCTTGATCCACACGACAGGAACGCCGGTGCGCGTTGCCTGTACAGTAAATGAATCCGGCCCAAAACGGTTACGCAGTTCGCTAATGACCGGATCGTCAAGGTGATCGCGGGTTTGCCAGGCAGGCAGAGCGAGATCGTGCGTCGTTAAATCTGTCATAAATGTCACCACATTAAATGTGCTATTGCTGTATCTGATCATGGCCGCACACTGTTATCGTGATATTACACGGCCAGCGTAATCATCATTTACAGATCAAATCTCATCGGGCGAACGCAGGTTGGTCACTGCGATACGCTCACCGCGTTTGCGTTCCCGTTCGGATTGCATATTGGCACGGTAAACGCCCTGTTCCCCCACGACCCATGACAGAGGACGGCGCTCTTTTCCAATGGACTCTTTTAACAGTAGCAGAGCTTGCATATAGGCTTCAGGGCGCGGCGGGCAGCCAGGAATATACACATCAACCGGCAGGAATTTATCGACGCCCTGAACAACGGAATAGATATCGTACATGCCGCCGGAGTTGGCGCAGGCTCCCATGGAAATCACCCATTTAGGCTCCAGCATTTGTTCATACAAACGCTGGATGACGGGCGCCATTTTGGTAAAGCATGTTCCGGCAACGACCATAAAGTCGGCCTGGCGCGGTGAAGCACGCAATACTTCAGAACCAAAACGCGCGACGTCATGAACGGCAGTAAACGACGTCACCATTTCAACGTAACAACAGGAAAGGCCAAAGTTATATGGCCATAAAGAATGTTTACGACCCCAGTTCACGGTATCGTGTAATGCATGTTCCAGTTTGCCCATATAGACACTGCGGTGAACATGCTGCTCCAGAGGGTCGGAAACGATCTCCTGCCGTTGCAGGGGATAACGGTCATTCTCACCGTCCGGCTCTATGCGGGTGAGCGTATAGTCCATCTTAAAATGCCTCGCTGTTACTGCTGATGAGTATCGGTAGTGTTGATCATGTCTGATTTGACGACTTGTCTCTTGGAACGAGCAGGGATCCAGTCCAGCGCCCCGATACGTACCAGATAAATCAAACCAGCCAACAGCACCAAAATGAAAATGGTTGCTTCGATAAAGCCGACCCAGCCGCTCTCCCTGATAGAGACAGCCCAGGCATACAGGTATAAGGCTTCAACGTCGAAGATAACGAAAAACATGGCGACCAGATAAAACTTAGCGGACAGACGTAAACGCGCTGAACCCACCGCATCAATACCGGATTCATAAGGAATGTTTTTAGCTCTGGCCCTTGCTCTCCCACCAAGCAAGAATCCCCCTACCAGCATGAAACCGCACAGGCCCACAGCAACGATAAGGAATAGCGCAAACGCCCAATGGTGGGCGAGGACTTCAGTAGTTGTTGACATACTCTTTGCTTACTCATCAAAAGTGGCGGGTAACACATCTGCTCTTTTTCCGGCAGTTAATGCGCCACATCGATTAAAAGGAAGGATAAATAACCACACGAAAAGCACGGAAACGTATCAGGTCAGCGGCATTCGGCGTGGTTGAGTCCCTAATTTTGTAACCTTTTTTCAACCTTACTAAAAATAACAGTACATTAGTTTACATGCACGTAGTTTTGTTAACATTTTGTGTCCTTACCTTCGGCTAAATCGAGTCAGTTTCGTGACTCGTTAACAAATTACGACTGTAGAAAACTCTGATTCGCGATGCCACTATACCATTTTCACAAGGAATGCCTGTTCCCCCATAGGGTTATTAGGGATATTTTTTGATCCAGCACACATTTTTTTCAATTTAGTTAGTAAAAAAATTGGCGGGGTTGACTTTAGGCAGGAGGTGAATTTTTGCAACAACCTTTTAAAAAAATCAAACTATCGTTTTATAAAAAGCAAAGGAATGCGATCCTGTAGCAACGTCCCCTTTCAGCCGAGGCATTTATAGGATATCTGATAGCTGGATAGCGTGCTTTACGCACGCATCACCGACAAGCCGCCATCATTCGGGTTGTGTCCCTGTTGCCCGAATAATGTCAGGTTTATCATAAAATTACACCGTATCCCTCAGCGATAAGATCGAAAAGCCGACCTTCGCTGCTCAATCCTGCGCCGTTGAAACAGGGATCACATGCGATTTATTCCCTGATTCAATCACGTTGAAAATCGCGGTTACCAACTCATTTTCATGATGCGGGTTTCTGCACAGGAAATAACGGGTTTCAGGCAGTCTGGGTAACCCATCCTCCTCCCCCAGCACTTTCAACTCGGGGCTCATCATCTCGACCGAACGAACCGTTACACCAAGCCCGGCTTTGACCGCTGCGCGTACGGCGGACAACGTTGACGCCACATAAGAAATCTTCCAGGGTATCCCTGCCGCTTTCAGCCTTTCTATGGCCAATGTGCGAAAAGGACTGGGTTCATCCAATACGACGAGCGGAACCGGTTCTTCAGATCTGAATTGATAATCCGCGGCGCAATACCATAACGTAGGAGAGCTGCGTAATAAAACATGGGGAAAGCCAACGCTATTCATCGTGGTAATCACCAGATCAATTTTTTCCTCATGTAGCATTTCCAACATTTCAGCACTGCGTTTCACACTTACCGCTATCGATAATTTAGGAAAAACAGAAGTTACCCGGTGTAAAATATAGGGAAGAATAGTATCCGCAGTATCATCGGAAGCGCCGATCGTCAGCGTCCCCTGAATATCGCTATACATTAATGAAGCGCAAGCTTCGTCATTGAATTGTAATATTTTTCTGGCGTATCCGAGAAACTGGATACCGTGTTCGGTTAACTGCTTATTACGCCCATGACGGGCAAACAGCTCCTTTCCGATGAGTTGTTCTAAACGTTGCATTTGCTGGCTGACGGCCGATTGGGTCCGGCATACGGCAACAGCGGCGGCTGCAAAGGTGTTTAAATCTGCAACAGCGACAAACGTTCTCAATAGATCAAGATCGAGATTAAGTACTGGTCGATTTGCATTGGTCATACGATTATTCACTTATCTATTTTAATTTTTAACAAGAGCATTCCTGGTGTTTTATTACATGTATTGGGAACGACCCATACATTTGAAGACACTATCGCAGACGCACGGTAAGGGCAAAAAAATACTTATATTTCGTTACCCCTATCGTCTTTTCAATTGATGTCTCATCTTTATTTTAAATGATTCATCAATCTTAATCTTTATCAGAATAAAAAATCGTTTCCGCTTTTTTTCACTCTAAAAAATAAACAATCTCTGTTATTTAAAATAACCTGAGACCGGTTGTAGTAGAGAAAACAGTTACAAACTGATGAAAGACCGCCCTCTGAACCTACCATAGCGCACTAATCAACTAGTACACAATGCCATAGTATGCCGGCACTGATATTTGTAGATATCGAGATAAACATTCTTCAAAAGGTACAACGGGAGGAGTACATTAAGCGGGTTATGCTATTCCACACAGGAATACGCTTTTCCCGCAAAAGGTTTGTGATATTTATGTCTCCGATTGAAAAATCCAAAAAGCTGGAGAACGTTTGTTATGACATTCGTGGTCCGGTTCTGAAGGAAGCCAAACGACTTGAAGAAGAAGGGAATAAAGTCCTCAAGCTGAATATTGGTAATCCCGCCCCTTTCGGCTTTGAAGCTCCGGATGAAATCCTCGTCGACGTTATCCGCAATCTGCCGACAGCACAAGGGTACTGTGACTCAAAAGGCCTGTATTCCGCGCGTAAAGCCATCGTCCAGCACTATCAGGCTCGGGACATGCGCGAAATGACGGTTGAAGATGTCTATATCGGCAACGGTGTTTCCGAACTGATTGTGCAATCAATGCAGGCGTTGCTGAACAGCGGCGACGAAATGCTGGTGCCTGCGCCGGACTACCCGCTGTGGACGGCTGCCGTATCACTTTCCAACGGCAATGCCGTACATTATCTCTGCGATGAAGAAGCCGGCTGGTTTCCCGATCTGGACGATATTCGTAAAAAAATCACGCCGCGTACCCGCGGTATTGTCATCATCAATCCCAATAACCCGACAGGCGCAGTCTATAGCAAAGCGCTGCTGCTTGAGATCGTGACCATCGCCCGCGAACATAACCTGATTATTTTCGCTGACGAAATTTACGACAAAATTCTCTATGATGACGCCCAGCATCATTCTATTGCCGCGCTCGCCCCCGATCTGCTGACCGTCACCTTTAATGGTTTATCAAAAACCTATCGCGTCGCCGGTTTCCGTCAGGGCTGGATGGTATTGAATGGCCCGAAAAAGCATGCGAAAGGGTATATTGAAGGTTTGGAAATGCTCGCATCAATGCGTTTGTGCGCAAACGTACCGATGCAACATGCCATTCAAACCGCCATTGGCGGTTATCAGAGCATCAGCGAATTTATCCAACCCGGTGGACGTTTGTATGAACAGCGCAACCGCGCCTGGGAACTGATCAATCAGATTCCTGGCGTCTCCTGCGTCAAACCCAGCGGCGCGCTCTATATGTTCCCGCGTATTGATGCCAAACGCTTCAATATCCATGACGATCAGAAGTTGGTTCTGGATCTTCTATTGCAGGAAAAAGTGCTGCTGGTACAGGGAACCGCGTTCAACTGGCCTTACCCGGATCACGTTCGAATTGTGACGCTGCCACGCATTGACGAGTTGGATATGGCAGTCCACAAACTGGGGCGTTTTTTGGAAGGTTATCACCAATAACCCATGCCGCGCCTTGCCGGGCAGTTCCCTGTCCGGCGTTATTTTGTCTGATTGCATAATCCTGCCCAAGTGCTCACAATAGATTCTTGTCGTGCTGCTGTCTGAGAGATGTTATGAATCAGAGTCACTTTTTTGCCCATCTATCCCGTCTTAAACTCATTAGCCGCTGGCCGCTGATGCGAAACGTCCGCACAGAAAATGTTTCTGAACACAGCCTACAGGTGGCTTTTGTCGCCCACGCTCTGGCGGTAATTAAAAACCGAAAGTTCAACGGCAACATCAATGCGGAACGAATTGCCTTACTGGCGATGTACCATGATGCCAGCGAAGTGTTGACGGGGGATATGCCTACGCCAATCAAGTATTACAATGCGCAAATTGCCCATGAGTACAAAAAGATTGAGAAGATCGCACAGCAAAAACTGATTGAGATGCTTCCGGAAGAATTGCAACAGGACTACCGTTCGCTTCTGGATGCACAATATATGAGCGAGGACGAGCGGGCGATTGTCAAACAGGCCGATGCGCTTTGCGCCTATCTGAAATGTCTGGAAGAACTGTCTGCGGGTAATACCGAATTTACGCTGGCCAAAGCCCGGTTAGAGAAAACATTGCAGCTGCGCAACAGCCCGGAAATGGACTATTTCATGGATGTCTTTATTCCAAGCTTTAGTCTGTCGCTGGATGAAATCAGTCAGGATTCCCCGCTATAATGCTGATGAGATTGCGGTGCTTTCTCCACGATAGCCAGCAATCACGCGCCAGGATAATGGATTGCTCCAGCGGGGCAATCCGTCTCGCCGATGCCGTTGCCTGAACCAAAAACGATCAGAAAGGGTACAACCACGGTACCATCATCACACTCACTATCATCACCAGGATGGTGAACGGCACACCGACACGGATAAAGTCGCCAAACTTGTATCCCCCCGGCCCTAATACCAGCGTATTCACCGGCGATGACACCGGCGTCATGAACGCCGCTGAAGCCGCAATAGCAATGATCATGGCAAATGGATAGGGCGAAACGCCCATCTGTTTGGCTGCCGCAATGGCGATCGGCGCCATTAACACCGCTGTCGCCGTATTCGAGATAAACAACCCGATAACCGCACACAATATAAACAGACAGACCAGCATGACATGAGGCCCAGCCTCCCCGGCGACTTCCATCAGCGCATTCACGATCAGCGCCACCCCGCCGGTTTGCTGTAAGGCAAGTGCAAACGGCATCATTCCCACAATCAGGATAATGCTGGGCCAGTGAATCGCCCGATAAGCGCCTTCCATGTCAATACAGCGAAACTTGCCCATTAATAAACAGGCGATCAGCGCCGCAATCGCATTGGGAATTTCATCCGTCAGCATCATGGCGACCATCAACGCCAGACAAAATAACGCATGGGGAGCCTGACTGACCGCAGGTGCGACATCATCCACTTCCGCGGGCAAATTCAGCAACAAAAAGTCGTTTTTCTGCGTGTGCAACTGCCGGATCATTCGCCAGTCACCAATAACCAGCAAAATATCACCGAGTTGCAGTTGCTCGTCTGCCAAAATCCCTTCCAGCGCCTCACCGTTGCGACGAATACCCACTACGCTCAATCCGTAGCGGCTGCGGAACCCCACTTCATAGAGCGTTTTTCCCAACAGCTCGGAATCGGGAATCAACGACATTTCCGCCATGCCGACATCACGAGCCTGTTCTGAAAAATATTCCCCGCGCAGCACCATCGGTTCCAGACGCTGCGAGGTACAGAACTCACGCAGATCCATTTCCGACGCCGACATATCAATCAGCAGGACATCGTTCAGGCGAAGCTCGGTGTTGCCCGCCACACTGACCATCACGCGACGAAATTTTCGCCAGCGTTCAATCCCGACGATATTGGCGCCATAGCGCTGACGCAGACGAAGATCGTCCAGGCGATGACCAATCAAAGGGGAACCGGAGAGGATCGCCAAACGACGCGCCCTGCCCGTCAGCTTATAATCCCGAATCAGGTCGCGAAATGTTTTTCTTTTCCAGGCATCTTTTGAGGCTTCCGTTTCCGCACCGCTGAGCCAGTAACGCGCCACCATCATATAGGCCACGCCCATCAATAACACCACCATACCGATTGGCGTCATACTGAAAAAACCGAACCCCGCGATACCTTCGCGCATAAGTTCGCTGCTGACGACCATATTGGGCGGCGTCGCCACCAGCGTCATCATCCCACTGATTAGCCCGGCGAAGCTCAATGGCATCATCAATCTGCCCGGTGATGTTTTCATGCGGGCAGAAACACTCAGCACCACAGGAATAAAGATAGCCACCACGCCCGTTGAGCTCATAAATGCACCCAGCATGGCAACGGTCACCATCAGCAACACCAGCATTTTGATTTCACTGCTGCCCGCGGCTCGCACCAGCCAGTCTCCCACCTGATAGGCAACGCCGGTACGCACCAAACCCTCACCAATAACAAACAGCGCCGCGATCAAAATCACATTAGGGTCGCTAAATCCCACCAACGCCTGGGGTAATGTCAGCGTTCCGCTCAAAACAAACGCGATAATGACCAATAGTGCAATGACATCCATGCGTAATTTATTGGTGGTAAACAACACAATGGCGATCAGCAACAGGGATAAAACCCAGAGAAGTTCGCTATTCAAAACGGTTCCCCTGACGGAAAGAGTTCATTGATAGGAAATATATTCAAAATGCCATAAAAAACCGATGCATTTTTTAGGGTGGCAGACAGGGATAGTCTGCCATAAAAAAACCTCGCTGATGCGAGGTTCGATCATATTTAATCATACTTTTGTCAGTAAATTACAAAAACTTATTGACCATAGACGATACTAACGCCGTTGTCAGACTTCTCTATTCGAATCTGTTCCAGCGAATTTAAAACCAGGTCGACCTGATCCAGTTTCGGCGTATCCAACGGCGCTTTTACCGCAATAACCCGACACCCTGCCGCCAACCCAGATAATACGCCTGCCGGCGCATCTTCGACCACCACGCACTCTGCCGGATTCAGGCCCAGCTGTTGGGCGCCGAGCAAGTAAGCATCAGGATGCGGTTTACCCTGAGCAACCTGTTCCGCGGTAATAAACGCTTTCGGTGCAGGCAACCCCGCGGCCCGGTGACGCGCGCTGGCAATCGGAATCGTCCCCGATGTGACGATTGCCCACGGGATACCCAGTTCATCCAATCGATCTAGCAGGGCTTTCGCCCCGGGCATTTCGACGACACCCTGCGTATCCATCGTTTCAATTTTTTCCAACGCATAGAATTCCTGCTGAATCGTCTCCTCGCTCTGTCCCTGGAGGAAATGCCGCAGAGAAGTAATCGCCTGCTTGCCATGAATAAAATCCAGAACTTCCTGTGGATCGATATCGTGTGCTTTTGCCCAGTTAATCCAGGAACGTTCTACGGCAGGTAATGAATCAACCAACGTACCATCCAAATCAAACAGAAAACCTTTACACTCCACAGAAAGCCCCTTTGCAATCATTCAGGCGTTGATAATTTGTGCGATCTCAACCGCACTCAAATGATATTGGCGCGGACAAGACTGCCAGATGGACAGCATACGGCCATACTTGTCCCACATTTTAGTCTGGGCATTAAAGCCATGCGTACCCGAGTCGAAATGCGGATAGCGCCCTTCCACGTGCACCATAAAACGGACAAAGCCGAGATAGCGTGCTTCCGTCGCCGCATCAAAGCCCAGAAAGATCAGGCGACGTTCGTCCAGATCCTGTTTATCTTTCAGATTGTCCCACGACACCTGCAAGGCGTGGTGCATTTCCATTATATTGATAATCGTGCGGCAGACATCTTCACTCAGCTCGCCGAACTCACGATCCAATTCGCGCATCTGTAAACCATAGCCCCGCTCGATAATAGTTTGCAGCCGGCGATAACGCTCTGCGTTCTCCGGATCAAGCATGGTCATCATTTTGTATTGATTTGAAAGGATCAATCTCTGGGCATTTGTCATTTCCATCGTGCTCTCCTGAACCACATCCCGGCATACCGCCGATTACCATGTTATTGATAACAGAATCGTTATTGACAGCAGAATCGCATACTGAATCGTTTCGTGATAGCAATAGCAGACGATTTTTTGATTTAAAACAGCAGGAAGGAGAAAAATCACCGTCCACGCACGCCCAGTCGGATTCAGATCACAGATCGTCCAAAAACGTTTTATCAAGCTGTTTGAAAGCGCGTTTCAGCACATCGGCCAACGATTGGTACGTAGGGGCTTCCTCCAGCGGCGCCAGCGCCAAACCAGACTCAAGCAGCTTATGGCGGATATCATGGAACCAATTCAATAGCGTAGGCGGCAGCGGTGTCACGGAGCGACGTCCAAGCCACCATAGCCCTTGCATAGGTAAACTACAGGCAAATAACGCGGTGGCGATGGCGGGGCCTAGTTGCCCTTCAAGGGCAATCTGCCAGGTCAGGGTAAACACCGCCAACGGCGGCATAAAACGAACGGCAAACTGGGTCGCACGCGCCACACGATTTTCAGGAAAGACAGGAGCCAGACGCTTATCGGCAGGCCACGTTTTCATGTAGTGCTGCCCACGTTGGAGTAACTGTAGCCAACTGATTCTACCGCTAGGTTTCGTTGCCATAGTCACACCTCAACTTTAAAGATAAAAAATAAAACTTTTGCACAAACCAACAACTCAATTTGATAAGGTTAAAATATATTTTGTGTTTGCCGTACGCTATCGGTATTCTAGAACGGCCTTTTGGCCGCTATATATTTGGCTGCTATATACTAAAATCGTATGCCTATACGCAGGGAGTACGTTCCCTCACTACAACAAGCGCTGCCAACAGCCATAACGCGGTTATTCATCGCTTTTAATAAGCTGCGGTCTCATCACGTTGGCGTCATGTTCAGTATACTGTTCATTCGGTATCAACGCTTAGAGACATCGACATTTTTTCATCGTCATGTCAGGTGTATCACACCAAGGCATGATGTTAATCATAAATGCCAACAGTGGTGTGCGATAGACTTACCTCTGTATGACATTTTTTTAACCATGTATAACAAGTAGGTACTTCCATGTCGAGTAAGTTAGTACTGGTTCTTAACTGTGGTAGTTCATCCCTGAAGTTTGCCATCATCGATGCTGTTAACGGGGAAGAATACCTATCCGGTTTAGCCGAATGTTTCCACCTTCCTGAAGCCCGTATCAAATGGAAGATGGACGGTAGCAAACAAGAAGCTGAATTGGGTGCTGGCGCAGCTCACAGCGAAGCGCTGAACTTCATCGTTAGCAACATTCTGGCTCAAAAACCGGAACTGTCTGAACAACTGGTGGCCATCGGCCACCGTATCGTTCACGGCGGCGAGAAATTCACTCAGTCCGCCGTTATCAACGCCGATGTCTTGCAGGGTATCAAAGATTCCATACCTTTTGCACCTTTGCATAACCCAGCACACCTGATCGGTATCGAAGAAGCGCTGAAATCCTTCCCTAAACTGGCCGACAAGAACGTGGTTGTCTTCGACACCGCGTTCCACCAGACCATGCCGGAAGAATCTTATCTTTATGCCCTGCCGTACAAACTGTATAAAGAACATCACATCCGTCGCTACGGCGCACACGGCACCAGCCACTATTTCGTTACTCAACAGGCGGCTAAAGCCCTGAATAAGCCGGTTGATGAACTGAACGTCATTACCTGCCACCTGGGCAACGGCGGTTCTGTGGCGGCGGTTCGTAACGGTAAATGCGTTGATACTTCTATGGGGCTGACGCCGCTGGAAGGTTTGGTAATGGGTACTCGCAGCGGCGATATCGATCCGGCCATCGTTTTCCACCTGCATGACTCGCTGGGCATGAGCGTTGAAGCCATTAATAAACTGCTGACCAAAGAGTCCGGTCTGCTGGGGCTGACGGAAGTCACCAGCGATTGTCGCTATGTTGAAGACAACTATATGACCAAAGAAGATGCCAAACGTGCAATGGATGTCTACTGCCACCGTCTGGCTAAATACATCGGCTCTTACAGCGCCCTGATGGAAGGTCGTCTGGATGCCGTCATCTTCACCGGCGGTATCGGTGAAAACGCCGCGATGGTACGTGAACTGACGCTGAAAAAACTGGGCCTGCTGGGCTTTGACGTCGACCACGAGCGCAACCTGGCCGCACGTTTCGGCAAAGGCGGCAACATCGCTAAAGAGGGTACCCGTCCGGCGCTGGTCATTCCGACCAATGAAGAATTGGTCATCGCTCAGGACGCCCTCCGTCTGACAGCGTAAAAATAAAGAACGCCAACTCCGTCAGCTCAGGCTGACGGAGTTGTTTTTGACTAACGAGCAACCGTCAAGAGGTTTAGCCGTGTCCCGTACAATCATGTTGATCCCAACTGGCACCAGCGTTGGTCTGACTAGCGTCAGCCTGGGTGTCATCCGTTCCATGGAACAAAAAGGCGTCCGCCTGAGCGTGTTCAAACCTATCGCTCAGCCTCGCACTGGCGACAATACGCCAGACCAGACCACGACCATCATTCGCGCCAACTCCTCCATCAATGCAGCAGAACCGTTGCAGATGAACCGTGTTGAAGCGCTGCTGAGTTCCAACCAGCAGGACGTGCTGATGGAAGACATCATTGCCCGCTACCATGAAAACACCAAAGATGCGGAAGTGGTGCTGGTCGAAGGTTTGGTTCCGACCCGCAAACATCAGTTCGCCAACGCGCTGAATTATGAAATCGCAAAAACGCTGAACGCGGAAATCGTTTTCGTACTGGCGCTGGGCAACGACTCGCCCGCACAGTTGAAAGAACGTATCGAACTGGCCCGTTCCAGCTTCGGCGGCAGCAAGAATAAAAACATCACCGGCGTGATCATCAACAAACTGAACGCCCCGGTGGATGATCAAGGTCGTACGCGTCCTGACCTGTCTGAAATCTTTGATGATTCCAGCAAAGCCAGCGTTACCAATATCGATCCGAAACTCCTGTTTGCCAATAGCCCGTTGCCGGTACTGGGTTGCATTCCGTGGAGCTTTGAGCTGATTGCCACCCGTGCAATCGATATGGCCAAACACCTGAATGCCCGTATCATCAACGAAGGCGATATTCAGACTCGCCGCGTGAAATCCGTGACGTTCTGCGCGCGCAGCATTCCTCATATGCTGGAGCATTTCCGTCCAGGCTCACTGCTGGTCACCTCCGCAGACCGCCCTGACGTACTGGTTGCCGCCTGTCTGGCCGCAATGAACGGCGTGGAAATCGGCGCCCTGCTGCTGACCGGCGGCTACGAAATGGACCCGAGCATCAGCAAACTGTGCGAACGCGCTTTCCAGACCGGACTGCCTGTCTTTATGGTTAAAACCAATACCTGGCAGACCTCGCTCAGCCTGCAAAGCTTCAATCTTGAAGTGCCGGCAGACGATCACCAGCGCGTGGAAAAAGTTCAGGAATACGTGGCTCGCCACATCGATACCCAGTGGATTGACTCGCTGAGCGCCGAATCCGAACGTTCACGCCGCCTGTCGCCACCTGCGTTCCGTTATCAGTTGACCGAACTGGCGCGTAAAGCCGGCAAGCGTATCGTTCTGCCAGAAGGTGATGAACCGCGTACTGTTAAAGCCGCCTCTATCTGTGCCGAACGTGGTATCGCTCACTGCGTTCTGTTGGGGAACCCGGAAGAGATCCAGCGCGTCGCTGCCGCTCAGGGCGTAGAATTAGGTAAAGGTATTGAAATCGTCGATCCGGTTGCCGTGCGCGAACGTTATGTTCCACGTCTGGTTGAACTGCGCAAGAGCAAAGGCATGACCGAAGTGGTTGCGCGTGAGCAACTGGAAGACAACGTCGTCCTGGGTACACTGATGCTGGAACAGGGCGAAGTTGACGGTCTGGTTTCCGGCGCGGTTCATACCACCGCTAACACCATCCGTCCGCCGTTGCAGTTGATCAAAACCGCGCCGGGCAGTTCTCTGGTTTCTTCCGTGTTCTTCATGCTACTGCCTGAGCAGGTTCTGGTTTACGGCGACTGCGCCATCAACCCGGACCCAACCGCTGAACAACTGGCTGAAATCGCGATCCAGTCTGCCGATTCCGCCACTGCTTTCGGCATCGACCCACGCGTTGCGATGATTTCCTACTCTACGGGTAATTCCGGTGCCGGTAGCGATGTGGAAAAAGTTCGTGAAGCAACTCGTCTGGCTCAGGAAAAACGCCCGGATCTGGTCATCGACGGTCCGCTGCAATATGACGCCGCCATCATGGCCGACGTGGCGAAATCCAAAGCGCCGAACTCTCCGGTTGCAGGTAAAGCCACCGTGTTTATCTTCCCCGATCTGAACACCGGTAACACCACTTATAAAGCGGTACAGCGTTCAGCAGACCTGATCTCCATCGGGCCGATGTTGCAGGGTATGCGCAAACCGGTCAACGATCTGTCACGTGGCGCACTGGTAGACGACATCGTTTACACCGTTGCCCTGACGGCGATTCAGGCAACCCAGCTTTAATTCTCCGTCTGCCACATACCGATCCCCGCGCAAGCGGGGATTTTTTTATGCATGCGCAATCATTGCGCTTACTGACAAATCCACCGGTTATGTTGTACATAGCGTGTGTTGCGCTTTGCTTTGACGACGCCGTCAGCCATGCATATTTACCTGGGATATTAACTGCTTCCTCCCGGTTCAAACCGATAGCTGAAAGGAAGACTGATTGGTTCTTCCACTCCTTTCTTAAGCATGGATATCAGTAGCTTGCCCGTTTCACGCCCCATTTTTGCATAATCTACCCTCACTGAAGTCAATACCGGATAGGTTTGATCGCTGTTCTCGCTACCGTCCAGACAGGCTATCGCCAGATTTCCGGGCACCTTGATCAACCGGCGCTGACACTCGAACAACAGCCCGAGCGCAATATCTTCATGGCTGCAGACCAGCGCATCCAGCTCCGGCTGTCTGAGCAGCAGTTCCATCAGGGCATGGCGGCCAAACTGCATGCTGGATGCGTCAGGCGTCGCCACGACCAGATCGGCATTCTGATAGCCTTGCAGCATGGCTTTATGCCAGCCGTTCAACTGCTGTTTTTGCAGGCGATTATCCATATGCGCACAGACGTAGCCGATATTCTTATACCCCCGCGCCAGTAAATGCCGGGTTAGCTCTTCCGCAGCGGCAGAAAAATCGACGCTGAGGGTCAGTCTGGCATTCGGGTTGCCGGCTCCGACAATATTCAGGGTTGGTACGGAAGCCCGTTCAATGAACTGCCAGGTGCTGTCGGCAAGCTGCGATCTAAATACGACCAGCGCATCGGGGTTATTCTGTAGTAACGTGCCGAGAATGCTGGCTTCTTTCTGCTGGTTATAATCATGACAACCCAACAGCAGTTGGTAATTATTGCGATTGAGCGCCAGTTGCAATGATTGCATAAACAGCGAACCGGCCTGATTGGTCAGAGAAGGGATCAGCACAGCGACGGTATTACTGTGCCCGGAAGCCAACGCCCCCGCCGCGCGGTTTGGAATGTACCCCAACGATTCCACCGCCTGCTCTATTTTTTCACGCAGCTTATCCGATACCTGTTCTGGCGTTCTCAGCGCACGCGAAACGGTCATCATGCCAACACCGACGTAATTCGCCACATCTTGAAGGGTAACCCGTCCGGTCGTGCGGCGTTTACGCAATTTTTCCATTCTGGTATTCCCTGCTTCCGTCATAGAGCCCCGCCACACCCTAAACGGGTAGATGACATATATAGCTATTATAACCGCCGCAGAGATACATCATCAAAGATCATCGCATTGTTAATGATATCGTTATCACATAATTTGGTAGCGCTATCGGTTAGCGCTACCAAATGTGATAAACATCTCATCAATCGCGGTATAAAGCGGCTACGCTCTGCGGCATGACGTAAAGAGAGAGCAAAATAAATGTTAAAAGATCTGTTAACGCCGGATGTGATCCAACTGATTGACAGCGTCGATGACTGGCGGAACGCCGTGGCCGTTTCCTGTCGGCCGCTCATCGACAATCACGCTATCGAACCCCGTTATCTGGACGCCATCTATCGCTCACACCAGGCGATAGGCCCGTATTACGTCATTGGTCCCGGCATCGCCATGCCGCACGCGCGTCCGGAAGAAGGCGTGAATCGTCTGGCATTGAGTCTGACGGTAATCCGCAACGGCGTTAATTTTTCGGCTGGCGAAAACGATCCCGTTAAGCTGCTGGTGGTGTTGGCCGCTTCCGACAGTAACAGCCATATCGACACCATTTCACAGCTGGCGGCATTATTTGACAACAGCGATGATATTGCCGCCATCATGCAAGCCAACACCCCGCAAGATGTTATTGCGATTATTGAGCGCTATTAATTACCTGCCCCGGAGTAAATAAATGAAAATCACAGTCGTATGCGGTAACGGTTTAGGTACCAGCCTGATGATGGAAATGAGCATTAAAACCATCATCCGGGATCTGGGCGTCAGTGCCGAGGTTGATCACGTGGATCTGGGTTCGGCCAAAGGCACGCAAAGCGATATTTTTGTCGGCACCAAAGACATAGCGGAACAGCTAATTGCGCAGTCCGTCAACGGAAAAATCGTTTCGCTCGATAACATGATCGACAAAAACGCCATGAAAGAACGTTTGTCCATTGCGCTTACCGAACTAGGCGCCCTGTAACCGGAGGTCAGTATGGATTTCTTTCATTTTTTGATGAGTGACGTGCTGTCCGAACCGTCGATTCTGGTCGGTCTGATTGCATTGATTGGTCTTGTCGCCCAGAAAAAACCCGTTACCGAATGCATTAAAGGCACGGTCAAAACCATCATGGGTTTTATCATACTCGGCGCGGGCGCAGGTCTGGTTGTCGCCTCGTTGGGCGATTTTGCCAACATCTTTCAGCACGCGTTTGGTATTCAGGGCGTCGTGCCAAACAATGAGGCGATTGTTTCGGTAGCGCAGAAAAGTTTTGGTAGAGAGATGGCGATGATCATGTTCTTCGCCATGGTAATTAACATTCTGATCGCCCGTTTCACTCCCTGGAAGTTCATCTTCCTTACCGGACATCACACGCTATTCATGTCGATGATGGTGGCGGTTATTCTGGCTACCGCAGGCATCTCCGGCGTGGCGCTGATTGCCATTGGTTCACTGGTCACTGGCACGGCGATGGTTTTTTTCCCGGCGATTGCTCACCCGTACATGAAAAAAGTCACCGGTTCCGACGAAGTGGCGATCGGCCATTTTTCAACATTATCGTACGTACTGGCTGGCTTCATCGGCAGCCGGTTTGGCAACAAAGCGCATTCAACTGAAGATATGAACGTACCGAAAAGCCTGCTGTTTCTGCGGGATACGCCGGTCGCGATCGCGTTCACCATGAGCATTATCTTCATTATTACCTGTCTGTTCGCCGGACCGGAATTCGTCAAGAGCATTAGTGGCGGCAAGAACTGGCTGATGTTCTCGATTATCCAGTCGATTACCTTTGCTGCGGGCGTCTACATCATTTTACAGGGTGTACGAATGGTAATTGCCGAAATCGTCCCGGCTTTTAAAGGCATCTCTGACAAACTGGTGCCCAATGCCAAACCGGCGCTTGATTGCCCGATCGTGTTTCCCTATGCGCCAAACGCGGTATTGGTCGGTTTTCTCAGCAGCTTTGCCGCGGGTATTCTCGGTATGTTCGCGCTGTATCTGCTCAATATGACGGTGATTATTCCCGGTGTCGTTCCGCACTTTTTCGTCGGCGCCGCCGCAGGCGTATTTGGTAATGCGACCGGTGGTCGGCGCGGGGCGATTCTGGGCGCTTTTGCTCAGGGTCTGCTAATCACCTTTCTGCCGGTGTTCCTGCTGCCGGTGCTGGGCGAAATCGGTTTTGCCAACACCACATTCAGTGATGCGGACTTCGGTGCGCTGGGCATTCTGCTGGGTATTATTGTCCGTTAATCCCACGGGCTGACTTAATTTCAACGCCTTGACTATCAGCGTTATCCCCGTTTTCACGGGGATAACGGCGAACAGAAAACCTCACTTCTCCAGTTCAATGAAGCCACCGTCTTCAGCGCGGCTCTGGCTGTCGTTGTTGACACTGTTGTCACGCGCCAGCGGTTTACCGTAGTTTTGGTCATTGTAGCGCGTTAACCACAGCGACAAGGCTTTGAGTGAATCAGGCGTAAACTCATCACAGCGCGCGGTAATTTCTTCCGGCGACAACCAGCTGACTTCATCAATTTCAGCTTCCTGCAACGCAAAAGGTCCATGCGTAACACAGCTAAAAAGCCCTCCCCATACGCGACAGTTCTCTGCTTCATAATAAAACAGGCCATGTTCAGCGAACGGGACACCGGCAATACCGAGCTCTTCTTCAGCTTCGCGACGCGCGGACTCAAGCATCTGCTCTCCGCTTTGCACGACTCCTCCCGCCGTTGCATCTAACCACCCTGGATAGAAATCTTTGCTTTCGGTACGACGCTGAACCAGAATCTTGCCCATGCCATCATGCACAACAATGTAGGTAGCTCGATGACGAAGACTCTGGGCACGCATCTGCTGACGACTGGACTGAGCGATTACCTCATTGTTTTCATTGACGATATCTACCCACTCTGTGTCTGCTGACTGACTTTGTTCCGCCATCCTTTGAAACCCTTTAGTATTGACGCGTTGCAACGCGTATCTGTTTAAATAGTAGACTTCACTAACTGTGTAATCACAAATAAATTAGTGCCTAATGGTCACCTGCGCAATAGGCTCACCATCAGACAAAGGAAGAACGCGCAGAACATCGTCTTCCAGCGTTCCATAGCTAGCCGGATAGCCGCCTTTAGGCAGGCTGACCGAACCCGGATTAAAATGGTAAATATCCCCCCGCTGTGCGGCGACCGGAATATGAGTATGTCCATAAACCAGTACATCGCCGACGTTTAACGGTGGTAAGTTGTCAGGATGATAGAGGTGACCGTGCGTCAGGAAAAGGCGATTTTTCGGCAATAGCACATGTTGCCAAGGCGCGGTGATAGGAAAACTCAGCAGCATCTGGTCCACCTCACTATCGCAATTCCCGCGCACCGCGATAATCCGTTTGGCATAGGCATTCAGACAGGCCGCCACTTCCACAGGCTGGTAGTTGTCCGGCAACGGATTCCGCGGCCCATGATTCAGAAAATCCCCTAATAGAATCAGCCAAGTCGCGCCGCTTTGCTCAAATAGGCTCAGCACCCGTTCTGTCGCACTCAAAGAGCCATGTAGGTCAGATGCAAACATCAACTTCATCGTTTTATCCCCCGCGTGTCGTCGTCAACGTATTGTCATCAAAGCAATTGTTATCAAAACTATTGTTATCAAAACAATCGCCATCCAAACAATCGGGATCTAGTTTAACAAAGTTGTACCATCGACCTTAGTATGAATTCGGTATTAATAACGACGTAATGTGTATCCGATATCAAACGTATGGCGACAGCCGGTCATTAACGCGACATCAGCAAGGATGGGGGTGGCGTAATCCGTCCGTGCAACGCCGGATTATCACTTTCATCTTTGAGTTGAACGCCCGACAAACGACGCTGGAAAGATTGTTCCAGCAGCCAGGCCAGCTTGAATGCCGCCAGAGGATAATCCAGCCCCTCAGGGCGAATATTCGAGATACAGTTACGCTCTGATTCAAGCCGCCGGGTATGCGGTCCCCAGGTCATGTAGACGCTCAGACTGTCCGGCGACGATAAGCCGGGGCGCTCGCCAATCAGGATCGCAACCGCTTTGGCCTGAATGCATTCACCGATATCATCACCCAGTGCGACGCGGGACTGATGAGCTAATACGATAGGTGCCAAAGACAAGCCCAGCAGTTCGAGATACGGCTGTAACGCTAAAACTAATGGTACTGCCTGCCGATGCACCGCTTTGGAAGACAATCCATCGCCAATCACCAGCAGCAAATCGGCCTGCCGGACTGATGAGTTCATCAGCAGCGTTCGACTCGATTCAGACAACCGGCGGCCTAAGTCGGGCCGGCACAGATACTGTTCCCGCGTTTGCGCCGCACTGTGAACCGTCAGCGTTTTCAATCCGGCATTTTCCAATGCATTCGCCAGCGCTTCGCTATCAAAAACCTGATGAACGGCATCCCTCGCCTGCGCATGAGCCATGCCGAATTTCAACAGTTCACGGGTCGGCAGGCTCGCGCCGGTACGCCCCAGCGCAATGCGCGCCCCCGTAAACTCACGTAACGTCTCCCAGGGGTTGTCGTGGATCACCCGACTCATAGGCTTCCCTCCAGATAGGGCTGATGCTGCAACAGCGGATGCTGACTGCTGGTATCACACAAACGCCCCTGCGCATCAATGATGCGCATTTTCTCCAGCCACTCACCAAATTCTGGGGCATGTTTAAGTCCCAACAGCTCACGGACATAAAGCGCATCGTGAAAAGAAGTGCTCTGGTAGTTCAGCATGATGTCATCCGCGCCCGGAACCCCCATCAGAAAGGTCAGCCCGGCATTGGCGAGCAACGTCAACAAGGTATCCATGTCATCCTGATCGGCCTCGGCGTGGTTGGTATAACACACATCGCATCCCAGCGGGACGCCCATCAGCTTGCCGCAAAAATGATCTTCCAGACCGGCCCGGATAATTTGTTTACCGTCATACAGGTATTCCGGGCCGATAAAGCCCACGACCGTATTCACCAGAAACGGAGAGAAACGCCGGGCAACCGCATAGGCGCGCGCTTCACAGGTTTGCTGATCGACGCCGTGATTCGCGTTGGCTGACAAACAGCTCCCCTGCCCGGTTTCAAAATACATCACGTTGTTGCCCAGCGTACCGCGTTTCAGGCTTAACGCCGCCTGATGCGCCTCTTCCAACGTCGCCAGATTAAAGCCAAAACTGCTATTGGTTGCTTCAGTACCGGCAATGGATTGAAAAACCAGATCAACCGGCGCGCCGCGCTCCATCAGTTGCAGCGTATTGGTGACGTGTGTCAACACACAGGACTGCGTCGGAATGTCAAAACGGCTGATCACATCGTCCAGCATGTAATTCAGTTTTTCCAGCAGCGGCAAACTGTCGCTGGCCGGATTGATCCCCACCATGGCATCACCGCTTCCATACAGCAGCCCGTCGAGCATACTGGCCGCGATGCCTTTCAAATCGTCCGTCGGATGATTGGGCTGCAAGCGCACGCTGATATGGCCCGCTAATCCAAGCGTATTACGAAACTTCGTAATAACCCGGCATTTCTTCGCCGCCAGAATCAGATCCTGATTACGCATAAGCTTACTGACTGCGGCCGCCATTTCCGGCGTAATCCCTTTAGCGATCCGGGCCAGTAGTGCGCTGTCCGTTCGTTCGCTTAACAGCCAGTCGCGGAAATCCCCGACGGTCAGGTGAGAAATAGGCGCAAACGCCGCATCATCGTGCGAATCGACAATCAGCCGCGTGACTTCATCCTGTTCATAAGGAATCAGCGCCTGCTGCAAAAAGGCCTTCAGCGGCAAATCCGCCAGCGCCATGCGGGCCGCCATTCGTTCTTCTGCGCTTTGCGCCGCCACGCCCGCCAGAAAATCACCGGAACGGGCGGGTGACGCTTTCGCCATCAGCTCACGCAAATCGTGAAAACGATAGCTGCGGTGACTCAGCGTTGTCTGATACATCCATTCGCCTCGATCATTATGTGGTAACAGCCCGCATGCAGATAGCGGGCCGTCATTTTTGATGATATGAAAACGTTCGCTACTTGGAAACCGTCAACTGCGGGTCAAACACCGCGGCATCGCGCGACGTGCTGGTCAGACGAAACCAGCCATAGCCCAGCAGCATCATGACCGCAAAAATCATGGCCAGCAGCGTGTTGTAATACACCATCGCAGCCAGACAAATCACCGCCATCACCAGCGCAAACGCCGGCGCAAACGGATACCACGGCGCACGGAACGGACGCGCCAGTTCCGGTTCGCTACGACGCAATTTGAAAAGCGACGCCATTGACGTGATATACATAACAATGGCACCGAATACCGACATTGTCACAATGTTGGCGGTTAACGGCTGACCGCCGATAGTCACCAGCGAATCAGAGAAGATTGCGGCGATACCGACAACGCCCCCGGCCAGAATAGCGCGGTGCGGAGTGCGGAAACGGGTATGCACACGGGCCAGTGGTTTAGGCAGATAGCCGGCACGGGCCAGCGCAAAAATCTGGCGGGAATATCCCATAATAATGCCGTGGAAAGACGCCACCAGACCAAATAGTCCAAGCCATACCAGCATATGCAGCCAGCCGCTGTTACTGCCGACGATCAGCTTCATCGCCTGAGGCAACGGGTCGTTGATGTTAGACAGTTGACGCCAGTCACCCACGCCCCCTGCAAACAGCATCACGCCAATGGCCAACATCGTTAAGGTCAGAATACCGCAGATGAAGGCGCGAGGGATGGTACGGCGGGGATCCTTGGCTTCTTCAGCCGCCATCGCGGCCCCTTCTATCGCCAGAAAGAACCAGATAGCAAAGGGAATGGCGGCAAAAATGCCGGATATCGCCACCGAGCTGAATACGTCAGAACCGGCCCAGCCGCCGCTGATGAAGTTGCCCCATTCAAAGCCCGGGGCAACCACGCCCATGAACACCAGCAACTCGAATATGGCCAACAGCGTGACCAACAGTTCAAACGTCGCGGCAATGCCTACACCAAGAATGTTGAGTCCCATGAATATCAGATAAGCACTGACCGCCACCCATTTCGGATCCAGCGACGGGAACTGCACATTCAGATAGGCGCCGATAGCCATTGAAATGGCGGGGGGTGCAAACACAAATTCAATCAGCGTGGCAAACCCGGCGATAAACCCTCCGGTCGGGCCAAACGCGCGATAGGCGTAGGCAAACGGTCCGCCTGCGTGTGGAATCGAGGTGCTCAGTTCGGTGAAGCTGAAAATAAACGCACAATACATCGCGGCAATCGCCAGCGCCGTAATCAGGAAGCCTAATGTGCCAGCCTGCGCCCAACCGTAACTCCAGCCAAAATATTCACCGGAAATCACCAGACCCACGGCAATGCCCCACAAGTGGAAGCTGCCCAATGTCCGTTTTAACCCCGGTTCTGCTTTGTTGTTTTCCATCCTGCCATCCCTTGTATCAATATAATATCCGGGGACATTGCAAAGAGTGTACCAGATGAGAAGAAGGGCTCATCGCAGGTAAGATATTGATTCTTTCCACCCCCGCCCGATAGGATGCTGCCCCGTTTTGGGACATTCCGCTCCGTAATGCGGCAGTTGATGCGTGCTTTAAGGGCATTTCACCGGTGTACCAGGCGAATGTAACGCCAATTCCCGGTCATACCCCACCCCCTTCGGTTAAGGCCGGCGCGACAATCCGCACAACCATTCAAGTTAATCATAATGACTTGCCATCACCGCCGCTTATTTTCCCTGCGGGAAAGTGGTAGGGTAATCTTCCGACTTTTCAGAAACACCCGCTTGATCCAATACGAAAGTTTAACGGAGCATCGGCGTGCTCAACCGTCACGCAGCGCCACGATGTTTTTCTGAAGTGAAACGGAGATGCCACTCATGATCGATCTTTATTACGCCCCTACACCCAACGGCCATAAAATCACCCTGTTCCTTGAAGAAGCCAATCTGCCTTATCAGCTTCACCGCGTGAATATCGGTACGGGTGAGCAATTCAGGCCCGAGTTTCTTGCCATCTCGCCTAACAACAAAATTCCGGCGATTGTCGACCAGCAGCCCGCCGACGGCGGCAAAGCCATCAACCTGTTTGAATCCGGCGCCATCCTGCTCTATCTGGCTGAAAAACATGACGTCCTGCTCAGTAAAGATTTACGTGAGCGTACCGCAACCCTGCAATGGCTGTTCTGGCAAGTGGCGGGGTTTGGCCCCATGCTGGGGCAAAACCACCATTTCAATCACTATGCTCCTCAGCCGGTGCCCTACGCCATTGAACGTTACCAGCAGGAAACGCAGCGCCTGTATCGCGTACTGAACAAACAGCTTCAGGGAAACACCTGGCTGGCCGGCGATCGCTACAGTATTGCCGATATCGCGACCTATCCCTGGGTTGTCCCCTACGCTCGTCAACGTGTTGATCTGGATGATTATCCGGCGGTGAAAAATTGGTATGCGCGCATTAGCGAACGTCCGGCGACGGAACGCGCCTATAAATTGGCAGAGGAATAGTCATTTCCTCTTCATGGTGCCCGGCCTGCCGCTACCTTCTGGTATTGTTACCGATGCGCACAACAAGCGGCGCCGGGGCCTGACGAGGCGCGAATCCTTTGCCGGGCGCGGATTGCAATCAGCCCGATACGCGACAACGGCCAACGTGACAACTTCAGGTCAAAAAGGAAAACCGAGGACTAATGAATGTCATACAGAAATACTGACGCCATTATTCGCATAAAAAACCTGCGACTACGCACGTTCATTGGCATCAAAGAAGAAGAGATTAATAACAAACAAGATGTTGTTATTAACGTTGTGATCCATTACCCAGCAGAACGTTCACGCAACAGCGAGAATATTGAGGATGCGTTAAATTACCGCACCATCACCAAAAATATCATTCGCCACGTTGAGGAGAACCGCTTCGCGCTGCTGGAGAAATTAACGCAGGAGGTGCTCAATATCGCCAGCGATCATGACTGGATCACCTATGCTGAAGTAGAAGTGGATAAACTGTTTGCCTTGCGATACGCCGATTCTGTCTCCATGACCATGCGTTATCACAAGGAGTAAGCCCGTCATCATGGTCAAGAAACTGACTGCACAATGAAGGGATAAGCGAGGCCAGACATGCAATTACTCATTACCGGTGGAACCGGTCTTATCGGACGCCATCTGATTCAACGGTTATTACTGCTTTCTCATCATGTCACCGTTTTGACCCGCGATCCCGAACGAGCCCGACAGGTTTTGGGCGACCAGGTGGAATACTGGTCCACGTTGAACAATAAAACCTCACTCAACGGTTTCGATGGCGTCATTAATCTGGCGGGTGAACCTATTGCCGACAAGCGCTGGACGCCACAGCAAAAACTGCGCCTGAGCCAGAGCCGCTGGAACATGACCGAACAACTCGCCAGACTGATTAACGCCAGCAGCGAACCCCCTTCCGTGTTTATTTCCGGTTCCGCCGTGGGCTATTACGGCGATCAGGGCGCGGCACTGGTCGCCGAAGATGAAACGCCCGCCAATGAGTTTACCCATCATCTGTGCGCCCGTTGGGAAGCGCTGGCGCAATCCGCGGAAAGCGACAAAACCCGCGTTTGTCTGTTGCGTACCGGCATCGTGCTTTCTGCGGAAGGCGGCGCACTGGCCAGGATGTTGCCTATTTTCAGGTTGGGACTCGGCGGGCCAATCGGATCGGGAAAACAATACATGTCGTGGATTCATATTGATGACATGGTGAACGGGATTCTTTATCTGCTGGATAATCCGATACTTAGCGGGCCATTTAACATGGTTTCGCCCTATCCGGTTCGCAACGAACAGTTTTCAGCCATGTTGGCGCACGTACTGGATCGGCCCGGCTTTCTGCGCGTACCGGGTTTCGTTATCAAACTGCTGATGGGAGAAGCGTCAACGCTGGTGCTGGGGGGACAACGCGCATTACCGCACCGGCTTGAGGCCGCAGGGTTCGGCTTTCGTTTCTTTGAACTGGAAGAAGCCTTGAAAGAGGTGATAACACCAAAAGATACCGTGAAGAACGCTGGCTGACCCGCAGGGCAGCCAGACAGGGATTATTTCAACGTGCCGGACAGGAACTGTTGTAAACGCAGGCTCTTAGGGCTACCGAACACAGCGTCCGGCGGCCCTTCCTCTTCAATCACTCCCTGATGCAGAAAGATTACATGGCTGGAAACGTGGCGCGCAAACTCCATTTCATGCGTGACCACCACCATCGTTTTCCCCTCTTCTGCCAGTTGCTGCATAATACGCAGCACCTCGCCAACCAGCTCGGGATCGAGCGCCGACGTCGGTTCATCAAATAGCAGCACTTCCGGTTCCATCGCCAGCGCGCGCGCAATTGATACGCGCTGCTGCTGACCGCCGGACAGATTAGCCGGATATTTATCCTGCGCCGCCCCGGTAATCCCCACCTTATCCAGATAGAAAACAGCGCGTGCGCGTGCTTCGGCTTTGCTCAACCCCAATACCTGCACCGGTGCTTCCATCACGTTTTCCAACGCGGTCATAAAGCTCCACAGATTAAAGTGCTGAAATACCATGGTCAGGCGCGTGCGTAATAGCTGAAGTTGCTTCTTATCAAACACTTTCAACTGACCATCATTATCGCGCACCACCCGGATTTCCTGGTCGTTGACGTGAATCGTCCCTTCACAGGGTTTTTCCAGAAAGTTGATGCAGCGCAGCAACGTACTTTTACCGGAACCGGATGATCCGATAATGGAAATAACGTCCCCGGCCTTAGCCTGCAATGAAATGCCTTTCAGCACTTCATGCTGACCATAACGTTTATGCAGATCCGTTACCATCAGCTTATTATTCGACATACTCTGTTCCTGCTTTTAATGAGATGAACGGATACGAAGATGACGCAACCAGCGCTGTTCCGCTTTTTTGAACAACCCGATTAACGTAAAAGAAATGACCAGATAGATCACTGCCGCGATGCCAAACGCATAAAACGGCTGGTAGGTGGCAGCATTAATATCACGGGCAATTTTCAGAATATCCGGCACCGTGACGGTAAACGCCAACGCGGTGGAGTGCAGCATCAAAATCACTTCGTTGCTGTAAGCCGGCAACGCAATGCGTAGCGCGCCCGGCAAAATGATATAACGATATTGTTTAAAGCGTGAGAAACCATAGGCTCTGGCCGCTTCAATTTCACCGTGAGGAATCGAACGAATCGCACCAGCGAAAATCTCGGTGGTATAAGCACAGGTATTTAACGCCAGCGCCAGAATGGCGCAATTCAGCCCGCTGCGGAAAAAGGCGTTTAACAGGTCGGTCCCCCGCACAAATTCCAGACTATAAACGCCAGAATAGAAAACCAATAGCTGAACGTAGAGCGGCGTACCGCGAAAAACATAGGTAAATAACCAGACCGGGAAACTGAATCGTCGCCGCGGCGAAACACGCGCCACCGCCAGAGGAAGCGCCAGCACACCGCCCATCACCACCGAGGAAATCAGCAGCCACAGGGTCATCGCCAGCCCTGTCATACGGTAACCATCACTCCACAGCAGCGGTTGCCAATATTGTTGCAGGATCTCACTCATAGTTTATTTTTTTGACTCCCTGCGAGTAGTGTCTTTCCAACCACCACAACACTCCGTTGGAGAGCGTGGTAAAAACCAGATACAGCGCCGCGGCAACGATCGCAAAGTAAAAGGGTTCATGCGCCCCTTTACCAGCCAGCTGCGTGGCCTTGATGACGTCATTGAGGCCCAGTAACGATACCAATGCCGTTGCCTTTAGAATGACCTGCCAGTTATTACCGATGCCCGGCAAGGCAAAACGCATCATGGAAGGAAACAATATCCGGCGAAACACTTTCATCGGTGAAAAACCGAAAGCCACGGCGGCTTCAATTTGTCCGGGAGAAACCGCCAGAAAAGCGCCACGGAACGTTTCGGTGAAATACGCGCCGTAGATGAACCCCAGCGTGATAATCCCCGCCGTCATCGGATCGATATCGATCTGACCGACGCCCAACGCTTCCGTCAACGTATTCAGCGTGATCTGCAAACCATAAAAGATCAGCAACATCAGCACCAAATCAGGCACGCCGCGGATCAACGTGGTATAGCCGGAGAAAAATCCCGATAGCAATCGGCTGGCGGAAAGCTTGGCGCCCGCGCCAATCAGACCAATGACCAGCGCCAGCAGCAGTGAACTCACCGCCAGCTCCAGCGTCATGGCCGCGCCATCCAGAATGAGTTGGGAGTAGCCATAAAGCATTAATCATACCCGTTCAGAGTAAACATCGAGGTTGATGACATCGCACATCATTACCAGACAAGATATCTCAAAAACATCGGGGCGAGGCCACAGCCCTCATCCCCGAATCCAGACCACGGAGGTCTTAGCCGCCGTAGACATCAAAATCGAAGTATTTTTTGGCAAATGTATCGTAAGTACCGTCTTTGCGAATTTCTTCAAATGCTTTATCCAACGCGGCTTTCAGCTCGGTATCCGTTTTACGCAGACCAATACCGGTGCCCACGCCAAAATATACGTCGTCTTTAACCGCAGGGCCGGCAAACTCATAGTCTTTCCCCGCTGCCAGCTTCAGGAAGCCTTCGCTGCCCGCCACTTCATCCTGAAACGCGGCATCGATACGGCCGGCCGTCAAGTCGTCATAGACTAATTCCTGATTCTGATAAGCGACGATCTCAACGCCTTTCGGCTGCCAGAGTGCATTCGCGTAGGATTCCTGAGTCGTTCCCTGTAATACACCGACGCGTTTGCCCCCTAACGAGGCCAGCGTAGGTTCGATATTGGCGCCTTTTTTCGCAATCAGACGGGCATTGGCGGCATACAATTTCTCAGAGAAAGCGATTTCCTGCTGACGTTTTTCAGTAATAGAAAGTGAAGAGATGATGGCATCAATTTTTTTGGCTTTCAGGGACGGGATCAACGCATCAAAATCGCTTTCGACAAACGTACACTTGGCTTCAATACGTTTGCATAACTCTTTGGCCAGATCGATATCAAAACCGATGAGTTCACCGCTGGAATTTTTAGATTCGAAAGGGGCATAAGTAGGATCGGTACCAATTTTAATATTTTCGGGAATGGCGGCCATCGCACTTCCTGCGGCCAGAATTAATGCCAACGGCAGAATTTTTACCAGTTTTTTCATATTGCTACCCTTACCATAAGTGATTGAGGTCAAAAGTTAGTCGTAGATATTTAACGGTTTTTATCGATGTAAATATGAATGACGTGATTGCTGTTTATTTCTCATTACGAAACATAGCAGTTTTCATGCCACATTGACAAAACAACCCCAGAAACGCGGCTGAAAGTAACCCGTCGCAGAGTAACAATTTATTTAATTGATTTTATTAATCTATATTTCCAGGAAGAGCGTAAAATTTGAGAAGGATTGCGTGTAAATGAACATCGTTTCGCTCCAATAAAGTGCAATAGCGCACAAAAATAGCGCAATGTTATAAAAATGCACTATAAGCAAGCATAACGCCTTATTTATTATAGACAGTGTTTCGCCAGAAACAGCAAAAAACAAGTGACCATTACGAGCCCTGCCAGCGGGTAAACAGCTCTTCCGGCAATTCGATATCAAACTGATCAAGCACACGGTTCACCGTCTGATCGATAATATCCTGCACACTTTGCGGGCGATGGTAAAAAGCCGGCACGGGCGGCATGATAATCGCCCCGAGTTCTACGGCAGCGGTCATCATCCGCAAATGCCCCAGATGTAACGGCGTTTCGCGCACGCAAAGCACCAGCGGACGACGCTCTTTCAGCACTACATCCGCCGCACGCGTAAGCAGATTATCGCTGTAGCTGTGCGCAATGCCCGACAGGGTTTTTATTGAACAGGGCAGGATCACCATGCCAGCGGTTTTAAACGAACCAGAAGAGATGCTGGCGGCGATATCGCGGGTGTCATGCACAACATCGGCCAGCGCCTGGACGTCACGCAGATTGAAATCAGACTCCAGAGTGAGCGTCTGCCGGGCCGCATTGCTCATGATAAGGTGAGTTTCTATCCCTTCCACAGTCCGCAAAACCTGCAACAAACGAATGCCATAAATCACACCGCTGGCACCGGAAATACCAATAATGAGTCGTTTCATCAATACCGCCTCTGACTGATCGCATGCGATTAACTGATGCGAATAAGTGATCTGCGCCGACTTTGCCGTAATGATTAACGATAAGCAAGAAGTAGATAAAAACAGGAAAGGAGCACGTCAGAACGTACTCCTTTTTTCGCTCATTACACCGCTAAAAAATGTTTATACCCGTTATACGTCAAGTTGCATGCGCGTTGGCTTTATTACAGGTATAACACTCAGACTCAGCCTTCGTTGTGTAACTCCAGATCTTCGACTTCATTCTGGCTACGCAACGCTTTGGCATCATCATTACGCAGCATTTCCAGATAGTCGAGATAACCCTGATCGACATCCTTCGTCACATATACGCCGTTGAATACCGAACATTCAAACTGTGTGATGTCTGGATTATCTTCACGCGCCGCGGCGATCAAATCGTCCAGATCCTGGAAAATCAGCGCGTCAGCACCGATGAGCTGGCGAATTTCTTCGACTTCACGCCCGTGGGCAATCAGTTCATTCACGCTCGGCATATCGATGCCGTACACGTTCGGGAAACGGATTTCCGGTGCCGCCGAGGCCAGGTACACACGCTTGGCGCCAGCTTCGCGGGCCATTTCAACGATCTGCTCGGACGTGGTGCCGCGCACGATGGAGTCATCAACCAGCAACACATTCTTATCGCGAAATTCCGCACGGTTAGCGTTCAGTTTGCGCCGAACTGATTTGCGACGCGCCTGTTGGCCCGGCATGATGAACGTCCGGCCGACATAGCGGTTCTTCACAAATCCCTGACGATACGGCTTGTTAATGATGCGCGCAATTTCCAACGCGATATCGCAGGAGGTTTCAGGGATAGGGATAACGACATCAATATCCAGATCTTCCCACTGGCGTGCAATCTTTTCACCGAGCTTCTGCCCCATCCGGACGCGGGCACTGTATACGGAAATTTTATCGATGAAAGAATCCGGGCGCGCAAAATAAACATACTCGAACAGGCACGGATTGCTCTTCGGATTTTCGGCGCACTGCCGGGTAAACAACTGCCCTTTTTCAGTGATATAAATCGCCTCTCCCGGCGCAACATCACGCAGAAATTCAAAGCCCAGCGTATCCAGCGCGACGCTTTCCGACGCAACCATATATTCACTGCGCCCATCTTCCAGATCGCGTTTACCGATCACCAGCGGACGGATGCCATTGGGATCGCGAAAAGCAACCATCCCATGACCGATAATCATGGCGACACAGGCATAAGCACCGCGAATTTGCTGGTGCGTCGCAGCAATCGCCGCAAAAATATTATCGGCTTCCAGCGGATAGTGCTGAAAACGGTCCAGCTCTCTGGCGAAAATGTTTAACAGAATTTCGGAATCAGACGTGGTGTTGACATGACGGCGTTCCTGCTCGAACAGCTTTTTACGCAGTTCATGCGCGTTAGTCAGATTACCGTTATGTGCCAGCGTGATCCCAAAGGGGGAGTTAACGTAAAAAGGCTGCGCTTCCGACGCACTGGAACTGCCCGCGGTGGGATAACGCACGTGGCCGATGCCCATATTCCCTTGTAAACGTTGCATGTGTCTTGCTTCAAACACATCCTTCACCAGGCCATTGGCCTTACGCAGGCGGAAGCAATTTGAGTCATTAATGGTGACAATGCCCGCAGCGTCCTGCCCACGGTGTTGCAACACCGTTAACGCGTCATAAATCGACTGGTTGACCGGTGTAAAACCGGCGATACCGACAATACCGCACATGGTGTCTTTTCCTCATCAGCGCTACCGCAGTGTAATGTGCTGCGGCAAGAAACTTGACGTGCTTTGCAGGTAGTCAAAAAACCACCTGATAATATAACTGAACTGCGGGATTAACTGGGACTGCTTCCAGTCGTCACTCTGTGAAAAACCGGTAAAGGTATCCAAAAAGAATAGCAGTGCGGAGACAATCAACACACCGCGCAGCGCACCAAAGCAAACGCCCAATACACGGTCGGTGCCCGATAATCCAGTGTGTTCAACCAGTGAACTAATCACATAGTTGACGATAGCACCCACAATCAACGTCGCAATAAACAGAATGGCAATAGCGATGCCGTTACGTACCAGTTCGTCATCAAAACGGGTGAAATAGATCGCCAGATAGGCGTAGTAATGGCTGGCGATAAAAAATGCACATCCCCAGGTTACCAGCGACAACGCTTCACGAACAAACCCTCGAATCAGGCTAACCAGAGCCGAAAATCCGATGATGCCAATAATGACGTAATCAACCCAAACCATGAACGATCCTAATAATGAACGATGCTACCGGTAAGCCGCGACATCATCCTGTTCGCGGCGAATTCTAACAGAAAAAGAAAACGTTTGCGTAGCGTATTTCCGCCGATTTTATCAATAGACAATAAAGACGGATGCCACTCCTTAACGCACGCTATGCGACCTCACCTGACCACTTAAACCGCTCAGTTGCTGCAACTCACCCAATGATGCCTGCAACTTCTGTTTCGATGCATCAGGGCCGACATAGATACGGGTAATCTGCCCCGCCACGGGCGTTGCGGGTACGGTATAAGCCCGATAGCCGGAAAGACGAAGCTTGGCGACAATTTCATTCACCTTGTCCGCATTTTTCAGCGCTCCGAGTTGAACGATATAGGCCTGTCCGACGGGCGCTGGTTCTGCGGCCGGCGTTTCTGGTTTGACTTCAGGCTTGGGTTCCGGTTTGGTTTCAACTTTTGGCTTCACCTCCGGTTTAGGCTGTACTTTTGGCGCGATGGGAGGTTGAGCCGGAGTCTGAACGGGTGGCCGTTCCACCACGGCAGGCGGCGCCGTCACAACCGCAGGCGCATTCGCGTCGGGGGGAACACGCTCCGCGGGAACGCCGGTGTCCGTACCGTCCGCGGCTGGCGGCTTATCCTGCATCGCCGCCTCTGCCCCTTCAGGCGGCTGGGTCAGCAAGGACTGGTTCAGCGGAGGCAACGAATCCATCTCATCGCTGTCTCCCGGCTTGGGGATCAGCGGGATAGCCGCAAACTCATCTTCATAGTGCTTCTTCTCACCATCCAGCAGACCGGGCAATACAATCACGCCCAGTGCAACAAGAATAATGGTACCGACCAGGCGATTCTGAAATTTACTCGCCATAGGCTTGTTCCTCATCCAGCGCTTCCATTACATGCGCTACCGTATGAAAAGATCCACACACAATGACGATATCCTGCTCCGTTGATACCGCCATCGCCTGACGCCAGGCGCTGACCACGTCGGAGAACGACTGGCACTGATTCAGATGTTCAGCCAGCTGCGCCGCCGTCGCGCCCCGCGGACCTTCCAGCGTGGCGCAGTACCATTCATCCACCAGCGGCTGCAAATAGCTCAGCGTGCCGGGAATATCTTTGTCTGCCAGCATGCCCACCACCGCGCGGATTTTCCCCGCTTTTGGCAGGGTTGCCAGACGGTTGGCGAGATACGCCGCGGCGTGAGGGTTATGAGCCACATCCAGAATCAGCATGGGTTTTTCACGAACGATCTGGAAACGGCCAGGGAGCAACGCCTGCTTCACGCCCTGACGAATGGCCTCTTCACTCACATTCAGCGGTGAATAGTTCAACGCGGCCAATGCAGTGGCGGCGTTGGCCAGAGGAACATTCGGCATTGGCAATCCTGACAGCTCGCGCTGCTTGTTCTGCCAGCTCCAGCCATCGCGTTGGATCGAGAAATCCCAGTCCCGGCCACGACGCAACAACACCGCGCCTTTCTCATCAGCGATACCGGTTATCGAGACCGGCATATCGGGTTCGCCCACCACGGCCGGCTTACCCTGCCGGAATATCCCGGCTTTCTCTCTGCCGATGCTATCACGATCTTTACCCAGCCAGTCGGTATGGTCGAGCGCAATACTCGTCACGACGGCCACGTCGGCGTCCACGATATTAGTCGCATCGAGGCGCCCCCCCAGACCGACTTCCAGAATCACAACGTCCAGATTCGCCTGCTTGAACAAGTGCAACGCGGCCAGCGTACCAAATTCAAAATAGGTAAGAGAGATCTCCCCTCTTCCGGCTTCGATAGCGGCGAAAGCCTGACAATGATGTGATTCGGGCAACTCTGCGCCCTGAATTCGCACCCGCTCGGTATAACGCAGCAAATGGGGGGAGCTGTAGACACCGACACGCAGTCCGGCAGAGATCAGGATTGATTCCAGCGTACAGCAGGTCGTGCCCTTGCCATTGGTTCCTGCGACGGTAAAGACAACCTTGGCGGGCTGTAGTAATTGAAGATGTTCGGCAACCTGCTTAATGCGCTCCAGTCCCAAATCAATGGTCTTGGCGTGCAGGTGCTCCAGATAATGAAGCCACGTGACCATAGGCGACGTGGCTTGGGGTATTTGAAGATTATCCATGAGTCCCGTTCACTGGCTTACGGTTCATTTTATACAGGAAGCGCGCATGTCGCCTGAGGCGGACTCACGCTTCCTGTTCATCGGTTCAGCTACGCTTCATCCTGTGATTCGGACACGGCGTCGCTGTGGTGTTCAACCACATCGTTGCCTGGCTCCGGCTGATTGGTCAGCTTGGCAAGAATCGTCGCCAGTTTATAACGCATCTCCGGCCGACGAACGATCATGTCGATAGCGCCTTTTTCAATCAGGAACTCACTGCGCTGAAAACCCGGCGGTAGTTTTTCACGTACCGTCTGTTCAATAACGCGCGGCCCCGCGAAGCCGATCAGGGCTTTAGGCTCGGCGATATTCAGATCGCCCAGCATCGCCAGACTGGCCGATACGCCGCCCATCGTCGGATCGGTCAGTACGGAGATATACGGTAAGCCGCGCTCGCGCATTTTAGCCAATGCCGCACTGGTTTTCGCCATCTGCATCAGCGACATCAACGCTTCTTGCATACGGGCGCCGCCGCTGGCGGAGAAACAGACCAGCGGGCAGCCATCTTCCAGCGCCTGTTCAACCGCACGAACGAAACGCGCGCCAACGACAGAGGCCATAGAGCCGCCCATGAAAGCAAATTCAAAGGAAGCGGCTACCACTGGCATACCATATAATGTCCCTTTCATGACGATCAGGGCATCTTTTTCATCAGACTGCTTTTGTGCTGCAACCAGACGATCTTTATATTTTTTCGAATCCCGGAATTTCAGGATATCTTTCGGTTCCAGTTCGCTGCCTAACTCCACTGTCCCTTCTTTATCCAGGAACGCTTGCAGGCGAGCTCGAGCGGAAAGACGCATATGGTGGTCGCACTTCGGGCAAACCTCCAGATTGCGCTCCAGCTCTGCGCGATACAGTACCTGACCGCAACTATCACATTTAGTCCAAACGCCCTCAGGAATGTTCGCTTTACGGGTCGGGGTGATATTGCTTTTATTAAGAATTCGTTCAATCCAGCTCATTGATAACCTTTCTGCTTGAACCTGGCACATGCCAGTCCGCTGTTCATGCCTCAACCATTCCCTGACAACACAGCCAATTGAAAAATGCCATAGACCCGCGTCAATCGCGGCACCAGGGCATTGGCGTCAAGGGTTGTTCCAAGAACAGACCATAAATGCTGCCCATTAAACCATAACGATCCGGTGCTGTGGATAAAAAACTGGTCAAACCGGATGTTAAAATACTGTTCACTTATTTCACATTGCCACGCATTGCCGCTCTCCGGTGCCGGACGACCTCGATAATACCCGGCAGGATAGAGACAAAAATAATCACGACAATCAGTAATTTCAGATTTTCCTGCACTATCGGCAGGTCACCGAACAGATATCCCGCGTAGGTAAACAAAATGACCCACAGCAGCGCCCCGATTATGTTATAAGCCGCAAAGTGACGGTAACTCATATGCCCCATGCCGGCGACAAACGGCGCAAATGTTCTCACAATAGGGACAAAACGCGCCAGAATTATTGTCTTGCCGCCGTGACGTGCGTAAAACTGATGTGTTTTATCCAGATAGCTGCGGCGGAAAATTTTTGAATCCGGATTACTGAACAACTTCTCACCGAACAAACGGCCAATCGTGTAGTTCACTGCATCCCCCATGACCGCCGCGGTAATCATCAGGAAAACCATCGTATGCACATTCAGGTCATTCGATGGCAGCGCAGCCAGCGCCCCAGCGACAAACAACAAGGAATCGCCCGGCAGAAACGGGGTCACGACCAGCCCGGTTTCACAAAACAGGATCAGAAACAAAATGGCATAAATCCAGACACCATATTGCGCGACCAGTTCCGCCAGATGCACATCAATATGCAGAATAAAATCAATAATAAATTGTATGAATTCCATAAAAACATCTCTTTCGATAGAAAGTGCCGCTATACACCACTCTCGACTGCACTTTTCCATCCATGAGCACCCGCTTTATCGATCACAGCATCGCCACGCAAACATCGGTTACGCCAACGTGCATGACGTAAAAAGCCCATCATGCAAAACCAATCATTCAACATTCGTCATGCAAAAACAGCGGCCCCATTGGGGGTCGAGGTAAAGCAAAACACGTTGGATAGTCCACCGAAACCAGGTACAACCCTTCCGCCCTGGCCGTCGCTGCCGCCAGTGAGCGATCTTTTGCCGCCAGCAGTTCGGCTATCCACGTTTCCGGCTGATTGCCACAGCCCACTTCCATCAGGCTGCCGACAATATTGCGCACCATATGGTGTACAAACGCATTGGCCTTAATATCTACCACGATATAAGCGCCATGACGCGTAACCTTTAAATGATTTACATTGCGCCACGGAGTCCGCGACTGGCATTGCACGGCGCGAAACGACGTAAAATCGTTCTCACCCAGCAGACATTGACCCGCCCGTTCCATCCGCTCTGCGTCCAGCGGCAGATAGCAATGCGTGACGCCCTGGGCCAGTATGGCCGGACGATAGCGATGATTATAGATGACATAACGATAGCGGCGTGCGGTAGCGCTAAAACGGGCATGAAAATCATCCCTTACCGTTTTTACCCAGCGAACGGCGATATCCGGCGGTAAATTCGCATTTACCCCCATGGTCCAGGCCGCGTCTTTACGCACCGCCTGTGTCACAAAATGCACCACCTGCCCCGTTGCATGTACACCCGCATCGGTACGACCCGCGCAGAAAACCGTGATCGGCTCATTCGCCACCTTGGTCAAGGCCCGCTCAAGGCCCCCTTGCACGCTGTCGACTTCCGCCTGACGCTGCCAGCCATAATAGCGGCTGCCGTCATATTCAATGCCCAGCGCAATTTTCAGCGGGGCAAGCTCTCCTTGCTGAGTCGCCCCCGCCAACATCGGTTCTGACATTACCCCAGATACTCCTGCACCAGACATTCCGCCGTTTCCAATGCCATCAGTGCGCCGCCGAAACGAACGTTATCCGCCACCGACCAGAATTGCAGCAGTTCAGGCATACCATAATCATTGCGCAGACAACCGATACTCAGTTGTATACTGCCGGAAGCGTCTTCCACCTGGGTCGGGTAATCCTGTTCATCACTCACCTGAACTTCCCCCACTTGCAGCAGTTCGTCACGTGCTTCTTCCGCAGACAGCGGGCGCAATGCTTCCAGATGAACAACCTGAGCATGACCGTAGAACACCGGTGACTGTATACAGGTGACAGAAAGCGGCAATCCCTCATCCTGCAACACTTTACGCACTTCATCCACCAGACGGCGTTCCTCACGCACGCTGCCTTCGTTATCCGGCAGCAGCGGCAACAGATTGAACGCCAGCTGTTTCGGAAATATTCCCGCTTCGGGCGGAATACCGTTCAGCAGACGCGCACTTTGTCCCGCCAAATCATCCACGGCGGCTTTGCCACGCGCGGAAACCGACAGCATGGCGGTGATTTGCAAACGGGACAGACCCGCGATATCCGTCAACGGTTTGATTGCCACCAGCAGTTGACTGGTCAGACTGTCCGCAACCGCGACGATGTTGCGATTACGATAATCCGCCAGCACATGCGTATTCACGCCCGGCACAACCAGCGGTACATCCGGCTCCAACGCGAACAGGCCGCTGCTGTCAATAACCAGACAGCCCGCGTTACCGGCTTCTTCCGCATAACGCTCGCTGGCTTCCTGACCGGCGACAAAAAACGCCAGTTGCGCCTGCGACCAGTCAAAATCCGCAACATTCTCAACCGGACAGGATTTTCCATTAAAACGTATGATTTCACCCACGCTACGTTCGCTGGCCAGCGGATACAGTTCACCCACCGGAAATTCACGTTCCTGCAACAACGCCAGCAACGCTGAACCCACCGCGCCCGTTGCGCCCAGCAGAGCAATATTCCAGCCGTCAGACATGTGGTTCTTCTCCCCAAATTGATGAATAAACTTCCACGGCGATAAACCATCCCCGTCGACTAATCTCGTCATGACAATGAAAATACGTCAAAGATCGGCTGCCATCGTCGCATTGAATCCCAGCTTATGCAGACATTCCGCGCTGGCAGTATCGGCGCAGATGACATGGAGCGACGACCATTCGCGTCGTTCCTGATAATGCTTACGCAGGCGGTCAAACCCGCCATCCTGATGCGCAGCCTGACGTAACAGGGCATCATCCCGGCGCACATCATACACCAGATGCACCAGCCGCTTTAATAACGCTTCATCCAGCGGCGACGTCAGGGTCACGCGGGTAAACTCCGGCGCGGGCAATAGCGAGGACAAGGCAACCTGCTGCGGATTACCGATAAATTCACTCCAGGCTTCAAAAACCTGGGTCGTGCCGCGCGCTTTACCTTCAAGCGTATAGCCAGCGATGTGCGCCGTACCGATATCGACGCGAGCCAGCAGTTCGGTGGACAAGGCGGGTTCCGGCTCCCAGACATCGAGCACCACGCTGAGTTTTTCCCCGCGCTTCAGGGCGGCAAGCAATGCCGCATTATCCACCACCGGGCCACGGCAGGCATTAATCAGGATACGGCCGTCGGCAAAGCGATTCAGCACGGACTCATCAACCAGATGTTTTGTCCGGTAAGGACCTTCCGCGTACAGCGGCGTATGCAAAGTCAGAATATCGGCATCCCTGACCAGCGTTTCCAGCGGCAGAAAATCTTCATCATCGCCGCGCTCAGCTCTGGGGGGATCGCACAGCAGCGTCTTTACGCCCCACGCTTGCAACCTGGCATTCAGCCTGCCGCCCACATTGCCCACGCCAACAATTCCCACCGTTTTGTCACGCAGTTGGAAACCATCGCGTTCGGCGAGCATCAGCAGGGAAGAAAAGACATATTCGACAACCGCGATGGCATTACAGCCCGGCGCGGCAGAAAAACGGATACCGTTCGCTGCAAGCCAGTTCTGGTCGACATGATCGGTGCCCGCCGTTGCACTACCGACAAACGTCACCGATGTTCCCGTCAGCAGTTCAGCGTTAACCTTCGTCACCGAACGCACCATCAGGGCATCGGCGCCTTGCAGGGTTTCAGACGGCAGCGGACGCCCCGGCACGGTCTGCACATCACCCAAACGGCTGAACAGCTCGCGGGCATACGGCATATTTTCATCAACCAGAATCTTCATTTTCTTCCCCGGTAATCGGTTACCCTGTCAAAAAGAGGGAGGCTATTTTGCCACTGAATGATGGGGAAGCCCAAGGGCTTATTCTCCGCTCCGGTGTCTGTCATGACTGACCGCAGAAACAGTAAAAAATCAGTCAGGTGTTTTATACGCAGATGGCGAAGACACTGCCATTCGGCACATTGAAAGCGGCAGTGTTAAACTGAATGCTTTCCCGTTCCTGATGAGAAGTATTAATTTGAACGCATTGTTTCCCACCGTCGCCGTCCTGATCTGGTCAGTTAACGTGATCGTCAATAAGCTCTCTGCCGCGGTGATTGATCCGGCAGCGATCGCTTTTTATCGCTGGCTCCTGGCCTTTGCGGTGATGACGCCCTTTATGCTGCCGGGTGTCCGCAAACATTGGCGCACGATTCGTCAGTATGGCTGGAAACTGATGCTGCTTGGGTTTCTGGGGATGGCGCTGTATCAGAGTCTGGCTTATTACGCGGCGCACACTATCAGCGCCTTGATGATGGGAATACTGGGATCGCTGGTGCCGCTGCTAACGGTCATCATCAGTATTCCGCTGCTTCGCATCGCGCCTACGCTCGGTATTCTGCTGGGCGGCGTGTTGTCACTCGCGGGCATTGTCTGGCTTATCAGCGAGGGCCACCCCGAACAGATTCTTGGGCAGGGCATCGGCCCGGGGGAAATCATGATGTTTTGCGCGGCCGCCGCCTACGCGCTCTACGGTGTGTTAACCAAACGCTGGCATATTCCCTTGCCCAACTGGCTGTCGCTGTATGTACAGATCGCTTTCGGCGTACTGCTGTTGCTGCCTAATTTTCTGTTCGCAGACAACGTACAGCTTAACAGTCAGAACATTCCGCTGGTGGCTTTTGCCGGCATTCTGGCGTCCATCATCGCGCCGTTTATGTGGATTCAGGGCCTGATACGAATGGGCGCCAGCACCGCCTCCATCTTCATGAACCTGACACCGTTATTCACCGCCGTTATTGCGATTATCTTCCTGCATGAATCGCTGCACGGCTATCATTTGATCGGTGGCGGCGTGACGTTACTGGGCGTCATACTGGCGCAGCGTCTGAGACGTCCGCTGGTTAAGCGGAGTCATCACGATTAACGCCGGGTTTTACGTTGTTTTGTGACTATCGAAGGCGGATAGAGCTTGCTATGATTCCCCACATTAACCGCCAGCAGTGAGGATAGCCAGTATGCAACCAGTAAGTGGCCCCGGGGCCCCGCTGCCGGGCGAACAAGCGGTCAACACGACGACGTCCTCATCAACAACCGGCCGATCCGGCGTCAGCAGCGGCGATCAACCGCTCACGCCGGCACAGCGCACCACGCTTGAGAATCTGGTGCTCAAAGTGGCGGCGCTGACGACATCAAAAGCCACCGAAATCTGGAGTAACGTCAAGCAAGGGCTCGGACTGGCGGAAAACGCTGAACTACAGTCTCGTCACTATCAGCCCGCAGAGCAGTTGCTACAAACACGATTAACACAGGTACAGGATAATAACAGCGGACGCCAGCAACTGCTGCAACGTCTGACCGACATGCTGCCGCAGGGGAATAACCGCCAGGTCGTCAGTGATTTTATCCGTCAGCAGTTCGGTCATACGGTACTCAGTTCGCTCAGCAAGGCGCAGTTACAACAGGTGGTGACGCTACTGCAAAATGGGGCGCCCCCCCAAGCGACTAGCGCGGCAAACGCTTCTCAGGCTGCGATTAATGCGCCTGACCGTCCGCTGCTTCCTGCCGAGCAGAACAGTTTGAATCAACTGGTAAACCGTCTGGCATCCCAGACCGAAGAACAGCCCGCCAAAATCTGGACTGCGCTGATGACCATGCAGAATTTAAAAGCGGGCGAATCTATCCCCCTCAAACATCTGTCATTGCTGACCCAGTTTCTGCAAACGCAAATCATGTTGCAGCAGGCAACGAAGTCGCTGCCAACGTCATCATTATTACAGGCGTCATCACAGCAACAGCAGCAGCAACCTGCACAGACCGACACGGCGAACAGTGCCATCCGGGGACAACCCGCCTCCGGCAATACGCAAACAACGGCCAACGCGCCCCTATTGACATCACAATCCGGCTCACAGACGGCGACAGCGTTTGCCACCTCCAGCCTCGCCGTACTGCAAAGTGCGTTACAGCAGCCGCTTTCTGCTCAGGAACAGCAAATGCTGCTGGATTACACGCAGAATCGTTTTAACGTTGGATTACAAACGCCGCTCACGCCGATGCAAATGAACGACGTTTTAACGTTCCTGTTTACACAACGCATACAGCGATCGCAGGAAAGCGACTGGGCGACATCGCCGCTGTATCCGCAACCGCTGCTCAATCCATTGATTGCTTCATTGCCGCTTAACTGGCAATCCTTATTCCAGAAGCCTCTATTTTTGGTGATTGTCAGCGCCTGTGTCGCCGTCTTTCTGTTATGGATTTTGCTCTGATCGCTGGTTCACCGCGAAATTCAGCGTTACGGCGATACCCAGTGCCGCACAAACGGCGCCGGCCATAAACACGGAAGAATAGCCCTGAGCGGTAGCCAGAATACCGACCAACGGACCGCTAAACGCATACGAAATGTCCTGAAAGGCGGCATATCCGCCCAGCGCCGTACCGCGTACCGATACGGGTACGCGTTTCACAACCTCCACGCCTAACGCGGGGAAAATCAGCGAACAACCCAATCCCGTCAGCGCGGCCCCCAACAGCGCCAGCCCGGCGGAAGGCGCCAACCACAACACGACCAATCCAACGATCTCGATCATCAAAGAAATCATGGCGACTTTACTGCCGCCGATCTTGTCAGGCAGATGACCAAAAGCCAAACGCATCAGGACAAACGACAAACCAAACGCCGTGAGCGCAAATCCGGCATTGCCCCACTGCTGCACGCTAAAATAGAGAGACACAAACGTACCGATCACGGCAAATCCTACGCCCTGCATCGCCAGTGCAACACCGGGTTGCCATATCAGGCCGACCACTTTCCAGAACGAAGGGCGAATGCCGCCATGGGCCGCGATTGCCGGAATACGCCCGTTCATCAACAGGGCAATGATGGGTAATGCCAGCGCAGAGAGACCCAACGCCATAAATCCCCAGCCGTGATACAGCCACAGGCCTAATGGCGCGCCGGCGGCCAGCGAACCATAAATCGCCATACCGGTCCATGACATGACCTTTCCTGAACGCTGTGCCCCGACCAGCCCCATTCCCCAGGTCATGTTCCCCGTCAACATTTGGCTTTCACCAAAACCCAAAATCAAACGGCCGGCAACCAACAGCGCAAATTTACCCATTACCGGTAACGGCAACAGCGCTACCAATAAATAAGCGACGCCGGCCAACGCACAGGCGCCCATGCCCTGCAACGTTGAACGCTTTGCGCCTTGCTGATCGGCTAAACGCCCGGCATAACCGCGGGTCAGCACCGTCGCCAGAAACTGAACGCCGACGGCAATCCCAACCATGGTGTTGTTCAGCCCCAATTCGTGATGCACGTACAGCGGGATCACCGGCAAAGCCAGTCCGACAGTCAAATAGGAAAGAAAAACGGCACAGGTCAACGACAGCAGCGATCGCTCGGCAGAATCGTGACGCAAATGAAAAACAAACAAAGACATCTCTTACTCCAAATCAACAACAAATGAAGCGAGAAGGCAGGAGCGGTCTATAAATCCCAACGCCCTCTCCGTCCGCGAAAAACCGCAGACAACGGGTGCGTTGGATCACGTGAACGCTTACGCAGCGCCGGAATCGGCTACTGTAGAACCCGACCAGTAAACAGGGAAGCAGTCAATGTGTCAATATGCGACACTGCGGGAAAATGTTGGAAGATAACCAGGGGATATTGAACATAACGGCTGTCGCCGCACCCGCTATGTTCATCGATGATTAAGTAACGATTACTTCTCGAGTTTGCTCATCACCAGCGCGGCGTTGGTGCCGCCGAAGCCGAAGCCATTCGACATCACCGTGGTCAGCTTACGTTCGGTAGGTTCAGTAATGATATTCATCCCCACCGCACGCTCATCCAGCGTATCAACGTTAATGCTTGGCGCAATAAAACCGTGTTCCAGCATCAGCAGCGTATAAATGACTTCCTGTACCCCTGCGGCGCCCAGTGAGTGACCGGTCATCGCTTTGGTGGCGGAAATCGCCGGGATGTTGTCACCGAATACTTCGCGGATTGCGCCCAGTTCTTTCACATCGCCCACCGGGGTAGACGTACCGTGCGTGTTGATGTAATCAATCGGGGCTTTAACGTCCTGAAGCGCCATCTTCATACAACGCACCGCGCCTTCACCGGAAGGCGCAACCATGTCGGCGCCATCAGACGTTGCACCATAGCCGATAATTTCAGCATAGATGTGCGCGCCACGCGCCAGCGCGTGCTCCAGCTCTTCGACTACGACCATTCCGCCGCCGCCAGCGATAACGAAGCCATCACGATCCGCATCATAAGTACGGGACGCTTTTTCCGGCGTTTCGTTATATTTGGTAGACAGCGCGCCCATGGCATCAAATTCACAGGCCAGCTCCCAGCACAGTTCCTCGCCGCCGCCGGCGAATACAATATCCTGCTTGCCCATCTGAATTTGTTCAACCGCATTACCAATACAGTGTGCGGAAGTGGCGCAGGCAGAACTGATGGAATAGTTGACGCCGTAAATTTTGAACGGCGTTGCCAGGCAGGCGGAAACGCCGGATCCCATGGCTTTGGTGACTACATAAGGGCCAACGGCCTTCAGGCCGCGCGGGCTGCGCATGGCGTCAGCGCCGAACACCTGATAACGGGCAGAACCACCGGAACCGGCAATCAGTCCGACGCGCGGGTTGCACTGATATGCCTCAGGAGCCAGACCTGCATCTTCAATGGCTTGTTCCATTGACAGATAGGCATAGATAGAAGAATCGCTCATGAAACGTACAATTTTACGTTCAATCAGTCCGGTAGTATCCAGTTTTACATTGCCCCAGACGTGACTACGCATGCCGGAATCTTTCAACTCCTGAGAAAAAGTAATACCCGAACGCCCTTCACGCAAAGACGCCAGAACTTCCTGTTGGTTATTACCTATGCTTGATACGATCCCCAGACCAGTAATCACTGCACGTTTCATCAAATACCTCTTCCACTTATAAAATTTGGGATTTCGCATCGCACTTTAGCGTACAGTTGTAAGCTGAACAAGTCCGATCAGCCGAACTTTTGCTAAATTTGCGCCACGGCATTCCGCTGGTTAGAATCGCCGCATCGCTTGAATAATGAGTCATTTGCCGTGAATAACCGTCCCATCCAGCATGCGTCCTTAAGCTGGAATGAACAGGGTACACCTGTATCGCAACAGTTTAATGACGTCTATTTCTCCAATCAGGATGGACTGGCAGAAACCCGATATGTCTTTTTACAGGGCAATCGGTTCCCTGAACGGTTTCTGACGCATCCGCGCGCCAGTTGCGTTATTGCGGAAACGGGCTTCGGCACCGGGCTTAATTTTCTGACGTTGTGGCAAGCCTTTGACCAATTCAGAACGCAGTCGCCAGAAGCGATGTTACAGCGCCTGCACTTCATCAGTTTTGAGAAATTCCCTCTGCGTCAGCACGATCTGGCGGCCGCACATGCGCAGTGGCCAGAACTGGCAATCTACGCAGACGCGCTACGCCAGCAATGGCCTTTACCGCTGTCGGGCTGCCATCGGCTGATTCTGGATAAAGGGCGAATTACTCTTGATCTGTGGTTTGGCGATGTGAATGCGCTATTGCCTGCGTTAGATGATTCATTAAATCATCAGGTTGATGCCTGGTTTCTGGATGGTTTCGCCCCGTCAAAAAACCCGGATATGTGGACGGATAATCTGTTTCAATCCATGGCGCGTCTGTGCCGCGGGCAAGGCACGTTCGCCACGTTTACCGCCGCGGGATTCGTTCGTCGCGGGCTACAACAAGCCGGCTTTAGCGTCAGTAAGGTCAAAGGATTTGGTCAGAAGCGCGAGATGCTGAGCGGCATCCTCCCTGCGGCGCTTCCCGCCCCTTCGCCAACGCCGTGGTATGCGCGTCCCGCGGCAACGAATACCCGTGATATCGCGATCGTTGGCGGCGGCGTTGCCAGCGTATTAACCGCTCTCGCCCTGCAAAGGCGTGGAGCCAACGTCACGCTCTACTGTGCGCAAGCACTCCCCGCCACAGGCGCGTCCGGTAACCGACAAGGCGCGCTTTACCCGTTACTGAACGACAAGCATGACGCACTTTCACGTTTTTTCGCCGCCGCATTCACCTTCGCCCGCCGTCAGTATGCTGCGCTGGCGGCGCAAGGGGTAATATTCGAACATCAGTGGTGTGGCGTCAGCCAGCTTGCCTATGACGAAAAGAGCACCCGCAAGATCGAACATATTCTACAGGGCGAATGGCCGGCGGAACTGGTATCAGGCGTCACCGCTCAACAGCTTGAGGAACAGAATGGTCTGGTTCTGGGCGCGGGAGGCGTGACCTATCCTGACGGCGGCTGGCTATGCCCGGCGGAATTAACCGCCTCAGCCATGGCGCTGGCCCAGGCGCAAGGGCTTATCGCCAGAATGGGCGCCCCGGTTTCCGCCATTGAGCAAACCGCTGGCGGCTGGACATTAACCTTCGACAAGGGACAACCGGCCTCCCATTCCACGCTTATTCTGGCGAATGGCCATCAGCTATCCGACTGGCCGCAAACCCGCCAGTTACCCTGCTATCCGGTGCGCGGTCAGGTCAGTCATATTCCTACCACACCGGTATTACAGCGACTGCAACAGGTATTGTGCTATGACGGCTATCTGACGCCGGTCAGCCCGCAACATCAGGAACACTGTATTGGCGCCAGCTACCAACGTGGTGATACCAGTAATGATTATCGGGAAGCGGAACAGCAAGAAAATCGCCAGCGCCTGTCAGACTGCCTGCCCGGTGCCGACTGGGCATCGCAAATTGATATCAGCCACCACAGCGCACGTCAGGGCGTGCGCTGTGCGTTGCGCGATCACCTGCCGTTATTGGGGGCCGTTCCTGACTACCGGCAAACTCTCGACGGTTATCAGGATTTGCTTCATCGGCAACACTGCCCGGAAGACCTGCCGCCAGCACCCGTCTATCCGAATTTGTTTATCATCGGCGCGTTAGGATCGCGCGGACTCTGCTCCGCCCCGTTGTCGGCGGAAATACTGGCCTCGCAGATTTATGGCGAACCGCTGCCGTTAGACAGAGAAACGCTGGCGGCGCTGAATCCGAATCGTTTCTGGATCAGGAAGTTATTAAAAGGCAGACCGGTCTGACAGCAAGGAAGGTCGCTGACGAACCGATAACCGCCCCGTCAGCATCGTGATGATTTAGTGCGTTTGCAGGTTCTGCGCCTGCTGGAATAAGTTTTCCCACATGCGGTTAACCAGAATCTGATCCGGCGGCGACAATTCGCCATTCTTTATAGCGTTATCAATGCTTTCGCTGACGCGGGCATTCAGGGCTTCCAGCGTATGCTCCCCCAGCTCTTCGGCTTCCGCCACCGATACGGTCAAATGACCGCGCAGGTAGCCACCGGCAAAAAGTTCATCGTCGCTGGCATGCTCTACCATATCGTCAATCAGCGCCAGAATGCGCGCTTCAAATTCTGCGATCATTTATTACCCTCGGTTAATCTGTTCCTTTCATATTCAGCAGAGATCGGCTGGATACGGAAAGCGTTCTGCCGTCAGCGGCGGCGTATTGTAAAACGATTGTAACGCGTTAATAAAGCGCGCAGGGCGTGGGGGGATCCCCTGCTCCAGATACATCATGACCTGCGCATGCACACGCCGTTGGAAATCAATGCGATCCGGTTCACTGTCGCCGTTCAGATTGTCACAGCTGACGTTAAACGGAAAACCCGCCGCAACGCAGAACAGCCATTCAAATGCCTGTGGTTTGATTTCCACCACCTCAAACTGGCTCTGTGTGGCGGCATCCCGCCCATCAGGACAATACCAGTAGCCGAAATCAACCAGCAAACGGCGCTGCGCTCCCGCGACACACCAGTGGGAAATCTCGTGCAACGCGCTGGCGTAAAAACCGTGGGCAAAAACAATCCGGTGATACGGCACCTGTTCATCGGCAGGCAGGTAGATAGGTTCATCGTCGCCTTTAATCAAGCGCGTATTGTATTCACCGCTGAAACAGCCGTCGAAGATATCGATCAGTTGCTGGTAGTGATGAGTATCCATCGCATTATTCATCGTCATCAGAAAAATTGCCCCAGCCAGACGCCAATCTCCGAGCCGTGACTGTCATAGATCAGTTTGCAGCTCATGACGCCAGAAACCATCACCAGCATAGGCCGGATCAGCTTCTGGCCTTTACTCAGCACCATTTTGGCGCCGAGACGCGCGCCAATGAACTGCCCCGCCAGCATCACCGCGCCCAGCCCCCACACGACTTTTCCGCCGAGCATAAAAAACAGCAGACCGCCGAAATTCGACGTGAAATTGAGAACCTTGGCATGTGCCGTCGCCTTTGCCAGATTAAAGCCACTCAGGGTGACAAACGCCAGCGCATAAAAAGATCCGGCTCCGGGTCCAAAAAAACCGTCATAAAACCCGACACAGCCACCCGCGACAACAGCAAAAGGCAGACCGGAAAGACGACGCTGCCGATCTTCATCGCCAATTTTGGGCGACAACAGAAAATAAAGTCCAATACCGATGATCAACACGGGCAGCAACTGCCGCAGGAAATCGGCGTGAATCTGCTGAATCATCCAGGCCCCAAACGTCGATCCCAGAAAAGTCAGCGCAATGGCCAGTTTCTGCTCCCCGAGGTTCACCGCCCGGCGACGAATAAAGTACAGGCTGGCAGAGAAGGAACCGCCCATAGATTGCAGCTTGTTCGTCGCCAGCGCCTGTGCGGGCGACAGTCCCACGGCAAGTAAAGCGGGTACGCACAGTAAACCGCCGCCGCCGGCGATGGAATCAATAAATCCGGCCAACACGGCGACGAAGAACAGAATGCCCAACATTTCGGGCCCTACGACAAACCAGTCCATGAATTATTCCGCAGCAAAATGTCTGTCAATCAATGCCTGACAGGACGGAGGCAAAGGGGGTGGAGATGTTTTCACCGGAGGCTCGCTGGCCGGTTGTTTTGGCTGGAACCAACTGGTCAACTCAGCGCCACACCCATCCCCCGCTGGCGGCGGATCTTGTTCCTGACACTCCAGACTGTCTGCCGGGCAACGCAGGCGAACATGCATATGCGCGCGATGTCCGAACCAGGGGCGAACTTTCCGCAGCCAGTCGCGATCGTGGCCCGCCTCGGTACATAGTTGCTTTTTAATCGCCGGATTAACAAAAATACGCGTAACGTCGCTATCCTGCGCGGCCAGCTTCACCAGCGTGGTTATCTCAGGCCGCCAGACTCGCGGATTAACCTGACGGCCATTTGCCATCACCAGATCAATCGGTTGCGGCTTCAGCAGTTGCTGCTGGCTCCAGCGCTGTTTCGGCAATTGCAGCCAGATATCCACATCCAGACCGGACTGATGACTGGCATGACCGCTACTGAACCGTCCGCCAACCGGCATCCCCATATCGCCGACCAACACATTGGCGGCAGTGCGGCGTTTCACCTGCGCGCTCAGGCGATGAATAAACGCCAGCAAATCGGGGTGGCCGTAGTAACGTCGCTGATCGACACGCATCACCTGATAATCCGGCGACTGCAACGGCAGCGGCTGCGCGCCGATAATACAACCATTGGAAAAACCGCCTATGGCCTGCGGCGTACCCGCAACCGGGTGCGTCATTTCCTGCCAGGGCGTTTTCGCCCACGCCTTTGTTGTCAACAATGATGTTGTCAACAATGACGTTGTCAACAACGGCGCACTGAATACCAATACGAGAACCCCAATAAACCCTTTTCTCATGATTTTCTACCAACGGGGAACCTGACTCACCACATCGCCACACTGCGCACGCTGACGCAGCAGGTGATCCATTAGAACAATCGCCATCATCGCTTCGGCAATCGGCACCGCACGAATCCCAACGCACGGGTCGTGACGTCCACGCGTAACCATTTCCGTCGCTTCCCCCTGACGATTAATCGTCTTGCCGGGCACCATGATGCTGGATGTCGGTTTAAGCGCCAGATGCGCGATAATATGCTGTCCGCTGCTGATGCCGCCCAAAATGCCGCCCGCATGGTTGCTCTGGAAACCTTCCGGCGTGATTTCATCACGGTTCTCGCTGCCACGCTTGGTCACCACGGCAAAACCGTCGCCAATCTCGACGCCTTTTACCGCGTTAATACTCATCAGCGCGTGGGCCAAATCGGCATCCAGTCGGTCGAATACGGGTTCGCCTAATCCAGCGGGGACAGACTCTGCAACCACGCTGACCTTGGCCCCGATAGAGTCTCCCTCTTTTTTGAGCCCGCGCATCAGTTCATCCAACGCTTCCAGCTTATCGGCATCCGGACAGAAAAAGGGATTTTGCTCAACCTGATCCCAGTCCTTGAGTTCGCACGTGACATCACCGATCTGCGACAGATAACCGCGAATTTTTACGCCGTATTGCTGTTGCAGATATTTTTTGGCAATGGCCCCCGCGGCCACGCGCATTGCGGTTTCACGCGCAGACGAGCGACCGCCGCCGCGATAATCGCGCAGGCCGTATTTTTGTTCATAGGTATAGTCGGCATGACCGGGACGGAACACATCTTTAATAGCACTGTAATCCTGCGAACGCTGATCGGTATTTTCAATCAGTAAACCGATGCTGGTGCCGGTGGTCACCCCTTCAAACACGCCGGACAGAATGCGAACCTGATCGGGCTCACGACGTTGGGTCGTGTAGCGGGAAGTCCCCGGACGACGGCGATCCAGATCGCGTTGCAGATCGGCTTCTGTCAGTGGGATCCCCGGCGGAACGCCGTCAACAATACATCCCAGAGCAATGCCGTGGGACTCACCAAATGTGGTGACGCGGAAAAACTGTCCAATACTGTTTCCTGCCATCACAACTCCTTAGCGTATGCATATAGGGTTTATACCCGTTATCTTTCGAGCGGCTGGCGCTTTCGCCGCCTTTGCGCCGCTCGAAATCTATTGGATAGCGTATCGGCATGGATTTAGCGCTGACGCGCCGGGCCCATACCGCTTAATTTCGATAAATGTGGAAATGCGCGTTGCAGTCAATCAACTGCGCCTTGGTCAGCATAAATACCCCGTCCCCGCCGTTTTCAAACTCCAGCCAGGTGAAAGGAATATCCGGGTATTGACCAATCAGGTGCACCATGCTGTTGCCGACTTCGCAAATCAGCACGCCATCATCGCTGAGGTAATCCGGCGCACAGGCCAGGATACGCCGTACCAGCGTCAAACCATCGCTGCCAGCCGCTAACCCCAGTTCAGGCTCATAGCGGAATTCCTGCGGCAGATCCGACATATCCTCTTCATCGACGTAAGGGGGATTGGTCACAATCAGGTCATACTGGATGGCTGGCAATTCACGAAACAAATCGGAACGAATCGGGGTAACGCGGTATTCCACGCCATGCTGCTGAATATTCTGTTCGGTCACCGCCAGCGCGTCGCTGGAAACATCCACCGCATCGACCTCGGCTTCCGGGAACGCCTGCGCGCAGGCGATGGCAATACAGCCGCTGCCGGTACACATATCCAGAATATGGTTCGGCGCTTTTGGCAGCAGATCGCCGAAATAATCGCTGATTAACTCGCCAATAGGCGAACGAGGCACCAGAACCCGCTCATCAACATAAAACTCCAGACCGCAGAACCAGGCTTTATTGGTCAGATACGCGACCGGGATACGTTCATTGACCCGGCGGATGACGCGCTCGACGATGCGATGACGCTCGCTGGACGTCAGACGGGAAGTATACATATCCTCCGGAATGTCGAGCGGCAGAAACAAGCTGGGCAAGACCAGTTGAACCGCTTCGTCCCAGGGATTATCCGTACCGTGACCGTAATAGACGTTGGCTGCGTTAAACCGACTGACGGCCCAGCGCAACATATCCTGAATGGTATGAAGATCGCTGACGGCTTCATCGACGAAAATTTTGTCCAAGGTTGCCTCCGCAGACACATCGGAATAGAAAATTGGCGCTTAGTTTGCCATGAAGCCCGCGACAAATCAGCAGATATAACCGGTAGAACTAACGGTTATCCCGACTTTTATTTAGCGACGGAACAGAGACAGGGTAAACTGGCCGGATGTTGATGCAGGGTGAACGACCGATGAGTAATAAATATTCACTGAGTGATGACGAATTGCAGCTTTTTCGCTCGTCAATCTCCGGGACTAAAAAATTGCGCCAGGATACTTATACCCATAAGCCACGCCGCAAAAAAGTTGGCGAAGTGCCAGCCCAACGACGCTTACAGGAACAGGTCGACGCCAGCTTTTACTTTTCAGACGAATTTCAGCCACAGTTGGAAAGTGAAGGACCGACACGCTACGTGCGTCCCGGCGCCAGTCATTATGAATTGAAGAAACTACGCAGAGGGGATTACTCTCCTGAACTGTTTCTGGATTTGCACGGGTTGACCCAGTTGCAGGCCAAACAGGAGCTGGGCGCCCTGCTGGCGGCCTGCCGCCGGGAACATGTTTACTGCGCCTGCGTCATGCACGGTCATGGCAAACATATTCTTAAGCAGCAAACCCCGTTATGGCTGGCACAGCACCCGGACGTGCTGGCTTTTCATCAGGCCCCCAAGGAGTTCGGCGGCGATGCGGCGCTACTGGTGCTGGTGGCGTTGGAAGCGCCCGGTCTTGAATAAGATATCGTCAGGAACCAGAGGCGCGCTGCGCGCCTCGCGGAACGGTCAGGACTTCCGCGTTAATTGCGCCGGGCCGATCTGCCAATCCAGAATCCCGTTGCCCGATTGCGTTTCGATAGTGACGCAGGCAATCGCAGATGTGGCAAACATCGGCGCGGTTTCTCCCGGACATAGCGACGCCACCAGATAGCCCACCATCGGAAGATGCGACACCACCAGCACCGCGTTCGTCCCCTCTTTCGCCAGCGTTTGCAGATAATAGCTGACCAACTGCGCATCGCCGCCCGGCGTCAGTTCGGTTAAGCAGTCATTTTCTTCAGGCAAAGGCAGGATGGCCTGCACCACTGCCAGCGTTTGCTGCGCGCGTAAATAAGGGCTTACCAGGACACGATCAATGTCTATTTGCTGATCGTTCAACCAAAACGCCATTTGACGCGATTCATCACAACCACGAACGCTGAGCGGCCGTAGCGCATCACTGGCGGCGTCAGGTACAGCATCACCGTGACGCATTATCAAAACTTGCATATCACACCGCTATGTTGACGAACACATTGCAATTAAAAAAATTTACAAAACAACAAGTTGAATTGTAAAAACGGCTTAAACCGATACGGTATCAAACTACGATAGAAACCTATTATCGCAGATTCCCGCTGTAAATTTAATCACTAAGTAAAACGCGTTTTACCTCACTTATGGCTGGCGCATCCATAGTACGTATAAAGGAGAGTCAATCTCATAGCAAAAAATCTATTTTTTATGAATTAAAACACTACAAAACACGAAAAATTTGATATAAAAAAGCACAAAACTTTCCCTTTATGTGGGTTATAACTTTTTTATCACATAATAATTTTATCGCGTTGTTAAATTTTAACACAGCCTCTATCTTTAAATTTAACGGATTAACCTGTACCCGGTAAATATCGGGAAGCAAGGCGCGATAGCAAAATATCGTTCATGAAACTGAAACAACGATATTCATGCTAATAATGCCACCGGCAAATTGCAGACTAACGGATATAATAGGAAATAAAAAAAATATAAAGGATAACTGCGGTTATGATTTATCGATAAAGAAACGAAATTTAAAAACAGATAGAAGCAGACATTTATTTTCTTCAATCGCACGCTAATTTTATTTACTCAAATCATAATACACGGACCATCCACCACACGGAGCGAAGATAAGTGTATACAAGGTGATAACGTTATCCAGCTGTTCTTTTATTTACATTTATAACTCACCAGGTAAAAGCATCTAAAAATACGGTGTATCGAATGGATTCCAACCCCCGGAAATAGGGGAATGATTAACAGCAGTAACGCCAAAAATAAGGCGACTGGAATTCACACCTGACCACCGCAACAAAAAAAGACGAACACGGTAATTTTAGCCGGTTCGGTATGGTGATCGGTTAGCTTATTTTTAAGTGATGATAGAAATAATTATCATGCTTATTAAAAGCAGAAAAATAAACCAGCTGAGCCGTAAGCGATATCTGCAATATGAATTTCGAAAATCGTTTTTTTATTGGTGAAATAAATGCAATATCAATATAAAGGAATCGCTATGAACGCGAAGAGCACAATACTTTCCTCTTTGGCTGCCTTACTTACGTTGGGTGTTTCATCTGTAGCTGGCGCGGTCACCATCAATGGCAATATCGACGTTACCTTGACCATTACAACGGCCTGTACGGTTGATAACGGCGCCGGAGCAGGCTCCACCTGGGGAACATTGGACTTCGGATCGCATGACAGTCTGGCCGACAACATTGACGCCGATGTCACCAGCACCGCCGGTAGCGGCCTGACGGTAACCTGTTCAACAGGTACGCCGGTTATCGTGCGTATCGGCGCGGGCGCGAATGACTCCGGCACGCTGCGCACGCTGGCTCCCAGCAGCGGCACCTACAATATCCCCTATCGTCTCTACACAGACTCGGCCAGATCCAACGAAATTCCGTTGAATGACACGACCGGGATCCCGCTTACCTCAACCGGAATACCGCAATCAATCCCCATTCACGCCCGGATCCTGCCTGCGGATCAGACCGTGCTATCACCCGCGGCGGGAACCTACACCGACACCGTGGCGGCGACAGTGGAATGGTAATCGATTCAACCAGTCAGCATCCGTCTTAATCACAGGTACAGGTACTCTGGATGCGTATTCAGTCGGCATGGTTTTCATTTTTTGCGCTTCTGACCTCACCGTTATTCGCCTTAACGGTGAGCAGTTCGTTTACCGTGAACGCCAGCATTCAAAAAGGGTGCGCGTTCGGTAGTAGCGTCAACAGCAGCCAATCCGCTATGGGAACCATTAATTTCGGTACGCAAAGTGCGGCAGCCAGCAATGTCGATGTGGCCAGCACCGCGGGTAATGGTTCCATTGTCATCACCTGCACGCCAGGTATCACGGTGACAGTGGAGATGGACTATGGCCTGCACGGCGGAAACAGCACACAGCGTTACGTCATGAATACGGCGGGAACGCATTTACTGCCCTATCAACTCTACCGCGATGCCGCCCGTACACAGGTGTGGGGAACCGATGCGTCAGCACTGAATATCTCATCCTTTCCCAGCGCCACGCAAACCTACACCGTCTACGCACGATACTTCGGTGCGTCGCCCTATCCACCAGCCGGGCAATACACCGATAGCATAACGGTCAGCCTAACCTATTAGAATATGCATGGTAGTCACATGAAAATAAATATAGTTGTTATTTTTCAATTTATTATGTTAACTCTCGGTATCATGTGCGCATCGGCTTTCGCCGCTAACAGTCTGCTTGTCTGGCCGATTTATCAGGTCATCGAATCCGACGAAAACAGTTCGGCTTTATGGCTGGAAAATAAAGGAGGAAAACCTGTTGCGCTGCAAATTCGCATCATGGCATGGAAACAAATCGATTTTAAAGATCGCTACGCCGAACAAAAAGAGGTGATCGCCACACCACCATTCACCACGCTGGAACCCGGCAAACGGCACATGATACGACTGATACGCACGACGCCTGCGCCCGTTAATAGCCAACAATCGTACCGGCTCATTATTGATGAAATTGCCGAACCTTATAACAATGCGCAAGAGACGCCGAAAATGGGGCTACAGTTTCAGATGCGCTATCTGCTGCCCTTGTTTATTGACGGCAAAGGCATATGGACGCAGGTAAGACCAGATAAAAAACGCGCCACCCGTGACCCCACCCTGCCCGACTTGTACTGGAAAATCGCCCATGTTTCCGGAAAACCCCACCTGTACGTGCGCAATCGAGGCATTGTCAGCGCCCGGCTGAGCAACGTTTTCTGGGCATCATCCCAAACGAACAACGTAGGCAAAATTCAGATCAACAGCGGCTTTCTGGGCTACGTATTGCCCGGGCAGGCAATGCGCTGGCCGCTACCGCCGGGCGTATCGCCCCCGGGCTCCGCTCTCCAGCTTTTTACCCAGCTCTCGGACATCGCCGAACCTGTTTTGATTAAACGTGAATGATATCTGTCCGGTAGCAGGTCTATGATAAAGCTCATTCTCTATACACGAAAATATGCCGATACCGCCTCCCTGATACTGTGGAGCGCTATTATCATGCCCCTTTTTCATTCCGCGCTGCTGGCGGCGGAAGAATTTACCGATTTACCGGCTCCGCCACACGGTAAGCCGGTGATTAATGAAGCGATCTATTATTTGACCATTACGGTCAACGGGCAGAGCGATAACAATGTGGTGCCGGTAACCTACCGAAGCGGCAGCTATTATGTTGATGCCGTCGTGCTGCTCCAAAACAGGGTCAAAGTGCCGGCACAACCATCAGGGCTGATTAACGTTAATGCGCTGCCGGAGGTGACGGTAGAATACGATCCCAGCCAACAGCAGTTAAAGTTGAACGTCCCGCCGCACTGGCTGCCGGCTCAGGAAGTGGCGGGAGCCGGGACTGGCACCCAACGCCTTCCCCCCCGCAGCAGCCCAGGTCTGCTATTGAACTATAACGTTTACTATGCGGCGCCCTCAGGGAGTACGGATACCTTGAACACCCTGTTGGAACAGCGTTTTTTCAGCGACTACGGCATGGTGACCAATACCGGCATTTATAATTTTTCGACGGGAAACCACGGGGTCAGTCAGCGGCAGGGCTATCGACGTTTTGATACCTATTGGCGCTATAGCGACAGTGACAGGATGCTGACCTATCAGGTGGGCGATTTGATCAGCGACTCGCTGACCTGGAGTAATTCCGTTCGTATGGGAGGCGTGCGCTTCAGCCGCAACTTCGCCATCAGACCCGACATCGTCACCTACCCGTTAATACAATACAGCGGGTCGGCGGCAGTACCCAGCACGTTGGATTTGTTTATTAATGGCTATAAAGCGGGCAGTTCGACGCTAAATCCGGGGCCTTTTACACTCACCAATACCCCTTATCTCAACGGCGCGGGCGAAGCCACGGTAATCACCACCGATGCTCAGGGCAGACAAATCTCCACAACCGTGCCTTTTTACGTATCCAATACCTTATTACGCGCCGGATTGAGTGATTTTGATCTGTCCGTCGGCGTACTGCGTCAGGACTATGGTTTCAGGAATGAGGCCTACGCATCCGACCCCGTCGTCAGCGGGATTTATCGCTACGGCCTGACAAACTGGCTGACGCTGTCAACCCACACGGAGGCGGTAAACGATCTGTTTCTGCTGGGCGCAGGGGCAGACTTCACCGTCGGCCGCTGGGGCACCGTCAGTTCTTCTTACAGCCAGAGTGAGAAAGCGGCAGTAGGTCATCAATATACCCTCGGCTACTCCTATTACACTCAGCCGTTTGGCCTGAATCTACAGCATGCAAAACGCGATGCCGCCTACCGCGATCTCACTACCCTGCATAATAGCCGCCTGCTTAGCCGGCAGAGCAATCAGGCGACCCTGAGCAGCCAGCTGTTTGGCAAAGGAAACGGTACGGCCGGCATCGGCTATTTCGATATCCAGGCATTTGACGGCTCGCGAACCCGGTTGCTGAACGTTTCCTATACCCGGCAATTATGGCAAGGCAGTTCCGTTTATCTCGCCCTCAATAAAACATTGGGCGACAACGATTACAGTGCACAGTTGCAGTTTGTTATACCGTTTGGCTCAAACGACACGATCAACGCCAGCTTACAGCGCAACACCCGCAACGATTACTCACCGCGTCTCGGCATCACCCGCTCGACCCCGACCGACGGCGGTTTCGGCTGGAATGCCGCCTATGCCGCTGGCCGGGAGCCATATTATCAGGGCGCGCTGAGCTGGCGCGGGCCTTACAACCTGCTTCAGGGGGGCGTGTACGGCAATGAAGGAAACACGACCCGCTGGGGAGAACTCAGCGGCGCGCTGATCTACATGAACGGCAGCCTGTTCCCCAGCAATCGCATCAATGACGCTTTTCTGGTGGTCGATACCGAAGGCTATGAAGGGGTGCCGGTAAAATATGAGAACCAGTTAGTAGGCGTCACCGACAAGCGCGGTCATCTGCTGGTGCCGTGGGTCACCTCAAACTATCCGGCGAAAGTCGAAATCGATTCACTGGCTTTGCCCGCCAACGTGGACACGCCGCATATAGAAGACCGTGTTTCGGTCAGAGAAGGCAGCGGTATCGTGGTGACCTTCCCGCTTCATCAGGTGCTGGCGGCCAATATCGCTTTACGCGATACCTCAGGTCAGCCTCCCGCCATCGGTACGACGGTCACCGATACGTTCAGCGGTAACACCACCTTCAGTGGTCATGAAGGGTTGACCTATTTCTCTCACCTGCGCACGTTTAACCGCCTGCGCTTTCAGCAAGCGGACGGGCAAATTTGTCAGGTGGAATTCTCTCTGCCGGAAACCCAGACAATAATGGCGACGATCGGGCCGCTGGCGTGTCAGGTGGAACCCAAAGGATAACAGCATGCAAAAAAAAGCGTGGTTACAGCGTCTGATACTTCTCTTCGGGTTGTTCGCGGCACACGACAGTTTTGCCGACTGTTCAGCCCCCTCCAGTTCGACTACGCTGGGGCCGTATGCGTCGTCGGTCGTCGGGCCAACCGAGAACGGGGGCGCACCGCAGATCGTTACCTCCGGCAGCGGATTCCAGTGCAGCGGTAGCCTATTAAGCATCGCCGGCACCAATACCATCACCGCCACTATCGCGGGTGACGCCAACCCCAGCGGCACCAGCATGCGGATGCGGCGCGGCGCCAGCAGCGATTATATTCCCTATAGTCTGTGCATGGATTCCGGCTGCGGCACGCTGTATAACATTGGGTCCAGCTATACCTGGAGTCAGACAACCTTTCTGGGAATATTAGGCCTGTTCAATTCCGCCGACGGCACCATGCCTATCTATATTCGTACCAGCGTGGGCAACAACGTCGCCGCTGGCACCTACACCGATGTGGTCACCATCAACTGGGATTACAACCTTTGCGCGATAGGGTTATTTGGCCTCTGTTTTCAGGACACCGGCTCAATCACCTCAACGCTGAGTATCACCATGAACATCACCAATGACTGTCAGATAACCAGCGCGCCGAACATCAGCTTTGGCGCAGCGGCGTTGCCGGCCGACTTTCCTGAAGTCACCAACAGTCTGGGCGTTCGTTGCACCAATCTGGGCGCGTATACCGTAAAGCTGACCAGCACGCATCCGGATGATGCCGACTGGCGCCGCATGACCGCCACGGCAGGCGATACGTCCTATTATCTGCAATATCAGCTCTACCGCACCGGCAACGTAGCCTGGACGGAAAACGACGACTATTCGGCAACGGGAACCGGGCTGGCGCAAACCATTCCTTACACCGCCCGGGTAAATGCCAGCCAGGCCAACAAACCGGAAGGGAGCTACGCCGATACGGTGACTGTCACCGTGACGATCAACTAACCCGGTCGGCATCCTCCTGCCCGGCTGCGGATTCGCCCGCGGCGTTATCGATCGTGGCCGGGTAGAACCGCTGCTGATTGTCCCGCATTGACAGCAAACGCTCACAGGGCGCGAAGCGCTCACCGTATTGTTGTTGCAACACCTGCAAGGTTTTCACCACCGTTTCCATACCAAGACGATCCATATAATGAAACGGTCCGCCCAGGAAAGGAGGGAAACCGATGCCAAAAACCGCCCCAATATCGCCGTCACGGGCGCACTGAATGACCTTTTCATCCAGACAACGCGCCGCTTCATTCAACATCATCATGACACAGCGCTGACTAATCAACGCGGGATCAATATGGGCTTTCGGCGTGACATCCAGCAGAGCGTAAATCGTGCTGTCCACTTCTCTTTTCGCAGGCCAGAAGCGACGTTTCTCGCTATACCGATAAAAACCTTTCGCATTTTTACGGCCTTTACGGCCATCCTTCAGGATGGCATCAAACGTCGGTGGCGATTTAAAGCGCTCACCCAGTTCCTCGCTCAATACCGGAACAATCTTGGTCGCGACATCAATACCAACCTCATCCAGCAAGGTCAGCGGGCCGACAGGAAAACCGAAACGCACCAGCGCATCATCAATGGACTCAACCGGCTCACCTTCCAGCAGGCAATAGGCCGCTTCGTTAATGTAGGGGGCCAGAATACGGTTAACATAAAACCCCGCGCGGTCAGCAACGACAATGGCCGTTTTACCCTGTTTTTTTGCCAGTGACACCGTCGTGGCGATCGTTTCCGCACTGGTTTGCGCATGGGGGATCACCTCAACCAGCGGCATTTTTTCCACCGGGCTAAAGTAATGTAAACCAATCACCTGCTGCGGACGATGGGCCTGCGCTGCAATCTGATGGATGGGCAATGACGACGTGTTAGAGGCAAAGACAGTATGCGGCGCCGCGTGCTGTTCGATCTCAGCAACCATTTTCTGCTTCAGGGACAACTCTTCAAACACCGCTTCAATGACGATATCGACGAATTCAAACCCCCGGTAATCGGTGCTGCCGGAAATCAACGTCATCACCCGCTGCCGCTCTGCCGGTTTCATCCGCTTACGCTGTACCCGTTTGGTGAGCAACTGCCAGCTATATTTCAGGGCATGGTTAATCCCCTGTTCGTTGATATCTTTAATCCGAACCGGCAACGCCCCGCGAACCGCGGTCACGCTGGCGATGCCGCCCCCCATCAGTCCGCCCCCCAGAATCCCCACCCGATGAAGCGGTCCGGCCCCGGCCGCAGAGCCAGATTCTTTTTTCAGGGACGTCGAAGCAAAAAACAGGTGGCGCAACGCGGCAGACTCTGGCGTCATCACCAGTTTGCCGAATGCTCTGGCTTCCTGGCGGTAACCTTCCTCAATCCCCTGTTCCATGCCGCGGCGAATCACCTGAATGATTCGATCGGCGGCCGGATAATTACCGTATGTTTTCGCTCGCGTTTTAGCTTTAACGATTTTAAACAGCACCCGCCGAACTCCGGGACTCCCCAACAGACGGGCGCGCCATCCCAGCGTTCGTACTTTTCGTTTTCCTTTTTTGATCAGTTCCGTCGCCGCTTGCAGCAAAATGCTGTAGGGCACCGCGTCGTCAACCAATCCCATGTTCAATGCCTGACGCGCGCCGATACGCCGCCCGGTCAGAATCATATCCAATGCCTTACCCACCCCGATCAGACGGGGCAGGCGTTGCGTACCACCGGAACCGGGCAACAAGCCCAGCTGTACCTCTGGCAGACCGAGCATGGTTTTATCATCCAGCGAGCACACCCGATGATCGCAGGCCAGCGCCAGTTCTAACCCGCCGCCCAGACAGGCGCCATGAATCGCAGCGACCACCGGGAAAGGGAATGATGAAAAGCGGGCAAAGATTTCCTGTCCCTGTCTGGCCAGACTTTCGGCCTGTCCGGCGCTGGTACATTTATCCAGCATGGCAATATCCGCCCCGGCAATAAACGAATCGGATTTGGCGGAAATCAGAATCAGCCCTCTGAGCGCCGCATGCTGCTGGGCTTGTTCAAAGACATGCGTGATCTGCCCGGCAAACTCACTCTTCAGCGTATTCACCTTTTCTCCCGGCACATCGATCGTGACGATACCGATGTTGTCCGGTCGAATAGTCAGAGAAAAAGCCGAGTTTTCCGCAGATGCAGCAGATAAAGATGGTTTGTCGATCATGGTGTCACCTCCAGAACCATGGCGGCGCCCAGTCCGCCCGCAGCACAGGCCGTGGTCAGTCCCAATCCGCCGCCACGTCGACGCAATTCATTCAATGTCTGGGTAATCATCCGGGCGCCGGTGGCCGCAAACGGATGCCCATAGGCAATAGAACCGCCAAGTACATTGAATTTCTCCATATCCACTTCGCCCAACGGCGAATGTCGTCCCAGCTTATTACGGGCAAACGCCTCGCTGGCAAACATCTTCAGGTTTGCCAGCGTCTGAGCAGCAAACGCCTCATGCATATCGATCAGCGTCAGATCGGCCAGCGTAATCCCTGCCCGCTCCAGCGCAATAGGAGAGGCATACGCCGGCCCCAGCAGCATATCCTGCCACACATCAATGGCGCTAAATGCGTAACTGCGCAGATACCCCAGCGGCGCGATCCCCAAACTTTTGGCTTTGGATTCACTCATCATCAAAATTGCGGCGGCCCCGTCAGTCAAAGGCGTACTGTTAGCGGCGGTTACGCTGCCATGCCGGCGATCGAAGGCGGGGCGTAGTCGTGCATAATGCTCTGGCGCCGAGTCGTGGCGAACATTGTTGTCTTCACGCAGCGCCTGCTGGTAGGGAGGAACATAGGCGGTCATGACCTCGTCAAACAGCTTCCCCTCTTCCCAGGCGCGGGCTGCCAGACGATGCGAGCGATGCGCCAGCGCATCCTGTTCCTCACGCGAAATACCATAGGTTTTCGCCATTTGCTCAGCGGTGTCGCCCATTCGCAATCCGGTGGAATACTCAGCGACGGAAGGCGCGACAGGCAGCAAATCTCCGGGACGCAATCGGGCCAACAGTTTGAGGCGCTGGCTCAACGTACGGGCTTTGCTCAAATCCAACAGCATTCTGGCAAATTTCTTGCTCACGCCAATTGGCAGCACCGAGGAAGAATCCGCTCCTCCGGCAATCCCCACGTCAATCGTTCCGACCATAATGCCCTCGGCAATATTGGCCACGGCCTGAAAACTGGTGGCGCAAGCGCGCGAGACGCTGTAAGCATCAGTATGGACGCTCATGCCCGTGCCCAGCACAATTTCTCTGGCAATATTGGGCGCCTCCGGCATTTGCACCACCTGGCCGAATACCAGTTGTTCCACCATTTCAGGATCCACTCCGGTACGTATGAGTAGTTCACTCACCACCATTTTCCCCAAATCCATCGCGGGCACGCCGTGATATGCCGTTGCCTGACGGGCAAATGGGGTACGTAACCCGTTAACAATCGCCACGCGATCGCCACGCCGGGTTGTCAGTGGTAACACCTCGTTCATAAACGCTCCTGTTCGACAGAGAAATTAAACATGCGCACAACAGGTCAGACCTGATCTCATTGTTAACCAGATAGTTACATTACGCAAACGGGTACAGCACAAAAATGTGACGATGGAGGGTACTCATTATTTTGGGGGGAGGCAGGCATGTTGCCGCAGAGCAGGGGGATAAAAACGCGGCCTCGATCTGGCGGCAACCGCGTCGATACGGATAACTGCCAGATCGGATTAAGCCAGGTAAATTAACGCAGGCCGAGCTGGAAAATCATGGTTTCAGCCTGGCAAGAGAAAGTGAAATCAATATCCAGCTTTACACCGCCCTCGACGGCCTCAATCTTGCTGTCGATCTGGCAAGGTTCGGATTCGACCGCGCGCGCTTTTTCGGTTAACAAGCTCAGCATGGATTCCGCCTCGGCACGTTCAGCAAAGACCTTGCTGTAAGACGCGGTACAGTCCGTGTTATCCATTACCGTGCCAACATCAACGCAGCAGCAGGCGGCAGTTTCCTCAGCACTACATTTGTTTATCGCGTTTGTCATCGTTCTTTCCTCATAGGGGCAATAACCCGCATAGCAGATTTGATCCAGTTCAAAAAACCTTCTCTTCCTGCTTATTTTACTCGTCGGGTCACGTCAGCACTAGAACTTACTGTTCACGGCGATATTTAGTGATATCTATCACATATCATTGTTAGAGCAGAGTAAAATTTGCGTAATCCCCCCTCAGTAAAATTAACCAAACTGTTAAGCGGATCTAATTTTCGTATCATTTTGGACATATTTATAATACATAACCGCAACATTCCCATATTCACAACTTATACTTTGCCCACTGGTCTGATTTGTCAGACCGAATGCGCCCCCTACAATGCGCGTCCCTTGTTACTCCGTGTAACAAAGTTAAATAACAAGCACATAAAGAGGTTTTGGTCATGAGCCAGAAAAACCTGTTAAAACAATCTGCAATAGCTGTTGCAGTGGCACTGGTTTCAGCAAACGCATCCGCCGCTGGTTTCCAGCTTAATGAATATTCATCATCGGGCCTGGGACGTGCGTTTTCAGGCGAAGGTGCCGTTGCTGACAACGCAACTTCAGGTAGCCGTAACCCTGCGACCATGACCATGTTCGATCGTCCCTCCTTTTCCGGCGGTGTGACTTATATCAACCCGGATATTGATATTCAGGGAAAAAATTCCCTGACCGGCCAGAATACCAGCGCCAAAAACATCGCGCCGCACGCTTGGGTACCCAACCTGCATTTTATTATGCCGCTGAATGAACAATGGGCGGTCGGGGCGTCCGCCGTGACCAATTACGGCCTGGCAACCGAGTTCAATGACAATTACGCCGCAGGCTCTATCGGGGGGAAAACCGATCTGGTCACCTCCAACATTAACCTGAGCGCCGCCTATCGTCTTAACCAGCACTTCAGCTTTGGCCTGGGTGTGAATGCGGTCTATGCCGATGCGAAAATTGAACGCAGAGCCGGTGAATTAGCGAACATCCCCGTCGCCGCTGGAGGGTTGCAGGGTGTTGTCGCCGGCCCATCCTCTCGTCTGGCGCATCTTGAAGGGGACGAGTGGGGTTTTGGCTGGAACGCCGGTATCCTGTATGAAGTCGATGAAAATCACCGTTTCGGCCTGACCTACCGCTCCAAGGTCGATATCGATTTCAACGGCGATTATAGCAACGATCTGCCAACGGCGGTGGGCGGCACCGGCGGTGCCACCATCCCCGGCAAGCTGACGCTGAATCTGCCGGAAATGTGGGAAGTCTCGGCTTATCACCGCGTCGCGCCCAAATGGGCTGTCCATTACAGCCTGGCCTACACCAGTTGGAGCCAGTTCCAGGAACTGCGCGCCACGGGCAGTAACGGGCAGACGCTGTTTCAGAAAGAAGAAGGCTTCCGTGATGCGTACCGTATCGCGCTCGGTACGACCTACTACCACGATGAAAACTGGACCTTCCGTGGCGGCATCGCGTTCGATGATAGCCCGGTGCCGGCCGATAAGCGTTCTATTTCCATTCCAGATCAGGATCGTTTCTGGTTGAGCGCAGGCACAACCTATGCTTTCAACAGAGACGCCTCTGTTGATGTCGGTGTTTCCTACATGCATGGTACAAAAGTCAATATCAGCGAACCTATCGCCGATAGCGCCGGTTCGCCACGTTATGAATTCAGTTCCAAGGGTAAAGCGTGGCTGTACGGCGTGAACTTTAACTACGCGTTCTAAGATCGTCCCATTCTCCGCGCAGGCAGATAAGTCAACCTTATCTGCCGCGTTTATTACCGCGGCCGGCCTTTGTCTGAGCATAAGCAGCAGAGGTAAAAAAAGCCTGCCGCCGTTCTTCAGTCAATGTTCTCATGCCCCCTCTTTGGGTTTACCAAGATTTCCGTACAACATCATCAATTCATTTAAAAACATAAATTATGTCATTGCATTTATGCCGAAAGGAATATTCTTAATTATTCATTCCTCTTGCGATGTCCGTTGATTTTCATTAACAAATCCATAAACTATACCATACAGTTTAGTTTTTAATGAATTCAATCACCGTTGCATCCCGTGTTCACCCAATAAAAAGGTCTGACAAAAAAGAAGGAAATGATTATGAAAAAGCTCATCGCCACCGTTTGCCTGCTTTCCGTTTTCTTGCTCAGTGGCTGCATTGTCCATAATACCCCGGACCGCCATCATAAGGATGATAAACGCTGGCATGAATCCCATCGTTCACACGACCGCTGGCATTAACTTCCTGGCACCGTGAAGGAATGAATTGCTTCACGGCTATTTTTCTCATCCGGCACAGACTGTATCTCTATGATAATGCTAAACACTTATCTAACCCGCTACCGGCATTATGAAGAGATGAAAGACGACCGGGAATGTCACCGGCGGTGATGAGAAAGGCCGGGAATCTGGACAAACATCCAGCAACGTCTACAATGAATTGCAATGATGTTCACAGTTATGTTGTGGTTATTGGGTTATATCTGTTCAGTTGTAGAACGTGCTATCAGCGATTTTATCCTGCCCATTAGCTGTATGTTCATGTTATTTCAGTTGCAGCGTATCCCCTCTTCACCGTGACATCAGACACTCCTCGCGCGATTGCGATTCTGGAACTTCACTTGACGCGCCCGCAGTGGCTCCGCGACGACAGGTCGCGTAACACCATAGCGTGTGACGCAGTGCAGTACGAACACTATGCAGACAGGAGAACCCGTTTGATCACCATTGCAACAGACAACACGACAGACACGGAGCCCCTCCCCGAACTCGATGGCAGGCGATACGCCTTCTTTTTCGATGTCGACGGCACACTGGCGGAAATTCGGCCGGAGCCGGACGCCGTTACCATTCCTTCCGCCGTCCGCGCCAACTTGCAGGCGCTATCAACGGCATGTCACGGCGCGCTGGCGCTGGTATCGGGCCGCCCTATCGAACAACTTGATAAACTGACCGCGCCGCTCAAGCTGCCGCTGGCTGGCGTACACGGCGCTGAGCGGCGCGACGGCGAAGGTAACGTGCATCGCGTCACGCTGCCGGCGGAAGTGGCGGTTCCTCTGCGGCAGATGCTGGAGCAAGGTATGACCGCCATGCCATGCACCTTGCTGGAAGCCAAAGGCATGGCCTTCGCTCTGCACTATCGCCAGGCGATGCCGTATCAGCCGCAGATACTGAAGCTGGCGGAATCCGCCGTGGCGCAGTTTCCTCAACTGACGCTACAGCCCGGCAAGTGCGTGGTAGAGGTAAAACCGCGAGGAACGGATAAAGGCGCGGCGATCGGCGCCTTCATGCGGGAAGCGCCTTTCAGCGGGCGCATTCCGGTTTTTGTTGGAGACGACCTGACGGATGAGCAAGGATTTCTGGCTGTGAACGCCATGCAAGGCATTTCCGTTAAGGTTGGAGACGGTTCAGGCCACGCCCGCTACCGCCTCAGGCAGGTAGCGGACGTTTATCGCTGGCTTGAACAATTACTATTACAACTAAAGTAAGATTACGGGAGTTAAGGTTATGAGTCGTCTGGTTGTCGTATCTAACCGTATCGCTATTCCCGATAAATCGAAGTCTAGCGCAGGCGGATTGGCCGTAGGTATTCTGGATGCATTGAAAACCACCGGTGGATTGTGGTTTGGCTGGAGCGGAGAGATAAGTGAAATATCAGGTGAAGATGAGGATGATCTGAATCTGCTGGAAAATGACGGCATCACTTATGCCTCCGTTCCGCTCAATCAAAACGATTACGATCTTTATTACTGTCAGTTTTCCAATGCCGTCATCTGGCCTGCGTTTCATTATCGAATCGATCTGGTGCAGTTTCAGCGCGAAGCCTGGGAAGGCTATCGTCGGGTCAATGAACTGCTGGCAAAACGCTTGCAGCCGTTGATCAAACCGGACGATATTCTGTGGATCCATGACTATCATTTACTGCCGTTTGCCGCCGCGCTGCGCAAATTAGGCGTGAATAACCGCATCGGATTCTTCCTGCATATCCCCTTCCCTACGCCGGAAATTTTCAATGCGCTGCCCACCCGTGAAGATCTGCTGAAAATGATGTGCGAATACGATTTGCTCGGGTTCCAAACGGAAAACGACCGGATGGCGTTTCTCGACAACCTCGGGCAACTAACCGCGCTACAGCCGATCGGGGCAAAAACCCATCGCGCTTTCGGCCATACTTTCATGACGGAAGTTTATCCGATAGGCATCGCGCCGGACAGTATTCAGGAAATGGCGGAAGGTCCGCTGCCGCCCAAAATAGCCGCCATGAAACGCGAACTGAGCGATGCGCAGAATATTATTTCCTGCGAGCGGCTGGATTATACCAAAGGTCTGCCGGAACGTTTTCTGGCGTATGAAGCCCTGCTGGAGAACTACCCGCAGCATCGCGGCAAGGTTCGCTATTCGCAAATCGCCCCCACCTCGCGCGGGGATGTGCAGGCTTATCAGGATATCCGCCATCAGTTGGAGATGGAAGTCGGACGGATTAACGGCAAATACGGAACATTGAACAGCACGCCGCTCTACTATCTCAACCAGCATTTCGACCGCCGGCTGCTGATGAAAATATTTCGTCTGACGGATGTCGGCCTGGTCACGCCGCTGCGCGATGGCATGAACCTGGTGGCGAAAGAGTATGTGGCGGCGCAGGATCCTGACGATCCCGGCGTACTGGTGCTGTCACGATTCGCCGGCGCGGCCAATGAGCTGACCGCCGCGCTTATCGTCAACCCTTACGATCGGGATGACGTGGCGGCGGCGCTGGATCAAGCGCTGACCATGCCGCGAGCCGAGCGTATTTCCCGCTACAACGACATGATGGCGCTACTGCGCAAAAATGATGTCACGCACTGGTGCGACAGTTACCTGAAAGACCTGCTGGCCATCCAGGCCACATAGCGCCGTCGCCAAAGCGACGCATCTATAACGCCGTCTCAGTCTTCAGGCGGCGGCATCATCCTCTTTTAATCGGCCCCGTCAACCGGGGCGCTATTCATAAAACGTTGCAAATGAAATGCGCCAAATTACGGTTTGGCGCATTATGCGGATTTGTTATTTTTATTAATATAAATAATGAGTTATATAATCTCTTCGTTTTTTGTGCTAGATGAAAATGTGATGGATAGCACGTTTTTTACTGTAAGTGATGAAGCGAATGTCTACACTTAATAGAGAGAAATCAACCTGGATCACATCCCGTATTTTTACGACGCAATGCTGAGGTTTGTAGCACATGTTAAATTCGAAATTACACGTTGCTGAATCAGTGAAGTTTGACATCGATAAAAATCGCCAATACGAGCTTGACCCCCTCGAATTAACACCGGATATCATGCCAGAAGCGGAGCCGGAGCCGGAAATGATCGAAGGGCTGCCGCCTTCTGATGCATTAACGCCCGCCGATCGCTATCTGGAATTGTTTGAACGCGTCCAGTCTTCGCGTATTTTTGACGACAGTAAAACGTTCCCCGACTGTGCGCCAAAAATTGATCCGCTGGATATTCTCATTCGCTACCGGCGAGTGAAAAATAAACCCGGTTTTGACCTGAAGCAGTTTATTGAAGAACATTTCTGGCTGCCGGAAAACGATAACCACGATTACGTCTCCAATCCGCAGAGCTCCCTCAAAGAGCATATCGATAATCTATGGGGCGTGTTGACGCGTGAGCCTCAGGATCACATTCCGTGGTCGTCGCTGTTGGCGCTGCCGCAGGCCTATATTGTGCCGGGCGGACGCTTCAGCGAAACCTACTATTGGGACTCCTACTTCACCATGCTGGGGTTGGCGGAAAGCGGACGCAACGATCTGCTGCGCTGTATGGCGGATAATTTCGCCTGGATGATTGAAACCTACGGGCACATTCCCAATGGCAATCGCACTTATTATCTCAGCCGTTCGCAGCCGCCGGTATTCGCACTGATGGTGGAACTGTTTGAAGAAGACGGCGTGCGCGGCGCCCGGCGTTATCTGGATCATTTGTTGCTAGAGTATGCTTTCTGGATGGACGGCGCCGAATCGCTGTCGCTTAATCAGGCCTATCGCCACGTGGTGCGGATGCCGGACGGTACGCTGTTAAACCGCTACTGGGATGACAGGGATACTCCGCGCGATGAGTCCTGGCTGGAAGATGTGGAAACCGCAAAACACTCCACCCGCCCGGCCAATGAGGTTTACCGGGATCTGCGGGCCGGCGCCGCTTCAGGGTGGGACTATTCATCACGCTGGCTGCGTGATGTGCATCGCCTCGCCAGTATTCGCACCACACAGTTTATCCCGGTGGATCTCAACGCGTTTCTTTACAAGCTGGAGAGCGCCATCGCCAATATTTCTGTGTTAAAAGGCGATAAAGAAACAGAGACGCTATTTCGCCAAAAGGCGGAAGACCGGCGCGCGGCCGTTACCCGCTATTTGTGGGATGAAGAGGAAGGCTGTTTTCGTGATTATGACTGGCATCGCCAGCGGATGGCGCTCTTTTCCGCCGCCAGCATCGTACCGCTCTATGTGGGACTCGCCACCCACGAACAGGCCGACAGGCTGGCGGAAGCGGTGCGCGCACGCCTGCTGACGCCGGGAGGACTGATGACCACCGAGTATGAAAGCGGCGAACAATGGGATAAACCCAACGGCTGGGCGCCGCTGCAATGGATGGCCATTCAAGGCTTTAAAATGTACGGTCATGATGTGCTTGGCGATGAAATCGCCCGCAACTGGCTGACAACGGTGAATCATTTTTATCGGCAGCATCATAAGCTGATTGAAAAATACCATATCGCCGGCGGTACGCCGCGCGAAGGCAGAGGGGGCGAATATCCGCTTCAGGATGGTTTTGGCTGGACGAACGGCGTGGTGCGCAGGCTGATTGGTCTTTACGGAGAGAATTTCTAAAGCCAACACACATGCAACTTGAAGTATGCCGGGTATAGCGCGTTTCGCCGATGAACAGTCTTATTGTGTATTGCTGACGCGTTCGCGCCATCCGCTTTCTAACAGCAACGGATGCTGCATTATAGACTGCCAGGCGTCTTCAATCGGTTTGGGTATATCGACATGGCAAAGATAATTTTTTCCCTTTGGTCCATATCCCTGCGCATCATCCCGCAGGCGTGGTATCTCTCCCAACAATAAGGAGATAAAACGATCGACCTCCCAGAGACCGTAATTAATATCGCCAGAGAAACGCACGCCATCTGCTGTATTCACCAGACTGGGAATATACGTCGGCCAGTTAAAAAACTCTGGTCTATTAGCTGAATCCGACCACGTATGACAAAAGGTGGCGTAAGCCCGGCGCTGCAACAAGGGATCTTGAATAAGAATAATATTCCTCGGTTCAAGGGATATTTTTTCAAGCAAATCACGCGTGAACCTGGCATTTTCCCCCGTATTACGCGACGCATTTTCCATTAAGATCTGTTCGTCCGGCAAATCCCAGAACCGGGTGGCGATATCATGAAAAAGCTGGGCTTCCGAACGCATATCAGAGGTATCGATCTCTCGATACCGAGGATGTTTTTCAATAGCTGCGGCAAGTAACGCGGTGGAGTGACCGATGCCGCCGGAAATAATCAAAGGAATACCGTAAGCCTGCGCCAGCGAGCAAGCGCCATCGATTGTTGTTAATACTGCATTACCGGTCAAAATAATGGCATCGGGGGTCAATTCGTCCCGGCGAGAAGAAAAATCATCGATGGCAAGCCAGGAAGCAACGACATTCACGGCGGCAATAACGTCGGCAGGCATTGGCGGCAATGTCGGTACGGCTGAACCCTCGGTATTCATAGTCATGATCCCCAAAACCTTTGCTATTTTTAGCTAACATGAGCATAAAGAGGCCGGATATATACAGAAGCAGTTTATTCCAGCCAATCCCAATTGGCTATTATCCAGCGTATATTTTAGCCGGTGGAGAAAGCCTTCCTCCACATACCGCCGCTATATCGCACAGTCCCCGAATAACACGCCGCCGGACACCCTTTTATTTACAGTCAGTACATCGAGCACGAAAACCAAACAAATTGTCCACTTGAAAAAACGCAAACCGCCAATATATGTAGAAAAAAATAGAAGGACAAAAGAGATGACGAAACTTGAATATTTAATGAAATTTCGGCGGTGCAGTAATCTGGATACGCTGGAACGCGTGTATGAACATATGCAAGAGAAGGTTCCCGTAACTGAGCAAAGCGAATTTGAAAGCGCCTGCGATCACCGGCGTGCGGAAATCATTCATCATCGGTTGTGGGACCGGGTTCCCGCCACCGCCTGGAAAAATGTTGTTTGATGCAACGCGGGGACAACGCCACATTATCCATACGCCCAGCTTAGCGGGTGTTTTATAAAAGCGAAAGGCACCCAAAGGTGCCTCGTTAAGAAGGGAAATAAGCGGTTAACGCTATTCGCCGGCGTCAATTTCGTCGAGCGAATCCTGGATCGCCGCCGCATTCGGATTAACCTGCGGAGTAATCTGTCCATCGCTGGCCAGGAAATCATGCCGCTGGAAGTACGCTTCACGAATCATCAGGTACGGATCGGAGGAATTACGCAGCAGCGCATCAGAATCCAGCAATTGAGCCCGGGTTTCCAGTCCTTCCAACGCCCACTTGCCTGCGGACATCCAGAACGTCAGGTAGCTCATTACCGGATACAGCGTATCCACTACGCCACCGCCATCTTCACGCAGCGTCGCGCTGCCATAGCCCGGTAGCACGACATAAGGCCCGTAACCCATACCGTAGTTGCCCAATGTGCTGCCAAACCGACGAGGCTCTTCTTTTGCCAGTTTGGGATTAGCCATAGATGCGACATCAATCAACCCTCCCATGCCCAGCAAGGTATTCAGGAAGAAACGGTTAAAATGGATCATCGCTTTATACGGCTTACCCTCAACAAAATAGTTCACCATAGAGGCCGGTTCTTCCAGGTTACTGAAAAAGTTGTTCAAACCGTTACGCGCCGGTGTGGGCACATAGTCGCGCCAGGCGACAGCCGCTGGCCGTACCACATAGGGATCCAACACATCATAGTTAAAACTAAACATGGTACGGTTAAAGCCTTCAAGCGGATCCGAACGTCCTTCTTGAGACCGATCACCGGAACTGGCGCAGCCGACAAGTAATACGCTGGCAAACGCCACCCCGCTCAGGCGGTAATTCATATTTGTTCTCCCTGATTATATTGCGTTATGCCCCGCGGCTGAGAATAGGCATTCCCAGTGCCTGTCCGCCCAACAGGATGGCAAGCCAGAGCGCTATAATTTCAACAGTGTAACATTTTATGGTTTCTCTTCTAGTTTGGCTTATGTGTTCCTGTTTTTTCAGACTATTGCCTGATTATTCTCAGTGCAGAAGGGGTTGATGAAAACGACCGGATAACAGACGAATGACTGACATCAGCAGCTTTACGAGCATAGCATAGGACCGGGAAAAACAGATGACGTGGCAGACGTTACTACCTGTTTTGAAAGCCGCTACGCCAACAAGATAAGAGGAAATCGCGGGAGCGTCATAAATCAGTCACGGCGAAAAACACGACAGACAGAAGAGAGAAAAGAGGCCGATTGCTGACAGTTTAAGCAAACGCACGGTATAAGTGCTTATTCTCAGAACGAAAATGAGTATAATAGCCCCGCTTCTCGTCCCCGTAGTTAAATGGATATAACGAGCCCCTCCTAAGGGCTAGTTGTAGGTTCGATTCCTGCCGGGGACGCCAGAACTCCGTCTACGAACATCCATCAAAATCCATCTTTATCTCTGATAATCAGATAGTTAAACCATACGTCACATCTACTACCTGCTACGATATTGTACCAACATCCACGTATCTTTGTTGGTACAACTGTTGGTAGGTAAGTTCGATATTGCTTGTACCATCACAGTGTCGGCACTCACTGAGGTGAGGTAAAGGTCAAAACGTAAAACCCACAGACAAGCCATTTATCCCCGTTGTGGGACTGTTAGCTGACGGTGCAGATACACAGACCAAATCACTTACATTTTGTTCAAGATGAGAAGGTCAATTCTTACCTATTTAATTCCGGTGCAAGCAATGTAAAAACAGACATCTTTTAAGTAAAAGAAAAACCAGTGCCAGGGAAAGAATTAGCCTGTAGTTTTAACTATGGGCTTTTTTGTCGCATATATAAAAATCACCAAAATAAAATTTTACTTAGTTAAGGATATCTGTGGGTGTTTTCCCAAAAAACAACATTTTCATGCCACATGCAGAGCATATATAGATTACATAACAAAAAACACCCTTGAAACCACATCAGTTTTGCAGGTAGACTATACTGATGAAAGACTTAGGATGATCTGATGAAAGGGATACGATATGCAAACATCAGAATATTTAAAATACAAAATGGAAGCAGATAGGGTTCTCGCAACCCAGTTAAATGATATTACGAAAAAATTAAAGAATAATACAATAAGTCTAACAACTGATTTATCTAATGGTATAGAAAGAGCCAGTTGGTATACATCTTGCCTTATTGAAAGCTATAACGATGTATGTCAAGAATTACAGCATGAAGATTCTAGAATGGTTTACTCCATAAAAGAAGTATTCAAAAGAGATGATGTCATTCTTGACATGGTAAAAATCTATATAGATTTTTTAATAAAAGATTTTAATGAGAGTAAACAAATAGCTATAGCCAAAGCAATTTTAGGTGTCACATCTGAAATGGCAACAAACAGAGCAATAAGAGAATCAATATCGTATGTGTTAGCTAAATCGATTAGCGCATCTCTTAATTTCAAAACATCTTTGCGTAAAAGAATAAATCAAACTACTTATGTTGCTATTACAGTAACAGCATTTTATGGCAAAGTGCAGGAAGCTGCTATGTCAGCTCGACACTTACGGGATATTAATCCCACTCTATACGGTTTATTTTATTCTCAAAACTTAGAAATGTTATATTTTTTAATCGAACCAGTCATGCCAGCTTATTCTACAATAAATTCAAGAAGTGAAGAAGAGATAATAAAAATGATTAATGGAATGATAAAACAATGAACCTAAAGAAAACAATAAAATATGTAATAAAAAACTTTATAATTACTGAAATTTCAATTGTTTTAATCATTGCCTTATGGTTCCTATATGTCTCATTCATCCCTGAACATTGGATGAAACTAATGCTTCTATCAATAGCCATAATTATATTTATAAATATTAAATATGGTTCGAAAAAGTAAGACCGAATATGAAATTCGGTCTTATCAAATTAATGATCTATCTTTATAAAAAATATCTCATTTATTTTATCAGGCTTGCAGAAGTAATAAAACTGAACATCCAGAAAACGTCATGCCGCAGTTTCTACAGGTATGACGATCGTATTTAAACGCCTTTATTTTCATATTGTTATCATGATTAACACGTATCATTTCAAATAATCACGAAGTATGTTATTTAATGCCGGAAACTGATGAAAACCATCATCGTCAGAGAAATGTCCACACCCGGTAAACCGATATAATTCCGCATCCAGTTGTTGACACAGTTTCATCGTATGATGAGGGGCAACCACTTTATCGTCAGACGATAAAATCGTAATTCTATGTTTTATTATTTTACGTAGCAGATCGAAATCAACGCTTTCTTCGGTAAAAGGGTTAAGTTCAGGATACTTTTCGACCTGCTCTGAAAAACCGGAAACTAATATTACGCCGCCGACAGCAAACTGTTCATGCAAAGAGGACAAGTAATGCAAAACGGTAATACAACCCAGGCTATGTCCAATAAACCATGTTTTTTCATCGGGTGGTGAAATCGTATTACTCAATTGTTCCAGCCATTTATCAGGCTCAGGCGCTCGGGGCATTGGCATTCTGGGGATTAAAACGCGGATATTGACGTCTTCACACTGCTGCCGCAGCCACTGAAACCAGTGATGGCGAGGCGTTGATAAAAACCCATGCACTATAACGACATTATTGACACAGCTCATATCATACCTCTCCTCGACTGATCCGAAATGGCACCCGCTGATTACGGCTAGCGTATGAGAAAATACAGCGATATTAATATGGCATACCTCTGTGTCAGAAACATGTCAGTCTCTGTTTTAACGTACCTGCAATTAATACCCCAAGTTGACGATAAGATAAATTCATTAAAATTTAAATATTTTGTAATTTTCATGACCCAGGATCATATGAAAAAATATGTTTTCCTGAATATTTCTGATGATAATCAGCGTAAAATGGAAGAATCATCTTGTTATTTTATCTATTTCCAAGCGCATGGCACAGCGCCACGCCAATGGTAATCCATGTTCAGCCTCAGACATCATTGTTTTTTTCAGTCGTTCACTAATAGCGTTTTTATCAAGAAGATTAAACCCCATACGTGCATAAAACGGGGCATTCCAAGGCACATGGCTAAATGTAGTCAGCGTAATAGCAGAAAGAACATGTTTATAAGCCATTTCAATAGCCTTTTTAATCAATGCGCTGCCATAACCTTCTCCTTGCCTTTCACAACGAACCGCCAATTGCCATATATGCAGTTCGTCTTCGATGACTTCAGCGCTTAAAAAGCCTATTGGCGTGTCATCATCAACAATAACCCAGCAAAAGCCAAGTAATATTGACTCACGATAGCGTTCAATATATTGCTCTGTATCATTTGCTATCCATGCCAGCTCAGAAATTTCTCTGAACACTTGATCCGCAGATTTTTCAATCCCGGATAATTTATCCAGTTCATCTATTTTTGCCAATCGTATTTTGATCATAACTTTTTCATTGAAACATAATTTTTATCAATAAATAGAGTTCATGCTACGGCATCCTGATAATTATTTTTATAGGCTCACCAATCTAAAAATAATTTTTAAATCAGCCCACCGTTCGAACATGATACAAGGATATGTCAGAATTTAAATTGATGGCTCACACCTACACCCGCCGTCTCTTTAACCACCATGTTCTCATGACGGAAATATCGCCCAGTAGCGACGACAAACTTGCGTCGTTCAAAGCGAATTCCTTATTTATCAACATTCGTCATGTTGACAGCAGGGGCAGACATGCACCTCAGAAACATCCATGGCGGTGACGCCTTCAGAATCCCATTCAACTCTTACAGGCTGTCCTTCCGCAAGTGAGTGATGCAGGTATTTACTGACCGGGCTTTCCGTCATACCCGTAATCTCTTCCGTGGCGACCAACGTCTCTCCGACAAAAATTCTGGCCGTGGCCAACGACGCAGTTCGTTGATCGCCAGATTGCCGATATAAATGGTTAACCGTCAATTTGATACTGCTCATGACGTTACAGATACTCAATATTGCTAGAAGACAGAACGTCAGTGTAGCCTTTTCCGTTGCGGTTGTAGAGAGGGGGAATAAATCATAAGCAAACATAATCAATAATACTATACTAAAAAAGGATCTTGTCTGATTTTACGCTACATTATCGATACCATAACGGCACTGAGCCAGAAAAACATTAGATATGGTTATGATTTGTGTTACGAAAAACGGAACACTCAATCGACACACCAGGTCTTAATGCATTTTTAGTAAAAAAAATCTAAAATTATGCACTTTGGTTATTAATGAAAAAAATTTTTTAGCCGATTTACTTTACGATAACGTGTTTTTATAACGCTATTCCTTTGTCATAAATTACGTCTTTGCTGGGCCGTGTCATTGATGTCATGAGACTGGAGAATGGGCTGTGATTGCTACAGGAACCTATTCTGCCGTCAGTTAAAATAATCAATCCGGTCACTAATAATGATTATATATCAATCATTTGGATTTAACACATTGAAGTGACGAACTGGTATGAAAACTGCCGGCATTAAATAGATATAAGAAGGAGTTATATTGTGGTTATTCCAGATATTCAGCCCCTGAATGTAAATCTCCAACTCAATCTGCCTACGGCGGGGGTTGCCACAAATGCAGATGCCGTTCCCCCTATCAATACGGGCAATAAAACCGACACATCAACGACAAATTCCGACTCATCGCACTCAAACTCAATGGCATCGGACAGCGATACAAAAGTCACGTTGTCATCCGATAAAAAACGCGGGGCCGATAGCGATCATGCGGAGAAAAAACCAGCCGAAGAAAACCAAGAAGAGCAGCCAAAAGCCTCCGCCGAATATACGATTACGATGACGGGGATTCCCCTGTACAACGGCAAACTGGTTTCCCTTGTTAAATATCCTGACGGACAATCGGAAATGTTTGATGCCTTTACTGGAAAACGGATAACGCAGGAAGACCTCGCCTTATTGAACTTTCTGCAAGGTTCGGGAACAGCGCAGGAGGTATTAACCTTCGAAAGTACCGTATCATACAGCAATATGTCTGCCGCCGAGGTCTATCAGCAGATCCAGGAAATGCTGCACGGCGATAGCGGCAATAAATAACCGTTTTAAACATTAAAATAACGGATTATCTTTCAATTAAAAAATTGTATGGACGCGCAATAGATTTTAAATTGCAGGAAATCCGTCAGCAAAAGAATTCCGATGAGTTTATTTAACTAAGTGATTCGGATGTAAATCCGCGACGTCATGATAACAGACGTATCGTTTAATATGCTGATATGTAATTAAAAAACATTGCACCGGGAATCGTTGACTGATGCAAAAACAGATCGGATCATTGATGGGAAATAATGATTGTCTCAGTAAAGGTCGCCAGTCGATTAAGTCCGTATTCCCAGTGGCCAAAACCAGCCTCTGCATTGATGTGCCCCGCTTCTCCGACATCCACCAGCTCACTCCCCCATTCCTCAGACCAGTGCTGTGCACGAGAGAACGTCATGAGTGGATCGTTATGGCTGGCAAACGTCAGGCTGGGGACGGATAGACGAGTGGCCTGAATCCGTTCTTCAATTTCAAAACGCATAGGCTCTGCCGGCGCCACCATCATCACCCCCGCAATGCCTTCCATTCCCTGCTGCACCACATAACAGGAAGCCAGTGCGCCAAAGCTATGACCGATCAACACCGCTGGACGCATGCAATTCGCCAGTTCCCGGCGAATTGCCAATACCCAACGATCCAAATCCGCCTGATACCACTCCCGCTGGCGTATGCGTTGCCAGTCAGGAAAGCGTTTTTCCCAATGGCTCTGCCAATGATCCTCATCGCTGTCACGTAATCCGGGAACCAGTACCATGGCCAACTGCCGCCCTGCTTCCGCCAACCGCCGGTCTACTTCTGTTGTCTGCATCCGCCCAACGCCCCCGTCTACATCCTTCATCTTTCAGGATCAAAAAAACATCCCATACTCAGCCGGCCGTTCAGCTCCTGAGCAAAATCGCCTCAACGTCATACTGTAACTCACGTATTTCGAACGATAAAAACTATCGCCTGAAATAACCATACGCTTTACCCGACGACCACGCTATCCCGATCGGTATTAGCCGCAAGGTTATTTCAACAACCGGACTTTACAGTTTTTGCCCTTTATCTTGCCCTGCTGAAGTTGCTGCATTGCCCGCTTGGCGCTGGCTTTACGGATGGCGACATAGGCATGCATAGGAAACATATCGATTTTACCGACTTCTGCCGCGGTTAACCCCGCTTCGCCGGTTAATGCCCCCAAAATATCACCTGGGCGAATTTTGGCTTTACGGCCGCCGTCGATACACAGCGTCATCATTTCTGGCGCCAGTTCGGCTATGCCGCTGCGACTGATTTCTGCCGTTGATGCCCATTTGATTGGTATACCCAGATAATCTTCAAGCAGATGAGCACGGTTCATCTCCTGCGGTACACATAAACTAACCGCCAGCCCCTGCATCCCCGCTCGCCCGGTTCGGCCAATACGGTGAACATGCACTTCCGGATCGAAGGCCAATTCGAAATTCACCACCAGTTCCAGCTCTTTAATATCCAGGCCGCGGGCGGCGACATCGGTAGCAACCAGCACACGGCAACTGCGATTGGAAAAACGCACCAATACCTGATCGCGCTCGCGCTGTTCCAGATCGCCATGCAGGGCCAACACGCTGATACCACGAGAATCCAATGCGTCAAATACGCTCTGACAATCACGTTTCGTATTACAGAACACCACACAGGAGGCCGGCTGGTAGTGGCTCAGCACAGCCATTAACAGCGGTAGACGCTGCTCTTTCGTGGTTTCATAAAAACGCTGTTCGATTGCCGGTTCGGTATTCTCATCAGCCACATCGACGTTGAATGGTTGACGTTGAACGCGGGCGCTGATCTGCTCTATCTCATTCGGATAGGTGGCAGAAAACAAGAGTGTCTGACGATCCGCCGGCGTATAACCGATCACATCATCAATCGCGTCAGTAAATCCCATATCCAGCATGCGGTCGGCTTCATCCAGCACCAGCACTTTCAATGCATCAAGCGACAGAGACTGCTTGCGCAGATGATCCTGAATTCGTCCCGGCGTCCCCACCACGATGTGTGGCGCGTGAACCAGCGAATCCAGCTGATGCCCCATAGGCTGGCCGCCACACAGCGTCAGGATCTTGATATTCTGTGCAAAACGCGCCAGACGACGCAGTTCCTTGCTGACCTGATCGGCCAGTTCACGCGTCGGACACAGCACCAGCGCCTGAGTGACAAACTCCTCGACAACAATCTGATTGAGTAGACCAATACCGAAAGCAGCCGTTTTACCACTGCCGGTTTTCGCCTTGGCGCGTACATCGGCACCGCGCAAGATGGCCGGTAATGTAGCGGCCTGAACGGGAGTCATTGCCGCATAGCCCAGTTCATTGAGATTAGATAACTGCCCGGCAGGCAGAGCAAGGGAAGAAAAAGAGGTTGTACTCACAATAATTACTCTTATTACCAACGGTAACGCGACGAAAGGCTGCGCCAATCCAAAGATGGCGCGTGATTTGCGGCAATAATAACAGAGATGGTCGCGGTTGCCCGATTTACCTGATAAATGAATGTCCCGGACTTATCAAGTATGCAGGATTATGCTTAGCCCGCTGCGGGCAGCTTCAGAAAAGGCAGGAGCCGAGGTTGGGCAATGCGCCGGTAATCCTGCGTATCAAGAATGACAGAACGTTCAAGCGTTCCGGCATTGAACGCAAGCTCATCAAACCGGACAAATAACAACGGATCGGCAACCAGTAACAGATCGGGATGAAAGCTAAACGGCGGAATAGCGCCAAAAACGCAGTGCGTTAAATCGTCCACTTCTTTTGGGCTGGCCAACGAAGCACGCGTTCCCCCGATCCCCTGAGCCAAACGCGATAAATCAGCCTGCTGGTCGGCGGGTAAAACGGCTAAAACATGCTGACGAATCCCGTTCCCTTTCACATGACACACCAGTGCCTTAGCGCCCTGTCCTAGCTGTGTTCCGCGCTGTTGCGCCACCTCTTCAGAGCGACCGGCGCTGGCGTGACTCACCACGCGATAACGAGCCTGCTGCTGGTCCAGCAGCAAACACAATTTCCCGAAAATATCTGTTGATTCCATACCGCTCCCTACTGAAAATCGTCACAGAACAACGTGCTGAAAAAGGCCGTAACCGCCTCATCAACCACAGCTTTTATCGTACACCCCTTTTCACCATTTAGCAGCGGTCGGCAATGAACGCTTTTTAATGCTATTTCTGCAAATATAGTGTCTGAACCCTCTTGAATTATGCCCCTCACTCGGCGTAGATTGAGCGCCGATCCCGTCATAACTGGTATTACCCCTGGTGATGACAACGGGAAATGGTTTTCCGCTGCGCGATCGCAAACGGGATGCATTTCCCTTCCATAATAAAACGCACAATCGGGATCGTTGCTGGCGTGGTTTCTGCTGGAGAATATATCGGTGAAGTATTTTTTTATGGGTATCTCATTCTGTCTGGTCGTTTGGGTGAGTACTTTTATGCTGATGGTGGAATAACCAGTCATTTGCCTGACAGAAGCAAGTTTACTGAAGGGCGCAAAACAGAGATGTACAAAATAGCAAGCGTAAAGCAGGCTGATGGTGTTAACACCCTCAGCCTATTTTTATGCGTTCGTTCACCCGATGCGGTTTACTATGAATTGCGCATTGCCATAGGACGTTGTTATAGAAGGGTTAGGGTATAACGCCGATTCCATTAAGCACCACGCCGATTCCGCCGCCAACAGCAAGCCAGGGACCGAATGCCAAAGGCTGATTGGCGTTTTCCCGTCGCGCCCAGCGCCATACTATCGTGAAAATCAACCCGCTCAACGCGGCGATGAGCATCAGATTGGGTAAAGCACGCCAGCCCAGCCAACCTCCCAACGCCGCCAGTAGCTTGAAATCGCCATATCCCAGCGCGTCTTTGCCTCGGAGCAGCTTAAATCCCCAGTACAGTAGCCAGAGAGATAAGTAACCCGCAATCGCGCCAATCACCGCATCATCCAATGAAACAAACGTACCTGACAGGTTAAAAAGCAAACCTAGCCAGAGTAAAGGCAGCGTCAGCACATCTGGCAATAGCCATGTTTTCATATCCATCACTGTCAGCACTAACAGGAACGATAGCAGGATCAATGCGCCTCCCAGCGCCATGCCCGGTTGCCAGAGTAGTCCCGCGGCCATAAAGAGCAACATGGTGAGCGCTTCAATCAGAGGATATTGTGCGGAAACAGGCCGCTGGCAGCATCGGGAGCGCCCACGCAGCAATAGCCAACTGAATAACGGAATGTTGTCTTTCATCGCGATGGCGCGCTGGCAGTGTGGACAGCCGGAGGGGGGCCACCAGAGATCGTAACGAGGCTCATCAACGGACGGCGGCAAACCGAGTTGGGCGCGAGCGTCACGCTGCCAGCGACGTTCCAGCATGATAGGTAATCGGTAAATCACCACATTCAGGAAGCTGCCCACAATCAGTCCAGCCAGGGCTAGCGCCCCCAACCACCATTCGGGAAATCCCTCAGCAAATGCCAGTACTCCTTCCATGCCAATCCCATCCCGGTAAACAGAGTATCCATCCTCTTTCAAGTTGCAGGCGCGTTATCCGGTTGCCGCCTTTCTGCGTCCTGAAAGCTAGTGGATATAATCACGTTGAGTAAAAGATATCCCGCTTGAGCCCTGTACATATTTTCATAGCCGGCGTGATACGCCAATGGGTCAGACTGAGGATCGTGGGTTATTGCGAATCGCTGCGCAATTATTGCGGAAAACGCCCCTGGATATTCACGGTGCTGACGCCTTTGGCATCGGTTTTTCCGATTTTAGTCAGCAGTTTTTTTATTGTTTCAGGCAATCCCTCGCCGCTGGTGAGTTGACCGTTAAATTGGTATTCACCCTGTGGCGACACGCGTCCTTTGCCGGAAAATTGCAAATGTGAGGACATCTGCTGCAACTCCGCTTCAATACCGCCTTGCTGACAGCGTAAAATAGCCTGGGGCGTCGCCAGCAGGATGCCGCCAAGTGGGGTTTTTACCTGCGCGTCCGGCCAGTTCAGCGTTGCATCCAGTGACTGGCAGCCGTTGCGATCAAGCGTCGCCTGTCGCAGATTTAATTGCAGATTGCCCTCTGCGTTGACCGGCACCATGAGTGGAATAAAACGCAGCAGATAGCCTGCGGGAACAGAGAGTTGCCATTGGTAAAGCTGCGCCCGTTGCCAGCCGCGGATCATCCCCCTGCCCTGAATACCCTCTGGATTTTGAATATTGAGTTGTAACGCAGGCATGAGTGACGACATGGTTATCGTCCACCGCACCTCATCCAGCTTCAGGGTTTTCCAGTGAAGCTGCTGCACGCTACCCCGCCATAGGGTGCCTGAAACATTATCTATTGATACGTCCGGAGGTAAGTGATTAGCAATCAAACGCGCCGGTGCATGAAAAACCAAAAACAGACCATATGCCAGCACCATGGCAAAAAACCAGACCGCTTTACGCTTCATCCACCCTCTCCAGCAACAGCCTGGTAATCTCCACGTTACCAGGACGTTGCTCCACGGCCGCGACGTCTAAGGCCAGAACCTTTATGCCGTTTTTCTGTTCCAGTTCATTCAACCAGCGGATCAGCACGTTGAAATCACTGCGTGTCAGCGCCACCGAAACCTGGCTGCCTTGCGGCTGTAGCCGAACAACCGTCAGGCCATAACGCCCGGCACTCTGCGATACCAGAATAGGCAGGCTGATATCACGACGTTGGACGCTCCCCTGCGTTTGCCCGTCCGGTGGCAACATCGCCGCCTGCTTTTGCATCCAGTTGACGGTCTGCTGTTCACGAGAAATAGCGAGCTGCCACTGATGCTCCCGGGTTTGCCAGGGCTGCCATAGTGCGGAATACGCCAGAAAAAGCAGCAGCGCGCCAGCACAGGCCAACAGCAGCCGCTGCTCTCGTTGGCTTAAGGCACGCCAGCGCTGACGTAATTCGTTCATGGCCGGCTCCTTAACGTTAATCGTCCTTCGACATATCCCTTTTCCTGCCGCATCTCCCCGGCCTGAACCTGATAGTACGCCGCCGCCTGTTGTTGCAGTTGTTCCAGCTCCTGGTACGACGTTGCCTTCAACGCCAGCCGCAGTTCGGTGCCTTGCGCCTCGTAAGACAGGGATTGAATCTGTACGTTGCCATTCTGTGCGATGAGCGGCTGCAATGCCGCCAATTGGCTGAGCAACCCCTGCGATCCATGCGCCGCCGCCCGTTGCAGATGTTGCTGCATTTGCAACCGTGGATTAATGACCGTCGTTTCTGATGGGAAGAGTTGCCGATAGATTCTGACGCTTTCCTGACGCCAGTGGTTTGCCTGCTGGTAAAGCTGATAATGCGTCCACCCCATTTCGCCAATCAATAACAACAAATAACATAACAGCGCGACGCCGACGCCTCGCCAGGGAAGCAGGGTATTACGCCACGCGTTGACCGACGCGAATTCGCCCTGCCGCAGATCGGCAGAGGGTGGAAGGTGCGCCCTTGCCGCCAAAGCAAATAAATCGGTTTCCGGCTGTGTCTGCCATTCGGTCAGCGACAGTTCCCCGCAAGCTGCGGGTAACGCGCTATAGCTGTAGATTGCGGGCAACGGCGCAAACGCGGTCAATAGCTCGGCAAACCATGATGACTCCGCGGCCATGGCATGACCATTTTCCTGTCGAAACAGCCACGTGCCGTGATGATTCAGCGTACTCCAGCCATCTTTATGCCGCGGCAACATCCACGCATCAGGTAACAGTGAATCCGCTACGACCCCCAATTCAGCGCATTGTGATAACCAGTGGTGCATACGCTTTTTTTCCACAACGGCAACCGTGCCGATGTCCCCTTGCCGCGCCAATAAAGCAAAGTGTAACTTTTCGATATCGGTGGCTAGCTGGTCTTCCAGCATAAACGGCATCACTTGTGCCAGTTGACGCCGCGCCTGCCGGGGAAGCGTCACAGAATGAAAGGTTACGTCGGCGGCAGGCACCAGCACTCGGGTAAACGCCAGTGCATGGTAGGTCTCTAATGATTTACACACCTGTTCCGCGCGACCGCGCCCTTGAGCCAGAATATGATCGCCGCCGTTTGCCCTCACCTGCCATTCGATGGCTTCTCCCGTTTCCGCCGGAAGCCGGACAATCAGGCAGGGTTTTCTGATGTGCTGGTGTTGATTCATGGATTCACCGTCCTATATCCTCCATATTGCCGCTGCACGACCAGAGCCTTCTGACCACTGAGCTGAATCAAGCTGCGTTGATAAAAATCATTGTCGCCGACGCGCACATGCAGCTGTGCGAAAAACCATTCACTTTTCACCGCCAGTATTTTTTGCACGATATTTTTACTGTTTGCGGGCAATAGCCCCGTTTGCTGAAGTACGGACACACTTCCCCAACCAGTACGCGGTCTTTGCTGTATTAATGTCACCGCCTGCGTCACCGTCATTTCTTTCAGAAAAAGCGCCGCCAGCAACGGCGCCTGCGACTCCGTCAGCGTATTGATGTTTATCAGCATCGTATCGACGGGTAACGCGCAGACATACGGCAATAAACGCCGATACAGCTCGCTGTCCATGCCGTATACCGCACGTAATTCGCTGATCTCGCTCATCGCCCGGTTTCCCGGATGGTAAGGCGCAGGCAGCGAGCCATAAATTTCATCTTCGGCGCCATTCGTCAGCGGATGACTATCAATATCAATCCAGTCGCGCACGGCGGCCGTAATCTGTTCCGCTCGGGTCGCTTCTTCGCCCAGATGTTGCAACAGCATGCTAAACACCAGAGCCGGATAGGGCGTTGTTACCTGCGTGCTTTCATTGTCTATGCCCTGATTGATCGAATTGAGATTGAAACAGGTACGGGCATCCTGTAACTGCGCATACACGTCGCCGCCCTCGACGGGGAATCTGCGCCCCTGTTGCGCCCAATTTTGCGCCAGATGCGTTCTGTCAGGCGCATTCAACGCATCGCGCAGCAAAAGTTTGCCAGCCAGGGCTTCTGCTCCCAGGGCATACCATTTGGCCTGTTGACGGCTGAGCTGACTGTCTGTTCGCAGAAACGCCTTGCCGCTGCGTTCAGCAATGACGGCGGCCACCGTTACCATCAGCGCCAGTATCAACAACACGACCAGTAACGCGACACCACGCTGGCGAGACTTCATTATTTAACCGGCCCGGTGGTAATAAAAAACATGCGCGACATTTCGCCATAGTCCCTTAACGTCAATATCACTTCGATTCCCTGTGGCAGTTGGGCAGGATTCTCCCAGCGATCCCGCCAGACTTTATTGGTAAAGAAACGCAGGCGGAATCCGTCAACCTGCGCAAGCAGCGGTTTTACGCCCGGCTCCTGTCCCTCTATAGGATCGGGATACGGGTAGGTAAGGCGCTCCAGCGTGTTATTACGTAACCGGTAAGCCACCGGCTGAAGCTCGGAGCGAGGTAGCAGACCGAACGGATTCTGCCAGCCATTACGCATAAAACTGACGCCCCAGTCGTCGCTTTTCAGTTGATCTCTGCCGGCATAAAACAAAGAGGTACTGCCGCGGCTGCCGCGGGCAATCATCTGAGAGAAATCGTTGTCCATCTGGGTAAAAGCCCGTTGCAGTTCAGCCAGACGTTCCGCCTTGCGTTGGGAAATTTCGTCGTTGCGCATGACCCCGTTCAATACCTGAAAGGCGCTGAGGCTCAGTGCCGCAAAGATGGCCAGCGCCATAATCATTTCCAGTAACGTAAACCCCTGCTGGCGCGCGTTGCTTCTCGGTTTTCCCGGTGCTATCTTCACCGGCATTATTGCTTCACCACATAAGTGCGCAGCGTACCGTCGGCGGCCAATGCGTCTTTATTACGCCGAACTTCAACATCCAGCGCGCGAAGCTGAGATTCGCCCGTTTCCTCGCCTCGCCACCGCCAATACCAGCGCTGGCCTGCGAACGATGTTTCTCCTTTTACCCAACTGGTTTCAGGCCAGCGCTGTTCAAGCCGCAGCCGCACCTGCTGATTTTCCGCAATCCAGCCGGCAAAGGTTTTCTCCTCCAGTCGGCTCAGACTTCCGGCCTGTTTTGCCGTCGTCTGCAACACGGCGACGCCGGCCAAGGCAAAAACCGTTAGCGCCACCAGCACTTCCATTAAGGTCATGCCCTGCTGTCGGCTCATGGCTGCTCTCCCTGTTTGAGCGATGTTCGTATCATTCCGCTGACATCCACCTCCAGCCAGTGCGACAGAGATTTATTCTCGGATTGCAACAGAAGCCTGAAAGGCGTGATTTCCCCGCCGGGAAGAATCAATATGTCGGGTTCGTCGTCATCTTTACCGCGTATTTTTTCCGTTTTCTTCCCATTTACCTGCAACAGTTCAAGGCGCAACGAATCCGGCAGAACCGCGGAAGGATTAACACGATGGGGCTGCCAGAGACGCCATTTATAACCTGTCCAGCGCGTATCGCCGCCCCCGGTGAGTACCGCAGATGAGGCGTCCCTTTGTAACTGATAAAACTGCCAACGATCAGGGTATATCCGCACGCCCAGCATGAATTCATGGAGTTGGCTGGTTTCAGACGCCAACTCCAGCTGCGTCTGAAAACGGGCCAGCTGCCAGGCACTGTCATTCTGGCGTTCTGTGGGGAATGCCATCACCACCAGACTGGCCGCCACTCCGGCCAGCAGAATGACCAGCATCATTTCCAGCAAAGTGAATCCTTGCTGATATCTCCCCATCGGCCGCGCTATTGTCATTGCACCTGACTTCTTTATTCCGGTTTACGAACGGTATGACACATTTATTTGCTGCCGTTGAGATTCCAGTTGCCGATGTCATCTTCCGTGCCCGGCATACCGTCAGGCCCGAATGAAAAAATATCCAGCTTGCCGTGCTGACCGGGGTTCATGAGTTGATATTCCGCGCCCCACGGATCCTGCGGTAAACGTCGGATATAGCCATCTTGTGGATAATTACGTGGTTCCGGTTGCACCGTCGGCTTTTTCACCAGCGCCGGCAATCCCTGTTCCGTTGTCGGATAGCGGCTGTTGTCAAGTTTGTACATATCCAGCGCGCTTTCCAGTGACACAATGTCACTGACCGCTTTCTGGCGATCCGCCTTCTCCTTGTTCCCCATCAGGTTCGGTACGACCAGGCTCGCCAATACGCCGAGAATGACGATAACCACCATAATTTCCAACAGGGTAAAACCACGCTGACGTTGTTGCATCCTTACTTTTCCTCACTCAAGTGTTGGTTTTTTCACAAACTCATTAACGTATTCAGTTGCAGGATCGGCTGTAGGATGGCGAGGACGATAAACAACACGATTGCCGCCATACTCACCACCAGCAAAGGTTCAAACAGTCCCAATGCCAGCGCCATCTGCGCACTGAATTCACGATCCTGATTATCCGCCGCCCGTTCCAGCATGCTGTCCAGTTCTCCACTGCGTTCGCCGCTGGCAATCATATGGCGCATCATCGGGGGAAAGAGCGCGCTCTGCTCCAGCGCCTTGTGCAAACTGACGCCTTCCCGCACCGCATCCGCCGCCAATGCCAGCCGATACCGGGCGTAGTCATTGGTCATGACATCGCCGCTGATACGCATAGCCTGCAACAGCGGTACGGCGCTGGCATTCAGGATACTCAGCGTACGGGCATAGCGTGCGGTATTCAGTCCGCGGGCAATACGACCCAACACAGGCAGATAGAGCAAGCGCCGGTGGAAAACAATACGGCGTTTTTCCTGACGCAACAGGACGCGCAGCGCCACAAAACCGGCCAGCAGCGCCAGCACGACCCACGGCCCCGCCGTGCGTACCGCATCACTCATGCCCATCAGCAGACGCGTTGACAATGGCAGCGCCTGTTTCATATGGATAAACTGTTCGACCACTTTGGGTACGACGGCCGACAGCAAAATGCTCACGACGGCAACCGCCACAACGGTCAACACACAGGGATAAATCATGGCCTGCTGTATCCGGCTGCGCATCTGTTGACGCTGCTCGGTATAGTCCGCCAGTCGGTTGAGCACCACATCGAGATGACCGGATGTTTCCCCCGCGGCCACCATCGCGCAATACAGGCGTTCAAAACTGCCGGGAAAACACTTCATGGCGTCCGCCAGCGAATGCCCTTCCATGACCTTGCCGCGTACCGCCGCCATCAATTGGCTTAAGTGGGGTTTTTCACTCTGTTTGGCGACAGCATCCAGCGCTTCTTCCAGCGGCAACGCGGCGGCGACCAACGTCGCCAGTTGCCGGGTGAGTAACGCCAGATCGGACGTGCTGATGCGACGCTGTCGCCGCAGAGCGAAGCCGGCAGCGCCCGATTTTTGCTGTCCGTTCAGGCTTTCGCTCACCGCAATCGGCATCAGACCGCGTTCACGCAGTAACTGACGCGCGTGTCTGGCGGAATCCGCCTCCTGAGCGCCCCGGCATTTTTTTCCCTGAGCATCCAGTGCCTGATAGTGATACTGCGCCATATCATTCCTCTTTGGTTACGCGGATCACTTCTTCCCAGGTGGTGACCCCCGCCAGCACTTTCTCCAGCCCGTCGTGCCGGATCGTCGTCCTGCCCGCGCCCAGGATTTGCGCAATCGCCATTTCCCCCTCACTGCGGTGAATGGCCGCCCGTACCCGATCATCGATCAATACCAGTTCATGAATCCCGACGCGGCCACGATAGCCGGTGAAGTTACACTGCGGACATCCGGCGGGATGCATCAGCTGCGTGTCGGGCGATACGCCCATTTGCTCTGCCTGAACGGCATCAACCCGCTGCGGCTGACGGCACTCGGGGCACAGCGTGCGCACCAGACGTTGCGCCAGCACCCCCAGCAACGATGTCGACAGCAGAAACGGCTCCACCCCCATATCCTGCAAGCGCGACAGCGCGCCCAACGCGCTGTTGGTATGCAGCGTGGAGAGCACCAGGTGACCGGTCAACGAAGCCTGCACCGCAATCTGCGCGGTTTCGCCATCACGGATTTCCCCTACCAGAACGACATCCGGGTCCTGACGCAAAATCGCCCGCAATCCCCGGGCAAAGGTCATGTCTACTTTGGCGTTAACCTGCGTTTGCCCAATCCCCTCCAGCTCATATTCGATGGGATCTTCCACCGTCATGATATTGCGTTCCGAAGCATTAAGGCGGCTGAGCGCCGCATAGAGGGTGGTGCTTTTCCCCGATCCGGTGGGACCGGTAACCAGAATAATGCCGTGCGCCCGGTGGATCAGCGTATCCAACTGCTGCCGATGGTTGGACGACATCCCCAGCGCTTCCAGATCCAGGCGAACGCTGTTTTTATCCAGCAACCGCAAAACCACACGCTCGCCATGACTGGAAGGCAGCGTGGACACCCGCACGTCAATGGCCCGGCCGCCGATACGCAATGCCATGCGGCCATCCTGTGGTATCCGCTTTTCGGCAATATCCAGCTTCGCCATCACCTTGATACGCGACACCAGAAGAGACGCCAGCTTACGCTGCGGCCGCAGAATTTCGCGCAGCACGCCGTCCACCCGAAAGCGAATTTGCAGATAGCGTTCATAGGTTTCGATATGGATATCCGATGCCTTGTTTTTGATTGCTTCGGTCAGCATGGCATTGATCAAGCGAATGATGGGCGCGTCATCATCGGTATCCAGAAGATCGTCACTGTCCGGCAGCTCTTCGACCAGCGTATAGAAATCCATTTCATTGCCGATATCCTCCATCAGCCGCCGCGCCTCTTCGGAATCACGCTGATAGCTGACGACCAGATGCCGCTCGAATTCCGCTTCCGTCACACGTTGGATCGTTAACGGATAACCAGCCACGCGACGCGCTTCCAGCAACGCGGAGGCCGGCGTCTGTGCAACACAGATCGCCAGCGGATTGTCGTCTGCATCGCCTTGCAACAACAGAATCTGCCGCCCTTTCGCATAGGCGAAAGGCAACACCGGACGTAATTCAATCATGCGCGGTGAAACGTCGCTCATCGCCCCCCCGCAGGATAAAACGCGGCAATAGAGGATTGCACCTGACGGAAGGTGTAGGCATTGCCCGTCGGCAAGCGCAGGAGATCGTTGCTCAACATGCCTTCGCCGCGTCTGACATCGCGCTGTTGTTCCTGCTCCTCGCTAAATGCATGGTATTTTTCCGCAGAAGCATTCTGATACTGATTGCGATCGCGAATGATGGAGGGACGGATGAACAACATCAGATTACGTTTCGACACCTGACGGCTGTTGGAGCGGAACAGGTAGCCCAATATCGGAATATCGCCCAGCAAGGGCACTTTATCCGCGGTTTCCCGCGAACTTTTATCCAACAAACCGCCCACAACGACGGTTTCACCGCTGCTAACCAATACGGCATTATTCACGGTACGCGTGTTAAACGTGGCCCCCAGTTCCGAACTGCTGCTGGAAGTCGCGTCGGCCACGCTGGAAACTTCCTGTTCAATCTCCAGCAAGACGGAGTCGCCTTCATTAATCTGTGGCTTCACTTTCAGCTTAATACCGACGGTCTTACGTTCCACCGTATTGAAAATATTGTCGCCAGAGGTAGTCTGTGATCCTGACAGGACCGGTACTTCCTGACCGACATTAAACGTGGCCTCCATGTTGTCCAGCGTCACGATGCTCGGCGTCGCCAGAATGTCGTTCTTGCTGTTGCTGGACAGCGCAGTCAGCAGCATCGACCAGTTACCCTGATAGAATCCGGCGGCAATACCGTTAAAGCTGTTGAGCGCACTCGCTGCCGACGTGTTGATCGTGCCGTCTCTTTGGTACTGTTCCGCCCCCATCACCATCGTGGAAATCGGCAAGCCGGTACTGGTGAATTGAGTCATTCCGGCATTTTTATTCGACCATTGAATACCCAGATTCATCCCGTCCGCATCCTGAACTTCCGCGATGATCGCCTCCACCAGCACCTGAGGGCGACGGATATCCAGTTGAGCGATCACCTGCTCCAGATCGCGCATCACGTCCGGCGCCGCATTGACAATCAGTGAGTTCGTCTGTTCATGCGCCTTAATGGATATTTCTTTGCGCAGCGCCGGCAACGCATTCTGCTGTTCTGTCTTGATGCTGTCGCCCACGCCCGTCAGCACTTCGACCAAATCAGCGGCTTTCGCATATTTGAGATAGATAACTTTCGTGTTGCCCTGAACGGCCTGCTGACGATCGAGCTGTTTGATCATATCGATTACCCGCTGACGGGAGTTTGGCTCGCCGCGAACCAGCACGGAGTTGGTCCGCTCATCAGCGACGACATTGGCGGTCATCATGCCCGGCAACGCCGTTTTCTCGTCGGTTTTATTCAGCTCATTCACCATTTTCACCACTTCCAGCGAGGAAGCGTAAGAAAGCGGCACCGTTGCCACATTGCGATCGCCGGTTTTATCCACACGTTCAACTATCGCCATCAGTCGTTTAATCACGGTGGCGCGGCCGGTCATCAGCAGCACGTTGGAAGGCTCGTAATGCACCACGCTCCCGGCACCGGCATTGTCATTCAACTGACGCAGCAGCGGGGCCAAATCACGAGCCGCAACGTTATTAACCGGTACGACGCGCGTCACCACTTCATCCCCAACGCCCGGTTCGGTTTCGCTGGCCAGCGGCATCGAGGTGGATTTCGCATCTTTCGAACGGATGATTTTCAATACATTGTTGTCCATCGGCACAACGGTAAAGCCATACACATCCAGCACGCTGATAAAGAACTGGTAATACTGTTCTTCATTCATCATGTCGTAGCTGCGCACGGTAATATTGCCGCTGACGGAAGGATCGATGATCACCGTTTTATTCAGGTTTTTACTGACGGTATTGATGAACTCCTGAATATCCGTACCTTTGAAACTGGCGGAGAACTCAGCGCTCCATGCCAGTGAGCTGGCCATCAGAAGCAGACCGCCCCCCAGCAGGCGTAATCCTTTACGCCGCGCGTTGCCAAACCATTTTCTTTTAGGAAACAGTTGTCCTTTGCTAAACAAATTAGTTATCTCCATCCAGTGCCAGATAAATATCCTGTCGTTGACCGTCACGTTCCACGGTCAAATTAATTTTGTTCATTCCAGACAATTGGGCGACCGCCTGTTGCGCCTGCCCGGCGTCACGTAAATCAATACCGTTTAAAGCCACCGCGAGGTCGTTATCCTGTAGACCTGCGCGATAAAACAGATCCGTTTTTTTACCGGGATTAAGCTGATAGCCTTTTAAAACTCCCTCCTCCATCACGGGGGAAACCGTGAGGTAGTCCATGGCGCTCATGGGCTGCTTCTGTATTTTTTCCTTCAGCTGACTGAACGCGCCGGTCCGCTCAGGGGCCGCCTTTTCGGCATCATCCTGATATAAATGCAGGGCCTCATAGCGTCCCTGATATTGCAATACGACACGATCGGCAAAAATAGTCACAATCCTGGCTTCGTAGCCCGGCACCGCATCACCCACGCTACGGCTGTATTGCTGACTATCTTTGGCGATAATGGCGATGGATCGGCTGGCATCTTCACTCGCTAAAATACCGGTAAGACTGATATTCAATGCAGAACGCGGAATATCCCCGTTCAACGCGCTTTCCGGCACGGCGGGGTTATTGACTTCAGGTGAGCGGCCAAACAACGTAAAATCACCCGGCGCGGCAGGGTTTTCTTTGGCCTGAGCCGGCTTGAAGGACATGCTGACCGTTCGAGGATTTTCAGGCAGCAGCACACGCCAGGTGAGTACCGCCAATTGCTGACAAATCAGCAGCAGGATACAACCCAGAAGCACACGCCGGATAAGGGGTAAAGGTAAAGACTGGCATTTTACAACCAGTGAGTTTAATGCCAGTGTGTTTAATGAGAGTGCTTTACGCGACCATGATTGCAATTGCGGCATCATTTATTATCCATAATATCCCCCACGCCTTGCGCCGTGGGGGGGCATCCTTATTCCGTTGCTGCCTCGCGGGTGATGGTATCATCCCCCGTCGTCGTCAGGGAAGCATCGCTATTAACCCGATCTTCCAGTTTGATATTTTCGATATGACCAAACTTCCAGGCCGCAGCGACATTTTCAAAAATCACATGATTGAACTCGCTGTCTTTCAGGAAGGTGATATCCGTGGCTTTGGTGTTTTTGAATTTTACATTTTCAAAATGAAAGCCCTGGTGATAAGCATCACGATCAAAAGCAAACCCGTATGAATCCTCCATTTCAGCCATGGTCATCCCATCGACCAGAATGCTGTTTTTACTCGCGGTACCATCAATGGTGACGTCAGACACTTTCACATCACGGAACTGAGCCGGTTCAGCCGCAGGCTGGGTATCGTTCACATCGGCTTGATATTTGATGGTAAACACAAACGGCTCGTTGACCATATCACGCATTGCATTATTGCGGAATACCACGTCACGCGCGCCTCCGCCATAGTATGGACGACTTTTCATGCGCAACCCGATATCGGTCAGATTCATGACATTATTTTCAGCAACGATCTTTTCAATCCAGGCGCCGGTGTGGCTACCGGTCACCACCGCGCCGTGGCCTTTACGGAAGTAGTTATTGAAGATCCACGCACCGCTTTGCGTTTTCTGTTGCAGTGTCGCCACTTCCGCGCCATAGCCTGCCGCGAAGTTAACGCAGTCATCCCCGGTATCAAAAAAGTTATTGAATACCATCACGTTTTGGCTGTTACCAAACTCAATGCCATCCCCATTATTCGCATCATATGTGGTATGCACCAATGCATTGATGGCCACATTTTCAGATTCCAGCACCATCACACCATGGTAGGCCGGATTCAGGATTGTCAGCCCTTCCAGATACAGGTTGCTGACACCGCGCAGCGTCATCAGGCTGGAGCGGCGATTCTTGTAGGCTTCATCAAGCGACATCCCTTCCGCTACTGCTTTTTCGGCTTGATCCTTGGCCAGAATCCCATCGCTGGATACGTTGGCCGCTTTGCTCGCCCGGTACTGCGGCAACGTTTTACCCAGTTCATCCGTAATGGTTGCCGCGCCACCGGCCTTGACTCCGCTCGTCCAGCCATTACCATCAATGAAGCCTTTGCCGACGATACGGATATTTTCAAATGTACCCGCGTGCGTACTGCCTTGATCATTAACTTCTAAAACGTTAATCAGTGAAGGCGGACGTTTTGGCAACGGTGGATTGGTGTAGGGATAGAGGTAATAACCGCGCGCCAGCGGATAATCATCGCCGGTTTCCGAACCGCGCAGCGTCGCGCCTTCAGCCACTTCAAAAGTCATATTGCTGTGCAGAAACAACGCGCCAGTCTTAAACTCGCCGCCTTCAACCACCACCTTACATCCCTGCGGATAAGTCGCTATCGTACAGTCATCAATCGCTTTCTGAATCGCCAGCGTATCGTTAGTGACGCCGTCGCCTTTGGCTCCGTAATTGGTCACATTCAGCGTCTGAGGCACGGCGGTGGTTTTCTGCACGATGGTTTCGCTATCGACCGATTCTTTACCATCGTCATAAACCGTACGCACGGTAAACCGGTATTCAGTGTCCGGCGATAGCCCCGTTACCTTAAAGTTATGGAAACTGACGCGGGTATGCCACCCCGCCGTGTCGATGGCACTATAAAAATTATCGATATAAGGCTTTGCCGGTGAATGGATATCCTGGTTATCGATCGTTCCACCCAGCAGTTGCCCGTTCATGTAGACATGGTAATCCTTGATATTGGATGGCGCCTGCGCCGGTTTTTCCCAGGCCAGCACCACGCTGGTATCATCATATGCCAGAGTGGGAATCTTCACATTTTGCGGCGCGGCCGAACGATCTACCGTAGTATCCTGAGTAGAATCGCTATCCGTGCATCCTGCCAATAAACCACTTAATACCAGTGCAGCACCAAGCGTCATTCTGGAGCGAGGTAAAAAATAAGTCATATAATCATTTCCTTTATTTTTTAATATTACACGTAACTTCCAAAAAAATGATTTATCCTGTCATCGGTTTTGACCGCCGATAGCATTTTAATTAGCGCCATATATTTATAAACATTACTTATTCATATAGAGCCAAAGCACGCTTTTTGCCTGTCAATAAAAGGGACTCATATCTTTTATATTCGCGTTACTGTTTTATTCAGCCAATAATCGCCCTGAAAAGGCAAAAGCTACCGCACGGGTGCGCAATCCGGCCGCGCCCATTAATGTTGTAAACATTCCCCAGAGGCTTCATTATTAATATGTAAATCAAAAAAAGCCCAACAAAAGCCCTGCGATCTCTAACCGCATATTTTTACATAAATATCCCAACGACTTCCTGATGGAAAAAATCAATCCAATAGCCTAATTTAAAGAGGCATTAACATACCCGTGGTAAAAAAACCACAAAGTCAGCAATGCTGTTTTTATTTTTCAGACTGATGATTAATAAATTCCCTTCATCCAACCTCGCTTTTTTAATTGCAGAATACAACAAAAAGAAACGTTATATCTTTAATAATAAAACATAGTTTCATTAAACCACATTTCCACTTTTTTTTTGCGACAGCCGTCAAGATTTCATTTGTGACTATGATGAAAATATTGGATTTTTACCAAAATGAAGTTTCTGTCACATAAACGACAGGTATCCGATTGACGTTAAGTTACGGACAGGCTACTGCGTAAAATGCGCTGACGACCCCACTCCTCCCTGACACCCTTTCTCTGCACTCAGAACAGACAATGTTAAATCTTTGTTATTTCAATTGATTGCTTTTTGAACATCGATCCAGTTCACAAATCCAACCTAAACCCGTTGTCTCTTTCCCTTGCTTAAAATAGATTGCTAACTCGAGTTAGCAAAAGAGATAAAGCGATGAGAGATGATTGTTTTATTGGCGTAGATGTTGGTTCGGCCAGTGTCAGATCCGGTGTTTTTGACCACGACGGCCAGCGTCTTGCCTTTGCGGTACGCCCGATAAACCAGTTCCATCCGCGAGTCAATGTGGTGGAACAATCGTCCGTCGAAATCTGGCAGGCCGTCTGTGACACGATTAAAGAAGCCGTTACGTTATCCGGCGTCGCGCCGGAGCAAATTCGGTCAATCGGGTTTGACGCGACCTGTTCACTGGTGGTCGTCGGCCAGAACGGCGACGCCATCTCGGTTTCAGAACAAGGTGAAGCTGAACACGACATCATCATGTGGATGGATCATCGGGCAGATGCCGAAACCGCCGCGATCAATGCGACCGGCGATGACGCGCTGCGCTATGTCGGCGGCGAGGTCAGCATCGAGATGGAACTGCCAAAAATCATGTGGCTTAAGCGGCACTTTCCGGAACGTTATCAACAGGCATGGCGTTTATTCGATCTGGCAGATTATCTGGTGTGGAAAGCGACGGGGGCCGATGTGGCCAGCGTGTGTACGCTGACATGCAAATGGAACTATCTGGCACACGAGAACCGCTTCAGTGCCCCTCTGCTCAACGCGATTGATCTGGCCGATCTACCCGCTAAAATTCCTACCCGCATTCTCAATCTTGGTGAAAAAGCCGGCCACCTTCAGGCGCAGGTTGCCCGCCAGTGCGGGCTGACATCACAGGTCGTGGTCGCCAGCGGCATCATCGACGCCCACGCGGGCGGATTAGCGCTGATCGGCCAGCAGCCCCAGGGTAGTCTGGCGCTGATTAGCGGAACGTCCAACTGCCATATGCTGGTGAGCCGCGATCCCGTCATGGTGCCGGGAGTATGGGGCCCCTACTGGAGCGCCATGTTGCCGCAATGGTGGCTGAACGAAGGCGGGCAGAGTGCGGCGGGCGCGCTGGTTGACTGGACATTGCGTCAGCATAGCTGCTGGCTGCGCTTGCAGCAGGAATCCGAGAAACAACAGTGCAGCCCTTATGCGCTGCTGAATCAATGGGTTGATTCGCTTGAACAGCGCGAGCCCTATCCCACACAGCATTTACATGTACTGGCCGATCATCATGGCAATCGCTCACCGCGGGCCAACCCTCACGCACGCGGCGCGGTTTTCGGCCTGACATTGGAACAAGGCCCCGACTCGCTCGCCCGGCTTTATCTCGCCACGCTTCAGGCAATCGCCTATGGCACCCGTCACATTATTGATAGCCTCAGTGAAGCAGGCCATCGCATTCACCGACTGGTGCTATGCGGCGGCGCCACCAAAAATCCTTTATGGCTGCGCGAGTACGCCGACATTACCGGCTGTGACATTCATCAGGTCAGCGAGGACGACGCCGTAACCTTAGGCGCCGCGTTACTCGGGGCCGTCGCCTGCGGCAAATATGAGTCGTTGCCTGAGGCCGCCGCCGCATTGGTACACCAGGGGAAAATCATAAAAGCAGATAAGGCACAACGAAATTTCCACGACGCAAAATACCGCGTCTATCTTCAGATGTATCAGGACGTTCTGTTTGCGCAACAACAGATGCGAACGCCATTTTGATATCTCTGGCGGGGTTCGGCGTGCGGGATAACCGCAACCAACCCGCCAGATAAATAAAGCAAATCAGATAGCAGGAAAACGAACCGACACCAGAAAAACGACAAGGTCAGTGTTTCCGAATGCGTCGCCATTACACCGGCGATTGCACTCAAACAGGATATGAACATTCATTTCAAACCAGGAGAAAAACATGCTGAAACTTACGCTTCCGCCGTCTCCGGCAACGATTACGACCGCTCAGAACGAAGTTCTGCTGGTCACTAACGCGGATTTACGCGAACCGGCAAATGTCACCTGTTGGCCCACGCAACAGCAATTCGAAACCCGCTTACAGACCGCGCTGGAAAAACTCGGGTACCAGATGAAACGGGCCCATGCCATTGATAAGCAACGCGGACATGGCTTTATCAGCAGCCAGAAAGAAGGCAGTGATTTATTTGCGGTTATTCATCCCGATGCGCCGGTTATTGTTCTGCTAACCGCCTGGCAGTATTCCCACCATATTGCGCCATCACTGGTGTACCATCGCGGCCCCATCCTGTTACTGGCCAATTTCGATGGCACCTGGCCGGGTTTGGTCGGCATGCTGTGCATGGCAGGCTGTCTGACCAGCCTGGGGCGTCCGTTTTCCCGTTTGTGGTCCGAGAGCTTTGAAGATGAGCCTTTTTTACAGGGTTTGAATACGTGGCTGCGCGATGGCGCCTTAAATCATAAAACCCACTATCTGCGCGATATCCCGCCAACGCATGAAGTGATGTCCAGCGATGCCGGGAAAATCGGCAGACAGGTCGGTCAGTATATTTTGCAACACAAAGCCATTGTCGGACTGTTTGATACGTTTTGTATGGGGATGATTAATGGTGTCTTCCCGCAACAGGCCATGATCAATACGGGTATCCCGATTGAGTCGCTGTCGCAATCGGCTCTGCTGGTTGAGATGGCAAAAGTCCCCCTTTCGTTACGAGAAGCGTGCCTGCAATGGTACGAACAACGAGGCATGCAATTCCAGTTTGGTGATGACGGTCGTCAGCATTTAACCCGGGAACAGGTGCTGGAACAATGCGCCATGATGATCGCGATGGCGCGTTTTGTGAAACGTTTTGGCTTAAGCGCCGTCGGCGTTCAATACCAGCAGGGATTAAAAGATTGCTGTGCCGCCTCTGATTTTGCCGAAGGCGCGATCGGGAATGCGGAGCGTTTCCCCATTCCCGATGAAAATGGCGAGATTATCTGGCCTGATCGCGCAATTCCTTGTATTAACGAAGTCGATATGGGCAGCGCCATCCCGCAGGTTATGCTATGCCAGTTATTACAGGCGCTGGGACTGCCGGCCGAAACCACGTTGCATGATATTCGCTGGGGTAGTGAATATCAGGGAACCTTCTATTGGGATTTGGAAATTTCCGGCGCGGTGCCATTTGCCCATCTGAAAAACGGCATTGCCGGCGCAACCGGATATCGTCAACCTGCGATGTTTTTCCCTTATGGCGGCTCAACCATTGCCGGTCAAGGGAAAGCGGGACGCTTTATCTGGGCGCGGGCGCATTACGAAGGTACGCAAGTCATTATGCATATCGGTACGGGAACCGGCGTCGAACTGCCGGAAGCGGAATTTGAACGTCGTCGCCGCGCAACAAATTATGAATGGCCGCTGCTGAACGCCGTGCTGGATGGCGTCACCCGTGACGATTTGATGGCGGGGCATCAGAGTAATCACCTGACCATCGCCTACGTCGCAGAAGCCGCGTTGCCCGAAGTACTCAAGGCTTTTGTCGCACAGGCACTGACACAGAACATCCGGGTTCGTCTTGCCGGTGATGCTTACACTACACTCATCGAGGCAGAATAATGTCCAGTCCACATGAACACTCGCTAAATGAACAGCAAAAGTACGTGGGCGTCTGGCCGGTGATGCTGACCCCTTTTAATGCGCAACGCGAAATCGATTACGACTCGCTCGAACGTCTGGTGGAATGGTATCTGGCATCTGGCGTGCATGGGCTATTCGCCGCATGTCAGTCCAGTGAAATGTTTTTCCTCAGCGATAAGGAAACACAGGAACTGGTTAGCTTTATCGTCCGGCAGGTGGACGGCAGAGTGCCGGTGGTCGCGTCAGGGCATACCGCGTGTGGCGTGAGCCAACAGGTCGAACAGCTCAACGCCATGGCTGAAACCGGGGTTGATGGATTGATTCTGATCAGCAACCGTCTTGCTCTGGCCGGCGAGTCGGATCAACAGGCTCTGCTATCGCTACAGCAGCTTACCGCGCAGTTGCCGACACAGGTTGATTTAGGCATCTATGAATGCCCTTATCCGTATAAGCGCCTGCTGTCTGATGAAATCGTCGCCTGGTGTGCCGCAAGCCAACGCTACACCTTTATCAAAGATACCTGCTGCGACTTGCCGACCATTCAACGCCGGTTGCAACTCGCACAAGGCAGCCGCTTGCATTTGGCCAACGCCAACAGCCAGACGCTGCTGGCATCGTTCCAGGCCGGATGCCAGGCTTACAGCGGCGTTATGGCAAACTTCCATCCGCAGTTGTACGTGTGGCTATACGAAAACTGGCGCAGTCAGCCACAAAAAGCACAGTCGTTATCCGATTATCTGTCGACCGCAGCATTAGTCGAACATTTGGATTATCCGGCCTGCGCTAAATTCTTTCAGCAACAGCACGGAAATTTCACGACCCATGTTTGCCGGGTGCGCAATAGCGCCACCTACAGCGCTGGTTTTTTCCCTGAGGCCATAAACAGCATGATGCGCCTTGGGGAATCGCTCCAGCAGAATCTAACGTTGTCATAACGGGTTAAACGCATGAGATTAACAAGTGAACGACGAGAAAATCTGATGCCGGTCGATCATCGCTATTTCGGTAACTGCCATGCATCCACGCTGATTGCGTTACCGGATAGCCAACTACTGGCCGCCTGGTTTGCCGGGCACAAAGAGGGAAGCGGTGATACGGCCATCTGGATGTCGCGACGTCAACGGGAGGGGTGGTCCGCTCCCCAGCGTGTCGTCGCACAGGACAATCTGGCGCACTGGAACCCGGTACTACACCGGCAGGATGGCCGCATCTGGTTATTCTATAAGGTCGGCCCTGATGTACACCACTGGACGACCCGGGTTGTGACCTCTGACGACGACGGCGCAAGCTGGTCATCTCCGCAACCGCTGGTTGAGGGCGATCCCCGGCCTCGCGGCCCGGTGAAAAACAAATTGCTGGTGATGTCCAATGGTCAATGGCTGGCGCCGTCCTCTGTCGAAGACGATCGTTACTGGGACGCTTTCGTTGATATCACGGACGATGGGAAGCATTGGAAATCCGTCGCCATACCTCTGGTGCACCAGTCGCCAACAGACGGTACTCAAGACCAACTGTGGCAAGGTTTACAACAGGACGCGCTATGGGAAAATGATTTATCCCGCGTGTTCCAGTGGGATGGAGTGATTCAGCCAACCGCGTGGGAATCGTCCCCCGGACGGATTCATCTTCTGATGCGCAGTACGCGTGGTCGCATCTACCGTAGTGACTCAATGGATTTCGGTCAAAGTTGGACGGACGCTTATCCTACTGAATTACCGAATAATAACAGCGGCATTGATGTTGTGCATTTAGGCGAAGGAAAGCTGGTGCTGGTCTATAATCCGATACCGGGTAACTGGAACCGGCGCTACCCCTTATCGGTGGCTTATTCGACAGATAACGGCCTCACCTGGGAAAAACACAGTGATTTAGAAAGTGAAAACGGCGAGTTTTCCTACCCTGCCATTATTGCTGAGCGGGAAAACATTCATATTACCTATACCTGGAACCGTAAAAACATTATTTATCAGAGAATGTCTTTTTTAGCGTAATGACGTACTTGATCCAACCCTACACATAAAGGATAAGACGATGAAAAAGTATTTACTTTTATTATTAGCTTCAGCATTACCACTCTGCGGCAGCCAGGCGCTGGCAGAGCAAACCATTACCTATGCCAAAAAGAATATTGAAGTCGTCATACCCAAGAACCCCGGTGGCGGTACGGATACCTCGGCTCGTACCTTAATTGAATATGCCAAAGATCGGTTACCGAAAGGGATTATCTTTGTTCCGGTCAATAAACCGGCTGGCAATGGCATCACCGGATTAATTGAGGTCGCCAAAGCCAGACCTGATGGTTATAAACTGGTCATGACGACGGTGGAATTAGCCATGTTCCCTTATCAAAATAAATCACCGGTCACTTATAAAGACTTCACGCCGCTGGTCACGACCATTGCCGATCCGGTTGCTATCGTGGTCAAGGCCGATTCAGGCCTCAACACGCTGGAAGAATTTATTAATGCCGCAAAACAACAACCCGGCCAACTCAAGATCGGTAATTCCGGCATGGGCGCCATTTACCATCTGGCCGCGGTGAATATTGAGAAAAATACGGGCACCAAATTTAACCACATTCCTTACAACGAAGGCACCGGGCCTTCTATTGCGGCGCTGGTCGGCGGGCATATTGATGCCGTTCTCACCACGCCCGGCGCGGTAAAATCTCAGGTTGATGCCGGTATTCTTCGCGTACTGGCGGTCATGGATGAAAAACGCTTTGAATTATTCCCGGATGTTCCCACCGTCAAGGAAGCGCTCAATCTGGATTTCAACGTGAAGATGCGGGCCTGGGCCGTGTTGGCGACAACCGCCAAAGTACCATCTGACATCACCGACCAGTTAGTCCAGGCATTTACGGATGTCATCAACGATCCGAGCTATCAGGATGCGGTCAAAAAACAAGGGATTATGCCTGTCAGCATCGTCGGTCAGGATGCTTATAAGATGATGCAGGAAGATGATGAGATGTATAAACAACTCATTGCCGACACATTGAAAAAATAATAGGGCAAACGCTCCTGCTGACGCTTGTCAGCAGGAGGGAGAATATCTATGCGCAAGTTTAATATCCTCATCGGTTTAATGTCCGTAGGCATGGGCGGATTAATTTTGTTCCTGTCGAAAGATATGTCGATGTTTGATGAATATGGTGTACCAGGGGAAAGATTTTGGCCTTACGGTCTGGCATGGCTATTTATCGGATTGGGCATTCTACAGTGGGTTGTGGTCGTCAAAGATCGTCTAGCAACCGATAAACCCGTGGATTTGTCTTCCAAATTTGTCCGGTTAACCTATGTTCTGAGCATAATCGCCGTCGTATACGGCATTGTGCTTTCCTGGGCCGGTTTTATTCTGTCCGCAATGATCTTTATTCCGGTCACCATGCTATTTATGAATGAACGTCGGACATGGTATATCGCGCTATCAACCCTGTTAATTGTGACGGCGGTTTACCTCTCTTTCACTTATTTGTTCAATTCGCCTTTACCAACATCAGTTTTCAGCGAATCCTGAAAAGGGAATAATTATGAACGACGTCCTTATGGCATTCTCTATTGTGTTCAGTTTTGACACAATAATTGTGGTTTTCTTAGGCGCGCTGGCCGGTATTCTCATCGGTATTATTCCCGGCCTGACGGTTAATATGGGGATCGCGCTGTTGCTCCCCCTCACCTACTCCTTCCAGGGCGTCAGCGGTATTTTATTATTGCTGGGCGTTTATTGTGGCGCGATATATGGCGGTTCAATTACCGCGATACTGATCAGCACCCCGGGCACGCCGGCCTCTGCGGCCACCGTGCTGGATGGTTACCCGATGGCAAAACGCGGCGAAGCCGGCAGAGCGCTAGGGTTATCAACCATGGGTTCTCTCTTTGGCGGCGTCTTCAGCACCATCGCGCTTATCCTGGTCGCGCCAATGCTGGCCACCGTCGCCACCGGGTTTTCGGCGCCGGAATATTTTGCGCTGGCGATTTTCGGTATCAGCATCATCACCAGCGTGTCGTCGCAATCGATGATAAAAGGGTTGATCGGCGGCGGTATCGGACTGGCCATCGCCACCATCGGGCTTGACCCCATGACCAGCGGCATGCGCTTTACCTTTGACTCGGTGTATCTGATGGGCGGTATTTCATTTATTCCCATTCTGGTTGGCCTGTTTGCTTTTTCTCAGGGATTGCTCAGCTTTGAAGAAGATTATCGTGAGCGGTTTTCCAACAGCGTTCAGCGAAACGTTGCCAGAATCTCTCGCATCCTGCCCAGTTGGGAAGATTTCCGGCGCTGTCTGCCAACCTGGTTACGCTCATCGGTCATTGGTACTGCCATCGGTACGATACCGGGCGTCGGGGGAGATATTTCATCGTGGATTGCCTACAACGAAGCCAAGCGCTGGTCAAAGAAACCCGAAGAGTTCGGTCACGGTTCGCCTGAAGGCGTGTCCGCGCCAGAAGCCGGCGCCAATGCCGTATCCGGCGGGTGTATGGTGCCGCTGATGACGCTGGGTATTCCCGGTGATGGCGCTACGGCGATCATCATGGGGGCCTTTCTGGTTCAGGGGCTGGCGCTGGGACCCCAGCTGTTTACGGAACACCCTGTCGAAGTGAATACGATTTTTATCGGCCTGATGCTGGCTAACCTGTTCATGGGGCTGCTGGGCTTTATGGGCATGAAGCTATTCGTCAAGGTAATGGACATTCCCCGCACGATTCTGGTCCCCACCATTCTGTTGTTGTGCACCGTTGGGGCTTACACGGTCAACCACAGCATGGTCGATGTGTTTGTCATGATGGGCGCCGGCATTGTGGCTTATATCCTGATTAAACTGGATTTTTCCATGTCTCCGATTGTCATTGGCATCATTCTCGGTCCATTGGCCGAGACGAATTTACGACGTTCGCTGATGATGTCGCAGGGGGATCCATCCATATTCTTCACGCGACCGGTCTGTGCCGTTTTCATTATCATCGCGTTATTGACGCTGTTGCTGCCGATTTTTTCTCCGGCAATAAAAAAATGGCGTCAGAAAAGGCGCAACGTGTGTGAGAAACCGAATTAATAAGCCTGTAAGTCAGGTTCTGAACTGGTGGTGAAATGCTCAAATGATATACTTTGCCGCCAACCTCAATAGATTGATGGCGGGCATCCATACCCGCCCCCCTGCGGGCTGTCGCTGATGCGACGTTTTTTGCAAGTTGCAGGAAACCAACCGCCTGTAACCTGAAAGAAGCAGGGTAAAATCGTTAACGGAATTAATCTGGCGTACATTTATGGCAAAGACGGTAGAACAAATTGCCAATGCACTGAATCTCTCCATTACAACAGTGCGTTTAGTGCTGAACGACAAAGCGGAACAGTACCGTATTAGTGAAAAAACACAGACGCGGATTAACCATTACGTAGCGGAACATGGTTACGTCGTTAACCATACCGCCCGTAGTCTCAAGCTCAATAAAACCGATACGCTGGGGCTGATTGTGCCCCGCCTTTCCAACCTGTTTTTTTCCACGCTGGCGGAAAAGCTGGAAATGCGCTGTCGTGAGGCAGGTTATCAATTAATGATCAGCTGTACGTATAGTGATGAACGCTACGAGAACAAACTGGTCGAATCCTTACTACAGCGTAATATCGACGGTTTATTTGTTGTCCCTTCAACTCAGCAAACGCAAAACCACCATCTGAAGCTGATAAATCGGCCGCTGGTGTTTCTCGATCGTGACTTCGGCGCCTGTGACGCGCCGCTGGTCATGAGTGATAACTTTCAAGGCGCCGTTCAATTAACCGAAGCGATGCTGGCGAACCATTATTCCACTTCGCTATTTTTCATGGCCGGGGATATCCAGCAGCCGGCCATTAAAGAGCGTTTGCGCGGTTATCAGCAGGTCATGGAACAGCAAGGGCTGTTCAGGGAAAGTCAGGACTGGATCCTGGAAGCCAGCCACAACCGCCGTGAAGATGGTGAACAGATGATGCGTGAGTTTTTCACCCGCCATACCGATGCTCCGCACGCATTTATCGCCTCATCCCTGCCGGTGCTCGAAGGGGTATTGAGCGTATTACGCGAACGCTATGGGCATATCCCGGCGGAAATGAATATCGGCACCTTTGATGAACACGCCATGCTGGGATTTCTATCAAACAATATCTGGTCAATGCGCCAAAATGAGGATGCCTGGGTCGAACAGGCGTTTTCCGCCATGCGGCATGCTTTGCAAGGAGAATCCGGTACAAGCAAGGCCATTATTCCCATGAAAATGATCCACCGCCACCGCGCATCAACCATCAACACGGAAACGTGAATCCCGTAACGTTGATGCTTAAAAAAGTTGGAAAGGAAAAGCAATTCTGATATTAACATCGCGATAATGGTTTACCTAAGGACTCAGCGCGTGGATAAAGCACCGGACGCCTCCGCCCCGCCAATCGCGGCCGCCCATGCCGCGGCAAACTCAGACCGGACGCCGCATCAGAAAACCATTCCTCCCGCTGTGATACACGATGGAATTATTTCGCCGGATGATCTCTGACGCTTAACGGTAGCTGCGTAATGCATCAATAAAAGGCGTTAGCGTGCGGTTAAACTCGGAACACTGTGCTTCCTTCGGCGTGCTGTCTTTCAGCAATCCCTGATACAGACTTTCACTGCGCTGCGGCAACCCCTGATAATTTGAAACATCCCATCCCCGCTGCTTCGCCACTGCCAGCGCGACATTATTAATCGTTGCTTCATCGGGAAGATCGCTGCGGTTGCATTGCGATTTCAGATACCGGGTCGCCGCCACCAGCGACGACAGTTGATTCAGTTGATCATTAACCGGTACGGCAACAGCGTTGTTCGCCGCATTTTCTTGATTGGCAGACGAACCCGCCTGCTGGCAGCCGGCCAGACTGACACAAAATAGAGTAAAAACAGAAAATTTGAACAGAGATAACGGCATGACACAACTCATCCTGATTGAGATTAACGGCGGGTATTCTAACAAATGTTCGCCAGCTGGCACTTTATCGATATCCCATATCATCGATAAAACGCAAAAAAAGAAGCCGACGATGACCGAAAAACATTCCCGGCCGACAGACCGGGAACATCGGTATCATTCAGGCAGCGGAAACCTTGCCTGACGCCGTTTTCGGCGGCGGTAAAATGCCATCGGCACGGAACATGGCCTTGATGCCGCGAACCGCCTGTCGGATACGATCCTGATTCTCTATCAACGCGAATCGGACATGCGTATCACCATAGTCACCGAATCCAATCCCCGGGGACACGCACACCTTTGCTTCAGCCAACAGACGCTTGGCGAACTCCAGCGATCCCATATGCGCATACGCGTCCGGAATTTTAGCCCAGACATACATGGAAGCCTTCGGTTCATCCACCATCCAGCCCGCTTCATGCAGACCGCGCACCAAAACATTGCGTCGCTGGCGATACTGCTCGGCAATATCCCGAACACATTGCTGATCGCCTTCCAGCGCCGCAATCGCCGCCACCTGCAAGGGGGTGAATGTGCCGTAGTCGTGATAACTCTTGATGCGAGACAGCGCGTTGACCAACTCCTGGTTACCCACCATAAAACCAATACGCCAGCCGGCCATGTTGTAGCTTTTCGACAACGTGAAAAACTCGACAGCAATATCCTTTGCGCCGGGCACCTCCATAATTGATGGCGCCTTCCAACCGTCATAAACGATGTCGGCATAAGCCAGATCGTGAATCACCAACACGCCATACTGTTTTGCCAGCGCCACCACCCGCTCAAAGAAATCCAGCTCGACACACTGCGCAGTCGGATTGGAAGGGAACCCAAGAATCATCATTTTGGGTTTCGGTATGCTTTCGCGGATCGCCCGTTCCAGTTCATTAAAGAAATCCACACCGTCAACAAGTGGAACAGAACGCACCTGAGCCCCGGCGATCACCGCCCCATAGATGTGAATCGGGTAGCTTGGGTTTGGCACCAGCACAGTATCACCATGATCCAACGTTGCCAGCATCAGGTGCGCCAATCCCTCTTTAGAACCGATAGTGACGATCGCTTCACTTTCCGGATCGATTTCCACCTGATAACGGTCGGCATACCAGCGCGAAATGGCACGACGTAAACGAGGAATGCCCCTGGAGGTCGAATAACCGTGGGTATCCTCGCGCTGAGCAACAGTACATAGCTTTTCCACGATATGAGGGGGTGTCGGACCGTCCGGGTTACCCATGCTGAAATCAATAATGTCCTCGCCACGACGACGAGCCGCCATTTTTAATTCAGCAGTAATATTGAATACGTAAGGGGGGAGACGATCGATGCGCGTAAAACGGCGCGGAGAATTAGAATCAGCCATAGCATCCTCAAAGTAACGTGAGCGCCCGGACCGTCCGAGCGACGCCTGGATCCGTTTCGCGGATCAGTTATTAAAGCTATCCCAGATTATGGAATCTGTCGATATGACATTTCATAAATTTTTATGCCGCGAAAAGCGGGCAGGCAGGTTGGTCATTCATCCGAATCGCTTGACTACCCAAACGTACGTCCGGGCTATCCAGTAGAAAATAATGTATTTCCATCGTTTTTATTTATACCTGCCTTTATCAGAGATATTAATTATTCTTTTTACAACCTGCAAAACATCAGAATCATTGATACTGATAATAGGGAAATCGAATTTTCATTAACAAATTAAAAACAAAAAATGTCATTGCTTTATTATGGGGCCCCATAATAAGTCAACTCACCAAATTGGCGCATTTAAGCCAGTCAGGAAAAATAAAATAGACAAATAAAATCAATTAATTAATAAAAACAAAAACATAGCGCCCCATTCTTTTTTATAAAAATCCGTCATATTTAAAAATAAACATCAATTGCAAAATTTAATTTGTAACAAGTCATAAATACCAGTTTTTTATTTCAATAAAATGATTAAATTGCAGTTCCTATAACTTAATAAGCATTGATATTGACAATAATATATTCATCATTATTATCAGTTTTAACTTCATATCATTTATCAAATTTAACTTTTCAAAAAAGCGATCTTTCAATCAACATTTTCCTATATTTATGAGGATAAATAATGGATATCAAAAAACCTTATTTGTTATTTCTGGGGGATGCACACGATCAGCTGGCAGCCAAGGTGGCGATCGGGATTAAGCAATGGCACCCGGAGTATTGCGTTGGGCAATATCGTATGGATGGTTGCCATGCCGACTGTGACTTACCCGATCTCGACATCAGCGCCGCTCGCGCAGCAGGCGCACAAACGTTGGTGATTGGCGTTGCCAACCGCGGCGGTATCATTTCTGAACAATGGATTACGGTGCTGAGTGAGGCACTGGAAAGCGGCATGGATCTCGCTGCGGGTCTGCACAATCGTTTGTCTGATGTCCCGGAGCTCAAAGAATTGGCCGCCAAACTTGGCCGGTCGCTGTTCGACGTGCGCCACCCTTCACAAATCTACCCGGTCGCTAACGGACGTAAACGTTCAGGTAAACGCTTGTTACCCGTCGGAACCGACTGCTCCTGTGGCAAGATGTATACCGCGCTGGCAATCGAAAAAGAAATTTTATCACGTGGCGGCAAGGCAACATTCCGGGCAACCGGCCAAACCGGGATCCTGATTAGCGGCTCCGGCGTCAGTATCGATGCCGTGGTATCCGACTTCATCGCGGGTGCGGTTGAAACCCTCGCTCCAGCCAATGACGAAAACCATTGGGATGTCATCGAAGGCCAGGGTTCACTGTTCCACCCTTCCTTTGCCGGCGTCACAACCGGCATTATCCATGGCGCTCAACCGGATGCGCTGGTGCTATGTCATGAACCGACGCGCAAAACCATGCGCGGTGTCGATTACCCTATCCCTGATTTAGCCGCCTGCATGGCCCTGAATCTATCAATGGCGAAGTTGACCAACCCTAATGCGCGCTTTGTCGGAATTTCAATAAACAGTGCCGCACTCAATGAAGAAGAAGCATTACAATTAATGGTCGATCTTGAGAAGAAATTTGGCCTGCCTGTTGTGGATCCGTTCCGGCAGGGAGTAGGACGTATTGTTGACCAATTGGCTGACCTATGATCGACATTCAGTTATCCCATGAAAGCTGGCCGTTACAGGGTACATTTACCATCTCGCGCGGCAGCAAAACTCAGGCTGATGTGGTCGTGGTTACGCTGCGATCCGGGGAAGCCACGGGCTATGGTGAATGCGTGCCCTATGCCCGTTACGGAGAATCCATCGCCAGCGTGATGGAACAAATCACCGCGTTAAACAGCGATATCCGTCACGGGCTGGATCGCGAATCTCTGCAAACCCGGCTACCGGCGGGCGCGGCGCGTAATGCGCTCGACTGTGCCTTTTGGGATCTGGAATGCAAGCAGCATAACCAGCGAATCTGGCAGCGTCTGAATCTGCCGGCGCCGGACGTATTGGAAACAGCCTATACCTTGTCGCTGGACACCCCGGCACGGATGCAGCAGGCGGCGCAGCAAAACGCCAACCGTCCGTTGCTCAAGCTGAAACTGGCGGACAAAGACGATCTGGCCAGAGTAACGGCGGTACGCAAAGGGGCCCCTTCCGCACGCTTGATTGTGGATGCCAACGAAGGATGGGATGCCGATCTCTATCTCAAGCTGGTGCCGGAACTCGCCGCGCTCGGCGTTGCGATGATCGAACAGCCGCTTCCCGCCGGGAAAGACGGCGTATTGGCTGAATTGCCACACCCGATCCCGATATGCGCCGATGAGTCCTGCCATGACAGCCATTCACTTGAGGCCATCGCCGGGTGCTATGACATGATCAATATCAAGCTGGACAAAACCGGCGGTTTGACCGAGGCTCTTCGCCTGCGCGCCCGCGCACTGGATCAGGGTTTGCAGATCATGGTTGGCTGTATGGTAGGCACGTCGCTGTCGATGGCGCCAGCCTTTATCGTGGCTCAGGGTGCACAGGTTGTCGATCTGGACGGCCCACTGTTATTACAGCGCGATCGAACCAACAGGCTGCATTATGACGGCAGCAAAATACACACGTCAGCAGCGGCGCTTTGGGGCTAAAACGCGTTAAGCTGCATTGAACGACTATTAAGGAGTGTTGTAATGCAACGTCTTGTTTATGTTGATGGGCAATATGTGCTGGAGAGCGAGGCAAAAGTTTCTGTATTTGACCGTGGATTCCTCTTCGCCGACGCCGTATATGAAGTGACCGCGGTTGTGAATGGCAAACTGGCCGAGTTTGACGGTCATATGGCGCGTCTACAGCGTTCCTGCCGTGAACTGTCGCTCACGCTGCCCGTTACCCCAACCGAACTGAAGGATATCCATCATGCCCTGATCGAAAAAAATGGCATGAAAGAAGGCGCGATCTATTTACAACTAAGTCGCGGTAACGCTGGCGATCGTGATTTCCATTTTCCTTCAGCCGAAGTGAAACCCACGCTGGTACTGTTTACCCAGGCCCGCGCCGTTCTGGACAACCCCAAAGCGGACAGCGGCCTGCATGTCGTAACCTGCCCCGACATACGCTGGCATCGCCGGGATATTAAAACCGTCGGCCTGCTTGCAGCTTGTCTGGCGAAAGAGTATGCCCACGCTCAGCATGCCGATGATGCCTTTATGGTAGAAAACGGATTTATTACCGAAGGCAGCTCCTGTAACTGCTATATCGTCCTGCACGATAAAACCGTGGTAACACGCCCGCTAAGCAACGACATCCTGCACGGCATTACCCGTCAGTCATTGCTGAAGCTGGCCTCCGGCGATCAGATCAAACTGGAAGAACGGCTCTTCACTCCGGAAGAAGCCTACCACGCCAGTGAAATTTTCATCAGTTCAGCAACCACCTTCGTTTTACCGGTGGTTACGCTTGACGGCAAAACCATTGGAGACGGTAAACCCGGCCCGGTCGCTCGTCGGCTAAGAGAAATCTATATTGAGATGGTGAAACAGCAGGTCAGGTAAGCTCCAGACCGCTTCAGGCAAAAAGGCTCCGGTGTCAACACCGGAGCCTTTTTACTTTATGTCACAATGGAACGATCTCAGCACCATCGCCCACATTCCCTAACGGCGCATTACGGTTTTCCTTCGATCCCAACATCATCCGACAGGCCAGCGACTGGGGTTTCCAACACCATTCTCTGCGGAACCGCCAGAGGAATACTGGATTCCCTCAACCGTCTGATAATATCAAACAGCAGATCGCTTTTCGCGCCTGAAACCAGACGCGGGCTGCTGACATAGCCGGTCACGCTCAACACCATACCCGTCGGGGTTAACTGGCTGAACGTGACGGATGGCGCTGGCGAGTCAAGAACAGAGTCATGGGCAGTATAGGCATCCAGCAAAATGGATCTGACTTCCTCAGGATCGATATCCAGCGGGAACGTCAATGCAAGCGTCGCCACCCCAAGCGCATTCCCCATTGTAATGTTGCGCACATTCTGCGAGATAAACTGCGAGTTAGGGACAATAACCGTTGAACGGTCACTCAACTGAATTTCCGTTGCCCGCACGTTAATCCGTCTGATATCCCCTTCCACGCCGCTGATATTCACCAGGTCACCCACCTTAACCGGACGCTCGGTCAGCAGAATCAACCCGGAAATGAAGTTTTTTACGATCTCCTGTAAGCCAAAACCGATACCCACCGACAACGCGCTGACAATCCATGCCAGCTTACTCCACTGAATACCGAGCGTTGCCAACGTCAGCAGGATAATCAGGATATAACCTATATTACTGAACAACGTCACCAGTGACGCTCGGATACCGCGATCCAGCATCGTTTTGGGAAGGAATTCCTCCTCCAGCCAGCGTTTCGAGGAGCGTAAAACATAGACCCCGATCGCCAGCAAAAGCAGCGCATTCACCAAATGGGCAGGCACAATACTTAATGTTTCCAGCCCTTTGCCACCCCAGAGCTCAACGGCTTTTTGTATCAGCGCCAGCGGCGTCGTGGTGCCAAACGTGCCGTTCAGTAACGCGACGGCCGCCATCAGAATCAAAAACACTTTACCAGCAGCGGAAAGCAACGCCGCTGCCTGCGCTAAATGCCGATCGTCAAGATTGAGCGAGTTTTTAATTCGCCGGCCGCTGGCGTTATTAGGCGAAAATACGCTTTCACAGATATCGGTAATAAACGTCGAAAATAGATAAAGGCAGGAAAAGACCATACCGATCCAGACCAGCTCATAGGTCAGGAACCGCGCCAGCGAGATATAACCGATGACCAGTGAAAACAGTACAGAGAACGAGGTAGCCAATACAGCAAGGTGAATTAGTCCGGCCAACGTGGAACGCGCTTCCGGCTGCGCACCATCACGCACCATCTGGCGACGGATTTGATCGCTCTTTAACGTAATCGCGCCAGAGGTCAACGCCAGAAAAAAGGCGGAAAGCCCATTGACCATGATAGTAGCAGCCACCGACGTTCCCACTGTAGCCGTAACCTGTTCAACCATGCCAAAAAACAGAATGAAAACCGCGGCGACCACGGGGAAAGGCTTCATCGCCTTGGCTACCGGATTCGCGATCGCGGGCAACCGCCAGGATGGTCGCTGATTCGAAAGAAACGCACGCCCCAGCCCTGCAATCACCGAACAAAAGATCACCAGTTGCGTCAGCGTATCCAGAAACGTTTTTACCCGTTCGGCCGACTCACCATGACGGGTAAACGTGAAATCCACTAAATTTGCGGCAATGCCTATCGTCAACACGGTGGAAATAACGCTTGCCGTTGCCAGAAAACTTCGTCTTAGGCGTCCTTCCGGCAACAGATGGATCCCGGCCCAGGCCAGGTACTTTTCCAGATAACGGCGTCCCGCGGAAACCAGGGCGGCAGCGGCCAACAGCAGAAAGATGGAACCATATCGCCAGTCCGGTTCCCAGGAAGCCAGGAATGCCTGATTCAACTGTCCCTGAAACACGCTGAGCCGCCGCAGATCCTCCGCTTGCGGCGTCACAATCGGCGACCAGAAACGTGCGCCTAAAATACTGCCGGAATTCAATGCCAACTGGGTTTTCAACGCATTACGCCGCAGGGTGATAATCTGCGCGGAAAGATTGGACGCGCCGGCCCGCAATGCCTGAATTTTCTCAATCTGGGTATCCAGCTTTGCCTTCTGCGCATTCAGATTGTTGCGCTTACGGGTGACCTCATTGGTTTCATTAATGGTAGAGCCCGATTCCGGCGCAGGCCCAAGAACATCCAGTTGCGCCTGTAATTGCGCCCCGAGCGGAGCGACAGACGCGGCAAGGTCATCGGCACTGTTGACCAGTTGCAGCGTCGTGTCGTTCAACGCCCCGAACTTGCTATCGCTGTTGGCACCCGACACCTGCTGTTTGATGCTATCCAACTGCTTCTGCAACTTCACCAGTTCAGCATCAATATTTATTTTCACTGGCTCTTCAGTTTGTACAGGCTGCGAGTCAGCATCGGATTCTGCCGCAGCTGCATATCCGGCAGGCAACATAAACATCGCCAAAAGACAAATACGCAATAATGCGGATAACAAATTATGCATAAATCGAAAAATTCCCAGTTCGACAGAAATTGCGGAGGTTATAAACAACAGTAACCGTACCAGACAACCCAAATTGTCACTTTATCTAGTGTACCAACGTCGTATTCTGGCGAATACGTCCGAACATAACTTACAGCGGATTTCTGAAGCGGCACAGCGGAGAATGCTGAAAGACGCATCCTTTTCATATTTAGCATGAATGAAGCTCACTAACGCGACGACCCGCAAGGGTGGACGCCAGGGATGATGGACCCAAAAAAAGCGCAGACGATAGTGAGACAGACCAAAGCTGTACAGGGATTCACCGTATAGCGGAAATCACACGCCAATTCGTTGACTCACTGAGGCGTGTGGGTATAATCCAGCCCACTGTTATCTCACTGACAGCGTTATCTCCTCGCAACGCGCCCTTAGCTCAGCTGGATAGAGCAACGGCCTTCTAAGCCGTAGGTCACAGGTTCGAATCCTGTAGGGCGTACCATTTCGAAGTAAATAGACGTCAACCGACGTCTTTTTTTGTGCCTAAAATTCAGCTAATTAGCCTTAATTCGGCTATTTTCACTCTACTGAACTCTATCAACATCAATGTACATCAAGTAATCTTTGTTGGTACATCTGATGGTACAAGCCCGTTCAATGAATTCTTATACCAACAACCAGCAACGGAGGGCAGCATATGGCGCTTACCGATGTAAAGGTGAGAAGTTCAAAACCCACAGATAAACCCTACAAACTCACTGATGGGGAAGGAATGCATTTAATGGTGCATCCTAACGGTTCAAAGTACTGGCGTCTGCAATATCGCTTTGATGGTAAACAGCGCATGCTGGCACTGGGCGTTTATCCTCAAGTCACATTATCCGAGGCCCGTCAGCGCAAGGATGAGGCCAGAAAGCAGATCGCCAATGGCATCGATCCCGGTGAACAAAAAAAGCTGGAAAAACAGGCTCGTCAAACCGGTATTGAAAACAACTTCAAGGCCGTCGCACTGGAGTGGCATGAATACAAACGACCGAACTGGTCTAAAGGCTACGCTGACGATCTGATGGAAGCGTTTGAAAACGATATCTTCCCTGATATCGGTAAACGTCCTGTCGCCGAGATCAAACCGCTGGAAATGCTGACTACACTGCGCAAACTGGAAAAACGCGGCGTGCTCGATAAGCTACGCAAGATCCGACAGGCCTGTAGTCAGGTATTTCGCTATGCCATCGTTACCGGCAGAGCGGAAAACAATCCGGTCTCGGAACTCGCCAGTGCGTTAACCCCGCCCAAGGCAGAACACTTCCCTCACCTGCTGACTGATGAATTACCGGATTTCCTGCGTGCCCTATCGTCTTACTCCGGTAGTAAAATCACGCAACTGGCAACCCGCATACTGATGCTGACCGGCGTTCGTACCATTGAATTACGGCAGTCAGAATGGAAAGAGTTTGATTTTGACAAACGGATCTGGGAAGTACCGAAGGAACGGATGAAAATGCGCCGCCCTCACCTCGTCCCCCTATCCGATCAGGTGATCGATGCTCTGCAACAGCTCCATGCCGTTACCGGGCGCTATAATCTGGTTTTCCCTGGCCGTAACGACATCACTAAACCAATGAGTGAAGCCAGCATCAACCAAGTACTGAAACGAATTGGATATCATGGGAAAGCGACAGGCCACGGCTTTCGCCACACCATGAGCACCATACTACACGAACAAGGGTATAACACCGCCTGGATCGAGTTACAGCTCGCTCATGTGGATAAGAACACCATTCGTGGCACGTATAACCATGCGCAGTATTTGGAACAACGGAGGGGGATGTTGCAGTGGTATGGGGATTTTATTGATGGGTTGGAGCGTGGGGATTCTGGGAAGGTTGTGATGATGTGTAAGCGAAAGTAGGCAGAAAAACAATTGGCCGGAATTGTTCCGGCTTTAGTACAGTGTGTATGTAGTTCACTGGTTTCATAGGGTTCACGCTAAAGAGATGCCGTGGAGCAGGGATATCCAAGCACATATCAGAAGATAAAACTGAAATACACAGGTTAGTCATTGCAACAAGGCACTGATCCGACAAAGTGCCGCTAAATCTGACTGTCGGCTGTGAGAGAGAGGAGCGGAAGTTCGAAATTTTAATCAGCACTGATGGGGTTCACGAACATAGGGATGTACCAATCTTGGTAATCACACTAATACAACTAAGAACTACATAACGTCTTGAAATTATCAAAAAGCTGAGCTTTAACCTCCATCTGGCTAATCCCCCATAATGTGGCTAGCTGCCTCTCTGCAATCTCCCCTTCCCATGGCATTAAAGGATCATTACGAAACTTACCAAATGGCCCATCGGTTTCTGTCAGAATTCGTGATTTGGGAATTTTCAAAGCTAAGGCTTTCCCCTTTATTGTATCGAGCATAGCTGGCCCCACAGAGAACCAACACCCTAAATCGATTGCCCTTTCTAGCTGCTTAGGTGTCCCAGTGAACCAATGTAATATTGCTACCCCGTCAATATTTTCGATCTCATCAAGTACAGCTGGCGCACTTCCTCGGCTATGAATGGTCATAATCTTGCCCCCAGCCCGATTTACGCTATTGAGTATGTGCCGGAATACCTTCAACTGGACATCCCAATGATCTTTAAATCCCTTACCACCATCCAGCCCTATTTCGCCAACATATCTAGTCTGCGAAAGCAATGAATCAAACAGCTCTAACTCATGCGATCTTTGATGTGCAATTTGGGGATGGAGCCCAAGAGCAGTTCGGATTCGTTGGCTTCCTTTAGCTAGTAAAGAGGTCCCATGCCATGCTCTCGGTGTCGTTGTTACCGATAGTATATAAGTCCCTCGACGCCTGCACTCCTCAGCCACTTGTTCTGGCTGAGGATATAAGTCAAGATGACAGTGCATGTCGATGCTCACACAATTCCCTCACTCAGTAAGTAGTTTTCGACTTCATTTAGGCCATCCATAAACACCTGCTTAAAATTATTGAATGCTGCCACAGGCAAGGGACCGCTCTTGGCGACCCATGTTCCTATTTTCAAAGTCGATTTCTGTGCGATTGCAATCCTAAGAGCGATAAGATCATCCCTGCGATCAATTTCATTCATTACTTTAGCCAGGGACTGGAAAGTGTAATCAGCGTCTCTATTAATCCCACCTGCATGAAGCGATGCTCGTCGAATGATGCACGGTACACATACCCCACACTGCTGATCCGTTCGTTTCCAATGGCTGCAAGATACCGTACTTTCTACAACTTCAGATAGGAGTTGCTTATCCAAGCATTGATAAACCATTTGCCCCTTTGTTTTGAACTGATATGGGTTGATTATTTGGCAAGGAATTCCGACCGCATCAAATAGCTGTTGTATGCTGGCAATAAAATGTGGATGTGTTGTTCGTGTACTCAGCGTACCTATCCGGCGGGGGGTTAGTGGCGCATTTAACGAGATAAACCCATTTTCAGGTACAAACAGATCGATCTTTTTTTGTTGAGATACTTCTTGCACAGCACAAGCGCCTACAGCCGCAAAAGCAAGAAAATTGAGGCTCCGCGTTCGCATCGTAATGTCAGTCGCTCCTTGATATAGATGCGGATCAGCATTAATTTCAAATCGTGAGTATCGACCATTCAATCTTTCAGCAATTTGATCTTGGCGTGACTTATCTCCTTTATAGGCATGACTAACCAAAAGCGGAGCACGCCCTAGTGTCAGAAGATCTATTGCGCCAATAGCCGAGTCCAATCCACCCGAAAATAAGCTGACGCAATCAAGCTCTTTGAGCTTAATCAGATGAAACCTTGAATGTTGACTATAAGGTTCTGGCGGTGCATAACCACCGTCACAAAATTCAAAATCCCAGATGTCCCCACTTAGGAAATGCAAAGCGCTTTCAAGCTCTTTCTTTAGACCAATCCATCGAGATGGCTCATGAAGGGGAAGTCGTAGCGATAATTGACGAGTCCAACCATCTTCGGAACTTTCACGCTGAACGAAGGTATCAGCAGCTGTTACCGCTAGTGCGATGCTCAGAAAATCCATGACTTGAGCTGGAATTTGTACTCCCAAACGCCTAATTCGATCAATCGCAGGATTCCCGATTACAGATATATCACCGCGACCCTGTCCGCTTAATCCATAGAGCTGTACGGGCAACAAGTTATCACCTGCTAGCGGTAATTGGCGATGATCATGATGGAAAACTAATTGTGTCATTGGTAGGCCTCCCACTCTTGCCAAGCCTCAATGATTGCCTGACGCTCAATTTGAAGCATTTGATTTTTTGAAAAAGTTCTGATGTTACCGACAAGTTTTGGAGCCATGTGCTTATCAACAACAACTTTGATTAGTTCTCGAAGTTCAATTTCTGCATGGATTGCTTTTGAAGGAGTATCTGCTTTATTCCATGCCTTGCTAGAATCCATAACCATCTGAAGAAAAATACTTTCCGCTAAATAACCAATCATGGTATCAACAATCACACCATCGGTTATGCTTTGAGGATCGAAAATTTCCACACCATCGAGAGCCTCCACTAAAGCATGATTCATTGCTGCGCAAATCTTCTCTGAGTCACCATCCTGAGATGTTAAAGCTTGAGCAATAGCTGATATTGCCAGTTCGCATGGGAGACCAGCCAAACTGCCTATATCGATGCCTGGTTCTCCGGGAGCAGCAGGTATTCCTGCCAAGATCCCAAACAATCCGGCCCCTGCTTGTGTAACACTACCTAATCGTCGAGCCGCACTACTGCTTCCCCCAGAGGCTTTTCGCGCGTAGTGCCCTATGGCCTTCCTGAAGTCTCCTCTATTACCGTTTGAAACCGCATTTCCCAAAGATTCTCGAAATGGTGCAAACCTTCTTTCTTGTGGAGAGGGTAACGGTTGCTGTGGCTGGTCATCAGCCCAGGGGGGAACCAGTGGAGAACCACCTCCTGGACCTGTACTTGATTGTGAAGTTCCCATTAAGCGTCCTTATTCCATTGCTCATCTTTTAGTGCTGCAGTCATCCACACTGGCCGTTTCATCCCCAGCTGCAACTCCTGCAGATAACGAATCAATATACTAGCCGCATCTGCCGAGTAACGAGCCAGCAGACATGCGCCGGAAAAACCTTTAGGTCTACGAGCCCAATCTGACACTTGCCTTAACTGGCTGATTAAACCCTCCATAACAGGTACTTGCTCCTCACGAGGAAGCATTTCTAAAAGAGTATCAGCTGTAGGAGAGCTTGTATTTTTCAGTTCAATAAGTGCATTCAGTGCTTCCCGGCCAGATGGCGATAAACCAACCACATATGCACCTATTGGCATAGTTTCTCGGGACAGATATATGGCGGCTCTCAAGTCGATTCCGCCAAGGCGTGGTTCAAGTTGGGCCCATTGGCTGATGAAAGCTTTAGTCGTTGGATTATCAGTCCATGTCTTTGGCGCTTCTGAAGGTATTTGACCGTCAGCATCCTCAAGCTGTTTTAGTAGCTGGGGCATACCTTGTTCAATATCTACAAGGTGATATAAATCAGCAGTACCATCTACTCCAACACATCGCTCAAAGATTACTAACTTAGTGATAATTGCTTCATCCAAAGGCATCGCTCGTCGCTTCGCAATTTGAGATCGCATTTTCACAACATTCAACAAGCGCTTAACGATCCTAGGATTGCCATGAATAATTGGAGAGTTGGCTAATACAGGAGCAATACGGTCCGCGCGTGCAAATGCCAAAGCGAGATTACTATCCTCCGATTCACCAGTCATTTTTAGGGCATCCTGACGTGAGATTGGTTCATCTTTCCAGGATTGCTGTAATGCCTTTTCTAAGCCATCACGGAGAGTGGTAAGTTTTTCGCCTTTTAAGCCATGTTCAATAGCATAAAGCATGAACAGATATGAACGAATCTCACGTACCCCAGCTCTTGGCACCCGAATAGGAACCTGGATGAGCTTATCGAGATAGTCTATTTGATGGCGCTGTGATGCCCCCTTGAAGTAATCAGCCACAGAAGAACGAATCATGTCCTCATCTGCTGCAATGATAAAGGCAGTATTAGTTAAGAAAAGGAATAACCTGATAGCTTCAAGCGTATGAATAGCATTGGCAGGTAGGCAGCGATCAAGGTTATCTATTACCACGATGAGCGGCTTACCAAGCTCATCTAAAATTTCCCCATATTCCTTACGAAAAGCATCAATCTGCTGAGGAGGGCTTTTTTTAGCCTCTGGTTTAAGCAAACTGGCAGTCTTTTCTTTACCTTCTTTAGCTAAATTGCCCAAAGCCTCATACTCTTCTTGGCTCTGGATACCATGAGTAATATTTTTTAATGCACCAATGCCTTTGGAAAGGAAACCGCCAGTCGGAACTCCTGCAAGTAAAGCAGCTCCTTCAGCCAGAAGACCCATTGCCCTAAACCCATCAACTCGACTAAGGAGCCCCTTCGCTTTTGAGGTAAGGGTAGCATTTCCATCCGCAGCTTTTGTCAATGCTGTAGCGATGATTTCGAGAAGAGCAGCTCGAGCGTCGTCATAACCCTGATAGAGCCAAGAGTCAAAGTTGATAACAATCCAATCTTTGTCATCCTGTTCAAGTTTTTTCTCTATCAATTTTAACAGAGAGGATTTGCCAGCCCCCCAATTACCAAAAATTCCTATAGATACAGGTAACATACCTTCCGTGATGAGCACATCCACGGCTAACTGCGACACTTCACCAAAATTTAGGTAATCTTCTGATGATTCCTTGTCTGACCACATCTGCTTATCCTTTATTTTCTCGATTGATGGAAGGTCCAAATCATCCATGGCAGGGTCTATTCAAGATGTCTATTCCGGCTATCAAGCCGTTAAAATTTTTGCATCAACTCATTGATTTTATTATTTTTCAATATTTAGGATAAAAAACATATCCGATGATCACACAAATTAGCCGGTAGTCGGTAACGAAGAAGATCTCATGGTTATCGGCACTTTGCTCGCCGATAAAGAAAACTTGGGCTCTGTCTTTTAACTTTTTCTTTCCTGCATCCTTTGCTTCTTCCTGGGCGGCATCCAGCTCGTTTCGAAGCGCTGTACGTTTAGCCTGAGACCAGTTGGCCCATTCGACATGAAGTTTGTAACTCCGCGAGGGTTTAAGTTTCCCGAACTCATCCTTAGCCCACTCGCCCGAAAGAGGGATGATAATCCGGCTCTCGTCTTGCTCAAATTTCTGCCACAACAACTGTGAATAGAAAACTCGACGGTCCGGGTAAGACTGAATCGGTTCTTTAAGCTTTCTAAAGACTGTCATGTAAGTATTAGCATCAATGCCAGGCATGTTTAATGACATACCACGATCATACGGAAAGCGAATAAATGCTCGGCAAATCTGGCGAATAGCATTGACAGGACGGCGGGATTGTCGCACCGGGGAATTGCTCTCACCGGATGTTGACGATGCAGAACGTATCGTACTGGAATTGTTTTCACAGCCAGTAGCACTAGGATCAACAACCGGGCGTTGTTCAATTAACTTTAACCCTGAAGGCATCAAGCCAGGAGCGCAGTCCAGTGCGTTGCGGACACTTTTCTTCTGACCCTGTTTAACAATTGTACTTTCCGCGTCAGCATCACAATCGATTTTATGTTCTTTGCCCGGCATCCGGTTAAAAGAAGGTCTTTTCTTACTTCCCTTTTGCCAAGCTGAAGGGTACATCTCAATTCCGCATCCCCAACACACGTAGCCTTCAGTATCAACGCTATCAAGCAACCAAAGATCCTCGGCCTCAACAATCTCACGGGTACGTTTATCACGTGCAGATTCCATTTTTTCCTCTCTGCAATTAATGTGAAAATTTCTTTGTGGAAGCAATTATTTATTTTAAAATGATTCATCGGCTAATTAATTTTTTTCTTAGTATTAGTATAAAGGAAATCTTCACCATAAAAATATGAAAATGTACGCTCAAGATTATATTAGTGCTACTTAAAATTCTTGGGAGTTATGCTAAGGTTTTACCTTGCTGCTGCTGATTTTTTGGCATATTTAGTTACCAGTAACAAGCTCGAAGACTGTTAGAAATAGAACCATAACAATCACCAAGGCATTATCATCAATGGTTGAGCATCAATTAATTTATGACCTGTAGACGGCTATCCAATGTACGACAATCCAGATATTCCTATTCAGATCGCTCAAGCACCTTTAAAAACCTGCCCGCGATGCCACTCAATAAACCTATCAAGAGGGTAATACTCTCGCTTTTTAGGCATAAGCAGCGGTTTCCCCTCAAAGTCCCAGAACAGTCGCTCGACGATCTTGCTGCCGTTCACGCCTTCCGAAACCATCAGTTTCATGCTGCCATCAATACCGATAACACCAATATCAAATGCAGAATGATGTACCGAGCACAGGGCCAGCCCGTTGGTCACGGTGCAAGGGCCGCCGTATTGTTTCCATTTGATGTGTGCCGCTTCCAGGCCGACGAGCGTCGTATCGTGGCGTAAATCATAACCGCAGACTGCACAACGGTACTGATACGCACGTAATACCGCCTGACGAAAATGGGGATCGCGGGATTTGCGTACATCGTCTATCGACAGTTCCAGGCGGTTGGCAATTACCTCCTGCACGCTTTCAGGAAAATGTTCGCTTAAAATCTGCTGAGCCAGTTTAGCGATGAGTTGCGGCTGTTTGCATAATAGCTGATAGCTGGCTTCATCAAATCCCCCCATGACATCGTGCTGAATCAACTCACGATTAGGCGGTTGTCGGCTCCCTTTCTGCGGCGAACAGCGCTCATCATTCAGCAATTGCCAAAAGCCATCCCCCCTCAGCCGCCAGAATGGCATCTCCGGATAATGAGAGCGACGCTGTGGTCCAAAGCTGTTCAGAAGGGCCAGGAGATGCGGACGAATTTCGTCGCCATAGTGAAACAGGCGCGAATGCCCTTTCTGATAGGCGGAAAGCACATAAAGCAATAACAATGGTTTATGGGGCGCACGCTGGTCGCCTTTACGCCACATAGACATGTTGGTTATCGCCGTTTGAAGTGCTTGAACAGATGACATAATTCAAAATAGGCAAAAAAAGGGATTATTGCGATAATGCTCGCAAAATCAGCGTGGTTCAAGTGGTTTGCACCACATACCGCATATAAGGAACTGAAACCGGCATATGTAGGTTAACTACCGGTAAATAAAGTACTTTTATTTATAATAATCGCGTTTTATTATTAATAGCCAGCTTGTGTTTTTATTACTCAGTTTTAGGCACATTGATAACCGAAGGCAACGCATCAAAATCCTTCAGTCCGTTCTTCTAATACGGATCGCCGGCCTGAACTCCTCGCTGACCAGACTTTTCCCCGATTCGTAGAAATAATGGTAAGCGTACAGTTACTACATGAATTACATACTGGCGAGCTGGTGCCGGTATTCCTGATAGCTGCCGACGAATTGCCACGGTGCGATGGTCCCATGCGTCCGGCCAGGTAGGCAACGGCTTCTTTTCCCGGCAGATGCTGCTTTATCATTTTGTTGTAGACCGGTACACCAAACAGTACCGTGAGGATAAGCAGTGTGGAAACGAGGCGATAACGTACCGGCAGCCAGATTGGGCGTATGCGGGTCTACCGACTCACCGTACCGCGACAGATTTAGCCTCCCAACAGTGCGCCAATAAACGTGATACGGACACCAGTCAAGGCGTTAAGCTCCGCAGATGTACGTAGCTTATTGATAACCGGTCAGATTCCAGATGCATATTACGGCAACGGGTGCATTTTAACTGAATACTTTCTTTAATGACTGACATATTCATACTCCCATCAACAACGAATAAACATGTATGACTCCCACAATCACGGCAATCCAGAAGACCAAACAAATAAAGATTGCTGTCAGCCAGACAAACCGAATTGAGCATTTAAAACGCGGGGTATTACTCCGTTTCGGTAAAGAAAAAAATTTATTACCCATACGTCACCTCAGAATTTAAGCGTAAGCGCGACCCTGATAGGGAAAGAAAAATATCGGAATGAGCCAGCAAATTATACAGTAATGCATCCCTTAATCTGTTAAATCCACTGTATCTGGAAGAAAGAATAATCAGTTGAAAGGTACATGAGAAATACCAGAAAAACACCAAAAGCCATGACATGGAAGACCATGAGAATCTTTTCTGAATTGAAGATGAATTCATTTTTTATTATTTCCCAATTTATTTAACAACGCCAAATATTTTTCAAGAATGGTGTCTTGGCTACATAATTTTTGCATTTCATTATGGGGAAGAAAGTTAGCCAATCTCCGTTCTTCATTTAATGAATCTTTAAATTCATTAACATTCCCCAATACAGAAAGATAATTTTCAGGAATTTCTCGAAGTACAAAATTCTGGTGTTGGAGAAAAGCAATGTTCTGAGGCGTGACAAATGTAGATAGATTAGGATTATCAAAATGTGGTGTTATGAGCACGGGATATCCTAAAGATGCCGCTTCTATAGGAATCTGACCAACGCCGCTAATAAAAAGATATTTATCTACATTCCCTTTCAGATGTTTTATCGTGTCGATATGGCCAATAAATGCGCTTTTGGGGACACCCAAGGACACTATCTTTTCAACTGTTTTTCTATTTTTTCCTTTATCATAGGTGCCGGTAATTTCAAAATCCCATCCATTTTCATCGCATATAGTAATAAAATTAATGATGGTAAGTATCTTATCGGGTTCAATGCGAGAGATGAAAAGCGCTTTACTTTGTTTCTTATGCTGCCATACAGGAGTAAGATGCTCAATCCAATTTAAGATATGAGTTACATTGGAAATACCTTTCCGATAAGCACTAGCTGTTCTGTAGTTGAGTTTATTGAGCCGTTCCTGATCAATTTTTAGTTGTTCATGAATACAGCATCCTACTCGTGTTATTTTAAGTAATTTATCGAGATCTATATCATGAAAAAAACGAGTCGATTTAAATTGAAACTCCACAACATCAGGCTTTATCGTTTCTATTAGTGCCATAAATAGTTTAGTTGCATTAGGAGCTTTGTAATCAAGCGAAAAATTAGGAAAGGTAAGAAGTTGTTTGTAACGATTGCATGTGGAGATGATCATCGGAGAGTAGCCATTTTCTTGTAAAAAAGAAAATAGGCGTGTTATACGTGATTCCACACCGCCAGTTTCCTGAAGATAATCCACGACAAAAAGAATACGACGTTTACTCTCGCCAGAAGACAAGACGTTTGCGATTGACAGATTTCTTAACTGTTTCTGTTCATTCAGGATAATTCCTGGGTTATCGTTTCTATTTTTGTGCCAAATTGGAAAATTGAATAACCGGATTTCATCATGTGTATAATGTCTTATAATAGATAACACATTAATATTTAATAATTTATACTCGTATTTTTTCCCAAAAAAACCGGCGCCTTTTATTTTGCTGAAAATTTTCATTTGTAACCTGTCATTTCTTTGAAAAAAATTTAAGTTTTAAATATTTGAAATAAGATACAAGAAAAAGAACATACTTGTGGTTGTGTTTAAAGTGAGACTTTTGCCTCGACATTTGCTTATAATTTACAGGGTTTAATAGTGGTACGTTACGCCAGGGGGATGTTTCTCTTGCCTGTTCAAAAAAACGTATCTCCTTGTAAAATGTACTCCAGCCATGAAATGGCTTGGTCAATCCAACATAATGAATTAAAACGACATCATCGCTAATAATTAAATTTCCAGACCTTCTTTTTGTTATATGACTATCGATAGAAAATATATAGTTATAAACTTTATCGATATTAACAACATATTTATTTAGGAGTATGTTTAACGCATCCTGATCTGGATATAAAAAATTGTTGTTCTGAACAAGTTGTAGTACATTTTCTGGTACGTTTTTTTCTGCCATCTTTTTAACTGACATGTACATAACACCAGAATTGAAATATTTTCTCGTGTCTATCTTATCAAGATTTGACTTTTCCTTTGCATGATCATCAGCAACAGTATATGCAATTACATCGTTTTCAAAATTCAAACTCAAAAAGTACGAAACACTTCCCTTGCATATAACATCTGCATCCAAATATAAAACATGATTTAATGACTTGGATAAATAACGAATTATTAACAATCTATAGTAAATTGCAGGACTCCATGCCTTTGATGGAATAGGTAATTTATTGAATCCACTCCCGTCTATTTCATAAAGGACTATCCTTGTTTTATTTATTAAAGATAACTCCTGAAACAACTTAATTTTTGATTCATCTACAGAATCGATAAAAACATGAAAATTAAAGCCAATATCTTTATTGGTTAACAATAGTGATGCTATTGAAACGCCAACGCCATAAACAAAATCCCCATCGACGCCATATGCTACATGAAAAGTATTTTTTTCCTGTTTCATGGTGTTATCAATATCAATAATGTTTTTTATGATATTAAAATCAAACATAATTAATTGCCTTGTGTATTCATGATGATAGAAAAAGAAAATGTTATGCCATATTCACGCATCAGCATGTTTTCAAAATCATCAAAGCGACGGGATAGTTTTTGTCTGGCGAAAAAACTGAAATAATAAGCCAGCGGAAATAAATTCGCGCATCCCAGATTATCGATGATAATCAAATTTCCCTCGATCTGACTTCTTAGTTGATACAATATGTTGTAAGGTTTTAATGTCATGGTGACGATGGCATGCTGTTCTGCCAGTGCTTTCATACGGTTGTAAGCCTGCAATATTCCCGCTTTATGTTTTTCGCACAGTGTTTTTTCCGACAGGTAAGACGACAGCGTTCCTGATACCTCTCCGTTGTAATCTTTTATCAGATCAAATACATAACCCGACCCCAGATTGGTTTTAACCACTCCGTGATATTGTGCTATGATTGGTACTGAAAATGTCTTGTCGGCTATTTTCTTATAGTATTTGATTTCCCTGATGGTTTCCCGATTATATTCTCCGTTTAAATGCACCTTGATACATTTGTCCAGCATTAATGGATGGCGATAGCATGCCCGGTGTTGGCCTTTCGATATTAGAAGGCTGACGTCAAGATAAATCATTGTCATTCAAGTTGATTATATTTATAGTTGAGTTTTTGCCGCTGGTTAAACCCTCGACATATCGATATTGATGTTTTCCGCACCATTACTAATTAAATGGCGACTCGATAATCTGAAAGATTTTTTTATTTTTTTTATTCATTTATATTAAAATGCCTTTAATGGGACGTTTCACGAAAATATATTTCGAGCTTCCCTGAGTTTTTCTGTTGTTACTCTTGCAATAGCGTTAATACAATTTCCGACTGCTGGTTGGCCTGAGATAACATGGAAACGGTTGTCTGTTGCAGAATTTGAGCTCTGACCATCGCAGATACCTCGACGGCATAATCCGCGTCCGCAATACGGGAACGGGCGGCGCGAATCGCCTCGGTTGTATTCGTCTGAACATTCATCACTGACTCCAGACGGTTTTCCATTGCGCCCAAACTACTGCGTTTTTCATCCACCAAGGAGATGGCATTATCAATCGCGGCCAATGGGTTTTCAGGATTACGCAGTCTAATTCCTTCTCCCACTTCGGAGATGTTAATGACGGTCTGATTAGTACTGGCATCGGTATAAGCGGTGTAATTCATTTCATAATAGATTTGAACTTCCCTACTGCCGTTTATTGTTTTGAGCAAAAGGCTATTATCTGCCTGACTGACGATTGTCGCGCTTTTATAGCCTGATACGCCGTCATCGGATATGTTCATGACATAATTCCCATCAGCGTCTTCTGTCAATACGTTGCTATATTGATTACCTTCGCTATCGGTATAATTGACAACGACATTATCTGAGTCAATTGTGATGCTGGACGTGCCGCTCACACTGGCGACATCAGAAAATATGTTAATTGCCGTACCACTACTTGCCACAATATCGACCTGCGCATCGGTGCCGTCAGTCTTTACGGTAACCGCAGCATTATAGTATTGATAGTTTCCCGAGCCATCATCGACTTCAAGAATATACTGGCTGCCCTGCTGTAATAATCTGGCGTTCTCCGAATCAATGGTATTCCCATTACTGTCTGTAAATGACAATGTTGCGGTAGTAATATCCTGGTCATCAATTCGTGTCACCGGCGTGTAAAGTTCGGACGACGCAGCTGCCCGGATAGTCGCCGTGCTATTTCCTGTCGCCGTATCATGCGATGCAGTATAAGCCGCCAGATAATAAACCGGCTTTCCCTGTTCATCCTGCGCCTGAATATAATACCGGTTGTTACTGCCGCTACGTACAAATGTCGGCGAGGTTAATGGACTGTCCGGATAATAATAACTTGTCGTAGTCGTTGTGCTGTCCAGAATAATATTCGAGGCCGCGCCCGTTAGCGTATTTTCATCATACACTTCTCCACTGATGCCGCTGATCACCAGATCAGTCAGCCCAAGTTCGTCAACGCTGAATCCCGGCGGAGAAAAATCCAGCGATAGGGTTTCGCCATCGTTCGCGCCAACCTGTATATCCACCTGACCTGAACTGCCATCAAGCAGGGTCAGGCTGTTATAGCTGGTTTGGGAAGTCAGGCGATCTATCTCTTTCAAATTCATGTTGATTTCAGCCTGGATAGCATCCGATTGCTCCTGGCTATAGGTTCCATTCAACCCCTGAACGGTAAGTTCACGTATACGCTGTAGACGCCTATTGATTTCGTCCAGCGTGCCCTCCGCCGTCTGAAGCAGGGAAATGCCGTCATTTGCGTTGTTCTTTGCCTGGGAGAGTCCATGGTACTGGCTGGTCATCCGGTTAGAGATTGCCTGACCCGCAGCGTCATCCTTTGCGCTGTTGATGCGTATACCTGAAGCCAGACGTTCAATCGCCTGACTCAGGCTGCTGGATGATTTACCCTGCTGATTAAGAATCGTTAAATAGAGGGTATTAACCGGGATCATAGGACACCTGTTCAGAGGTTATAAAAATATCTGGTTTCTTTTTGGCACTGGCCGCGATGCCATTATTTCGCAGCGAATGCAATTATTACCGAATTGATACGATTATCTGTTCAGCACTATTCTTCGGCATCCTCTTTACCATCACGTAAAGCGACAATGCCTAAATATAAACAAATAGGAATTGTTTTACGGTACGCGGGACCTTGAAGATCGAATGCAAGCCATGCGCTGGAAAGAACCCAAACGGCTGGCCCCAGGGCATTTATCCAAGGGTTTCTCTTCATTATTTCTTTTACCAGTACCTTGGCTGCCTCGCGTCCAATAATTTGCGTAATCAGACTGACGATGATGGTTTCAATTATCCCCAACGTGATCTTTTGACCGAGTACTTTAAGGAGAATCGGCAATACGAGGACTTTCCCGCTGGATTTCAAATGAGTCAAGATCAGCTCTCTGTCCGCCTCATCAAGTCCCATAGTTTTAAATGAACGTGATAATTCTTCAGGGGTTTTGCTGATAAGCTCTTTTTCAACCACTGCATACACAAGACGCTCAAGCAGAGACTCTGTCGACCCACCGTGTTTTATTTTTACTTTTAGTTTATTACACGCATCTTCGACAATTTCCCTGGCTTCGGTGCCGCCATTACCCTGAAGAAGTTTTCTCTTCAAGTAGGCAATATCAGATGAACCATAGTATTTAATTTGGCTATCTATCAGATTGACTAACTGAGTTTTTGAGTTGGCATTGTGTTTACTTTCAGCCAGTAAATTTTTTCTGCGCTTATCATTCGTAAATGAAACATAACTATCAAGGATCTCCGACAGGTATTTGAAATCATCGTCTGTGCATTTATTAATAATCGTTTTCACGGGAGGCTCCTGATTCATATTTTCATTATCCAAAGTGGTTCGTTGCCGCCAGCAGTCTGCGTAACGGTTTATGGTTTGGATTTTCGTCTGATAAAGAACACGCCATCCCCCTTCCCAGGAATGGGAATAAATCTTTTAAACACATGTGGTTATGAGTGTTTTAAGAAATATCCTATCTGTGTTTTTGATCAAAAGATAATCGTTTTTATAGATCGATTCGATCCTATCGATCGGTGATAACGATCGAACGCTCATTGTTAGTGATATGTGTAAGAGGTTGAAAATCAAGCTAACGGTAAGTGGACCAGTTACTGAAACAGGCAAAGAATACATAATCCTCAATTTGTGAGAACAGAATAGGATGGTGCTTCCTCCACTGCTGAAGAAAGTCGTCGATACCATATGCCGGTTTACCTACCAGAGAGAGAATGTCATTCGCGCCATATCCGTTAATCAGGCCATGCCAGCAGATTAATGTCAGTTGTTCTGTTACACCGGGGATAATGCAAGATAGTGTTAACTGTTGCAGAGCGTGGCTTAGCTCATCTTGCTGTATGCGGATGCACTCGCTTAGCAGAATGTCGGTCAATGGATGAAGCGGGTTAACAGTTTGGATTTTCCCAGGCGGATAAGACGCATCCAGGCATGGGCCGTTTGACACCATGCAACTGATATCCGTCACTCTTCCAGCGGGAAGCAAAAACTGTGGGGCTACGATTGTGTTATACCTCCCCTGCAACGTAGCGCTTGTCAGACATAACTGATGAAAGGCCCGTACCTCCTTCCTGCTAAGGCCGTAGCGAATGGAAAGGCGTGAGCAGTCATTAAGCCAGCGCTGGCAGGTCTGTAGCCACTCCTGAATGGCTGGCGGTGTGTGTAAGTCATTCATCGATGTTATCTCCGCTGCTTTCCAGTTCGGTGGTATCAAGATCATCGTATTCGGTGTACATATCGCATTTTTCAATCCCTACGGTGTGAATACTGCATTTACAGAATGGACAGGCTTTTTCGCCGTGGTACTGATGATGACAACTCAAGCAGAGATAGTCTTTGGTCTGAGGGAAACCAAGCATGCAGGTATCTTGTTGGATATTCGGGTTAATGATCGTGGGGATTTTAGATAATTCCGGTGAGATGTAATACTCGCATTGCATTAGACTCTCTATATCTGAACGATCCAGGTCATGTTCAAAGAAACGCCCTCTGTCATGTGTGGTACACGTCAATAAAGGGTTATGGCACGACTTGCAATAGAAATGCGCCGCGGTGCGTATAGGTAATAAATCGATGCTTAATGATTTACCTTGCTTGTCTTCTGCAAAATATATTTTCTTAAATTCCATATTGTTCACCGTAAACATGTTGTCTGATTGGTACTAACCAAACTTTGGTTTGCTCTCATGTTATTTCTTTTTCTTGTTAAAATTTATTCCATCTAACCATTTATATGTTTTCGTTTTTTTCCATGAGGCAGATGATTGGAATACGCCGGAAAGATACCGGCGTGTAAATAAAATATGTTGAGGGTTTAATAATGGATTACTGTCTGGATATATATTGCTTGTCAACGCTGGCTGCACCCAAATGAGCGATACCCGTCCTCCGTGCTTTTGGTCGCTAATTTAGCCATGTAGCTTACCCGATAGATTAGCTGTCTTCTGTTCTCCTGAAACGTAATTGGATCTCTACTATTGAGATAGCAATATGGATTTTCAGGAATATGCACCAGATTGTCACATTCTTTCATGTTCAGCCCTAATGCACTGGCCCACGCATTTACTATCATTGATGCCAGATTATCATTACTTCGATAATTCCCTGGATAAGCGTAGGTATCCTTGTTTAATAAAATGAGTACGTGATAATGCCATTTTTTAATAATGACAGATGACGGGTTAAATTCCCGAACCCAAACATATCTCATCGTACAGGGATGCACACGCGCATTTTTTCTTTTTCTGGCAATATTTGCTCTGATATGCGATTTCAGTGAATCAATAAAACGGGAGATAACCGCTGCATCGGTTCTTCCTGCTATTGCATCCTGGCCATAAATTGCATTTTGTTGAGTTTTAGGTAAGTGAAGATCGAATCGTAAAGCAAACGTCCTCGGATGCTCTGCTACTGAACGGTCTATGACTTCAATGATTTTATCAAGGTAGTCATAATTCAGTGGACCATGATTGTGATTAAGCTCATACATAAATCACCCTTTGGCTATTATTTATTGATAGTAATGGGATGCTTACAGCGATAGCTATCACCTGTGTGTGATGGAATGTTTACCACCAGTCGAGTGATATCGTTCGATAGGGTTTATTTGTGTGGTTATCAGTATTGCTACTCTATTTAATATATTAACAAACCGACATGACAGATAACGGCGAATCACGCTAAAAGTATCCCTGTGTTTGTGTAAAGAGAGATATTGGCTTGATTTTTTTGTTTGAACTACTCTGGAGTTAGTAATGACGAAAATATTGATGAAAAGATATTACCCTCTCGATTCTCTGACCCGTTCCATCAACCATTCTACGACTTCTTTCTTGAACCAGCGGGAGCTTCTCCCAATTTTTACCTGTTTGGGAAATTTTCCTTCACTTATTAGCTTATAGAAATATTTGTCTGTCATCTTGGTGTAAGCGGTGATGAATTGCATATCAACCATTTCATCATTGAGTAAGTCTGGCATGGGATTATCCTCTTTATTAGTTTAAGTAAAGAGCAATAACGACGGATTGATTTATCATATTGTCGTCATCACTCATCCCATACCTTTCATTGGTAAAAAATTACGGTACATCCCACAACCAGTGCTTTCATGATGGCAAGATACCAGAGTACCAAGTAGCAGAAGTGGATAAAAAATAAAAGCCCATGATCATACAAACCCCGTTCTTAAGGTGGGGATAAGCGAATATCTTAGTGCGAAACTTCAATGACGATCGCTTCGAATGTTTTGACGTTGGTGGAAGCCCCGCACTTCCCCAGTAGCGGCTGGAGAAGCTTGAAAGCAACAGGGAGAATGTCATTGTTCTCTTGTAGGGGGGGTTGTACAAAATGGGAGATATTTCTAGATATAGACAGGATTAACCTCTATATTTTATCACTAAAAAAACACTTGAAAACCACTTGATATACACTAAAATATCACTTTTATATTACTTAGTGTAAGAATGAAAGCATGGCTATAAATGATAAGGACTGTCCATCAATACTGTTACAATGTAACAGCGTTGATGATGCAAAAGTATTCATGAGTTATTGTATTTATCATCAAATAAATCCCGAATACCCGCATATAAAAAGATATATTATTCGTGACCAGTTCTCTCCTAAATTAATTTTTTTTAAAATAGAAGATAATGACATAATTAGCGGCTATTTTAATAATGACATTTACACAACAATTAATATAATGTGTGATTCTGATGATGAAAAAATTAAAGACTTCGCTCAAGATTGGAATAAAAATAAAAATAAGTTCATCTTGGGAAAGGAAAAATTTACATGGTTAAAAAACAGTGAGCGAGCATGTTGCTGGCTATGGTTACGTTTGAATAATTCCTTATTCATACCTGAAATTAATTTTAATGAACTAGATAACCTGGTTTATTCTTTAAAAACCGCATGTCGAATGTTGAAATATAATCATGACTTACTTAACCACGAATTACGTTATAGGACTATTGTTGATTGTTTTAACTCAATTTATGCAATGACAGATGAAAAAAAACAAGCTCTTGATGATCTTAAAAACTTTTGGATTCACACATACAAAAACGCGGGGGTTTTAAAATGGCTAAATAAAAACAATAAAGACCAAATAGAATGGATGTGGTCATACACACAAGATTATGACGGTATTGGCAACATAACACAATTATTCCCCGCACCATTGAGAAAAGATGAACTGTATCTTGCAATTTATGCTTGCTATGATAATTGGAACGGTTCAAAAGAAGCAAAAGAATTGTTTAGAAATAAAGCATCCAGAGCATGGAATCAGATATGTCATCGTAGTCGAATGGAAAAAGAAAATAGGGTGGCGATAAATGCTTACGTTACTATTGGTGCCAGGGAAAAGCTAAAAGAATTATCAAAGAAAAATAAAATGACTATCGGTGAATTAATTGAATCATTGATCGAAAAGAAGTACAACGAATTGAAATAAAAAAATCATAAACCTATATCACCAATACGAACTCTATCCCCGGCCATTCGCTGGGGCTTTTTTTTCATTTAACCCAAAAGGTGATATATGGATCAAAATAATTCTTTCAAAAACTTTTCCCGTTGGTTGGATATGCTGTACGATCACGCCATTCAGGGAATTCCCGGTATGGATTCGGCCCAAAAACTGGCGGACAACTATCGGCAGGCATTTCCGATAAAGAACGATGCAGTAGCGAACTTGATTCGCTGGGAGTCAGTAAAAGCTGCTACCAGTGGATTTATTACCGGACTGGGTGGTATTGCTGTTCTACCCGTAACATTACCCGCCAGTCTGACCGGATTACTGTTTATTCAGATTCGCATGATCGCCGCTATTGCAATTATTGGCGGTTACAGTGTTTACGATATTCGTACCCGGAACTTTATTTATATCTGTCTGGGGGCCAGTGCTGCGAAAGAAACATTGCGGTTAGGTGGCGGACATTTATTATCCCGTCTATCAAATAAGGGCGTTCAGGGAATTAGTAAATTAGTGACTACAAGATTGATCGGTCAATTAGCAACAGGACGACTTTTAGGTACTGCTCCCCGATATACTCCGCTGCTTGGTGGTTTTATCGGAGGTGGTTTGGATTGGCTTACCGTTCGCGCCACTGGCGAATTTGCCCGACATGTATTTTTGCCTAAATAATTCAACCATCCGCATCACTATTTGGTAATTCAACAACACGTTTTTCGAATGTCTTTTCATATCTATGAAGGAATAACTATGTCATGTACTCAATTGGCAGACCGCGTTGCGTCGAGAGAACAGCGCATTATCCGTCAGGCGCTTTCCTTGCTGGAAAAGCGCGTGCGTAAAAATGCGCGTCAGTTCAGAACGTCAGACGACACCAAAGACTGGCTGATGCTGGAACTCAGTGGCTTGGAGCGCGAGGTGTTTATGGTGCTGTATCTGGATAACCAGCACCGGCTGATAGAGAAGGAAATTACCGCGCTGGGCACCATCAATAATACCGAAGTGCATCCGCGCGAAATCCTCAAGTCGGCATTGCACCATAATGCCGCCGCAGTGATCGTGGCGCATAACCATCCGTCCGGCTACGCCGAACCCAGCCAGGCCGACCGGCATATCACCGACAGGCTGAAAGAGGCGCTGTCACAGCTTGACGTACGGCTACTTGACCATCTGGTGATCGGCGGCACCGATGTGGTGTCGTTTGCCGAACGCGGCTGGCTGTAACGCCACGATACTTTTCACCAACATTCACCTCAGTTTTATCTCTCTATATATAAGGAAAAACAATGTCTGACAACTCCATACCGGCACCCGACGAGCCGGGTAATAGCGTATTGTCGCCGGTTAATATTTGGCAGCGGTTACTGAGTCATCTACTGGAAAAACACTACAGACTGACACTTAACGACACGCCGTTCTGTGAAGAAAAAGTGATCCAGGAGCATATCGACGCCGGTATCTCGCTGGTCGATACCCTGAACTTTATGGTGGAAAAATATGAACTGGTGCGTACCAACCGACGCGGTTTCTCCTGGCTGGAGCAGTCGCCGTTTATAACGGCGGTCGATATTCTCCACGCCCGACGCGCTACGGGGTTAATGCAAGTCGCTAAAAATTGCGAGCCGCTTCCCTGAATTGCCTGCCTGAAGTTTCTTCTCCCTTTTCCCGTTGCATAATGCGCCTGCCACTCCCGGCAGGCGTGTTTGCTTTTATGTACGGAATACAAACTATGCAAACTGAACCCGAGGTACTAACCGAACACACCGATCTGATGTGCTCGACCAGCATTGAGCACATCGTCGCCGGACGTGACGCAGCCCTGCAACAGATAGAACAGCTTATCCATCAGTTACAGGCAATTTCCCAGCTTACGGCCACCATTGGCGGCAGCACCGTTGAAGACTGGGCGCTAAAGCAGGGACACCGCTATGATTGCTGGCTGACGGAATCGCCGGACAAGGCGATTCCGGCCATCACCCGCACGCTGGATCGCAATATCTGGCGCGACCTGATGCTCAAGTCCGGCATGCTGTCGCTGATGGACGCCGAAGCCCGCAGCCAGTGGCACAAGAATCTGGACGAGGGCGAACTGCCGCCGATCAGTGAAGAAAATATCCTGACCACCTTTGAACAGCTTCACCAGGGCAAGCAGGCGGTGTTCGAGCGCGGGGTGATTAACGTGTTCAAAGGGTTATCATGGGACTACAAAACCAACCATCCCTGTTACTTTGGCAAGAAAATCATTATCAGCAATCTGGTGGTGCATCACCGTTGGGGCTTTGGCTTAAACTGGGGCTGGCGACGCGATCAACTGGCCGATCTGGAGCGCATTCTGTATCTGCTGGATGGCAAACCTATTCCCGATAACCGTGCCGATATCACCATTCGGCTGATGGATCATATCCGCGATAATCCGCATCAACAGGCTTACGAGGATGAGTTCTTCAGCATTCGTTATTTTCAGAAAGGCACAGGGCATCTCACCTTTAAACGTCCCGACCTGATCGATCAGATGAACGACATTATCGCCAAACATTATCCGGGGATGTTGGCATCGAGGTGATTCGCTACAAGCCACAAACGATAAGGTTCTTTTCCCCTTCCCTCTTATTTTTCAGGAAACTACTTAATGAATACGTCACTTTCTGTTGAAGGTGGGCTTTACCATGTTCAACATATTACCGATGCACTACAAGAAAACTGGCTTCTACTTTGTCGTGATGTCACACAAGCCCACCATCTTATTCGCCAAAAGCCGGAAACTACCGGATACCATAATCTGACAATCTGCGAAATGTCAGGGAATACGCCGCTACGGTACGATGACAGCTTAATTGGTCTGCGTGATTGCTTTTAATGGATGTCGTGCTTTGCAGTTGGCAGGCGAATCATTCGTGTTGCACCGTTTACGCCGCACAATAGATCGCTATTCATGCCATACATACGGTCACCCTTACAATTTTCTGGTTCAGGTGACATTTCTGCTGGCACTACATCACTGCCCAAACGCATGGAAAATCAAAACTAACGTCCCCATCAATCAATGGAGGCAGGCTATGGAGTGGATTGCCAAATATCTAGGTTCATCCGTATCGACATCTGATACACCAGAAAATAATATTCAAAACCGGGAGAATTGGGATAGCTGGTTCAACGGTCCAAATGTAACACTGGACTTCATGCCGGAACGCGATCTACCTGAAGAACAAACCAGAGACGATCACTGATACTCAAGCGACTCTGGTTTACTCTCTCAATATCTTAAATTCAGCGCAAAACAATATGTTGGTATAAATGTTGGTATAAAATTTATCGAACACAATTTATCCATTTAAATTCAATGCAATAGATTACATATTCGAATCCTGTAGGGTTCAATCAGTTAAGCTTTATTTTTATATCCACTCCACATTAACAGGTGCTTTAACAGGTGCTGTAATGACAACTATCAACTATCACGGAACGACGATCTGCGTACTCGACGACAACGATGTGCGATGCAACCCTTTGGGCCAGACGCCGAATTTTTTGCGATATGTATGGGAGCACCAGCCATCACTGACCGGTTTATCCTGGGTACTGCGGATACGCTGATAAAACAGGATTTGTGACCACCATGCCTGTTTCATTTCCTGCGTGAATTTCTCCTTGGTCTTGCTGACTTTTGTCAGGCCGCGGCTATGAGAAAGCCTTGGGAACGGCGGTAATGTGGTGTATGGGGCGTTTAATCGGCGTGCGTAGGGGAAACTGAAAATGAAGGAAGGGCTATGCCTTAACCGGGCGTAGCCCTTTTTGTATACAGAAAACCCCCGCAGATACCACAATGCCGGGGTTGGTTCACTTTAACTTTTATATGATAACAGTTATCATTCACGAATAAGTTGACACATAGTTTTACCTTTAAGGAAAATTAATTGTGGGATGGAAAAAAAAGACAACCTTTGGTGTTTTTTTCGTTCTGATTGCAGGCATCTGTTACAAAAATTATATCCGATATACCGGACCGACTTGCGATGAAGTACTTTATGACAAGATAGTCATGGAGGTAAGAAGTGATCTGGTTAAATATAGAATTCCCCGATGGCCTAAACTTAGACAGGATAAACTTGGAACCAGTACACCGGAAATTAGTTTTCATAAGAACGATTCTTTTAAATCACCAGATTTCTACACGTTAGCGGTGACGATATCAGGCCCACAAAAGAATCATCGCATGTTCGCCATATATGAATGTAAAACAGGTTTAATTGAATATTCTGGTTCTGTCTCTCAGCAATGGACACAATCTTAATCCAGCCCCTCAAACCGCAAAGGATTATCAGCGTTTCCCGCTTCCATTTATTTCAAGTTCCCCCGGAATACTGATGTCATACGGCGTTCCGGGAAGCGCCTCAAGTATTGACGTTGACCATTCGCCTAAAGTACTGCGGTGAGTACTCGTGACCTGCGCCAAAAATCCCGAGGGCTACGGTCACTGTCAGACACATCTTCAAAATCATCCACGCAGGTCAGGCACTTTGTCTGACCGCGGAACACCTATCCTGCTCGATGATAGTAGCATTTGTTTTCAGGTGAAAAATCGCTGTAAGTTATCGGAAAATTTAGAATAATCTTTAATATTATTTATATGTCGTTAACGACGGAGATATATTATTTTATTATCTTTTCTTGGACACTATTTCACTTTATCGTCATTTTCGATACATAGAATACTTAACATTAACCGCCAGCGAATTAACCGTCTCCGATTGTCATGAAAACCATGGATGAACGGTAAACAATTCAACCCCGGTAATGCACAATGAAAAACACGACGTAACAGAAATTATTTCTATTCGTATTCTGAGGGATGATATGACTCTATTTCCAACTCGTATTTCCGGCAAGTTGACGCTGGGGGGAATACTATTACTATTTATTATGGCATTCGTCATCGTGGCAGTCATGTTATGGCGCGGGCAACCCAGAGTTGTCGAAGCCAGCAGCGCGCTGATCGAAAAGACCGGTGAAAATATTATTCGGCAACTTGACTCGCGAATGTCGCGTATAGAAGGGGAAACCGTCGGCATGGCGCGCGTGGCAGAGGTGCTGCCCCGCGAAGAAACGTTGTATAAACAGGTAATTCCGCAATTGATTGATGGACTGGGCGATCCGACAATTGTCGGCGGCGGCGTCTGGCCGGAGCCTGATGGGTTTACGCCGGGCGTTCCTCGCCGTAGTTTTTTCTGGGCGCGTGGCGATGACGGCAAGCTGGTCTATTCCGATGAATACAACGACGACAGCGGACCGGGTTATCATCAGGAAAGCTGGTATAGCAGCGCCAAAACGAGTCCTGCCAATCAATGCGTCTGGTCGGATGTTTATCAGGATCCGGTTTCCGGCGTTGATATGGTGACATGCAGCGTGCCCTATCATCTGTCAGGGCAATTCGCCGGGGTAGTCACGTTCGACATCCAGTTGGATAATCTGTCGAATTTCATGAAAGACAACGGCGGCAGCACCAGCGGCTATGCTTTCGCTCTGGATCGGCAGGGGCAACTGCTCTCTTTCCCGCAAACGGATACGCGTAAGACACGTACATTTAACGATTTGATAAAACAATCCGGCTGGCTGGCGCCAGTCGCCGACCCACTGCGTACGATGCTGGCGGGAAACGGCGCGACGCGCACCGTCGCCTTGTCAAATGATGCACTGCTGGATGACGCTTCCCGCATCATGTTGTTTTCCATGCCGAATACCGGCTGGATTATCGGACTGGCGACACCAGAAGACCGGGTGACAATGCTGTCCCGAACCATGATGTGGGATATTCTCGGCGTACTGTTGCCGATTATGATGATTCTGTTGATGATCGCTGGATTCGCCGTGCGTCATCTTATCGCCCGGCTAAACGCAACGCGCGTGGCGCTGGATGAAATAGCCCAGGGAGACGGCGATCTGACGCGCCGTTTAACCAGCAAAGGACAGGATGAATTGTCCGCCATTTCCGCCTCTTTCAACGTATTTGTCGATAAGCTGGCAGGCGTTCTGCTCAATGTGAAAAACAGCAGTGAAATCGTGGCGTCCAATGCGTCCGGTCTGGCCGAGAGTAATATCGAGCTTTCTTCCCGTATTACCCAGCAGGCGGCGGCGCTGGCGCAAAGCGCCGCCGCGATGGAGCAACTCAACGCCACCGTGCAGCAAAACGCCACCAATACCAAGCTGGCGGATGAACTGGCCGAACAGACGGCGCTAACTGCCCAGAGCAGTGGCGACACCATGCATGAAGTCGTGAATACCATGGACGTGATTAATAAATCATCTACCCGTATGGAAGAGATTGTTGGCGTGATAGACAGCATTGCCTTCCAGACCAACATTCTGGCGCTGAATGCGGCAGTGGAAGCGGCGCGCGCCGGTGAACAGGGACGAGGCTTTGCCGTTGTTGCATCCGAAGTGCGGGTGCTGGCACAGCGTAGCGCGACAGCCGCGCGGGAAATCAAAGACTTGATCGGAGAGTCGGTTTCCAACGTAGCGATAGGCAGTCAGCGAGTGCGGGACGCGGGGGATCAGTTGGATGATTTGGTCAACAATGTGCGTCGGGTGCGGCAGGTGATGGGGGAAATCCGCACCGCGGGCGAAGAGCAAAGCAAAGGCATTTCCGAAGTGACGCTGGCCGTCTCGCAGATGGAAAGCACCATTCAGCAGAATGCATCGCTGATCGATGAATCCGCGGCAAGAATGCAGACGTTGAAAGAAGAAGCGGCTCAACTGGTCGAGACTGTCTCCACCTTTAAACTGAGTACGGATAACGCCTCCGAAGAGCAATCCGACTCGCATACCCTCTCCGGGAAAAGCCGCATCCAGAGCTTGATGCGCCATTCGTGAAATGATGGCCTGCGTCGTATCACCAACGCGGCGCAGGCATAACGATAAAAGGCGGCAGACTGAATCCCGGAATATATTGAATTGAAGCGCTTCCTGCCGGAAGGCATCGAAACGAACGGTAGTAAGCAAAGCCTTTCCGTTCCAGGCTGAATGGCTTTGCATTGCGGTTGTAATAGAGATCCTTTTCATTTTACCTTACGCTAGCCACCTCTTTTCTAAGAGCAATAATCTCTTCAGCCAGTTCACGACACAGCATCGCATTCATTAAATGATCCTGCGCATGTACCACGATGAGATCGAGGCTCGTCTTTTCCTTATCATGGCTGCCAATAAATCCCGTCTGGATAAGTTGCGCCTTATTCAAAGCCGCTGCCGCCATTTTCAGCAGTTGATCGACATGTTCCCATTCACCCCTGCGGGCCGAACGAAGCGCTTCCATCGAACAGGAACGTGTTTCGCCAGATTTAACAATGAGCTCAATCATCCGAGTTTCCACATCCATTTTCTCTTCCCCCGAATTAAAAACCGTTGTTACGTCATTTTTTCACCAGTTGATCGATCCTTTTGTTGTGCCCAATAAATCCTGAATACAAATAGACGACAGATGTGCCTACAGCCTGAAAGGTGACGGGCATCTTTTTCTGTTATTAATCACAGCCTGACAATTAAATATAGATGATAAATTCATGATGGCGGTGAGCAGACCTTGCCGCGGTTATCAAAATCACCGATAAAGCGCAATATCTCACCGAACACACCGGCAGAAACGGCATGGCGGTTAATTCATAATTGGCGAAAATAGCCTCATTGACACAATTTATGTTGACGCAATGCCTGACAGCAAGCGCCGCTTCTGACAAAATAGCGCCATCTCCCGCACTTAATACTGATGGACCTCATCTCAGATGGCAGCAAAGATTATTGATGGTAAAACGATTGCGCAGCAGGTCAAAGACGAAGTGGCTGCGCAGGTAAAACAGCGTCTGGCGGCAGGAAAACGCGCACCGGGGCTGGCCGTTGTCCTCGTCGGTGAAAATCCCGCCTCACAGATTTACGTTGCCAGTAAACGTAAAGTCTGCGAAGAAGTCGGTTTCATTTCCCGCTCTTATGATTTACCCGCCACAACTACGGAACCGGAATTGCTGGCGCTTATTGATAAACTGAACGCAGACAAAACGATTGACGGCATCCTGGTTCAGCTCCCTCTGCCGGAAGGGATTGATAACACCAAAGTCATCGAACGTATTGCGCCAGATAAAGACGTCGATGGTTTCCACCCCTACAATGTTGGCCGTTTGTGCCAGCGCGCCCCGCTGCTGCGGGCCTGTACTCCTCGCGGTATCATCACGCTGCTGGAACGCTACAATATTGATACTTTTGGCCTGAACGCGGTGGTTGTCGGCGCATCCAATATCGTTGGTCGTCCGATGAGCCTGGAATTGCTGCTGGCAGGTTGTACGACTACCGTGGCGCATCGTTTTACCAAAAATCTGCGTCATCACATAGAAAATGCCGATCTGCTGGTGGTCGCCGTGGGTAAACCGGGCTTTATTCCCGGCGAGTGGATCAAACCCGGCGCGATCGTGCTGGATGTGGGTATCAACCGCCTCGAAAATGGCAAAGTCGTCGGCGATGTGGAGTTTGCAACCGCACAGGAAAGAGCCTCTTATATCAGTCCGGTGCCGGGCGGCGTTGGACCAATGACGGTCGCCACCCTGATTCAGAACACGTTGCAGGCTTGCGAAGAATATCACGATAGCGCCGAATAATTCGGCCGACTATCCAAACATCAAGAAATCAGGAATTTATGAATATTTTTCATCTCGAAAACCACCAGCATGTTGAACTGTGCGATTTGTTGAAGCTATTGGGTTGGAGTGAGAGCGGCGCGGCGGCCAAATTGGCTATCGCGGCAGGCGAAGTGACCGTTGACGGACAAGTTGAAACGCGTAAGCGCTGCAAAATTGTCGCGGGTCAGAAAGTCGGGTTTGATGGCGAGACGGTAGAAATCGCAGCCTGATATCCCGGATAAAAAGTCGCCGGCGGCGATCCGTCGCAGGATAAGCCGGCGTAAAAAAGCCCGCGATGATATCACCGCGGGCTTTTTGTTTACTGAAGACGATAACGGATTACTTACGTCGCCAGGTTGTTCCCTGTGGACCGTCTTCCAGGATGATCCCGAGTTCATTCAGTCTATCGCGAGCCTGATCCGCCAATGCCCAATCTTTGGCCGCTCTGGCGTCTTTACGCTGTTTGATCAACCCTTCAATTTCCTTAACTTCGTCGTCATCGGCCTGTGCGCCGCTTTGCAGGAAGACCTCTGGATCTTGCTCTAAAAGGCCAAGCACGTTAGCCAGATTGCGCAACGCCGATGCCAGCTGATTCGCTGCCTGCGGATCTTCCGTTTTAAGGCGGTTTACGTCACGCGCCATATCAAACAGCACGGAGTATGCTTCCGGCGTATTGAAATCGTCGTTCATGGCTTCACGGAAGCGAGCTTCAAACGCTTCGCCCCCCTGTGCTGCAACATGGCGATCGGTACCACGCAGCGCCGTATATAACCGCTCAAGCGCCGAACGCGCCTGTTTCAGATTTTCTTCGCTGTAATTCAACTGACTGCGGTAGTGGCCCGACATCAGGAAGTAACGCACTGTTTCCGGGTCGTAATAGGCCAGCACATCGCGTACGGTGAAGAAGTTATTCAGCGACTTCGACATTTTTTCCCGATCAACCATCACCATGCCAGAGTGCATCCAATAGTTCACATAAGGGCCGTCATGCGCACAACTGGACTGGGCAATTTCATTTTCATGGTGCGGGAACATCAAATCCGATCCTCCCCCGTGAATATCAAAATGTTCGCCCAACTGTTTACAGTTCATGGCCGAACACTCGATATGCCAACCGGGACGCCCTTCTCCCCACGGTGAAGACCAATGCGGCTCGCCCGGCTTAGACATTTTCCACAGTACAAAATCCATTGGGTTATGTTTAACTTCAGTGATCTCTACGCGAGCCCCCGCCTGAAGTTGAGCCAGATCCTGGCGGGACAGCACGCCATATCCCGGCGCAGTATCCACCGAGAACATGACATCGCCGTTCGAAGCGACATAGGCATGGCGACGTGCAATCAGCTTTTCAACCAGTTCAATAATCTCGGCGATATGATGAGTCGCACGCGGCTCCGTATCCGGACGCAAAATATTCAGCGCATCGAAATCAGCATGCATTTCCGCGATCATTCTGGTGGTCAGCTGCTCGCTGGTTTCACCATTCTCCGCCGCACGTTTGATAATTTTATCGTCAATATCGGTGATATTCCGCACATATTTCAGCGAGTATCCCAAATAACGTAAATACCGAGCCACCACATCAAACGCCACAAAAGTACGCCCGTGACCGATATGACACAGGTCATATACGGTAATTCCACACACATACATCCCCACTTGACCGGCGTGGATAGGTTTGAATTCCTCTTTTTGGCGACTCAGCGTATTAAAAATCTTTAGCATCAGGGCATTCCATGGTGTTCGCAGGATAGGTGGATCATCGTTCGCTGTCAGCGTGCGCATAACATCAAATTTGCTAAGGGCTTCGCAACCCTAACGGCGTATTGAAACCTGAACCCCATTCTATTGCAAGACTGATACAACGGAATAAACAGATAATTGACAGGGAATAAAATCATCGTCTTCCAACGACATGAGGTAAAGCGGAAACGATCGCGGCAGGATAACGTGTAAGAATGGCAACAAAAAGGCCCGGGAATCCGGACCTTTCATAACATGCTGTACCCTTGTCAGAACGCCATATCAGCGCCAGCGCGGGTTCGACATGACTGAGTATTTACCGCTGCCCAACAGGGCGATAGCCAGACCGGCAAAGAAGAAAACCGCCGCCGGTTCAACGCCCCATGCCCCCGTTTTCGTCAGCATGGCGAAAGCGGCCGGGTTTGACAATAAAGCGGCAACGATCATGGTGAAAGAGAAAATCAGTGCCGCAGGACGGGTCAGAATTCCCAGAATCATCAGCACGGGCATAGCAACTTCACCAATATAAACGCCATAGCCGACAAACGTCGGAATCCCCGCCGCAGTGAGCATGCCTTCAACGCTGCCAATGCCGCCGTGCACCTTATGCCATCCATGGAACAACATCAGAATACTGAAAGACAAACGCAGTAGCAGTTTTCCAAAATCGGGCTTATCTAATACTCGATTAATACTGTCCAGCATAATTCACCTATCTATTTAGCGTTATTCGGAAGGTAATACGAATCACTCTCAGATTAATCTGGGTCATTAATAAAGAATATGATGATTACTCCATACATTGATCTAGCGCAAGAAAAATATCATTCAAATAAATCATCAAAAAAACCCAAATTTGATCAATTTATTTGTATTAGTGATGTTTGCTGATATCTCCCGCGATATGGGGACAACCGCTGCTTAAGATAACGGCTCTGCTGACTCGGCCCGTCAGTTATGTTATAAGAGCGCTCTTGATCGCTCACCGCGTATGGTGAACATCATTCTCATTATTATGGCTATCTAGGGTTCATTACTATGATCACGTTTCATACAAACCACGGCGATATCGTTATCAATACCTTCGCAGACAAAGCGCCGGTCACCGTAGAAAACTTCCTGAATTACTGCCGCAGCGGTTTTTACGACAATACTATTTTCCACCGCGTTATCAATGGTTTTATGATCCAGGGTGGCGGTTTTGCACCGGGAATGGCGCAAAAAAGCACCAACGCGGCGATTAAGAATGAAGCCAATAATGGCTTGAAAAATACCCGCGGCACGCTGGCCATGGCGCGTACCAACGATCCGCATTCCGCTACGGCGCAGTTCTTTATTAATGTCGTCGACAACGACTTCCTGAACTTCCGCTCAGAACGTGCTGACGGTTGGGGCTACTGTGTATTTGCTGAAGTCGCCGAAGGCATGGACGTGGTTGATAAAATCAAAGGCGTCGCGACCGGTCGCAGCGGTATGCATCAGGACGTACCGAAAGAAGACGTCGTGATCACCAGCGTAACCGTCAGCGAGTAATCCCGGCAGTCTATGGCGACTCTGTTTATTGCCGATCTGCATTTAAGTCTTCACGAACCGGCGACTACCGCCGGTTTTCTGCGTTTTTTACGCCATGAAGCCGTGAACGCGGATGCGCTTTATATTCTGGGCGATCTGTTTGACGCCTGGATCGGCGATGACGATCCGCAACCGCTGCACGCGACGGTTGCATCCGCACTGTATGAACTGCATCAGCACGGCGTTCCCTGCTATTTCGTACATGGCAATCGTGATTTTCTGATCGGCAAGCGCTTTGCCCGGCAAAGCGGGCTGACGCTCTTGCCAACAGAAACGGTACTCAATCTGTATGGCCGGCAGGTTCTCATTTTACATGGCGATACGCTGTGTACCGACGATCCTGCCTACCAGAGATTTCGCCGCCGGGTACACAATCCGTTGATACAGCGCCTCTTCCTGCTGTTGCCGTTGTGCCTGCGACTCAACATCGCAGCAAGAATGCGGGCAGCCAGCCGGCATGCCAATCAGCATAAGTCACTGCATATTATGGATGTGAACCCCGAAGCGGTCGTCCGCCGCCTCCAGCATTATCAGGTCAACACCATGATCCACGGTCATACCCATCGTCCGGCCATTCATCAGCTCGTTGTCAACCACGTTGAAGCACAACGTGCTGTCCTGGGCGCCTGGCACCGTGAAGGCTCCATGATTAAAGTGACCAGGCAGGACATTGAACTGATCACCTTCCCATTCTGACGCCTTGCTGGTGTTAATTCTTTTTCCTCATTGGGTTAGCCCACGATGGCAGCGGCAATCCGTCATTCAGGCCCACGCAACCGTTTTCCTCGCCATGAGGTCATGGTATGCTCTACGCCCTCAACGCCAGAGCACGGTCTATCTCGATCTGGCCGACGCAGTTCTCTTGCCCTGCGTCACGATCATGTAAAATCACAGGAGCTTTACAGGCATGTCATCCAACGTTGCCCCGGCTAAAATCGCCATCGTCATGGGTTCCAAAAGTGACTGGGCCACCATGCAGTTTGCCGCAGAGATTCTCACCACACTGAATATCCCTTTTCATGTTGAAGTTATCTCCGCCCACCGTACCCCCGATAAATTGTTCAGTTTCGCGGAGCAAGCCTCTCAGAACGGTTTTGATGTGATTATCGCCGGTGCCGGTGGCGCAGCGCACTTGCCGGGTATGCTGGCCGCTAAAACGCTGGTTCCCGTACTGGGCGTTCCGGTACAAAGCGCCGCCCTGAGCGGCGTTGACAGCCTGTATTCAATTGTCCAGATGCCGCGCGGCATACCCGTAGGCACGCTGGCGATCGGTAAAGCCGGCGCGGCCAATGCCGCACTGCTGGCCGCACAAATCCTTGCCCTGCATGATAGCGCCATCGCCACGCGTCTGGCTGGCTGGCGGCAGAGCCAGACCGATGAAGTGTTATCCAATCCTGACCCCCGGGGGGAAGTATGAAACCGGTTTGCGTGTTAGGTAACGGTCAGTTGGGCAGGATGCTGCGTCAGGCCGGTGAGCCGTTAGGCATCGCCGTTTATCCGGTCGGTCTGGATGCGGAACCGGAATCGGTTCCATTTCAGAACAGTGTGATTACCGCCGAGATCGAACGTTGGCCGGAAACCGCCCTTACGAATGAACTGGCGGCACACACCGCATTCGTTAACCGTGACATTTTCCCACGTCTGGCCGATCGCCTCACGCAAAAGCAGTTGCTGGATTCTCTGCATCTGGCTACTGCCCCCTGGCAGCTACTTGCCAGCGAAGAAGAATGGCCGCAGGTTTTTGCCCGGCTGGGCGAGTTGGCTATCGTCAAACGCCGCGTAGGTGGTTACGACGGCCGGGGCCAATGGCGTTTACGCGAGGGTGAACAAACGACGTTGCCTGCCGACTGCTACGGCGAATGTATTGTTGAACAAGGCATTAACTTCTCCGGTGAGGTGTCGCTGGTCGGCGCCCGCAACGTGCATGGCCGATGCGTGTTCTACCCGCTGACGCATAACCTGCATCAGGACGGTATTCTGCGCACCAGCGTCGTTCTGCCGCAGCCGATACCTCAACTCCAGCAGCAGGCCGAACAGATGTTATCGGCTATTATGAACGAACTGGATTATGTGGGCGTCATGGCGATGGAGTGTTTCATCGTAGGCGATCGCCTGCTGATCAATGAGCTCGCGCCACGTGTACACAATAGTGGACACTGGACGCAAAACGGCGCCTCCATCAGCCAGTTTGAACTGCACCTGCGCGCCATTCTGGATCTGCCAATGCCTGTACCGGTTGTCGATACTGCGTCGGTGATGGTCAACCTGATCGGCACCGGTGTGAATATCGACTGGCTTTCGTTGCCACTGGCGCATTTACACTGGTATGAAAAAGAGGTGCGGCCAGGGCGTAAAGTCGGGCACCTGAACTTACAGGCCCAGGATAACGCTCAACTTCAGCAGACATTGCAGTCGCTGGCAGCAATGCTGACGGATGAATATCAAAGCGGTTTGCGTTGGGCACAGGAAAAACTGTCTATTGAATAAACCGATCTGCGCTCCAGTACCGTTGCCTGGAGCGTACTTCGTATTGACGGTAGCCACCCATAGGCATTCATTTGCCATGACAGGTTTACCCCTTTCTCCGCCGATCATGAACAAAATGAAAGCAACAGCCGGAAAGATAAAAGAAAAAAAATGATTTTTAAGCGTGACATCTCAATATTTGGGTTTATTATTTAAACGGTACGATTTTTTAATAAACCTCCTATTTCTGGTTATTTTTTATCACTCAGACATCAAATAAAGCATCAATAAAGAGCCATTAAAAATAATTAAAATAAAGTATCATCATTGATATTTTAATTTCCGATAAAATTTATTAAAATAATTCCCTTCAATTCATTTATGTGATCGCCACAATATTATTCCCCGACCGCCGCGATATAGAATGCAACCCACAAAAACAGTATTGACTCATCGACATAATTATATGTCATGTACAACTTTTCATCCCTGTAACGGCAACTTGCCGATACTGTACTTTTTATTATCTGTGTTCACTAAGGAGACACTACCATGAGCACAATTCAAGATAGCAGCCAGGTATTAGAGCAGGCTTCGGGCTGGCGTAAAAGCGATACAGTCTGGATGCTGGGCCTTTACGGCACAGCCATTGGCGCTGGTGTGCTATTTTTGCCGATAAATGCGGGTATTGGTGGGCTGATCCCATTAATTATTATGGCAATTATTGCTTTCCCGATGACCTATTATTCTCACCGCGCTTTATGCCGTTTTGTATTATCCGGTAAAAAAGGTGGTGAAGATATTACAGAAGTGGTTGAAGAACATTTCGGCGTTGGCGCTGGAAAACTAATCACATTGCTGTATTTTTTCGCCATCTATCCGATTCTTCTGGTTTACAGCGTTGCTATTACCAATACGGTAGATAGCTTTATTACTCACCAATTACATTTACCTTCTCCACCAAGAGCAGTGCTTTCATTAATATTGATTCTCGGTTTGATGTTCATCGTTCGCTTTGGCGAAGCCATGATCGTTAAAGCAATGAGTATTCTTGTTTATCCGTTTGTTGCTGTATTAATGATGCTGGCGTTGTATTTAATTCCTCACTGGAATACCTCTGTTTTTGAAAATATTTCTCTGGGCAATAATGTCACCGGCAATGGTTTGCTGGCGACGCTGTGGCTGGCTATTCCGGTGATGGTTTTCTCCTTTAACCACTCACCGATCATTTCCTCTTTCGCCGTCGCCAAACGTAAAGAATACGGTGACGATGCTGAAAAAAAATGCTCACGCATTCTGTCATACAGCCACATCATGATGGTGCTGACCGTCATGTTCTTTGTCTTCAGCTGCGTACTGAGCCTGTCGCCTACCGAGCTGATGGAAGCGAAAACACAGAACATTTCCATTCTGTCTTACCTGGCTAACCACTTTAATAACCCGGTTATGGGTTACCTGGCCCCGATCATCGCCACTATCGCGATTTCCAAGTCTTTCCTGGGACACTATCTGGGCGCCGGCGAAGGCTTTAACGGCATGGTCGTCAAGTCTCTGCGCAGCAAAGGTAAAACCATCTCCAGCACCAAACTGAACCGCATCACGGCGCTGTTCATGCTGATCACCACCTGGATAGTTGCCACCCTGAACCCAAGCATTCTGGGGATGATCGAAACCCTGGGTGGCCCGATTATCGCTTGTCTGCTGTTCCTGATGCCGATGTATGCCATTCAGAAAGTTCCTGCGATGAAGCAATACAGCGGCCAGATCAGCAACGTCTTTGTCACCATCATGGGTCTGATTGCAATCAGCGCGATCGTTTACAGCCTGTTTGGCTAATTCAATTCCGCCCTGATTCACTCATCTCAACGCCGGTACGTTATGCAACTACCGGCGTTTTTTAAAGGAAGTCGCTAATGGTCAGCGTATTTGATATTTTCAAAATTGGTATCGGTCCATCCAGTTCACATACCGTAGGTCCGATGAAAGCTGGCAAAATGTTTACGGATGATCTGGTCAGCAAGTCACTCATTTCATCGGTAACGCGCATCGTTGTAGATGTTTATGGTTCATTGTCCCTGACGGGCAAAGGCCACCATACCGATATCGCTATTATTATGGGTCTGGCGGGTAATCTGCCGGACAGCGTCGACATCGACGGTATTTCCGCCTTCATACAACGGGTCAAGGAAACGAACCGCCTGCCAATGCTCGACGGCCAGTATGAAGTCAGCTTCCCGCTGGAAACCTCTATGTGTTTTCAATCGGAAAACCTGCCGCTGCATGAAAACGGCATGACAATTCGCGCCTATCGCCATCAGGAGTTAGTCTATAGTAAAACCTATTATTCCATCGGCGGCGGGTTTGTCGTCGATCAGGAAAATTTTGGTAAAACCAGTCTGACCGAAGAAAATGTGCCCTATCCGTTCTTCTCCGCGCAAAAGTTACTGAAGCACTGTCACGATCACTGCCTCTCCTTATCCGCTATCGTCATGAAAAACGAAATCGCCATGCACGGTCGGGAAACGATTGAACAGTATTTTGCCGAAGTCTGGAAAATCATGCAGGACGGCATTCACCGCGGCATGAATACAGAAGGTGTTTTACCGGGTCCCTTACGCGTTCCCCGTCGTGCTTCGGCGCTGCACCGCCTGCTGTTCATCAACGATCGCTTTTCTAACGATCCGATGGATGCCATGGACTGGGTCAATATGTTTGCCATGGCGGTTGCGGAGGAAAATGCGTCAGGCGGTCGCGTTGTCACCGCGCCAACCAACGGCGCCTGCGGCATCATCCCGGCGGTTCTGTCTTACTATAATCATTATATTCAGCCTGTTACGCCAGAATCCTATCTACGCTATTTCATGGCGTCCGGCGCAATTGGGACACTTTATAAAATGAATGCTTCCATTTCCGGCGCAGAAGTAGGCTGTCAGGGCGAAGTTGGCGTGGCGTGCTCCATGGCGGCGGCTGGGCTGGCCGAATTACTCGGCGCCAATCCTGAACAGGTATGCATCGCGGCAGAAATTGGTATGGAACATAATCTGGGATTAACCTGCGATCCCGTAGCGGGTCAGGTTCAGGTTCCGTGCATCGAACGAAACGCCATTGCTTCGGTAAAAGCGATTAATGCCGCCAGGATGGCCATGCGCCGCACCAGCGAACCACGTGTTTCACTGGATAAAGTCATCGAAACGATGTACGAAACCGGTAAGGATATGAATGCGAAATACCGCGAAACCTCACGCGGCGGGTTGGCAATTAAAGTTGTGCTGTGTGAATAAAGCGAACGGCATGAATAATCCGTCTATCCCCATTCTCTTTCAAAGGGCGGGGATAGATTTAAACCGGAAAGAGAATGGCTTGACGCATCAACCGGTGAGTTATTTCTTTTCGCTCTCCGGCCATGACCAGATAATATTGTTCTCAGCAGCAGCGATATACCAATCCACGGTACTGCCGGACGGCTTTTTCACACTCTCATGCTTAGCGATTGATTTGGCTTGAAATGCGGCAGATTTCTTTCTGATACGCAGCGGCGTATGCTTTTTCTCACCGCTGACCAGGGCATTAAATGATTCAACTTCAGCATCAAACAGAACGCCTTCCAGTTGATGCAAGCGGTTGAGCCCACGCAGTATACACAGCAGGCTGCTGAGCGTTATCGACTCACCCATCTCGGCACGTTTAATGGTGGCAATACCTAATCCGGCCCGTTCAGCCAGATCAACCTGAGACAGGCGTTGCTGAATGCGGGCGTCTTTTATTCTGCGGCAAAGTTCCGTAACAATTTCGCCTTCACTCATTGTGCTGAATCTCATTTTATCCGCCATTACCCGATCTGCTGAATTGCGCGCATTTTATCATCAATTTTTCAAATGGCACGGACAATTGATGAACAGTATCAATAATCTTGATCCGACACATAAAAACGACGAAAAACATCATATTTTGGCAACATCAGGCAGTAAATTTCAAGATACAGAACGAGGACAGCCGAATAAACTTTCGCCTATTCTCCCTGATTAATGGCCGGACGACAGATAACAGAACCACGCATTTATTAGCCGAAACGTCCGGTAATATAGTCTTCCGTCCGTCGCCGGGAAGGCGAAGTAAATAAATCATCCGTTTGATTATATTCTATCAATTTTCCCTGATTGATAAACGCGGTGTAGTCGGAAACGCGCGCGGCCTGCTGCATATTATGCGTTACCAGCACTAGCGTAAAATACTGCTTGAGCGTGCCGATCAGTTCTTCAATCACCAGCGTTGAGATAGGATCAAGCGCCGAGGTAGGCTCATCAAGCAGTAAGACTTCCGGCTCGATGGCGATGGCGCGGGCAATCACCAGCCGCTGCTGCTGGCCGCTGGAAAGCGTCAACGCGTTATCGCTTAGCCGATCTTTTACTTCATGCCACAACGCCGCCGCACGCAACGCCTGCTCCACCGCGTCGTCCAATAGGCGACGATCCCGCAGTCCCTGCAATCGCAGGCCGTAAATGACGTTTTCATAGATGGATTTAGGAAACGGATTGGGACGCTGAAATACCATACCGACCCGGCGACGCAAGACCGCAACATCCAGTTCGGGATCGTTTACCGGCATGCCGTACAGCCAGATATCCCCCTCCGTCCGGCAGTTATCGACCAGATCGTTCATACGGTTAAAACAGCGCAACAGCGTCGATTTGCCGCAGCCGGAGGGACCAATCAGCGCCGTCACCTGGTTTTTGGGAATGCGCAGTGAAATATCGTTCAATGCCTGTTTCTTGCCGTAATACAGATTGAGATGCTCCACGGCCAGCGCGGTCTGCTCATCGCTTAGCTGGTGAACATCCAGCAGCGGCAATTTTTCCATCTGCGTCCTTAACCTCATAACCTCGCCCTACATTCAGAATGACAGCGTACGATATTTCTCGCGCAGCACATGGCGTATGCCGATCGCCGCAAGATTCAACCCAACCACAATCAAGACCAGCAACAGCGCGGTGATATACACCAACGGCCGCGCCGCTTCCACATCGGGACTCTGAAAAGCCAGATCGTAAATCTGAAAGCCCAGATGCATAAACTTCCGTTCAAGATGAAGGTAAGGAAAAGTATCATCAATCGGTAGTACCGGTACGGATTTTACCACCCCCACCAGCATCAGCGGCGCCGTTTCGCCCGCCGCGCGCGCCACGGCAAGAATCAGTCCGGTCATCATGGCAGGCACGGCCATCGGTAACACCACATGCCACAGCGTTTCCGCTTTGGTCGCCCCCAGCGCCAGTGAACTATAGCGCAACGACATGGGAATACGTGATAGTCCCTCTTCCGTCGCGACAATCACTACCGGCAGCGTCAACAACGCCAGCGTCAGGGACGCCCACAGTAATCCAGGCGTGCCAAACGTCGGATTGGGCAACGCCTCGGAATAGAAGAGCTGATCCAGTGAGCCCCCTATCAGATAGACAAAAAAGCCCAGTCCGAATACGCCATACACAATAGACGGCACCCCGGCAAGATTGACCACGGCAATCCTCACCCAGCGCGTCAGAATATTTTTACCGGCATATTCGTGTAAATACACCGCGGCCACCACCCCCAGCGGCATCACGATGATCGACATCAGAATAACCATCAATACCGTACCGAAAATCGCCGGGAACAGATGCCCCGCGCTATTGCTGTCAGGTGAATAGCGGGTCAGCATGACTCCGATCTGCTGGCCCCAGTGCCGGATTTTATCGCCCACCCCCATCGCGTTGGGATACCAGGCCTGTTCAATGTCTTTCAGCGGAACAAAGTGAACCATGCCGTTCGCATCAAGCAGTTGCACCCTATCCCGGTTAATCTCCTGATTCAGCACGGCCAGCTGCTGTGACAGTTCATCAAAACGCCGTTGCAGTTCAATTCTCTCCGCATTCAGACGGGCCTGCGCCTGGCTATCCAACGAGTTTCCCTGCCGCCGCCGTTTTTCTTCCAGACGCAGCGCTTCAGACTGTTGATTCAACTTCGTCATATCACCCAGTCGGATCGATTGCGCCATCGCCAGCAGGCTCTGAACCTGGCTTATACGTCGCTGTAACGTGCCGGGTAAATCATCAGCCAGCAACGGTTGCCCATCCTCCAGCATACCAGCCAGATAACCGTAGGCAGTGCCGTTATTGGCCCGTTTAAGCACCAATATATCAACGGGTTTGCTCAGGCTGGCGATATCGCGGGATAACAGCGTACGGAAGCTTTGCCCGTAAATTTCGCGCTGACCCGTTTTGATCAGATAGCGCGTTTCGGATTCCCCCTCCGGCGAGGGAGATAAGCCCGCATTGCTTAGCTGCCGGGAGGATAAGGTTTGTTCACCGTAAATTTCACCGATCAGCGCCCGCGTCTCCCCGGTACTGGCCGGTAAGGCCTCACCCTGTTGCACCTGGTTGTGCAAAGTGAAGAGCCAGACAGGTTGCGGCCACAGGTAGCGCATCCCCTGCCCGGCCAGCAGAACGAAAATAGTCAGCATGGCTAGCAGACTGATACTAATCGATGAAGCCGTTAGCCATACCCATGGCCTGCCGGAGCGAAACCACTGCCTCACGCGTTTTCTCCTTCACCACGGTAGCGTTGGCGTAAACGCTGGCGAATCGACTCGGCCAGCGTATTCACCACAAAGGTAAAGATAAAAAGCGTCAGCGCGGTCAGGAATAACACCCGGTAATGCCCGCTGTTGGTGACGGCTTCCGGCATTTCAATCGCGATATTGGCAGCCAGCGAGCGCAGTCCCTGCAACAATCCCTCATCCATAATCGGGGTATTGCCCGTTGCCATTAATATGATCATGGTTTCTCCCACGGCTCGGCCAAAGCTCAGCATCAGCGCCGCAAAAATCCCGGCGCTGGCAGACGGCAACACGACCCGCCACAAGGTTTGCCACGGCGTGGCTCCCAGCGCCAGCGATCCCTGACTCAAACGGGAAGGCACGCTGAACAACGCATCTTCAGCCAACGAAAAAATCAGCGGAATCAACGCGAACCCCAGCGCGACGCCCGCCACCAGCGTGTTGCGCTGTACAAAACTTTCCCCCATCCACTGATACAGCGGCTGCCCCCATATCCACGCCTCCAGTATCGGCGCCAGCCAGCAACCGAGAAACAGGGTCAGGAAAATGGCAGGCAGCAGGATCAACACATCCCAACCCGCAGGAAACCAACGATGGACGCCGGCAGGAAGACGTTCGATCAACCAGCCGCATCCCAGAACCGCAATCACCCATAACACCGGCATCACCAAAATGGCGGAGAGGTAGGTTTCAAAATAAGGCGCCAGCCAGATGGCAGCGATCAATCCAATCACCACCGTGGGCAACGCCCCCATGATTTCCATCGTGGGTTTGATCCAGCGGCGCAGGGCCGGCGACATAAAACTGGCGGTATACACCGCCGCCGATAGCGCCAGCGGCGTAGCAAAAAGCATGGCATAAATCGCGGCTTTCAATGTGCCAAACATCAGCGGCATCATGCTGAACTTTGCCTGATAACTGTCATCTGCCGAGGTTGATTGCCAGATATATTCCGGTTCCGGGTAATTTTCATACCACTGCTTTTGCCACAAACCGCTCCAGCCAATATCCGGATAGGGATTATCAATCTGCCAGATCTGCCAGCCCTGCGCCGTTTCGGCCAGCATGGCTTTACCGCGTGGGGAAAACACCAGTTGCTGCACATCCGGCGGCAGCGTTTTGGTCAACAACGCGGTCGATTGTTTACCGCCAAACAGTGACAGGTTCCCTTGTGGCGTTAACGTTGCAAAAACCCGCCGCTGAACCTCGGTAGCCAGCAAGGCATCCATCCCGGCCGTCGCAGGAAACTGGCGGATTTCCGTCAGTTGCATGCCCTTTTCCGTCGGCACATCGAACCATTGACTAATGTGTCCATCGGCGGACTGAACCAGCAGCGAACGCCCGCCGGACAATAACGCCAGACGCAATGGCCCCGGCACGCTCAACTGCCGGTTTTCCCTCAGTTTCAGTAAATTGGATTCGGGCTGCCATAAGCTGATTTTCGTCCCTTCCAGCAGGTAAATTTGCTGTCCGTCCGGCGTCAGCAACAGCTGTTCTACAGCGGCATTCTGGAGCGCCGCCTGCGCTTTCTGCTGTACGCCGTTTTCCCCCACGGCGATAAGCATCAGGCGATTATCCTGAGTTATCGCCGCCACCATCAGATGATTCTCCGCGACGGACGCCACAGCCAAATGACGCAGTGGTTGCGCAGGTAATCCCAGCGACAACGGCTGCTCACCAAATGGATACTGCCAGTACGCCGGCTGATCGTTCCGTAACGGCAAGATCGGCTGCACAATACTTATCCTGCCATCCGACTGCCCCAGCGCATAAACCTGTCGTTCGCCGTGGCTCCCGGCCACTTGCACGACTGACGGCGCCAGAGGGATACGCGCTATCGGAGTGCCGGACGCCAGCGAGAGAAACTCACCGTAGCCTTGCCGATCAATCCTGTACCCAATCTGTCCGTTATCGCTGATGCCAATCGTCAGCGCGGGTGCGGCCGCTTTCAGCGGTATCGACTTTTGCCCGCTCATCGACGGCGAAAGAAACAGCGGCGTCACAACATACAGCAGATAGAAGAAAATCAGCAGCAGCGCCATCAGCACCAGCAAACCGCTACCTGCGACCATGCGGTAAGTCAGGCGATCTATCCATGCCCGCCGGCGATCCTGATACTGTAATCTGCTTTCTGTGTTTGCCATTGAACTCGCCGTTAAGTGTCTGTCGTCAGAGTCTGAATGCATTATTTTCCCGCAGAAAAAGCGGGTAGCATATGTTGCCTTTACACTCATAATATGACAATGGTAAGGCAGCAGGTGTATTCGATTTTATCGTCATGAACGCGCCATAATGTTGTTATACCATGTTGTTACACCCTTCATCTTTCAGGTTACAGTGGTGTTGGCTTCCGATCATCAGATTAACCAGGCCTTCGGAGCACCGCCGCCGGCGTATGGACGGGCAGCCATCGTCATTGCACCTTGAAATCTACTGGGTGGGAATAATTGGATAGATCTCGGCATACTAAATTGAATGGAGTGACAATGAGTCAGGGCAAACTCTACATTGAGAAAGAGTTAAGTTGGTTGTCCTTTAATGAACGCGTACTTCAGGAAGCGGCGGATAAAAGCAACCCATTGATCGAGCGCATGCGCTTTCTTGGCATTTACTCCAACAATCTTGATGAGTTTTACAAAGTCCGTTTTGCCGATCTGAAAAGACGAATTCTGATTAACGAAGAACAGGGATCGGACGGTAATCTACGCCACCTTCTGGGGAAAATTCAGGCGCGCGTACTGAAAACAGACCAGATATTCGACAACCTTTACAACGAGCTATTGCTCGAAATGGCGCGAAACCAGATTTTCCTGGTCAACGAGCGTCAGGTTTCCCCAAATCAGCAAGAGTGGTTAAGAGAGTATTTCAGACAATACCTGCGCCCGCATATCACCCCGATACTGATCCAGCACGACACCAATCTGGTGCAGTTCCTGAAAGACGACTACACCTATCTTGCGGTCGAAATCATCCGCGGCGATCGGATTAATTATGCTCTGCTGGAAATTCCTTCAGACAAAGTACCGCGTTTCGTCAATCTGCCGGCGGAAGCGCCTCGCCGTCGAAAAACCATGATTCTGATCGATAACATCCTGCGCTACTGTCTGGATGACATTTTCAAAGGCTTTTTCGATTACGACGCCTTGAACGCTTACTCCATGAAAATGACGCGTGATGCGGAGTACGATCTGGTGACGGAAATGGAATCCAGCCTGTTGGAACTGATGTCATCCAGTCTGAAGCAGCGCCTCACGGCGGAACCGGTGAGATTTGTCTATCAGCGCGATATGCCCGATGCCATGGTGACAATGTTACAAGAGAAACTGGGAATTTCTTCCTTTGATTCAGTGATCCCCGGCGGCCGCTACCATAACTTTAAAGACTTCATCAGCTTCCCGAACGTGGGCCGCGCCAATCTGGTCAACAAACCGCTGCCGCGTCTGCGCCACAATTGGTTCACTCATTTCCGTAATGGTTTTGATGCCATCCGTGAGCGGGATGTCCTGCTTTACTATCCGTACCATACTTTCGAGCACATTCTGGAATTGCTGCGTCAGGCCTCATTTGATCCCAGCGTGCTGGCTATCAAAATCAATATTTACCGCGTGGCAAAAGATTCCCGCATCATCACCTCAATGATCCATGCCGCGCACAATGGCAAAAAAGTCACCGTGGTGGTGGAATTGCAGGCGCGCTTCGATGAAGAGGCGAATATTCACTGGGCGAAGCGGCTCACCGAAGCGGGCGTTCACGTCATTTTCTCCGTGCCCGGACTGAAAATTCACGCCAAGCTGTTTTTAATCTCGCGCCGCGAGGGAGAAAACATTGTGCGTTACGCCCACATCGGCACCGGTAACTTCAACGAAAAAACCGCCCGTCTGTATACCGACTACTCGTTGATTACCGCCGATGAGCGAATTACCAACGAGGTGCGCCGGGTATTCAACTTCATCGAGAACCCTTATCGTCCGGTCTCCTTCGAGTACTTGCTGGTTTCGCCGCAGAACTCGCGTGACAAGCTCTATAAATTAATCGATAAAGAGATCGACAATGCCCGGTCAGGGATCGCGGCAGGGATTACGCTCAAGGTCAACAACCTGGTTGACAAGGGGCTGGCGGAAAGACTGTATCAGGCCTCCGCCGCGGGCGTTAAGATTAACCTGCTGGTTCGTGGCATGTGCTCGCTGCTCCCGAATTTACCCGGCATCAGCGAAAATATTCAGGTAATCAGTATTGTCGATCGCTATCTGGAACATGACCGTGTATATGTGTTCCACAATGGAGGGGATAAGAAAGTCTACCTCTCTTCCGCCGATTGGATGACGCGCAACATCGATTATCGTATTGAAGTGGCCGTAGAAATGCTCGACCCTATATTGAAAAATCGGGTATTGGAAATCCTGGATATTCTGTTCAGCGATACCGTCAAAGCCCGCATCATTGATAAAGAGTTGAGTAACCGCTATGTGTTACGCGGCAACAGGCGTAAAGTACGCGCGCAAAATGCCATTTATGATTACATCAAGGCGCTTGAGCAACCCGGAGATAAGCCTGAATAATGCCATTAACGAACAACAACGATAAAGACGTTGAGAAACCCCAGGAATTTGCCGCTGTCGATCTGGGTTCCAACAGTTTTCATATGGTGGTGGCGCGTGTGGTAAACGGTGCACTTCAGGTGCTCAGCCGTTTGAAACATCGGGTTCATCTGGCTGACGGTCTGGATAGCAAGAACATGCTCAGTGAAGAATCCATGGAGCGGGGGTTAAGCTGTCTGGCGCTGTTTGCCGAACGATTACAGGGCTTTTCAGCGCTGAACGTCTCCATTGTGGGGACGCACGCTCTGCGTCAGGCGGTAAATGCGCAGGAGTTCCTGCGCCGCGCCGCGGAAATCATTCCTTATCCGATTGAAATCATTTCAGGCCATGAGGAAGCTCGTCTGATCTTTATGGGCGTTGAACATACTCAGCCGGAAAAGGGACGCAAGCTGGTTATCGATATTGGCGGCGGCTCTACCGAATTGGTTATCGGTGAAGACTTTGAACCCATGCTGGTGGAAAGCCGCCGCATGGGCTGCGTCAGCTTCGCGCAGCAATTCTTTCCCCACGGTGAAATCAGCGAAACCAATTTCAAACGCGCTCGCTTAGCCGCCGCCCAGAAGCTGGAGACCCTGGCCTGGGAATACCGCATTTATGGCTGGCAATATGCCCTCGGCGCGTCCGGCACGATCAAGGCAACGCATGAAATTCTGGTGGAAATGGGTGAGAAAGACGGTCTGATCACCCCGGAACGTCTGGAGATGCTGCGCGATCAGATTTTACAGTTTAAAAACTTTAAATCGCTTAGTCTGCCGGGTCTGCCGGAAGATCGTCAGTCTGTGCTGGTGCCCGGTCTGGCGATTCTGTGCGGTATATTTGACGCGCTGGCCATCAAAGAACTGCGCCTGTCCGATGGCGCCCTGCGGGAAGGCGTGTTGTATGAAATGGAAGGCCGCTTCCGCCATCAGGATATCCGTATCCGCACGGCGCAAAGCCTTGCCAGTCATTACAATATCGATCGTGAACAGGCCGGTCGGGTGAAAGAGACGACCGAGCAACTGTATGCGCAATGGGCCAAGCAAAACCCCAATCTGGTGCATCCGCAGCTTGAGGCCATTCTGAACTGGGCGGCTATGCTGCATGAGGTCGGACTGGGCATTAACCACAGCGGCATGCATCGCCATTCAGCGTACATTCTGCAAAACACCAATCTGCCCGGTTTCAATCAGGAACAGCAAATCCTGCTGTCGCTGATTGTGCGTCTGCATCGTAAAGCCATCAAGCTCGAAGAGTTGCCGCGCCTGAATCTCTTCAAAAAGAAACAGTACTTGCCGATGGTTCAGCTGTTGCGCCTGGCGACGTTGCTGAATAATCAACGACAGGCGACAACCACGCCGGAAACGCTCAAACTGCTGACGGACGATAATCATTGGACGCTGATCTTCCCGCATGATTTTTTTACTCAGAACACGCTGATACAACTCGATCTGGAGCGGGAACAGGAGTACTGGCAGGATGTGACGGGCTGGAAACTGATTATTGAAGAAGAAAAGGCTTGATTGAGGATCGGCGGCGCAGAAACTATACTGAATGGCTTGACAAGGCTAACGTAAAGTTTGCGGAAATAAAGCCGATACCAAGACGATGGCCGGCAAAAGTCCGTTGCTGACATCATGTAACATTGGCAGACAAGGGGCCCCCTTTTTTCCATGGTGGGCATCAATCCATCTCATACACCGTAAGGAACGTACCAATGGATGTCTCACAGATTGCATCACTTGCCACCGACCTCAGTAACCTACAGACCAGTAGTGAGGCCAGCGCGCTGGTGCTGAAAAAAGCGCTCGACAACCAAGAGGCTGTTGCTGCCGGTATTCTTCAGGCATTGCCGCCGTTACCGGCTAATCCGGCAATCGGGCGCAACATCAATACCACCGCGTAAAATCCATCCTCCCCGTCCGGTTTTCGGGCGGGATTTCGTTTCCAGCGTAAGCAGACTATTCCTTTCCTGAAATATAAATTCTCTTTTACCGAATGTGCGAAAAGAAGATCGAACGCGATCTTTTTTGTTCAGGCAGATTGACCTATCCCTGCGCTTGTGCCTAAATGAAAAACAGCGAATATTCGCTTCCATTGGAGATTTACCGGTAATGTCCACGCTTACCCATAAACGACAATTATCAATACGCCCTCGACGAAGTGGTTCTCGTATTGCTCGTGCCGTGTTACTCATCAGTTTTTTCATTCTTTTAGGTCGTTTCGCCTACTCCACCGTCAGCGCATTTGTCTATCATCAGGACAAACAACAACAGCGTGTTGAACAATCCCTCGCCCCTGCCGCAGATAATGTGCTAATTAATAAGAAAGAATAGCGCCAAACCTTATCTGACCCATTTTATGTTCTGATTTTTTATAAGGACGCTGAGACGCCCTCGCTTTGTTACATTATTCATCCAGGAATATCCACGGCCTACGGTTTTGTACACCGAACTCTGAATATAAAACATAAAAAAACGGCCGCATGGCGCATGCGTCGCCAGCGCATTTTTTTCTTGTCAACTTAAGCGATCCCAAACGCCTATTCGTACTTAGCGATCCATAAACCATCAGGCTGAAACATTATATCGCTATTCTTAATTCTCTGATTTTGCGCTACGTTTATTCATGAACGGACTTTTACAGGGGCACTCGCTCACCGTTACACGCCTGCATTTCAGTCGGAAACAGAATAACGGAAATAAAAATCAGATCAGGAACGCCAAACATAGAGCGGAAATCACCCATGTCGACAGTAAAAAAACTGAGCGCCCAGCGGCGTCGTATCTCACTTCTCTTATTGGAAAACAAGGAGTTGGTTGAAGATATTCTCAACCGACAGCCTCGCGTTACTGCCAAAGAAAACAAACAATTACTCGATCAAACGGCCGAAATCTGCCAGTTGATCGCCGAATTGCATGCTGCCGACCTGGCCGATCTGCTGGAATCATTGCCGCATGATGAACGCCTGGCCCTGTGGCGGCTAATCCCCATTGAAAAGCGCGGACGCGTGTTGATTGAAGTGTCGGACAGCATTTCTGACGACCTGATCAAGGACATGAAGGATAAAGAAATCCTGAGAGCGGTGCGCATACTGGATGTGGATGAACAGGCACAGCTGTCGCGTCGCCTGCCTCGCAGCCTGCTGGGGAGAATATTGACCACGCTGGAGGCCAGGCAGCGGGCACAGCTACGGGAAGCGATTAACTACGACGAAGATTGCATCGGCTATCTGATGGATTTCAAACTCATCACCATCCGTGCCGATGTCACGCTGGCCGCGGTTCAGCGTTACCTGCGTTACCGTAAAACCATCCCAGACTCCACCGATAAACTGTTCGTCACCGATAGAAAAAATACGCTGATTGGCGAGCTCTCTCTGGCGGATATTTTACTGCACCCGCCCAAAACGCCGGTTGCGACGGTCATGGAAACCCATCCGCTGATGTTCCAGCCTGAAGAGCGACTCGAAGAGGCATCGGGCGCATTTGAGCGTTACAACCTGATCTCCACCGCCGTCGTCGATAGCAAAGGCAAGCTGATGGGACGCCTGACGGTCGAAGATATTATGGATGTCGTGAATAAAGAAAGTGACAGCCATCTGCGTCGTTCGGGCGGGTTAACCCCATCCGAAGATGTGTACGCCCCGGTCTATAAAGCGGTGCGTAACCGTTGGGCATGGCTGGCCATCAATCTCTGCACCGCACTGGTCGCCTCACGCGTCATCGGTCTGTTTGAAGATACGCTCGCCCATCTGGTGGCGCTGGCGACGCTGATGCCCATTGTTGCCGGTATCGGAGGCAACACCGGTAATCAGACCATCACCATGATTGTACGGGCGCTGGCGCTACACCAGTTGGAGCACGGCAAAAAATCTTACCTGTTGCTGAAAGAGTTAGGGGTGGCGCTGGTCAACGGCGTGATATGGGGCTCCATTATGGGGCTGGTGACCTATGCGCTGTATGGCAATATGGCAATGGGCGGAGTCATGATGCTGGCCATCTTGCTTAATCTGTTGCTGGCGGCGCTGATGGGCGTATTGATCCCGCTATCGATGGTCGCTCTCGGGCGCGACCCTGCGGTGGGCTCCAGCGTGATGATTACGGCCATCACCGATACCGGCGGATTTTTTATTTTTCTGGGGCTGGCGACCCTATTTTTATTACCGTGAATGCGGTATGGCCGTTGCAAAACGCAGGTTGATGACCCATGTTTCAGGTTTCCTCCTCCCCTTCTTCTCAGGGAGGGAGGAAAGGTAATAGCTTAGGCCGAAAAGCGCATCTAAATCCGTTCTTAGTCTCAATTCAGCCGCCCGGCCCCATCTGACGGCTGGCACAGATATATCGAGGGGGTTAAGCCGGTGCGAACGGGATATTCGCGTTCAATCACCTGAATAACGTCGTTCGTCAGCGCCGACGGGATCAGCGCGACGATGCAACCGCCAAAGCCGCCGCCGGTCATCCTTACGCCCCCGCGCCCGCCGACGTGCTCCTTAATCAGCTCAACCAGCGTATCAATCTGTGGCACGGTGATTTCAAAATCATCACGCATAGAAACATGTGATTCCGCCATCAGCGTAAACAGCCGTTCCGCATCCTGACGCGCCAGTGCATCGGCGGCTTCCAGCGTGCGGCTATTTTCCGTGATAACATGCCGGGCGCGGCGGGCTACCAGCGGATCGAGCCCTCCCGCCCCCGCTTCAAACTGCGGCAGAGAAAGATCGCGCAGCGCTTTGACGCCAAAATGACGAGCCGCCGCTTCGCACTGCTGGCGGCGCGTGTTGTACTCACTGTCCACCAGCCCGCGGCGAACATTGGAATTAACAATCAGCACGTCCACGCCAGCCAACATCCGCACGGCACGACCTTCCAGAGAACGGCAATCGATCAACAGCGCATGACCCGCCTGCCCCTGAGCGGAAATAAACTGATCCATGATACCGCAGCTACAGCCCACAAAATCGTTCTCTGCCTGCTGTCCCGTCAGTGCCAGATCTAATTGGCTCACACTCAGGTTATTCAGTGTCTTGAATGTCTGACCGATCGCCACCTCCAGCGAGGCGGAAGAACTCAGTCCGGCCCCCGACGGCACATTCCCTGAAATCACCATATCCATACCGCTGAGCGACAGCCCGCGCGCTTGCAGGAACTTGACGGTTCCCCGCACATAGTTGGCCCAGGTGTATTCCGGATGACGTTCAATGTCGCGGGTAAGATCGAACTCGTCCTGCTGGCTATCGCTGTTTACCGCCACGACCCGTACCATGCTGTCCTGCCGCACGGCAGCGCTGATGACCGTCTGATAGTCGATAGCACAGGGCAACACAAAACCGTCGTTATAGTCGGTATGTTCCCCGATCAGGTTCACCCGGCCGGGCGCCTGAATATTGGCATCCGGCGCATAGCCGAACACATGGACAAAGACGGACTCGGCAGACTGTCGCAGAGAATCGATACGGCTCATAAAATGACCTCAAATTTGCTCATGGAAATGAATATCACTCACGCCGCGCAGGCGTTCAGCAGCCTGTTCTGCCGTCAGATCGCGCTGCGCTTCAGCCAGCATCTCGTAGCCGACCATAAACTTGCGCACGCTGGCAGAGCGTAATAATGGGGGATAAAAGTGGGCATGAAGCTGCCAGTGGGTGTTATCTTCGCCATTGAACGGCGCCCCATGCCATCCCATCGAATAAGGGAATGAACACTGAAACAGGTTATCGTAACGGCTGGTCAATTTTTTCAGCGCAACGGCCAAATCGTCCCGCTGGGCATCGTTCAGCTGTGGTAACCGCTGTACGGCAAACTTAGGCAGCAGCAGCGTTTCAAACGGCCAGGAGGCCCAATAAGGGACAACGGCCAGCCAGTGTTCCGTTTCCACGACCAGACGCGTTCCCTCCGCCAGCTCGCGCTGAACATAATCCAGCAGCAACGGCGCACCATATTGAGCAAAGTAATCACGCTGATGCCGATCTTCACGCCGTGCTTCGTTCGGTAAAAAATCGTTGGCCCATATCTGCCCGTGCGGATGCGGGTTAGAACACCCCATCATCGCACCTTTGTTTTCAAAGACCTGAATCCATGAATAGCGTTTCCCCAACTCCGACGTCTGCTGGCTCCAGGTGTCGATCACGCCTCTCAGCGCAGGCAGCGCAAGCTCTGGCAGGCTTTTACCGTGATCGGGCGAGAAACAGATCACACGGCTGACGCCTCGGGCGCGCTCAATACGAAACAGCGGATCATCGCGCACGGGTACGGCCGGGGTATCTTCCATCAGGGCCGAAAAATCATTCGTGAAAACAAACGTTCCCTGATATTGCGGATTAATATCGCCGGTGATCCGTGTGTTACCCGCGCACAGATAGCAGCTCGGATCGTGAGACGGTCGCGTACTACGATCGGGCTCGTCCTGCTGTCCTTGCCATGGACGTTTGGCCCGATGCGGCGACACCAGCACCCACTCGCCTTTCAGCGGATTAAAACGGCGATGCGGGTGTTCAGTTGGTTCAAACAGCATAAGATCATTCCTCAAAACAAGACATAAACTCTGTACGGCCGCGCGATATCTGTTCAGTCGTCAACAGGATGCGCCACGCCACCGCCTTTTGTCTGGGAGATACATCAGATAAATTCACAGCGCAAAGCCGTTCAGACCTAAAGATGTAATCAGTTTCACGAAAAAATAAGCAATAATCATGCTCATATCATTAAATCCGGCGCAATAAGGCCTGTTGACTTATCGTTTAAGTGTAATCGGTTACCCTAAATTTAAACCTCGGAATACCGTTTGGGAAGAGACAAGTTGGAAATGATTGTTGATACAGATCACATAAGCACGGTCTGGGTACCGCAAGGAAGGTGGCGAATAGGTAACATCAATAGAAAACCTGTACATTTATAAGCATAAGCCACCTGTTTTTTCTCATAATCTGTGCGTTAGGCTATACCTGAAGTTATTGGAGCGACATGCAGCAAGATGGCTCGAGCGAGTCCCGATACACTTACCCGGATAAGTGGTTCACATGGGCAAGCGCAGCCAACAATGCCGCCGCTTCAGGAAAGAAAGGTATATAAAACATAAAAACCCTCTGGTATTTATGTCACACGACAACGCATTTCACTGCTCAGGAATGCTCAATGGCAACAATAAAGGATGTCGCTCGTCTATCAGGTGTATCCGTTGCAACGGTCTCGCGGGTTATCAACAATTCCCCAAAAGCCAGCAGCGCTTCACGGGAAGCCGTGCATAAGGCAATGGCTGAGTTACAGTATCATCCAAACGCCAATGCCCGCGCGCTTGCCCACCAAAGTGCGGAAACGCTTGGCATTGTGGTCGCGGATGTTTCCGATCCTTTCTTCGGCACCATGGTCAAATCCGTGGAACAGATCGCTCAGCAAACAGGAAAGTTTCTGCTCATCGGCAATGGCTATCACAACGCCGAACAGGAAAAAAAAGCGATCGAACAGCTGATTCGGCATCGCTGTGCCGGACTGGTGGTACACGCCAAAATGATTTCCGATCAGGAACTGGCGACGTTGATGAGCCATATACCGGATATGGTGTTGATCAACCGCACGCTGCCGGGTTACGAAACCCGCTGCGTCGCGCTGGATGACCGTTACGGTTCCTGGCTGTCCACCCGTCATCTGATTCAGGAAGGGCATCAGAAAATCGGTTTCCTCTGCTCGAACCACCAGATTTCCGACTCATTCGACCGTCTGCAAGGCTATATTGATGCCTTACAGGAGCATGGTATTGAACTGGATGAACGCCTGATTGCCCGGGCATCGCCGGATGAACTGGGCGGAGAATCGGCGATGACCGAGTTGCTCAGCCGCGGCGGCAATATGACGGCCGTGGTGTGTTACAACGACTCCATGGCGGCCGGCGCCCTGTCGGTGCTGAGTGATAATAGCATTAACGTGCCGCAGGATATGTCCGTGGTGGGGTTTGATGATGTTCTGATCGCCCGTTATCTGCGCCCGCGGTTAACCACCATACATTATCCGGTTTCAGCGATGGCAATACACGCAGCGGAGCTGGCCATTGCGCTGTCTCATGGCACGCCACTCAAAGAAACCACCAACATGTTCAGTCCGACATTGGTTCGTCGCCATTCCGTCAGCGCGCCGCCGCAAAAGAAATCGCCGTCGAACGGTTGACGGCACCGCCGCATCCGGTTCTCCCGCAGGACAAATCGTCCCTGAGGGGAACCGCCACCCAGAGCGCCAAACGGCGCGCCCTGCAATTCCCTTTACTCCGCCGTCATCACATCGGTCACCACGCCTTGCAGGTAACAAAGTAGGCGTTCTCACTCCTCAGTGCCTTGTTTCACTCATTCTCTGCCGCACCGATCGGTAAAACAACAAACCGGCAAATAAATTTAAATGCTGAATTTTATATCTCTGACGAAACATAAAACTGATTACACCGCAAAGATAGAAAATTAACCCCGAATAATCATTATTATGCAGCATTAAATCAAATTAACCCAACGTTAAGCATTGTAAAAAGCAGTGTAACTATTTTGTATTTTGTGAGTGTAATCATGTCACGAGTCATTTTATTACCCCATAATCCCCTCGCCATTTAGTGAAACCGATTACCCTAAAAGATCACACACTGACAACGTAATTCACGGTTATCTGTGAAAATAGAAAGGAATTTCCATGAAAGAGAAAATACTGACGACTTCTGTCGCTCTTGCCATCGCGCTCACCGCAGCAAACGCCTATGCAGTTGATTTTTCTGGTTACTTTAGATCAGGCGTTGGCGTTTCCAATGATGGGAAAGAGCAAACGGGCAACCAAAGCAAACTTGGCCGTTTGGGTAATGAAGGCGATACCTATGCAGAAATTGGGCTGGGGCAGCAATTATACAATGAAGACGGTAAAACGTTTTACGTTGACAGCATGATATCGATGTCATCGGATGGTTCCAACGATAACGAAACCACGAAAAATGATGATACGGAATTTGGCCTGCGCCAGTTCAACCTGCAAGCCACAGGCTTTATTACCGCGTTTCCCGAAGCCACTATCTGGGCCGGTAAACGTTATTATCAGCGCCGTGATATCCATATCATTGATACTAAATATTACAACATTTCAGGTGCCGGCGCGGGCATCGAGAATATCAAGGCGGGTGAAGGCGCATTCTCCTTTGCCTGGATACGCGGCGACGGCGAAAATATGGATGTTGACCTGACCGGCATTTGCGCAGGCAATACCGATCCGAACTGCGTGAACGATCAGAGTGAAAGAGACAAATATGACGATCTCAACATCAACTTCCTTGATGCCCGTTATGCCGGCTGGAAGCCATGGAACGGCGCCTGGACAGAGTTCGGCGTCACTTATGCCATGCCCAATGAACGAGATGTACAAAAAAATATCCTCCGAGCCAACGACGCCCCCTATGACGTCAAAAACGGCATTATGCTGACGGCTGAAGTCGGACACTATTTCTCTGGGTTGAACACCAACCAGAAGCTGGTATTGCAATATGCCGATAAAGGTATGGCGCAAAACATGGTGTCGCAAGGGGGAGGCTGGTATGACGTCTGGAACAACAACACCAGCGCGACGGGTTACCGTGTGATCCAGACCGGCGATTTGCCACTGGGCGATCGTGTGGCCATCAGCCATGTATTAACCTACGGCAAAGCCGAGAAAACCAGCCGCTGGAGTGATGAACGAGAGCTTTTCTCTGCTGTCGCCCGTGGCCAATATGCCTGGAACAAGAACCATAAAACTTATCTGGAAGTGGGGACGTTCCATGAATCCGAAACATGGACCAGTGGTGACAAAGATAAATACAGCGGCCAGAAGTATACGATTGCCCAGGCGCTCACCGCAGACATTCCGATGTTGACCCGTCCTGAACTGCGCTTCTATGTCTCTTATCTGAAAGATGGCGAAGGCCGCTCCTTCAATGACGGTACACGCAACAACACCATGAATTTCGGTATCCAGGCCGAAGCCTGGTGGTAATAAACCCCCAGATAAAACAAAGCTCAGCGGCATTTTGCCGCTGAGCTTTTATTTCCCCACAAGATAGCACCCCGTACTCCTTTGTCGCCCTGCTTAGCAACACGCCGGCGCGTTTTTAGCGCGCCGGCGTGGAACAGTTACACCGCAAATCGTAAATTTTCAGCGTAAGTTACAGTCTGGTTTCGTTAATGCGCAGTCCCGCTTCGTCGAACACCAGACAGTTGCCCGGTGAGAAGAATACGTCAATATTCTGATACGGTTTAAAATCGCTGTCCCCTGCTAACAGAAGTTTGAAGTTATCGATGCCACAGCACTGTCCGAACAAATAGGTGCTGTTTCCCAAACGCTCAACGACCTCACAACCAAAAGCAAGGCGAATCCCCTCCCCCTGCGGCATTACGTGCTCAGGACGCAGCCCCAGCGTCACCGTGTCGCCGGCCACCAGTTCGCGGGTTCGAATCGGAAGCTCAAGATCCAACCGTTCCGCGACATTGACGCTAAGCATATCGGACGTCCAGGCGGTTACCTGAGCGGGCAGAAAATTCATTTTCGGCGAACCGATGAAGCCCGCCACAAACTGGTTAACCGGCCGATAGTAAAGCTCCATCGGCGAGCCAACCTGTTCAACTTTACCGTAATTCATCACAACGATTTTATCGGCCAACGTCATCGCTTCAACCTGATCGTGCGTCACGTAGATCATGGTCGTCTTCAGTTCCTGATGCAGCCTGGCAATATGTAAACGCATGTCGACACGCAGCTCGGCATCCAGGTTCGAGAGCGGCTCATCAAACAAGAAGACCTTAGGGTTGCGCACAATGGCGCGACCAATCGCGACACGCTGCCGCTGCCCGCCGGATAGCTCTTTCGGCTTACGCTCCAGCAGATGAGAGAGTTGCAACGTCTTCGCCACCATGTCGATCTGGTGTTTAATCTGATCTTTCGGTACGCCATTGACGCGTAACCCATATCCCATGTTTTCAGCGACGGTCATATGTGGGTACAGCGCATAGGACTGAAACACCATGGCGACACCACGATGCGACGGTGTCACATCGTTGACCACGGTATCATCAATCATGATCTCACCACCGGTGACATCTTCCAGTCCGGCAATCATTCTCAGCAGCGTTGACTTACCACATCCAGAAGGCCCAACGAAAACGGCGAATTCCCCATCGGCAATCGCCAGGTTGATATCGTGAAGCGTCACATTCTTACCAAAATGCTTACTAACTCTCGCCAGCTGGATCGCCGCCATAACAATAACCTCTTGATAATTTTGATTTTCATAGCTCAGGCGTTGAATAAAACCGCCAGATCTTTCCCTGTGCAACCTGGCTTCGCCATCACACTGTAATGCGATAACGTCGGGTAAAACGCCGCTATATTCTGGTCATGGCATCAATATAACAGCATGGTGTAACCGTTTGCACAAACAGGGGGTTACTTTTGTGCATAAGATCACAGCCTTTACATGTTTCACTGGCAGACGTGGCGCACTCTGCTTAATGTAATCGTCGCCGGTGTAACCGTTACCCTATTTTATGACGTTTCTCTTTCTGCAAGGAAAGCGGATAACCGAGGCGACACAGCTGGCAGCAATATGCGTGAATCTCTTATTAATTAATCGATTACTGGATCCCTTCGTTCGATTCAGCATCACGCAGCAAAAAGCCGATCGGCTCTATTGATATATGCCGGAAGCAGAGTTTACCGCCTAATCCGTCGTAATCAGGTGTTTTATGTAACGTTACAATGAAATAGCCAGCGTCGGTGTGAAGGAAGGTAAGCGAGGATTTCCTTACCATGATTTTTGCCTGACATGATTTATGCCTAACAACAGCGCGAGGATTAATAATGAAAATGAAAACATTGACGACCGTCATGATGATATCACTGGGTATCACAGGAATTTTCAGCAAATCGGCCTTATCCGCCGAGCAGGAACTCCTGGTATGGGAAGACATAAAAAAATCCGACGGGATTGCCGATGCAATTAAGGCCTTTGAAGCACAGAACAATGTCAAAATCAAAGTGCTGGAATCCCCTTATGCGCAGCAGATTGAAAAACTCCGTCTCGATGGCCCGGCAGGCATCGGTCCTGACGTCTTTGTTATGCCCCACGATCAAATCGGTACGGCAGTGGTACAAGGGCTGATAACTGAACTGAACCCCGACCCGACTTACCTCGCCAGCTTTACCAAACCCGCATTGGAGGCACAAACCTACAATGGCAAGCTGTATGGCATTCCTAAAGCGGTGGAAACCATCGTACTGGTATACAACAAAGATTTAATGCCGCAGCCGCCGGAAAAATTTGACGACCTGTTTACCTTCTCCGCACAGCAACGATCTGAAGGCCGTTACGGTCTGCTGGCAAAATTCGATGAAATCTATTACGCCTATGGCGTGATCGCCGGCATGGGCGGCTACATTTTCGGCCAGAACAGCAATGGTTCGCCGAACGTCAAAGACATTGGCCTGGATAAAAAAGCCACTATCGATGCGGTTAACTACATCAAGAAATTCTATGCCGATGGTCTGTTCCCGCCGGGCATTGTCGGTGAAACCGGCGCCAACGCCATCGACTCCCTGTTTACCGAGAAAAAAGCCGCGGCGGTCATTACCGGTCCCTGGGCATTCCAGCCTTATAAAAATGCGGGCGTTAACTATGGCGTCGCCCCGCTGCCATTGCTGCCTAACGGCGAGCACCCACGTTCTCTGTTGGGCGTAAAAGGCTACAGCATCTCCACCTACTCCAAAAACAAAGCGCTGGCGCAGAAGTTTATCGAGTTCATCAACCAGCCTGAATACGCCAAAATTCGCTTCCAGATGACGGGTGAAATCCCGCCAATCACCGCACTGGTTGACGATCCTCTCATCAAGAATGATGAAAAAGCACGCGCCGTTGCGATTCAGTCCGGTTATGCCGTACCGATGCCGAGCGTGCCAGAGATGCAGGAAGTCTGGACACCCGCCAACAGCGCCCTGCAACTGAGCGTGACGGGCAAACAAGATACCAAGGCCGCGCTGGAATCCGCCGTGAAAACCATAAACATGCAGATCGAAGCCAACCACAGTAACCAATAAGCCATCGCATCATGGTTGGTGAGCATGGGTAAACCCGGCGTTTGGCGTTTACCCATGTTCTTGATAGACAGGAGGTATAGTGTGATCGTCAATACTCGCGGCCTTGCGCAACATGAAGGTGGCAGTCGCCATGCAAGACTCGCGCTCTTGCTGGGGCTGATCCCCGGACTCGGGCAAATTTATAACCGCCAGTTTGTTAAAGGCGCTTTTTTTTCCGTTGTCATCGTCTGCTTCATCAGCGTATTTCATGACTTTTTACGGGAAGGCACCTGGGGATTAATTACGCTGGGTACAGAACTGCCACGCGATCACTCCATTTTTTTGCTGGCGAAAGGGATTATCAGCCTGATCGTTGCCGCCTTCGGCATCGGTGTTTACTACTATAGCCTGCGTGATGCCTATGCTTGCGGCGCCAGACGGGATAACGGTCTGCCGCTGAGCAGCATAAAAAAACAGTATCAGTTATTGCTGAGTGAAGGCTTCCCCTACCTGATGATCACCCCCGGTTTTATCCTGCTGGTGTTCGTGGTGATTTTCCCCATCATCTTCGGTTTTTCGATTGCCTTTACCAATTACGATCTGTATCACACGCCGCCTGCCAAGCTGGTTGACTGGGTCGGCATGAAGAACTTTATCAATATTTTCCGGCTCGATTTGTGGCGTTCCACCTTCTTTGACGTACTGCAATGGACGGTCATCTGGACGCTTATCGCTACCACATTACAGTGTGCCGTCGGTATTCTGCTGGCCATTCTGGTGAATCAGAAAGGGCTGCGTTTCAAACCGTTGATTCGTACCATTCTGATTTTACCGTGGGCGGTGCCGGGTTTTGTCACCATCCTGGTATTTGCCGGCATGTTCAACGAAACCTTCGGGGTAATCAATAACGGGATTCTGGCGGCGTGGGGCATTGAACCCAAAGCCTGGATGACCGATCCGTTCTGGACCAAAACCGCGCTGATTCTGATGCAAACCTGGCTCGGATTCCCGTTCGTATTCGCCATGACGACCGGCGTTCTGCAAGCGATTCCCGACGATCTCTATGAAGCCGCCACCATTGACGGAGCAAGCAGTTGGTACAAGCTGACGACGATTACCTTGCCGCTGGTGCTTTACTCCATTGCCCCGATCATCATCACGCAGTACACGTTCAATTTTAACAACTTCAACATCATCTATCTGTTCAATAACGGTGGGCCGGCGGTCATCGGCTCCAACGCGGGCGGAACGGATATTCTGGTTTCATGGATTTACAAACTCACGATGTCGTCTTCCCAGTACGCGATTGCCGCCAGCATCACCATACTGCTGTCGATTTTTGTGGTAGGCATCGCGCTATGGCAGTTCCGTGCGACCAACTCCTTTAAACAAGACAACATGGCCTAGGGAAGCACACCGATGAAAATGAAACACAGCGCAAAAAGGCAGAATTTCATCAAGCTCGGGCTGACCTATCTGCTGCTGATGGTGGCCGTCATTATCATTTATCCGCTGATCTGGACGGTGGGCGCTTCCCTGAATCCTGGCAGCAGCCTGCTGAATACCTCCATTATTCCGGAGAATTTTTCATTTATTCATTATCAGGAGCTGTTTAACGGGCAAATCGATTATGCGTCCTGGTATTGGAACTCGATGAAAATCAGCCTGCTGACCATGATTCTAACCCTGATCAGCGTCAGCTTTACCGCCTACTCGTTCTCCCGTTTTCGCTTTCGCGGACGTCAGAACGGGCTGATGTTGTTCCTGCTGTTGCAGATGATCCCGCAGTTCTCCGCGCTAATCGCCATCTTTGTACTGGCGCAAATGCTGGGACTGGTTAACAGCCATATCGCCCTGGTGCTGGTGTATGTCGGCGGCATGATCCCAATGAATACCTATCTGATGAAAGGTTATCTGGATGCCATTCCCAAGGATCTGGATGAGTCGGCCAGAATGGATGGAGCCGGTAATTTCCGCATCTTCATCGAAATTATCATGCCGTTGTCGAAGCCGATCATTGCGGTTATCGCCCTGTTTTCCTTCACCGGTCCGCTGGGGGATTTCATTCTGGCGAGCACCATTTTACGCACCCCGGATCAGTTCACGCTGCCGATCGGGTTGTACAACCTGGTCGCGCAAAAGATGGGGGCCAGCTACACCACTTACGCGGCCGGGGCCGTATTGATTGCCGTGCCCGTCGCCATTCTTTATCTCTCTTTGCAAAAGTATTTTGTTTCTGGCCTGACCTCGGGCGGAACCAAAGGATAACGACATCAACATCTGTATACATTCCAGGAACGTCAAAATGAAAATGAAAAAACGCGTACTGATGGCCGCCATGCTCGCGACCGGCCTGTTGTCCTTCTCCCTGCCGCAAACGCTGCACGCGGCGGAAAATGTCACCATCAATAAGCTGCTGAACGTCCCTGCCGATTTTATCAAAGGCGCGGATATCTCCATGCTGCATGAAGTGGAAAAGCATGGCGGCAAGTTCTATGACGAACAGGGCAGGCAAAAAGACGCCATACTGATCCTGAAAGAAAACGGGATTAACACTATCCGTCTGCGCATCTGGAACGATCCGAAAGATGCGGCAGGTAACGCCTACGGCGGCGGTAACAACGATTTGGCTACCACACTGGCGCTGGCCAAACGCGCCAAAGCCAACGGCATGAAGCTGCTGCTGGATTTCCACTACAGTGATTTCTGGACCGATCCGGCCCATCAGAATAAGCCCAAAGCCTGGGACAGCCTGAACATGGAGCAGTTGACGGCAGCAGTTCACGATTACACCAAAACCACTATCAGCGAATTCAGGAAAGCCGGCGTGATGCCGGATATGGTGCAGGTGGGTAACGAACTGAACGGCGGTATGCTGTGGCCGGAAGGTAAAAGCTGGGGCCAGGGCGGCGGTGAATTTGATCGCCTGGCGACGCTGTTGAAAGCCGGGATTCAGGGCGTCAAAGACGCGCAGGGCGCGGACGATAACGTCAAGATCATGTTGCATCTGGCGGAAGGCACCAAAAACGACACCTTTATCTGGTGGTTTGATGAAATTACCAAACGCAACGTTCCGTTCGATATCATCGGCGCGTCGTTCTACACCTACTGGAACGGTCCGATCAGCGCGCTGCAATACAACATGAATGACGTTACCAAGCGCTACAACAAAGACATCATCGTTGTTGAGGCCGCTTACGCCTACACGCTGGAAAACTGCGACAACGCGGAAAACAGCTTCCAGCAGAAAGAGCTGGATGCAGGCGGCTACCCGGCGTCCGTACAAGGTCAGGCAGACTATCTTCACGACCTGATGCAAAGCGTTATCAACGTGCCGGACCATCGTGGCAAAGGCGTATTTTACTGGGAACCGATCTGGCTGCCGACGCCTGGCGCCACCTGGGCGACCAAAGCCGGTATGAAATACAACAAGGATGAATGGAAGGAAGGCAACGCCCGGGAAAATCAGGCGCTGTTCAACTGTCAGGGCAACGTGCTGCCGTCAATCAAAGTATTTAACCAGCATTGATGGCCCTCTGATTCTGTCCTGATTTGCTTCACTCGCAGACCTCCATCGCCCCGGAGAGGACGGCGGTGGAAGGGATTGTCATCGATCTGCCGGATAGTCAGTCCGTACCGGCAATGTTTTATCCTATAGGAGAACGAGATGTTCAAGTTTCCCCCACTCAGCAGCAAGGTTCCCGTTCTGCTGCACGGCGCCGATTACAACCCGGATCAATGGCTGGATAGCCCTGAAGTCCTGGCCAACGACATTGAGATGATGAAGCAAACCCAGTGCAACGTTATGTCAGTCGGCATTTTCAGCTGGTCCGCGCTGGAGCCGCAAGAGGGACGGTATCAGTTTGGCTGGCTGGATAACATCCTGGATCGCTTGTACGCCAACGGTATTTTCGTCTTTCTGGCTACGCCGAGCGGCGCGCGCCCGGCATGGTTGTCCGGGAAATATCCCGAAGTGTTGCGGGTGGGGAGCGATCAGATGCGGGCCCTGCACGGTGGTCGTCACAATCACTGCCTGACCTCGCCGGTTTACCGAGAGAAAGTTCGGCAAATCAATACGAAACTGGCTCAACGTTATTCTCATCATCCTGCGGTGATTGGCTGGCATATTTCCAATGAATACAGCGGGGAATGTCACTGCCATTTTTGTCAGAATGCATTCCGACACTGGCTGAAATCACGCTACGGCACGCTGGAGGCGCTGAATAAAGCCTGGTGGAGTTCATTCTGGAGCCATATCTATACCGACTGGTCACAGATCGAACCGCCCTCTCCTGTAGGGGAAATGTCTATCCACGGCCTGAATCTGGACTGGAAACGTTTCAATACCGCACAAGTCACCGATTTCTGCGCCGCTGAAATTCAGCCGCTGAAAGCGGAAAACCCGTCATTGCCAACCACCACCAATTTCATGGAATATTTCTATGATTATGATTACTGGCAATTAGCAAAAGCGATCGATTTCATCTCCTGGGACAGTTATCCGCTATGGCATAAGGAAGAAGATGATTGCACGCTGGGCGCTTATATCGCGATGTATCACGACCTGATGCGTACGTTGAAAGGCGGAAAACCCTTCTATCTGATGGAATCTACGCCCAGCATGACCAACTGGCAGCCTATCAGCAAGTTGAAGAAACCCGGCATGCATATTCTGTCTTCACTTCAGGCCGTCGCCCACGGTTCCGACTCCGTACAGTATTTCCAATGGCGCAAAAGCCGGGGATCGGTTGAGAAATTTCACGGCGCAGTGGTCGACCATGTGGGTCACATCGACACGCGAGTAGGGCGGGAGGTACAGGCGCTGGGCGAAATACTGACGAAACTTGCTCCAGTCGCAGGAAGCCGGGTCGAAGCCAACGTCGCGATCGTTTTTGACTGGGAAAGCCGCTGGGCAATGGATAATGCTCAGGGCCCGCGTAACGCCGGTCTGTTCTATGAAAAAACCGTCACCGAGCATTACCGGCCGTTCTGGGAACAGGGTGTGGCCGTGGATGTGATCAATGCCGACGCCGATCTCACCGCTTATCAACTGGTTATCGCGCCGATGCTATATATGGTGCGTGATGGATTTGCCGAACGCGTCGATAGCTTTGTGCAGAAAGGCGGGCGTTTCGTCACAACCTACTGGTCAGGGATCGTGAATGAAACCGATCTCTGCCACCTTGGCGGCTTCCCCGGACCGCTACGCCCTATTATGGGCATCTGGGCTGAGGAAATTGACAGTCTGTACGATCATGAAAGCAACAGCATCAGCGGGTTGGCGCAGAATGACCATCAGTTGCAGGGGCCTTATACGGTCACGCATCTGTGTGAGATTATCCATCTGGAAGGCGCCCGCGCCCTGGCGCATTACAACAGTGATTTTTATGCCGGACGTCCGGCCGTCACGGTGAACGACTACGGTCATGGCAAAGCGTACTACATCGCTTCCCGTAATGATCTGACCTTCCAGCGCGATTTTTTCACGACGCTGATACAAGAGCTGAAGCTGCCACAGGCGCTGCCGACCTCACTGCCATCAGGGGTGACGGCCCAGCGCCGCAGCGATGGTGAAAGCGAGTTTATTTTCGTGCAGAACTATATGGGACACGCGCAGCGCATCGTACTACCGGCGACCTATGAGGAAATGACCACCGGCGAATCCTTATCCGGGGATATCACCATTCAGGGATACGGCTGCCGGGTACTGCGTCGTGCCGTCAGCGCGGCAGGCTAAACGGCATATCCAATGGCTTTCAAGATGCTGACCAACGTTAGAATTGGTCAGCCAAACCAAAGAAGGTGACGACGATGGGGAAAATCCACAAATTCAAGAAATTGTTCACATCAATGCTTGGCAAGAAGCAACTATCGGAAATCGAGATCGCATCGCCAATGGATGAAGAGAATCTACAGCAGTTGGTCAGTGCGTTCGGCGGCAAAGAGAATATTGTCAGTCTGGATGCCTGCATTACCCGTCTGCGTGTCGAGGTACACAGTCTGCGGTTGGTCAACAGCGCTCATCTGCAAAAACTTGGCGCACTGGGGGTCATTATTGTCGGCCATCAGGTACAGGCGATCTTCGGTAAACAGTCCGATAATCTGCGACACGAACTGGCGACGCTATTCGAACTCAATACCCCTGACCCGCGCTGACCGCGCGTCGCTGGCGTTCATCCTGAATCGCATCTGCGATTCAGGATGTGTTTACCGTCTATCTCCGTGCAGCGACACGCGTAACCGCGGTGCGCCGCCGCATCAGGCCTGCCGGGCCGCCGCCAGATATTTCGCCATTTCGTCGGGCGGCACCATACCGCCGCCGGTCGCCCAGACCAGATGCGTCGCCCGCTGCATCATGCCAGCGTCCATCCCCATACGATGTTGGTACGCCGTATCCGCACACACCCGCAGCGGACCGGCCATGCCGGCCAGCGCGGAGGGTTCCAGTTGAATGCCTTCACAGTCATCAAGCAGGCCAAGCAGCTCATACATTTCCCGATCGCTCAGGGTATAAAACCCGTCCAGCAGGCGCTCCATCGCCCGTCCGACGAAGCCGGAGGCGCGGCCCACGGCCAGCCCGTCTGCCGCCGTCAGATTATCAATACCGATATCCTGTACCGAGATCCCATCATGCAGCCCGGTATGAACGCCTAACAGCATACAGGGCGAATGGGTCGGCTCAGCAAAAATACAGTGTACGCAATCGCCGAACGCCAGCTTCAGGCCAAACGCCACGCCGCCGGGCCCCCCGCCCACGCCGCACGGCAGATAGACAAACAGCGGGTGCTGCTCATCAACCTGCAAATTCATCTGTTCAAACTGCCGACGCAGGCGGTTTCCGGCTACGGCATACCCCAGAAACAGCGTGCGCGAATTTTCATCGTCGATGAAAAAGCAGTGGGGATCAGACTCCGCCTCTTTTCGTCCCTGCGCCACGGCAACGCCATAATCTTCGGCGTACTCCACCACATTCACGCCATTATCGCGCAGCTTTTGCTTTTTCCAGGCGCGGGCGTCGGCAGACATGTGTACGCTGACGCTGAAGCCCAATTTAGCGCTCATGATGCCAATCGACATCCCCAGATTGCCGGTAGAGCCCACCGCAATGCTGTACTGACTGAAAAACCGGCGAAATTTGTCGGAACAGAGAATGCGGTAATCATCCTCCAGACTGAGCATGCCTGCGTCCAACGCCAGTTTTTCCGCATGGGCCAGGACTTCATAAATTCCCCCCCGCGCCTTGATAGAGCCGGAAATTGGCAGGTGGCTATCTTTTTTCAACCATACCTGACCGGCGATCGTCTGCTGGTAGCGCTGCTCCAGCGCTTTCTGCATCGCCGGAATGGCCACCACCTCGGACTCAATGATGCCCATCGTTCTGGCCGTTTCCGGAAAAGCCAGGCATAGAAAAGGAGCAAAGCGCTGCAAACGGGCTTCCGCATCGGCAACATCCTCTGCCGTCAGTCCGACATAGGGCAGCCCTTGTTCCAGCGATGTTACGTTGGGGTTAAACCAGGTGACAGCGTCTAAATCGATGAGGCGCTGCACCAATGGATATTGCACAACGAGTTTTTCAATTTCGGTCTTGTTCATCACTTTTCTCTTCTTGATCACACAACATAAGAAAGCAGGAAGGTCGCGCCCAGCGCAATCAACGAGGCAATAAAGGTCGCCACGGTGTAATACCTGAATGTCTCACTCAACGTCGCGCCGCAATACTGCTTCACCAGCCAGAACAGGGAATCCGTCACGATGGTACAACCGATGGCGCCGGAGCCGATAGCCAACGTAATGATCTCCGGGCTGATGTCTGGATACAGAGGCAACACCGGCGCGACAATGGCGGTCGCCCCCATCATCGCCACCGTGGCGGAGCCCACGGCGGCGTGCAGAATGATGGCGACCAGCCACGCCAGCAGAATCGGGTGCATGTGCATATTCGACAGCACCGCCGCCAGCGTATCGGCCAATCCGCTCGCTTTGAGGATGCCGTTAAACGCGCCGCCCGCCCCGATAATCAGCAGAATATTGGCGATGGAGGAGAAGCAGTCTTCCGTTTTGGTCAGCAGCGTACTCATCCCCATATTCCGGCGAATGCCCAGCACGTAATAGGCGACAAACGCGGCGATAAACATGGCCGTGATGGGATTACCGATAAACTCCAGGAAGTTGTACAGCGCAGAACCTTTTTCCATGTTCAGTTCCGCTGCGGTTTTGATCAGCATCAGCACAATCGGCAGCAGTACGGTGAACAACGTGGCGCCCAGCGAGGGCAGATCCTCTTCCCGGCGCACCTCCAGTTCTGAAAACGCCGCGGGCACGGTTTTAAATGGCAGACGGTTACCGAGAAACTTGAGGAACAGCGGGCCGCCGATCAGTGAAGCAACCAGCCCGACGAGCAGGCCATAAACGATCACCGAGCCAATATCCGCGCCCAGTTTATTGGTGACATACAGCGCCGCCGGATGGGGAGGCACCACGCAGTGAACGGCCATCAGCGCGGTACACAGCGGGATGGCCAGTTTCAGCAGTGAAGTATGGGTCTTTTTGGCAATGGAGAATGCCAGCGGAATCAACAGCACGACCCCAACCTCCACGAACAGGGTAATACCGCAGATCAATCCCACCAGCACCATGATGACGTCCGGCGACAGCCAGCGGCACTTTTGCAACGTAATACCGATACGCTCCGCCGCGCCGGAAACTTCCATCATCTTGCCCAGAATCGTCCCCAGACCAATAACGGCGGCAAGAAACCCGAGCGTTCCGCCGATCCCGCCTTCAATGGCGTTTACCATGTCCAGCGGGTTCATCCCCATCAGCGCGCCAACATAGAAACTGGCCAGCAGCAGCGCCAGGAAAGGGTGCACTTTGAATTTAACGATAGTCAATATGATGATGATTATGCTTGTTAATAAGGTACAGACTACCCAGATTTGTTCGTTCATATCTGTTCTCAGCCATGTTGAATTTACCCTGCTATTGGATAAGAAGTTGACAGAGCTGACAAACGATCAAAAATACGCTACGCATGAAGCAGATTAAATCAAATACGTGATATTGGTCATAACCCCGCCATAATCCTGCTTTTGCATCATAAGAATTCATCCTTATACACCGCAGCCCGGATAATTACGCTATGCTCGCATCATCCAGAAACCATCACTGAACTCAGCCATGTACGACGCCAACCATTATCTTGTCCGAAATAAACACCTGAACGGCTACCAGTTATCGCGGCTACACACCTTTGAAGTCGCCGCCCGCCACTGCTCCTTTGCGCTGGCGGCAGAAGAGCTATCCCTGACCCCCAGCGCCGTCAGCCACCGTATCAATCATCTGGAAGATGAGCTGGGTTTTCGCCTGTTTCAGCGCTTCCACCGCAGGGTGGAACTGACCCCGGAAGGCGAACGGCTGTTTTCCGTGTTCAAATCATCGCTTAACTACCTCAATCAGGAGATCCTGGAGATCAAAAGCCAGGAACTCTCTGGGGTGCTGACCGTCTATTCCCGGCCATCCGTCGCCCAATGCTGGCTGGTGCCGAAGCTGGCTGACTTTGCCCGTCATTACCCGGCCATCAGCCTGAATATTCTGACCGGCAATGAGATGGTGGATTTCAGCGGCGCGGGCATCGATTTGGCCATTTACTTCGACGACAAAACGCCGGAAAAACTGGCCTGCGAGCATCTGATGGATGAATCGATGGTGCCGGTATGCAGCCCGGAATACGCCCAGCGTTTTGACCTGATCGCCAAGCCGGACAATCTGCGCCGCTGCACGTTATTACACGATCGGCAGGCATGGAGCTATGACTCGGACGTCGGTGAATGGAGCGCCTGGGCCAGCCATTTTTCGATAGCGCTTGATGAAAGACAGTGCGGGATGGGATTTGATCGCTCCGATCTGGCGGTGATCGCCGCCATGAACCATATCGGCGTGGCGATGGGGCGACGTAAACTGGTAAGCAAACGGCTGGAAAGCAAAGAACTGATCGTGCCGTTTCCGGGGCTGGAAATGAAGTGCGAACAGCGCTACTACATCACCACCTTGTCGGACCGGCAGTGGCCAAAAATCAACGCGTTTATCCAATGGCTGAAAAATCAGGCCCGGAATACCTGATCGACAAAGCCGTAAGCTCCCCCCGATTTGGCAAAAGCGGATGACTAACGCGCTTGACTGATGAAAATATCGCCTGCCAAAGGTGGTATCAAAATAATGAATGGATAAAAGTGCCTCCATAACGAGATACACCGTTTAGTTTCGATATCTTCCCAAGATATAATTGCGTTTTTGTGTTCTTCATCTCATTTTTAGTGAACGCGTTACATAGAATGACGTGGAAAACTTGGCCTGCCTCATATTTGGAGCAAACATGTCTCTATCCCATATTGCGCAATTTGTTTTGGCGTTGGTTGTCATTGCCGCTCTGGCGCTACTTGTCTGCCGGGATCGTAAAAGCATCCGTATCCGTTTTATTATTCAACTGCTGGTTATTGAAATCCTGCTGGCCTACTTTTTCCTCTATTCGAATATCGGGTTGGGTGCGGTAAAAGGGGTCGCGGCGCTCTTCGATAAACTGCTCGGATTCGCCGGTCAGGGGACTGATTTCGTCTTCGGTGACATGGTCAATAGTGAAAAGAACCTGATCTCGTTCTTCTTCAAAGTGCTCTGCCCTATCGTCTTCATTTCTGCGCTGATCGGGATTTTGCAATACATCAAAGTGCTGCCCATCATCATTCGTGTGATCGGTACGGTACTGTCCAAAGTGAATGGCATGGGGAAACTCGAATCCTTTAACGCCGTCAGTTCACTGATTCTCGGCCAGTCCGAAAACTTCATTGCCTACAAAGACATTTTGGGCAAGATGTCCGAAAAACGGATGTACACCATGGCCGCCACCGCCATGTCGACGGTTTCCATGTCCATCGTCGGCGCCTACATGTCCATGCTCGATGCCAAGTTCGTGGTCGCCGCCCTGATCCTGAACATGTTCAGTACCTTTATCGTGCTGTCACTCATCAATCCTTACAAAGTGGGCGACGAACCGGAGCTACAGTTAGGTAATCTGCACGAGGGTCAGAGCTTTTTTGAAATGCTGGGCGAATATATCCTGGCCGGTTTCAAAGTCGCGGTTATCGTTGCCGCCATGCTGATTGGCTTTATCGCCCTGATCGCCGCCATTAACGCCATTTTCAGCGCCGTCTTCGGCGTGAGCTTCCAGGATATCCTCGGCTACGCTTTCTATCCGTTTGCCTGGATTATGGGTATCCCCTCTCATGAAGCCCTGCAAGTTGGCAGCATTATGGCGACCAAACTTGTATCCAATGAATTCGTGGCCATGCTGGAGCTGCAAAAAGTAGCGGACACGCTGTCGCCGCGCAGTGTGGGCATCCTGTCTGTCTTCCTGGTGTCTTTCGCCAACTTTTCATCGATCGGTATTATCGCCGGTGCGATTAAAGGTCTGAATGAACAACAGGGCAACGTGGTTTCCCGTTTCGGTCTGAAACTGGTTTATGGTTCAACGCTGGTGAGCATTCTTTCCGCATCTATCGCAGGATTGGTGCTGTAACACGATGTCTAAACCGGGAACAATAAGTTCCCGGTTTTACCTTCAGAAAGGAATACAGCAGGCTCCTTGTTCCGCGCCGGAAAGCCGCTCACGCAGCGCGGTAAAAAGTTCCCTGCCGCACCCCTGATGGTAGGGCGTTAAATCATACGGTTTAACGACGCGCTGCGTTAGCACCTCATCCTCAACCCGTAGTGAAATCTCCCCGGTGTGTCCGTTAATACGGATGATGTCGCCAGTGCGGATTTTCGCCAGCAGCCCGCCATCACAGGCCTCCGGGGTGACATGTATCGCTGACGGCACTTTCCCCGAGGCGCCCGACAGACGGCCATCGGTGACCAGCGCCACGCGAAACCCTTTATCCATCAGCACCCCCAGCGGCGGCATCAGCTTATGCAACTCCGGCATGCCCACGGCTTGCGGTCCCTGATAGCGCACCACGACGACACAATCCTTATCCAGCTCACCGCGGTCAAAGGCGGGGCCCACGTCATGCTGGCTGTCAAACACCACCGCCGGCGCTTCAACGATCAGCGCATCATCGGGAACCGCTGAGGTTTTCATCACGGCGCGGCCTATATTACCGGACAGCACTTTTAATCCGCCGTGTGGCGAATAAGGCTGGCCGACAGCGGTAATGACCGACGTATCCATCGAGATCTCCGGGCCACTCCGCCACCGAAGGCCTTCTTCTGCAAGATAAGGTTCCAGGGTGTAACGCTGCAATCCCCGGCCGGCAACCGTTTCCACATCCTCATGCAGCAGACCGCTATTGAGTAATTCACGCACCAGCAAGGGAACGCCACCCGCGGCCTGGAAGTAGTTAATATCCGCCGGACCATTCGGATAAATACGGCACAGCAGGGGAACAACCTCAGACAACCGGGAAAAATCATCCCAGTTGATCAGAATCCCGGCGGCGCGGGCGATGGCGATCAGATGCATGGTAAGATTCGTCGATCCGCCGCTGGCCAGCAGCGCCACAATGCCATTGACGATAACCTGTTCATTGACCAGATGACCGACGGGCAGATAATTGCCGGAAACCGCCGTCATACGCACAATCTGACGAGCGGCGGCATCATTCAACGCCTGACGCAAGGGCGTATCAGGATGCACAAAAGACGCTCCGGGCAAATGCAGCCCCATAACCTCCATGACCATCTGGTTAGAATTGGCCGTACCGTAAAACGTGCAGGTGCCAATACCGTGATAGGACGCGGCTTCTGCTTCCAGCAGCGCCTGACGATCGACCTTTCCTTCTGCGTAAAGCTGCCTTACCCGCACTTTTTCTTTATTAGGCAACCCGCTGGTCATCGGCCCGGCAGGAATAAACAGAGCCGGCAGATGACCAAACGACAGCGCCGCCATCAACAGGCCGGGAACAATTTTGTCACACACGCCGAGATACAGGGCCCCGTCAAACATGTTATGCGACAACCCCACCGCCGCGGACATGGCGATAACGTCGCGGCTCATTAGCGACAGCTCCATACCGTCCTGCCCTTGCGTCACGCCATCACACATGGCCGGTACGCCGCCCGCCACCTGCCCCACGGCGCCGACGGTACGTAAAGCCGATTTTAACTGCTCCGGATAATGCTCGTAGGGCTGATGGGCGGAAAGCATGTCGTTATACGCCGTAATAATCGCGATATCGCTATGCACCATATTTCTGAGCACCGCTTTATCATCGGGCGTACAGGCGGCGAAACCGTGCGCCAGGTTGCCGCAGGCCAGTTGGGAGCGCTGAACTTTCGTCTCTTTGGCGGCGGCAATCCGGTCAAGATATGCCCGACGGCTCGCCGCTGAACGCGTAATAATTTGCTGTGTGACGCACTCAACGACAGGGTTCATTGAGCCTCCTGCATCAGGCGGTCAAGCGTTTCTTCTGTCAGACCGGCAAAACGCGCCAACACGCCGACCAGAAAATAGTGATCTTCACGATGCGGCGCGCCCGATACCACCACGCTGCCCACGATCCCGGCATGTTTAACCTGTAAGGGGAATCCGCCGCCAAACGCGGCATAGTCACGTTCATTGACCCCATAACGGGCAGACAACGTGGTCTGGCGCACTTGTAACATCAGGCTGGCGGCATAGGAACTCATCTCCAGCAGTTCCACCACATTACGTTTACGGCGCAGCCAATCCAGATTTTCCTGCGTCGTACCCGGCATGGCATAGCTGAACCAGGTTTGGTGATTAACGGTAATACTCATCGCCAACGACAGAGACTGGCGTTCCGCCTGATGTTTTATTGCTTCGCCCAATGACCAGGCCAGTTGGCGATTAAATTCAGGTAAAACAATCAACTGCTGCTGTTGTTGACATAATTCAAACTGGTGCTGCACATTCATAACCCACTCCGACTTCTACACTACCGGCTGCGATCGCAACGTATCGCAGCCAGCGGGATAACGCTGTTTTGCTCAATACGACACTATGTTCGTTCAACGCGACCAAGCGGCTTTACCCTGGTGTTTTTATCAACGGACACATCGCACGTTTCCGGCAACAGGCAGGTAATCAGCCCGGCAATAATCAGGGAGGCGGCCAGTACGCAAACCGCCGTAGCCTGCCCGAAGAAATAGAGCATCACGCCGACCAGATAAGGACCGCAAAAACCGCCCAGATTCCCCAGTCCATTAATCACGCCGCGAGCGCCCCCTGCGACTTCAGGAACGGCAATCCGTCCCGGAATAGACCAGAAAGGCCCGGTTGCCGCTTTCAGGAAGAAACCGCACACCACCAGAGAAATGTAAGACGCGACGGGATAATTTCTGAACAGCACTGAACAAATCAAACCCGCCGCAAAGCAGAACAGCGACAGCATAATGAACAGACGACGTTTACCGGTCTTATCCACCAGAATGGAGATGGCATAAATGCCCAGAATGGTCGCGACAAACGGCAGGATAGCCAGAACGCCCACCGACGCCATGCTGCCGCCGGTCAGGTTTTTCAAAATGGTGGGAAGCCAAAGCGTATAACCATAATCACCTGTTTGATAAAAGAAATTCAGGATAATCAGCTTAACCAGACCATTATTCAGAAACACCTCTTTCAACGGTGCATTGGTCACCGGCGCGATACGGACCCGTTCTTCCCTCTCCCGGGCCAGCTCCGTGATCAGATAATGGCGTTCTTTTTCAGACAGCCATTTGGCCTCTTCAGGACGATCGCTGATAACAAACCACCACATCACCAGAACCACGGCCGACAGCCCGCCTTCCAGAATAAACAGCCAGCGCCAGTCAAGCGCGTTGATGATGAACCCGGATAACGGCGCGGTAAACATGCCGCCCAGCGGGGCAAACATCATGACAAACGCGTTCGCGCGGCCAATTTCTTTTTCCGGAAACCAGTTGCTGACCATCGTCAGAACCACCGGCAGCATCCCGCCTTCCGAAACGCCCAGTAAAAAGCGCAGGAACAACAATTGATAGTGATTGGTTACCAGACCGGTCAGGATGGAAATAATCGCCCACCCGAACAGGGAAAAGGCAATAAATTTCCGACCGCTGCCATGCACCGCCATCCGTCCGCCGGGAATTTGCAGAAACAGATAGCCAATGAAAAATATGCCTCCGGCAAGTCCGGCCATTTGGCTGCCCATGCCTAAATCCGTCTCCATTCCTCCAGGCAGCGCAAAACTGATATTGACCCGGTCCATAAAAGAAATAATACATGCAATCATGATAGGAACGATGACACGTAACCAGCGAGCATTAGGGATCTTATTGTCCATGCTTGTCATGCCTCTTCAAAATAAGAGAAACGATCCTCTGTTGATTAGAACAGTTAATGAGAACAACAGAGGATTGTCCGTACATAAAACAGATAAAAAATTAGTGGCGCGATTAAAGTTAAAAAATAAGTTAATTAATAAATCGCCGTAGGCTCTTTCTCACCTTTAAAATGAGCATCGATATTTGAGAAAACAATATTACTCATCTGAATACGTGTTTCTATTGTCGCACTGGCGATATGCGGTAATAAAACCACATTATCCATGCCAATAAACTCGTCGGGAACATGAGGCTCATTGCTAAATACATCCAATCCTGCGCCGGCTATTTTTTTCTGCTGCAACGCATCAATAAGATCCTGCTGATTCACCATATTGCCCCGGGCAATATTAATCAGGATGGCGCTTTCAGGCATCAGCGAGAAAATATCAGCATTAATTAATCCTTCACGACCCGGTCCGCCTGAAATAGCGATGACCAGAATATCGCTCTGTTTTGCCAGATCCGGTAATTCCGCGACATATTGATACGGCAGAGCGGGGTTTTCTTTCAAATCGGTATAGGCAATCTGCATGTCAAAACCGGCGGCACGGCGGGCAATTGCGCGGCCGATGTTCCCCATACCAAAAATGCCGATACGTTTTCCCGTCACTTTCGTTCCCAGCGGCAGGCCCGCATGCAGCCATTGGCCGTCCCGCACAAATTTATCGGCCTGGCATAAACGGCGGCAGACGGACAGTATCAACCCTAGCGCGGTATCTGCGACGTCGTCCGTCAACACGCCCGGTGTTGTTGTCACGGCGATGCCCCGCTGACGGGTATATTGCAGATCAACGGCATCGGTTCCCACGCCGAATATGGCGATAACCCCCAGATTCGGCAGTTCTTCAAGCACGCTGTTCGTTACGCCAATATCACCGCGAGTAACGATCCCCTTGATATTTTTACCCTGCGCCGCAAGAAATGCCTGCGGGTTTTCCTGCTCAAAAAGTTTATGTACCGTGAAGTTCGCTTCCAGATTATTCATCAGATGCGGCAAAATCGGCGCCACGACCAGGACAGACTGAGCATCATTTTTCATTACATAACCACCTGATAGATTTAATAAAAATCATTAAAAAAGCACTATCGACACCGGTGTCACCCGTTCGGTTCGCAGTTCAATTCGCTGGTCCGCGCGCAACTGCATATTCCGTTTCTGATAAGGCCTTTTCTTCGTTGCGGTTATCACACCTGTTTTTGATGTTCAATTTTGTGACGGACATCACTGCAAATCATGTTAACAAAATATGTTACTGGTAACGTGATCGCGCCGTCATTTTCCACCGCGCAGCGCAATCCATACCACTCATTCAGGGAAGAAAACGGGCTGCCCGCGGCCATATCCGCATGCAGAAGAAGATGGCGTCAGTGAAAATCACAGCGTACCGCCGAGCGAAATACGATAATGCAGGTCAACATATTCAATAGTAGGAATCTGATTGATTTTCTTAAGTAAAATCTCTGCGGCAACTTTCCCCATCTCAAAACGGGGGGTAATGACGCTGGCCATGACCGGCGTTGTCGCCTGACCAATATCAAGACCATGAAACCCGGATATCGCCATCTGAGCCGGGACATCAAGTGACAGTCGCAGACATTCCTGTAACACACCGACGGCAATATCATCATTGGTGCAGAAAATCGCATCGGCCTGTGGATACATCTGGCGAGCCAGAGCCAGCATCCCGCCGCCGATTGAAATGGAGGAAACCCGGTTTGGCGTAATATGCATCGGCTGCTCCCCTGCGTCCAACATCGCCTGGCTGTAACCCTGATAACGCTTTCTATCACGCCGGTCAGACATGGAACCAAAATAGACCACCTGCTTTTTCCCACTGGCCAGCAGGGTCGAGGTCATATCATAAGCGGCCCGGTAATTATCAAACCCGACCACAATACGGCCGGGGATCACCTCTAAATCCATCACCTGAGCAACCGGAATGGATGCGGCATTCAGGTATTTATCGGCGCGTAGCGTGTGCTCGGAATCCGTCAGGATCAGGCCGGCGATGGGAAAAGAGAGCAGATTAATGATCTGTTCTTCTTCACGCGCTTTATTGTAATCGTAGTTAACCACCAGCGTCTGATAGCCCTGGGCAAGCGTGACGGATTCAATGCCTGCCAGCAGATCGGAAAAAATCTGGTTATTAAAAGAAGGCACCAGAACGCCGATACGGGGGCTGCGCACGCCTCCCGCGTCAGGCTGGCTATCCGGTGTAAAATTCACTTCGGCCATAACCTGAGCGATACGCTCGCCGGTTTCTGGCGACACCTTATCCGGAGTACGCAAATAGCGGCTCACTGTCATTTTCGTTACGCCTGCCAGTAAAGCGATATCCTGTAACGTAACACGCTGGTTTTTCATGCCGGAGTCCCAGAGAAATACCGTAAGTAGATAGCAGGATTATGCCCTGCGATACCCCATCATGGAAAGCATGATACCCCGCCACGTCGGCGGTAACATTCCCTCCATATAAATTAAATTTATTATTTATCAAGTGGTTAAATTAAAATACCCCTCTATTTACTGCAATTATTTATCGCTGTCTCTCATGTGGAGCGGATGAGTGTCACGTAAGCGGTAACATCCCGCAGTAACACTTTTAAAGGTGATCTTCATCACAGTTTTACCTGCCGTAAAACGGTTTCATAATCCCACATAATTTATCGTTTTATTTCGTTATCCGTCATCAATATCGTATTAACCATCATCCAATATTACGTTGTTAATTTTTGGCCCGGTTAATGCTGGATGGTTTTATTCATCCGTGCCGTATTCATGACATTGCGAAATATAAAATAACGTTGACCCTAAACATGATTTACTCAGCCATCAGGAATTATTTATGAAAGATCTGTTTTCACTATCAAAAAAGAAAGTGCTTATTACAGGCTCTGCACAAGGCATCGGCTTTCTGCTGGCTAAAGGTTTATCTGAATTTGGCGCGGAAGTCATTATTAATGATATCACCACCGAACGCGCGGAAAATGCCGTCGGGAAATTACGGGAAGCGGGCTTTCAGGCTCATGCCGCCGCATTTAACGTTACCGACCACGACGCCGTTCAGGAATCGATTCATTACATAGAAGAGAATATTGGCGCCATTGATGTGTTAATTAATAACGCCGGCATCCAGCGTCGCCATCCTTTTACCGAATTTCCGGAAAAAGATTGGGACGATGTCATTAACGTTAATCAAAAATCTGTCTTTTTGGTTTCTCAGGCGGTTTCCCGGTATATGGTGAAACGTCAGAGCGGGAAAATCATTAATATCTGCTCGATGCAGAGTGAATTAGGCCGCGACACCATCACGCCTTACGCCGCATCCAAGGGCGCGGTAAAAATGCTGACGCGGGGCATGTGCGTGGAGCTTGCCCGCCATAACATTCAGGTTAACGGCATCGCTCCCGGCTATTTTAAAACCGAGATGACCAAAGCGCTGGTCGATGATCAGGCATTTACCGGCTGGTTATGTAAACGGACGCCCGCCGCACGCTGGGGAGATCCCGAGGAGTTAATCGGCGCCGCCGTCTATCTCTCCTCCCGGGCATCGGATTTTGTCAACGGACACCTGCTGTTTGTTGACGGTGGCATGCTGGTCGCAGTGTAACTGACAGAGGGTATTATGTCCGGTAAATGTATCATCATCATGGGCGTGTCCGGCACGGGAAAATCCAGCGTCGGACTAGCGCTGGCCAATCATCTCCATGCCAAATTCATCGATGGAGATGACCTGCACCCGCGCGCCAACATCCAGAAAATGGCGTCGGGTCATCCCTTGAACGATGACGACCGTATGCCCTGGCTTGAACGCCTGAGCGATGTGGCCTATAGCCTGCAACAAAAAAACGAGACGGGTATTCTGGTCTGTTCTTCCCTGAAAAAGCGCTATCGCGATCGGCTAAGGGAAGGAAATAACGATTTGGCCTTCCTGTGGCTGCACGGTGACTATGAACTGGTATTGGACCGGATGAAACGCCGCGCGGGTCATTTCATGCCGGAAAGTCTGCTGAGAAGTCAGTTTGCTACCCTTGAGTGCCCCGATGAGCGGGAAACCGACGTTATCCCTATCGATATCGCCACGTCATTTGACGGCGTGGTCAACCGCTGCGTGACGGCGTTGCCCCAGGAGACAACGCCGCAATACGCCTGAAAATACACGCCATACCCACAGGTTTCGAGGTGCCGGCGAGCGGCAGGCCTTTGAAAGATAAAGGGTATAAAAACAAGGATTGATTATGATCGTCGACACACTTGAAAACGCGCTGGACAACCCCGGTTATCCCGATGCCATTCGCCGGACGCTTAACGCTATCAGTAAGCTGGATCTTGCCACGCTCCCCGCGGGCGAACAGGACATTGAAGGCCGTGAAATTTATCTGAACCATATCATCGGGCAGACGAAGCCCCTGCATGAACAGAAGCCGGAATTACATCGTTACTACATTGATCTTCATTTTCTAATCGAAGGCCATGAATATATCGGTGCGGCGCCCGGAACTCAGGGACAATCCCCGACCATGGAATTCGACACCGAGCGGGACTATGGTTTCTATGAAAACATCAGCAACGAAACGCTGCTGGCCTTATCACCCGGCGACTTCGCCTTGTTATTCCCCGGCGAATTACACCGTCCGATGGCGACGCTGACGCAACCCGCGCCGCTGCGCAAACTGGTTGTAAAAATCGCGGCGCACCTGCTGCAAGATTGATTTAACCGTTCACCCGAAATACCCAATGCCACCTTGCCACCTACCCTGCCAGGACAAGGTGGCATTTCTGTGATAATATCCAGCCCGTCTCGCAAGTCGAAATACCCCCCTACAAACCCTGACACATCTTCCACATTTCCTTCATTTTTGTCCTGTATGAACTGTTTAAACTAGTATGATAAACCTGGTTTATGTAGTGTCTTGTTTTTTATGGAGCCTGAGCCGTTCTCAGCGCAATCTGGAGAGATTAATCCAATTATTATGAATGCCAAACGCCTCTCACGTCTGTTGATACTCGTTGCCGCCATCATCATTGCAGCCCTGCTGCTCTGGAGACATTTCAGTCAACCCCAGGCCGTTGCAGGTCCGGGAGGAAACAGCACCGCGCAACAGTCACGCGAAGGCGGCAGCGCTGGACGACGGGCGGCGATGAGAGTGCTGCCGCCCGTACAGGCGGCGTTGACGCAATCGGCCGCCGTCCCTTACTACCTGTCCGGCCTCGGCACCGTGACCGCCGCCAACACCGTGACCATCCGCAGCCGCGTGAGCGGTGAATTGATGGCCCTGCACTTTCAGGAAGGGCAGCAGGTCAACGCGGGCGATTTACTGGCAGAGATTGATCCGCGTCCTTTTCAGGTTGAGCTGACTCAGGCTCAGGGCCAACTGGCAAAAGATCGGTCGGTGCTGGAAAATGCTCGTCAGGATTTATCCCGTTATCAGCAACTGGTGAAAACCAACCTGATTTCCCGTCAGGAACTGGATGCGCAAATTGCGCAGGTCCGTCAGGCGGAAGGCACCCTGAAGGCCGATGAGGGCGCGGTGGCCAGTGCAGAACTCCAGTTGGCCTACAGCAAAATTACCGCGCCCATCAGCGGCCGGGTCGGTCTGAAACAGGTGGACGTGGGGAATTACATCACCAGCGGCGATACCAACGGACTTATCGTCATCACGCAGACACACCCTATTGATGTGGTGTTTACCGTACCGGAAGGTGAAATCGCCACGATTCTGAATGCGCAAAAATCGGGCCAGTCGCCGATAGTCGAGGCCTGGGATCGCGCCAATCAGAAAAAGCTGTCGCAGGGCAGCCTGCTCAGCATGGACAACCAGATCGATACCACCACCGGCACCATTAAGCTCAAAGCGCGCTTTGAAAATCTGGATGATGCCTTGTTCCCTAATCAGTTCGTCAACATCCGTATGAAGGTTGATACGCTGCAAAATGCCGTGGTTGCTCCGGCCGCCGCCGTGCAAATGGGCAACGAAGGCCGTTTTGTCTGGATACTGAATGATAAACAGGAAGTCAGCAAACGACAGGTGACAACCAGCATTCAATACGGTCAGCAAATCGTGATTACCGCAGGTTTGGATGCCGGGGTGCAGGTCGTTACCGATGGTATTGACCGTCTGACGGAAGGGGCAAAAGTCGAGGTGCTGCCCTCGGCCAAAATAGAGCAAACACCGGTAACCACCGGGGAGAAATCCTGATGCAGGATACCGTGCCAGCCAGTGGTGGCGGACCATCACGGCTTTTTATACTGCGTCCGGTCGCCACCACGCTGCTGATGATCGCCATCCTGCTGGCGGGGATCATCGGCTATCGCGCGCTGCCCGTTTCGGCCCTGCCGGAAGTGGATTACCCGACGATTCAGGTTATCACCCTTTACCCCGGCGCCAGTCCCGAGGTGATTACCTCGGCGATTACCGCACCGTTGGAGCGGCAGTTCGGCCAGATGTCAGGGCTGAAACAGATGTCGACTCAGAGTTCGGGCGGGGCGTCGGTCATCACCCTGCAATTCCAGCTTGAACTGTCGCTGGATATTGCGGAACAGGATGTGCAGGCCGCCATTAACGCGGCGACCAATCTGCTGCCGACCGATCTGCCCTATCCGCCGACCTACAGCAAGGTAAACCCGGCCGATCCGCCGATTATGACGCTGGCGGTCACCTCCAGCGCCATGCCGATGACGCAGGTTCAGGACATGGTCGATAATCGTATCGCGCAGAAAATCTCGCAGGTGGCCGGCGTCGGTCTGGTTTCGCTGGCGGGCGGACAACGCCCTGCGGTCCGGGTGAAACTGAACGCGCCGGCGCTGGCGGCCTATGGGTTAACCAGCGAAACGATCCGCACGGCGATCACCGCCGCCAACGTCAATTCCGCCAAAGGCAGCCTCGACGGCCCGACGCGCTCCGTCACGCTCTCCGCCAACGATCAGATGAAATCCGTTGAAGATTACCGGCAGCTGATTGTCGCCTGGAATAATGACGCGCCGGTACGTCTGCGTGACGTCGCCACCATCGAACAGGCTGCGGAGAATACCCATCTGGCCGCCTGGGCCAATCGACAGCAAGCGATCATTATCAACGTTCAGCGCCAACCGGGCGCCAACGTGATCACCACCACCGACAATATCCGCAACATGCTGCCGGGATTGACGGCCAGCCTGCCGAAAACGGTTGAGGTCACCACGCTGACCGATCGCACCACCAGCATCCGGGCATCCGTCAAAGATGTACAATTCGAGCTGCTGCTGGCTATCGCGCTGGTCGTGATGGTGATTTACCTGTTTCTGCGTAATGCGGTTGCCACGCTGATCCCAAGCATCGCGGTGCCGCTCTCGCTGGTTGGCTCGTTTGCCGCCATGTATTTCCTCGGTTTTTCCATCAACAACCTGACGCTGATGGCGCTCACCATCGCGACCGGTTTTGTGGTGGATGATGCGATCGTGGTCATCGAAAACATTACCCGCTATATCGAAAAGGGGGAAAAACCGCTTAATGCGGCGTTGAAAGGCGCCGGGGAAATCGGTTTTACCATTATTTCATTGACGTTCTCGCTGATTGCCGTACTGATCCCGCTGCTGTTTATGGGTGACATCATTGGCCGTCTGTTTCGGGAATTCGCCATCACGCTGGCCGTCTCCATTCTGATTTCAGCGGTGGTCTCGCTCACCCTCACCCCCATGATGTGCGCCCGGATGCTCAGCCATCAGTCACTTCACAAACAGAACCGCTTTACCCGCGCCAGCGAACGGTTCTTTACCAGACTGGTGGAGGCGTATGGTCGTTATCTGCGCAAAGTACTGAATCATCCATGGCTGACGCTGAGCGTCGCATTAGGCACCCTGCTGATGACCATCCTGCTCTACCTGTGGATCCCCAAAGGATTTTTCCCGGTACAGGACAACAGTATTATTCAGGGAACCGTGCAGGCGCCGCAGTCCGTCTCCTTCAGTAATATGGCGGATCGTCAGCAGCAGGTGACGTCGATCATCATGAAGGATCCGGCGGTACAGAGCGTCTCCTCCTTCGTGGGCGTTGACGGCACCAATGCGGCGCTGAACAGCGGCCGTTTACAGATCAATCTGCGGCCGCTCAGTGAACGCAGCGAACGTATTCCCGAAATCATTAGCCGGCTGCAACAGCAGACCGCACAGATCCCCGGGATTCAGCTTTACCTGCAACCGGTGCAGGATTTGACTATCGATACCCAGGTCAGCCGCACGCAATATCAGTTTACGTTGCAGGCCATGTCGCTGGACGAACTGAGTCTGTGGGTGCCGCAGCTGATGGCGGAGCTGCAAAAACTGCCGCAGTTGGAAGACGTCAGCAGCGACTGGCAGGATCGGGCGCCGATTGCCTATGTCAACGTCAACCGCGACAGCGCCAGCCGTCTGGGCATTACCATGTCGCAGGTCGACAGCGCGCTGTATAACGCGTTCGGACAACGTCTGGTTTCCACAATTTATACGCAGGCCAGCCAGTATCGCGTCGTGCTGGAACACAACACCGCCAACAACAACGGTCTGGACGCGCTGAATGACATACGGTTAATCAGCAGCGACGGCGGCACCATTCCACTGAACAGCATCGCGACCGTTGAGGAGCGTCAGGGGCCTTTGGCGATCAATCGCATCGATCAATTTCCCTCAACCACCATCTCCTTTAACGTGAGCAGCAGCTACTCACTGGGTGAAGCGGTGGATGCCATCACCCAGGCGGAACAGCAGATGAATCTGCCTGCGGATATCACGACCCGTTTCCAGGGCAGTACGCTGGCGTTTCAGGCGGCGCTGAGCAGCACCGTCTGGCTGATCGTGGCGGCCGTTGTCGCCATGTACATTGTGCTTGGCGTGCTGTATGAAAGTTTTATCCATCCGGTAACCATCCTCTCGACCTTACCCACCGCGGGAGTGGGGGCGTTGCTGGCGCTGATGATGGCGGGCAGCGAACTGGATGTGATCGCCATTATCGGCATCATTCTGCTGATCGGTATCGTGAAGAAGAACGCCATTATGATGATCGACTTCGCGCTGGCCGCCGAACGGGAACAGGGCATGACCCCCTATGACGCCATCTATCAGGCTTGTCTGTTGCGTTTTCGTCCGATCCTGATGACCACCATGGCGGCGCTGCTCAGCGCCTTGCCGCTGATGCTCAGCACCGGCGTGGGTGCGGAGCTACGGCAACCGCTGGGAATCTGTATGGTCGGCGGTCTGGTGATGAGCCAGATCCTGACCCTGTTTACCACCCCGGTGATTTATCTGCTGTTTGACAGGCTGGCGCTGCATTTACGCCGTGCGCCGCGTCAGGAGGAAGAAACCGAGTGAAGTTCTTCGCCCTGTTCATTCACCGGCCGGTTGCCACCACGCTGCTGACATTGGCTATCGCCATCTGTGGCGTGATTGGGTTTCGCCTGCTGCCGGTTTCTCCTCTGCCGCAGGTGGATTTCCCGGTGATCTCGATCAGTGCCTCGCTGCCGGGCGCCTCGCCGGAAACCATGGCCTCCTCGGTCGCCACGCCGCTGGAGCGTTCTTTGGGCCGGATTGCCGGCGTCAGCGAAATGACGTCCACCAGTTCGCTCGGTAGTACGCGCATTATTCTGGTGTTCAACCTCGATCGGGATATCAACGGCGCCGCCCGTGATGTACAGGCCGCCATCAACGCCGCCCAGAATATGTTGCCGTCAGGCATGGCGAGTCGTCCGACCTATCGGAAGGTCAACCCGTCCGATGCGCCGATTATGATCCTGACGCTGTCTTCCGATACCTATGATCAGGGACAGCTCTACGATTTTGCATCAACCCAACTGGCGCAGAAAATTTCCCAGATGGAGGGCGTGGGGGATGTTTCGATCGGCGGCAGTTCGCTGCCCGCAGTGCGTGTGGCGCTCAATCCGCTGGCGCTGTTTAATCAGGGGATTTCGCTGGATGACGTGCGTCAGGCCATCAGTCAGGCCAATGTTCGTCAACCGCTCGGCAATATCGAAAACCACCAGCAAAACTGGCAGATACAGACCAACGATGAACTGAAGACCGCCGACGTCTACAAGCCGTTGATTATTCACTACAGCAACGGGGCCGCCGTACGGCTGAGCGATGTGGCGACGGTGGAAAATTCGGTGCAAGATGCGCGTAACGCCGGCATGTCCAATTCCAAACCCGCCATTCTGGTGATGATCCGCCGCACCCCCGACGCCAACATCATCAATACCGTAGATAATGTGCGCGCCGCCCTGCCGGAACTGCGCGCCAGCCTGCCCGCGGCGATCCAGCTCGACGTTGCTCAGGATCGCTCGCCGACCATCCGCGCCTCGCTCGCCGAGGTCGAACAATCGCTGGTGATTGCCGTCGCGCTGGTCATTCTGGTGGTATTCCTGTTCCTGCGTTCCGGGCCCGCCACCCTCATTCCTGCGGTAGCCGTTCCGGTTTCCCTGATCGGCACCTTCGCCGCCATGTATTTGTGCGGGTTCAGTCTGAATAACCTGTCACTGATGGCGCTCACCATCGCGACCGGTTTTGTGGTGGATGACGCGATTGTGGTGCTGGAAAATATTTCCCGTCACATTGAAGCAGGGATGAAGCCGATGCAAGCCTCGTTGCAAGGGGTACGCGAAGTCGGTTTCACCGTGTTGTCGATGAGTCTGTCGCTGGTGGCGGTTTTCATCCCGCTGTTGCTGATGGATGGCTTACCGGGCCGGCTGTTCCGGGAATTTGCCGTAACGCTGTCGGTGGCGATCATGATTTCTCTGCTGATTTCACTCACGCTGACCCCCATGATGTGCGCCCGGCTGCTGCGGGCCGTGCCCAAACAAAGCCAACCGCGTAAACGCGGTTTCAGCCGGGTTATCACGGCGGTACAGCGGCACTACGGCCGTTCGCTCAAGTGGGTGCTTAACCATACCCGCTGGGTATTGATGCTGTTGCTGGGAACGATGGCGCTGAGTGTCTGGCTGTATATCAGCATCCCAAAAACCTTTTTCCCCGAGCAGGATACCGGCAGGCTTATGGGGTTCATTCAGGCGGATCAAAGCATCTCCTTCCAGGCAATGAAAGTGAAGCTACAGGATTTCATGACCATCGTCCGCAGCGATCCCGCCGTGGATAACGTGACCGGCTTTACCGGCGGGACGCGAACCAACAGCGGTTCGATGTTTATTTCCCTCAAGCCGCTGTCCGAACGCGATGTCAGCGCCCAGCAGGTCATCAGCCGCCTGCGGATCAAACTGTCGAAAGAACCGGGAGCCAACCTGTTTTTAACGCCGGTGCAGGATATCCGCATCGGCGGGCGTGAAGCGAATGCAAGCTACCAGTTCAGCCTGTTGTCTGACGATCTCGGCGATCTGCGCGCCTGGGAGCCGAAAATCCGCGAGGCCCTGAGCAAGCTGCCCGAACTGGCCGATGTGAACTCCGATCAGCAGAATAAAGGATCGGAAATGGCGCTGTCCTATAATCGCGATGCCATGGCGCAGTTGGGGATCAGCGTTTCCAGCGTCAATGCGCTATTGAACAATGCGTTCGGCCAGCGTCAGATCTCCACCATTTATCAGCCGCTCAATCAGTACAAGGTGGTGATGGAAGTGGATTCCGCCTATACGCAGGATGTGAGCTCGCTGGATAAAATGTTTGTCATCAGCGCTGACGGTAAACCGATCCCGCTCTCTTACTTTGCCAGCTGGCAGCCAATTAACGCGCCGCTGTCGGTCAACCATCAGGGATTGTCTGCGTCTTCAACCATTGCCTTTAACTTACCGGAAGGGGGGACGCTTTCCGAAGCGACCGCCGCGATTGAGCGGGCAATGACCTCGCTGGGCGTGCCTTCCACCGTGCGGGGACAGTTCGCCGGTACGGCGCAGGCTTTCCAGCAGTCGCAATCTTCTCAGCTGGTGTTGATTCTGGCGGCGATCGTTACGGTCTATATTGTACTGGGTGTGCTATACGAAAGTTACGTGCATCCGTTAACCATTCTCTCCACGCTGCCTTCAGCCGGCGTGGGGGCGTTACTGGCGCTGGAGTGGTTTGATGCGCCGTTCAGTTTGATCGCGCTGATTGGAATCATGCTGCTGATAGGTATCGTTAAAAAGAATGCGATTATGATGGTGGATTTTGCATTGGTGGCGCAGCGTACTGGCGGACTCAGCGCCAAAGACGCTATCTTTCAGGCCAGCCTGCTGCGCTTCCGCCCGATTATGATGACCACGCTGGCCGCGCTGTTTGGCGCCCTGCCGTTGGTTCTTACCAGCGGCGACGGCGCCGAGCTGCGCCAGCCGCTGGGGATTACCATTGTCGGCGGACTGGTGATGAGCCAGCTACTCACGCTCTACACCACGCCGGTGGTGTACCTGTTCTTTGATAAACTGCGGAATTTGCGGCGCAAGAAACCGATACCAATAAATAGAGAAAGCCGCGCTAATTAGCACAAATCCGGCGTGAAAGGGGCTGGGCCGGGAGAGATGCCTTCAGAACGAGCCGCCATAGCGTGTTGATAAACGTGTATATTTTCCATTCAGTCACCAGGAGAATCCTGAAGAATGATCACTCAGCCCGCCTCGGTGCGCTGGCAACTCTGGATCGTCGCCTTCGGCTTTTTTATGCAAACGCTGGATACCACCATCGTGAATACCGCGCTGCCGTCGATGGCCGCCAGCCTGAATGAAAGCCCGTTGCATATGCACTCGGTGATTGTGTCCTATGTGCTGACCGTCGCCGTCATGCTGCCGGCCAGCGGCTGGCTGGCCGATCGGATCGGCGTTAAAAATATCTTTTTCTCCGCCATCCTGCTCTTTACGCTGGGTTCGCTGTTGTGCGCCCGTTCTGAAACCCTGAACGAATTACTGATCTCCCGTGTGATTCAGGGCGTCGGCGGGGCAATGATGGTGCCGGTCGGACGCCTGACCGTCATGAAGATTGTGCCGCGCGATCAGTATATGGCGGCGATGACCTTCGTGACCCTTCCCGGTCAGATTGGTCCGCTGATGGGGCCGGCCCTCGGCGGTTTTCTGGTGGAATACGCCAGCTGGCACTGGATCTTCCTGATCAATCTGCCGGTGGGAATTGCCGGCGCGCTGGCCACCTGGTTTCTGATGCCGAACTACACCATGCAAACGCAGCGTTTCGATATTCGCGGTTTTCTGTGGCTCGCCGTGGGGATGGCGACGTTGACGCTGGCGCTGGACGGACACAACAATCTCGGCATTCCGCCCATTGTTATTTTCGCCTTGATCGTCGTCGGGCTGATTTCCCTGCTGAGCTATTGGCTGCACGCCCGCAACAACAGCCGGGCGCTGTTTAACCTGCAACTGTTCAATACGCAAACCTTTTCCATCGGTTTGACCGGCGGGCTGCTGGCCCGCATCGGCAGCGGCATGCTGCCATTCACCACGCCGCTGTTCCTGCAACTGGGAATGGGATTTTCACCGTTTCATGCCGGGCTGATGATGATCCCCATGGTGCTGGGCAGCATGGGGATCAAACGCGTCGTGGTGCAAATCGTGAATCGGTTTGGCTATCGCCGTATGCTGGTGGCCTCGACCTTACTGCTGGCGCTGGTGACGCTGCTCTTTGCGCTGGTGGCGTTAATGAACTGGATGTGGCTGCTGCCCGTGGTGCTGTTTTTCCTCGGCACCGTGAATTCAATTCGCTTTTCCTGCATGAATACGCTGACGCTGAAAGATCTGCCGGATGCCCTTGCCAGCGGCGGCAACAGCCTGCTTTCCATGACCATGCAGCTCTCCACCAGTCTGGGCGTCAGCGTGGCCGGGATTTTGCTGGGGATGTTTTCACAGCAGCATATGAACATGGGCGCATCAGAAACGCACGCCGTGTTCCTCTATACCTATCTCAGCATGATGGTCATCATCGCGCTGCCGGCCCTGATTTTTAATCGCGTACCGCCGGATACCATCAAACAGTCGACGCTTTCCCGTCGGTCGTGAGGTTGCTATGAAATTCGGAATTACCGCCAAGCTTTTCCTCGCCATTTTCGCCACCTGTATGCTGGTCTTGATCACCATGCACTGGGGCGTGCGCATGAGCTTCGAGCGCGGATTTATTGACTACATCAAGAACGGCAACGAACAACGGGTCATTCAGTTGCGTGACGCGCTGGCCGAGCAATATCAGCTGCGAGGCGACTGGTCGTTTCTGCGAAATAACGAACGGCTGGTTTTTAAAATGCTGCATTCGATGGATCAGAGTACTGACGACAACAATACCAGCAACAGCATGCAGGGCTGGCGAGTACGCCTCTGGGTGCTGGATGCCGCCAAAAACAGGCTGTTTGGTTCTCCGGCGCCGGTATCCAGGGATAGCACGTGGCAGCCGATTATCGTCCAGAATCAGACGGTCGGCTGGATTGTCGCCTCTCCCATCGAACGGCTAACCCGCGATGCCGATATCAATTTTGACAAGCAGCAGCAGCGAACCAGCTGGCTGATTGTCGCGCTGTCGACCCTGCTGGCCATTATTGTGACCTGGTTAACCGCACGCGGTCTGCTGGCCCCGGTAAAACGGCTGGTAAACGGCATACACCATCTGGCCGCCGGAGATTTTAGCGCACGCGTATCCGCCAGTACGCACGATGAACTCGGCCGTCTGGCACAGGATTTTAATCAGCTCGCCAGTGCATTAGAAAAAAATGAACAGTCCCGACGGGATTTCATGGCCGATGTTTCCCACGAACTGCGCACGCCGCTGGCCGTACTGCGTGGAGAACTCGAGGCGTTACAGGATGGCGTTCGGCAACCTAATGCCAATTCGCTGAGTTCGCTACAGGCGGAAGTGGCGACGTTAACCAAGCTGGTCGACGATCTTCACCAGCTGTCGTTCTCCGATCTGGGCGCGCTGGCCTATCGCAAGGTTCCCGTGGATATTGTGCAACTGCTGCATATCGCGATTGCCGCATTCAGCGATCGCTATCAGAAAAAACACATAACGCTGACGATGGACTGTCCTTCGCCATCCCCGGTTTTACAGGCACCGGTTTTACAGGCTATGGTTTTACAGGCTATGGTTTTACAGGCTACGGTTTTCGGCGATCCGGATCGATTGAGCCAGCTGTTTAATAACCTGCTGGAAAACAGCCTGCGCTATACTGATGAGCAAGGGAAACTGGCTATCCAGGTTGCGCTGCGTCAGAAGCAGCTGCTGATAACCTGGCAGGACAGCGCCCCCGGCGTCACCGATGAACAGCTTACGCTGATTTTTGAACGGTTTTACCGGGCGGAAAGCTCGCGCAATCGCGCCAGCGGCGGCTCCGGACTGGGGTTGGCCATTTGCAATAATATCGTTGAGGCTCATGGCGGACGACTGTATGCTGAACACTCCTCATGGGGTGGCCTGTTGATTACCGTCGAGCTACCTTTACATTCATCGGAATAACGCGTCACAACAGAACCCGGAATAATGACAACTGAATCGACTTTCGCTAATCCTTTACCCGTATTGATCGTTGAAGACGAGCCAAAGCTGGGACAATTACTGGTCGATTATCTTCAGGCGGCAGATTATCAAACCCACTGGATCACCAACGGCAGTGACGTCGTTGATTGGGTACGAAAAAATCCACCCGCCCTGATTCTGCTGGATCTGATGCTGCCGGGCTGCGATGGCCTGACCATCTGCTGCACCATCCGTCAGTTCTCCAACGTGCCCATCATTATGGTGACCGCCCGCAGCGAAGAGATCGATCGCCTGCTCGGGTTGGAAATCGGCGCGGATGATTACATTTGCAAACCCTTCAGCCCACGCGAAGTGGTGGTCAGAGTCAGGACCTTACTCCGCCGCTGCGGCTGGCAAAACGATCCCCGCCAACCGATGGAGAAAACCGCGTTACTGATCGATAAAAGCGGTTTTCAGGCCAGCTACCTCGGCCAGAATCTCGACCTGACCCCGGCAGAGTTCAGGCTGTTAAAAACATTATCCACCGAACCGGGCAAGGTTTTTTCCCGTGAGGAACTGCTGGATAAACTCTATGACGACTACCGCGTCGTCACCGATCGCACGATCGATAGCCACATCAAGAACCTGCGCCGCAAACTGGAACAGCTTGATGAGGAAACCTCCTTTATCCGCACCGTTTACGGGATGGGCTATCGCTGGGAAGCGGCGCCCTGTGAGGAGGTTTAAACCAGGCCACGTTTCATCAAATTGAAACATGATGCACGGGCAACGCCGGGGCGAGGCCCATTTAGAGGATAATACGATGTCAGGTTTAGTAGACGGCAAATGGGTCAGCGGCGATGTCGCGGCCGAAGAAATAAAAAACGGCGCCTTTCATCGGCAGAAAACCAGATTCCGGCAAACCGAGATTGTTCCTGAAGCCGGGCGTTACCAGCTTTTTGTCTCGTATCTCTGTCCGTGGGCATCGCGTACGCTGATTTTCCGCAAGTTGAAAACGCTGGAGAAGATCATTCCGGTCTCCATAGCAGAGCCGCGCATCGGCGATAACGGCTGGGAATTTTCTACCCCGCAGGATGCGGGAGAACATGTTGCGCCCATTCGTTTTCTGCACCAGCTTTACACCGCCAGCGAGCCGCACTATACGGGAAAAGTCTCGGTTCCCGTACTGTGGGATCGTCAGGAAGGCCGGATTATTAACAATGAATCCTCAGAAATCATCCGCATTCTGAACGATGCCTTTAACGATCTGAACGATAACCGTCTGGATTTTTACCCGGCCGCCCTGCGTGGCGAGATCGATAGCTGGAATGAAACGATCTATCACAATGTGAACAACGGCGTGTACAAAACGGGCTTCTCCAGAACGCAGAAAAGCTACGATCAATCGGTTACCGCCCTGTTCAGCACCTTGGATGAACTCGAAAAACATCTGGCAACCCATCGCTATATTGCCGGTAATACCCTGACCGAAGCGGACTGGCGTCTGTTCGTTACGCTGATTCGTTTTGATGTCGCCTACCACGGCGCCTTCAAATGTAATCTGCGCCGTATTGAAGATTATCCGAATCTGTCGAACTACCTGCGCGAACTTTATCAGTGGCCGGGTATCGCGGAAACCGTCAACATCGATCATATCAAAGCCGGTTATTACGGCATTTTATGGCTGAATCCTACCGGCATCATTCCAAAAGGTCCGCTGGTTGATCTGTATCGTTTGCATAATCGCGAACAACTTGGCAAGTCGGTTATCGCCAGCCGTTAATCGCCATCATCACGCCCGTGAGGCAATGTGACTTCGCGGGCCGTCACACTTGATGCACATCAAAGAATAGGCCTACTTTTTGTAGACCGTCTGCTGCATTTTTTATTTATTAGCGCTAGAATCGCCGCCTTTACTGCTCCCGCCGGGAGCAGCCTGACTTGTGATCAGAATCGAGAGCTCTCCCATGTTCAAACCGGAATTACTTTCTCCGGCCGGTACGCTGAAAAATATGCGTTACGCCTTTGCCTATGGCGCTGATGCGATTTATGCCGGTCAACCCCGCTACAGCCTGCGAGTCCGCAACAACGAATTCAACCACCAGACGCTGGCGCAAGCCATTACGGAAGCGCACGATCTGGGTAAAAAATTCTATGTTGTGGTCAACATTGCGCCCCACAACGCCAAGCTGAAAACTTTCCTGCGCGATCTGCAACCCGTCGTTGATATGGGGCCGGATGCGTTGATCATGTCCGATCCCGGCTTGATTATGCTGGTACGGGAAAACTTTCCGCAGATGCCGATTCATCTTTCCGTTCAGGCCAACGCCGTGAACTGGGCCACGGTGAAGTTCTGGCAGCAAATGGGGCTCAGCCGCGTAATTTTATCCCGCGAGCTGTCGCTGGAAGAGATCGAGGAAATCCGCAGACAGGTGCCGGAAATGGAGCTGGAGATCTTTGTCCACGGCGCCCTGTGCATGGCCTATTCCGGGCGTTGCCTGCTGTCCGGCTACATCAACAAACGCGACCCCAATCAAGGCACCTGCACCAACGCCTGCCGCTGGGAATATAACGTACAGGAAGGAAAAGAAGACGACGCGGGCAATATTGTCCACCAGCACGAACCCATTGCGGTGAAAAACGTTGAGCCGACGCTGGGTATCGGCGCGCCTACCGACAAAGTCTTTATGCTGGAAGAAAATCAGCGCCCCGGCGAGTACATGAGCGCATTTGAAGACGAGCACGGCACCTACATTATGAACTCCCGCGATTTACGCGCGATTCAGCACGTAGAACGCCTGACGCAAATGCAGGTTCATTCGCTGAAGATCGAAGGCCGCACCAAGTCCTTCTACTACTGTGCCCGCACCGCTCAGGTGTATCGTCGTGCCATTGATGACGCGGCCGCGGGGAAACCCTTCGATCCGACGCTGCTGCAAACGCTGGAAGGTCTGGCCCACCGCGGCTACACCGAAGGTTTCCTGCGCCGCCACGTCCATGAAGATTACCAGAATTACGACTACGGCTATTCCGTCTCCGATCGCCAGCAGTTTGTGGGTGAATTTACCGGCGTGCGCCGTGACGGTCTGGCGGAAGTGGCGGTAAAAAACAAATTTTCCTGCGGCGACAGTGTGGAAATGATGACGCCCGGCGGCAATATTCAGTTCACCATTGAAGCCATGCAAAATGCCAAAGGCCAGGCGGCAGACGTCGCGCCGGGTAACGGACACATTGTCTATTTGCCGGTTCCCGCAGATGTTGCGCTGGAATATGCGCTGCTGTTGCGTAATTTGCCCGGCACCACCACCCGTAATCCAAACGCCAAATAGTCCGGTATGACAACCGATTGCCGCCGGTAATCGGTTGTCAACGCATGACGCACCTTCGTCGTTACCGGATCCGGCAGGCAAAATCACCGATAAAGCGGGATAAATATAGCGGGTATAACCACAAACAACATGGTTTTTGACAAATATTAGAATCGGATCACATCAATGACCAATCCTTCTGGTTAGTATTGCCTTGCTGAGAAAATCTAGAACGAAAAATAAGCGTAGTGATACTACTAGGAACCACCTCCTTGGCCAGCTCAATCTCCCTTGAGCTGGCTTTTTCTTTATCTGTCCCTCAACATATCTCCCGTCGCCACACGATCCTGACTGCACGCGTGCCCCCACGGCGCTCAATTCACCGATTCTTCTGATACCTGTGTTGGTATTTCCTGACTATGATTATCAGGGTTAAATCCGCCGCCTTTCATCTGAATGTCCTGATATGGAGAATGCTATGGATAAACGCCCGATGACTTTACTGATTCTGAACGGGAAAAGCGCAGATAATGAGGAACTTCGTGAGGCGATTGGGGCGCTGCGTCAGGACGGCTATCATCTGGATGTGCGCGTAACCTGGGAATTTGGCGATGCGCAACGCTATGTAGAAGAAGCAATCCGCCTGAAGGCCGACAATGTGATCGCCGCAGGCGGCGATGGCACGGTTAATGAGGTTGCGGCAGCGATTGCCAGACAACCGGAAGGACGACGCCCTTGTCTTGGCATTGTTCCATTGGGAACCGCCAATGACTTCTCGACCAGTTGTCAGATCCCCATCGACCTGCACCACGCGTTGACGCTGGCGATCAAAGGCCGGGCAACGGCGATCGATATGGCGAAAGTGAATGACGAACACTATTTCATCAACATGGCGACAGGCGGATTCACCACGCGGATTACCACAGAAACGCCTGCCAGGATGAAATCGGCGTTGGGGGGCGCGTCTTATGTGCTCCATGCGCTATTCCGCATGGATATGCTGCAATCCGAACGCTGTGAGATCCGCGGGCCGGACTTTAGCTGGTCGGGCGATACGCTGGTCATTGCCGTGGGGAATGGCCGTCAGGCAGGCGGAGGACAACAGCTTTGCCCGGAGGCATTGATTAACGACGGGTTTCTGGAGCTCAGCGTGCTTTCCGCGCAGGAACTGCTGCCCAATATGCTACAGACGTGGTTCACCGGCAGTGAAAACCAGAACATGATTTCCGCTACGTTACCCTGGCTGGAAATCATCGCGCCGGACGAGATGACATTCAATCTGGACGGTGAACCGCTCAGGGCAAAACGTTTTCATATCGAGGTATTGCCCGCCGCCATTCAGTGTCGTTTGCCGCCACAGTGCGCCCTGTTGGGATAGCAGGTATGGCGGCCTGTCGGTATAACCGGAATCGGGATTATTCGCGTTTTAGCCGGTTACTGTTTGCCAGATAAAGCGTCACCACCAGCAACAAAATTGCGCCCGAGTATATCAACGTGTCGCTCGGGCTTTTGTGGTCGACAATAATCAGCCGGATAATCGCAGTAATACCGATATAGATAAAATAGCGCAGCGGAAAATGATATCCGGCCTGGAAATATTTCACGATCAGCGCAATAAACTCAAAATAGAGGAAATAGATAACAATACCTTCGATCAACTGATAGGCAGAGTCCCTCTCGCTGCTGAACAATAATACCTTTGCCAGATGAATGGTTTCCTTGGCCAGAAAAATAACCAGTATGGTGGCCAATAACAGTAATCCGACATTGAGTATCGTCTGAAGTATTTTGGCGATCATGATGCCACGTGTTGAACCTGCCATCGCCTTTCCCTCACTGCTGTTTAACGGCTGCTGGTACTGCCTGCGCTCTTGCTCGCCTGCAAGGTTATTATTCTTATGTGTCACTACTGCCTCTGATCACGATTTACCGACGACTTGTTTATCATCGTGCCGCACGACCTGAGTCCGCGCCACAATGCCAACGGCTTATACTTGTTGTCCTCTTTAAATGCAAATACAGGAATGAAGAAATCAAGGCAAAACGAGTCACCACTTAAAGAGCAACCCGCTTATTTATCAGCAAAAATTACCGGGAGTATGTCAGGATGTCCATGAATTCAGACTATTTTATCCAGGTGATTTTCTTATTCCTTTCTTTCACCACCAGCGATAGAAATGATGTACCGGCCCGATCCCCTGCCCGACCTCCAGCGAATCCGCCTGTTGCAACGCCTGTTGTAAATACGCTTTGGCTTCTCTCACCGTATCCGCCCAGGACGCATGCCGCGGTCGCAATGCCGCAAGCGCGGCGGAGAGGGTACACCCGGTGCCATGCGTATGCCGGGTATTGACTCGCGGGGAGGTAAAACGCAGCGGCGATGCCTGCCGGCTGAACAACCAGTCCGGGCTTTCCTCTTCGCTCAGGTGTCCGCCCTTTATCAATACCGCCTGACACCCCATTGCCAGCAATGCTTCCCCCTGTTCGACCATCTCCCGCTCGCTGGCGGCAGGCTGACAATCAAGCAGCGCGGCGGCCTCCGGCAGGTTCGGCGTAATCAGCGACGCCAGAGGGAGCAATAAACGCCGCAGCGCCTCCACGGCCTCGGGCGAAAGCAGCGGATCGCCGCTTTTCGCCAGCATAACCGTATCCAACACGAGGTAAGGCAGTGGGTAATGATGCAACCGTTCGGCAACGGCTTCAACAATGTCCGCCTGCGCCAGCATCCCAATTTTGGCGCTATCAATACGGACGTCACTCAACACCGAATCCAATTGGGCCGCGACAAAGGCAGGTTCAATCCGGTAGACCGACTGCACGCCGCGCGTGTTCTGCGCCACCAGCGCGGTAATGACCGAGGCGCCATAAGCCCCTAACGCGGAAAACGTTTTTAAATCCGCCTGAATGCCCGCGCCGCCACTGGGATCGGTGCCTGCGATCGTAAGTGCGTTAATCCGTTTCATGTCAGATCCTCCGCACGCAGACCATAAAGCCGGTCGAGAAAGGCCGGGATAAAACTGCCCGGTCCCTGGGCCTGTAACGCAGCCAGTCTGCCGGCCAGCGACATGACATAGCAGGCGGTCGCCACATGCTGCAACCGATCGCCGTCAAGCGCACAGAATCCCGCCGTCACCGCGGATAAGGCGCAGCCGGTTCCGACGACGCGAGTCATGATTTTATCGCCGCCGTTAATCGAAAAATCCCGTTCACCATCGGTGACGTAATCGATTTCTCCCGTCACGGCGACGACGGCAGACAGACGGCGCGCCAGATCGCGAGCGGCTGGCAGCGCACTTAACGAATCGTTGGTACTGTCCACACCGCGTCCCTGTGCGTTCAGCCCGGACAGCGCCATGATCTCTGAGGCGTTTCCACGAACCGCCGCCGGTTTCAGGGCTAATAACTCATGAGAAAACTGCGTGCGGAACGTCAGTCCACCGACGGCGACGGGATCAAGCACCCACGGCGTTCCCGCCTGATTCGCACTGTGAACCGCAGCCAGCATGGCCTCTGCGCGATCCCGCTCCAGCGTCCCTACGTTAATCAGCAGCGCATCCGCCAGCGCGCTGAACTGCGCGGCTTCGCCGGGGTCGACAACCATCGCGGGCGACGCGTTCAACGCCAGCAGGACATTCGCCGTAAACGACTGCACCACATCGTTGGTCAGACAGTGTACAAGCGGAGACAGCGCATGAAATTGTGTTAGACAGGCCGCCGCACAGGCAGCAGGCAAAGGGACAGGTCGAGTATTCATCATTCTCCCAACCGGCGTTCAAGAAGGCGGTAACCGGTTGGGGAATACCGTGACTTCCCTCCGCTGGCATTATCCAGTTCAAATAGAAAGCTAGTGTCTCAGAACATCTAACAAAGTTAAATAGTAGCAATAAAACAATTAGATAATAGTTCACTATGTCTCATAAGATTTCTATTCATCTCGGTGCATTTTAGGTACATACTAGGGACGTGAAAAAATCGGATAATGCCAATGCTCAAAACTAAAACTGACATCCAGCGTTTCACCATCCCCGATGGTAAGACAATGAAGAAAGAAATCGTCTTCAACAACGGATTAACAGGATTGTACTTTGCTGCCCGAAGAAATCCATCAGGCGTGATAACAAAAAGCTGGCGTTATATTGTAGGTAGCAATGATGTTACTTTAGGCACCTATCCAGCCTACAGTCTGGAAGATGCCAGAAAATGGCATTTGCAACAGGTACAAAAAACCAGACAAGGCTTTGCACCCAGCAAAACACTCACCGGAAAACCCACCACTATGGATGGTCTGGTTCAGGAGTGGCTGGAAGTAAAATGCGCTAAACCGTCAAAACCGGGAAGACGGGCGATCTGGAATAAACATGGTAAAGCCCTGCATAACGTAGACCCTGAGCAGCTTACTTACCACCATGTCTATTCTCATATTTTGGCGATGGGGGTCAGCAACGCTTCTCATCGTATTTGTCAGATAATTAAAATGGTGATGTTATATGCCTTTCAGGTGCATGGCATACAGGGGCAACAACCGGGACAACCCGTGTATGTTCCGCAAAAATTGTCAGAGATCCATGACAGAAAAAAAGTTGCTGCTGTAATAGGTAAAATACGTGATAACCATCTACAGGCAGAACAATACCGCATACTCTGGCATTCCTTGGGTAACACCCCTTCTCATGCAGCGATGCGCTTTATTATGGTCTTTGGTACTCGCAAGTCGGAATCAGCAAAGCTGGTATGGCCTGAAATAGATTTAAAGGCTAAAACATGGACCTTACCCGCAGAACGCACCAAAACAAAACAGGAGCGTGTATACCCTCTTCCTGACTACCTGATCAGTCTGTTAGAAGAATGGTCTTGGACAAAGCATAACCTTAGCAAACAGATATGGACACATATCGGACATACCACGATGTCTCATTCCGCTGTCAGGCTACGAGAAACGGTAGGAAATGATTTTACGACTCACGATCTGAGACGCAGTACGGCATCAATGATGAGCAACGAGGCCGGAATTGATCCCATTATTGTAGACCTGATGTTAGGTCATAGCCTCAGTATGGTAATGTCAAAGATTCTGGCAACTTACCAACCAAAAGCCTTTCAGAAAAAGGTCGATAAGGCTTGGCCTGTTTGGTTTCAGTGGTTTGAGAAAAATATCATCAACAAGAAGCCAAAGGAATGGCAAGAGGGACTGCCTAAACTTGCGGATACAAGTAAATGAGTGAGAACACCATCAACAAGGCGCTACGCAAAATGGGCTATGACACCAAAACCGATTTGTGTGGTCATGGCTTACGAACGCTGGCATGCAGTGCCTTAATTGAATCGGGTATCTGGCCGGAAGATGTGGTAGAACTTCAGATGAGCCACATGGAAAAGAACAATGTTCGCGCGGCCTATACTCATAAGGCCAAACACCTTGAACAGCGTCGCCTGATGCTGCAATGGTGGGCTGATTTTCTGGATGCCAATAGCAACGATATGGTTAGGCCGTTTGAGTTTGCTCGTATGTAATAGTTATACGCATACGCCAAGGAAGGCTGATATGCGATCGCGTTGCATGTTTTGCATACAAGTCAGCAATGTAATAATATAAAAGAAAAATAGGGTGAGATTAATTTATGATTTTAGTTATAACATCGAGTTTTGATAAAACCATAGATTATATAACTAAAAGACAAGGTGTTGATAACTTTTATGTTTTCAACATTGATAAATTTTCCGAATATCAGGTATCTTATACTAAGAATGGGTTCGAGATAAGAAATAAATATTACGGCGTTATTTTAGAAAAAGATTGTTCATCTATTTATTATAGAAAGCCAACTCCAGAAAACCTTAATGATGTGATTGATGTAAAATATCACAATCATTGTTATAGAGAAGTTTTCTCACTAGTTGAAGGAATAGTTGAAGCTTTTGATGGGAAATGTTTATCCCGACCATCTGTCCTTAGAAAGGCAGATAATAAGATATTACAAGCGAAAATAGCTAATAAGATTGGATTTTCAACTCCAGATTATTGTTTAACAAACAGCGCCCGTCTATTAATGTCTCATTTGGATGCTAAAATTATAGTTAAACCTCTATCTAATGGAGTTGTCGAGGATGAACAGAGCAAAGAAATTGTTCAAACAAATATATTTGATAGAAACAAAGACATTAATGCTCTAAAGTTCTGCCCGGCTTATTTCCAAACATATTCAAAAAAACAATACGAAGTAAGAATTACAGTTGTGGATAAAGAATTTTTCCCCGTAAAAATTGAATCTGAAAATAAAATTGACTGGAGAAAGAAAAATAATAAAATCATATACAGTAGAACCGATACACCAAAGAAAATAAAAGATAAATGTTTGCTTTATATGCAATTCTTTGAGATTAATTTCGGTTGTTTTGATTTTGTAGTTCTTAATGAAGAATGGTTTTTTTTGGAAATGAATGCTAATGGACAATGGGCATGGCTTGAACACGAAACCGAACTGGAAATTTCAAAAGAAATAATGAGATACTTAAATGATAAATAAAATCATTTTCATTGTTGTAAAAATATTAAATTATTCATTACTCTTTCATACATCTATTGATGATAATTTTGATACTATTGAAAAAATGGAACAGGTCAGCCATGTAAATGTAAGAATATCTTTAATTACTATACCATTTGGAAGTCGTATTTTTTACTTTCTTACATATAAAAAAGAAGGCTGTATTTTCTTTGAAAAAGAAAATTTCAATTCGTTTTTTGTTTTAGACTACGACCTAAAATGGGGAAGAAAGAAAGAAGATATTATAGAATCACTGGTGAATGATTATAAGATACACATTGATAATCAGCCTATTGAGAAAATAAAAAACCAAGATGAGTTTTTAAAGCAAAAAATATCAGAAAATAATGATAGTATGTCAACCGTACGAAATAAAATAACTCACTATACAACTATCATGCTCGCTTTAACTGGTGCCTTAACCTATTTATATACAAAAATATCCATAGCCGATTTATCAAATTATTTATCTTTGTTTTTTTGTTATTTGCTTATAATAATCACAGCCCAGATCATTAATCTGGCTTTATTCCTAAGAAAAGGAATGATGGTAAGCTCATTTTACCAATCATCATTTAAAGATCTTAAAAACTCAAGCTATAAGCATGAGCTAACAAAATCATTGTATAGAGATTGGTTGGCTAAAAATGATGATGTAAGATATTTTTCAGGGATCGTAAAAAACTCCGAAAAATATTTATATCGTGCAATTTGTATTGGGATAATAGCATTTATCATTATTACTTTATCTTCAGGAAGCAGTTCGGAAATAAAAACTGAAATTTTCTTATCCGTTCCCGACACACATATAATATAATTATTTATAATTTAGGAATGTTCACATGAAACCATATATAATGCTTTACAGTGAAACATATGAAAAAAAACATCTTCCAGATGATTTATTAAAATTAAATGATACAACATTAAGAACTTTCACAATTGAATCAGACGATAACGATTTAATCAATGCAGGAACCTCAATAACAAAGGTTAATGAGAATAGTGACGAAGATTATATATATATTTCTATGGACGAAACAGGAGTAAGAGGAATGGGAAATAGTGTTAAAAATGTATTACATGATATTACAATATCCACCGAGACAATTGAAAATAACGATGATGACTACTTAACTTGTGGTACCTTATTTACAAACGTAAATGAGTCAAATGACGAAAATTTTTATTTCTAGTACAAATTCACTTTGGCCTGACAACCCTAAAACTTAAGGTTTGTCAGGCATATAAAGTTAATTTATACTCAAACCATTAATCTATTCATCCAACTGTTCAGCAGATCTGAACTATGCAGACCTGAATTGCCAACCGTAGATTTTCTTGTACCACTATTAACAATTGACTAGCACCAATCCTAGCCTTAAATTGCAGCCAATCAGGTACGTGCCTTAACAAGCCCCCCTGAACACCAGTCGCCCCTGAAAGGTACAGCAATACCAGACAGGGGCTAACCACAACGTTAGAAGGATAACGCTATGGCTGTCTGTCAGTTTACCTATTCCCCACCTGAAAATCTGCATCTGGATATTAGCTTTTTTGCTACATCTCAATATCCAGCAGCGGAGGCTTATTATGTTCGATAACACGCCGTTGGAACTTGAAGAAATCATCGATCAATGTCGGGCATTAATTTACGCTGTTGTTGAGGTTGAAAATCCCCAAGCCAAAGAGATCCTGTCTTTTGTGTTGTGGGAAAGGCTCGATGTTCTATATCGAACCTACCAAACAAAAGAAGTGAGTTAATTTCCGAATAAATTTTTATAATAAGCTGAAACGCAAAAAATGGCCGTTAGGCCATTTTACTGCCTCATTGAGGCACTATCCATAGGATAGAATACTTAGCCCCACATTTGGGGCAACGATATCAGCCCATTGAGCTGTAAACAAACTCTCCATATATGGAGCAATCAGACACTTTATTGAAGTGAATATCTTTAAAGACATATATTAAGTAATATATTATTTTTTGCTTGTCAAATATATTTATCATTTTATTAAACTGGTTAACAACATTATTTATTCTTAAAAATTTTACCAATAATCACCCACTTTAGTGATGGTTCGATTGCTATTAGAATTACAAGACAAAGAAGAACTGCTTGTAGAAACGATATACAACATCCCATCTGTAGCTAATTCATATGACAGCCATAGACCATTATTCGGTTTTGCTGTTAAAATATTTCTTGTTTTTATATTTGGAACTTTACATGCATATCCACCACTGCTCACTTCTCCTTTTAGCGAAGATAAGTTATTATTTACCCAATAGTTGATTAAATTATTTGCAGCTTTATCTGTGGTTAATACTTTAGGGATATTAAATGCATTATAAATAGAGTAATTTAGATATGCATAATCAGATGTATACGCACATTCATCATAATAGCTATTAGACAGTTTGGAACAATCAGTAGTCGATGTATATAGGGAAGAACCATATGATAAATCCGCCACCTGCGTTTGTTTCAACATATTTGATATTTTTTCATTATAATTTAAGTAGGTAGTTCCTGAATGTAATAATGGAGTGAGATTATGATTATCATTTCCTTGTAGAACATATAAAATGCCGTCTGTTAATTTCATAGCAATTGTTATTTGATATCCATCGTATTTTCCCCCATCACTCCAAAGGAAGTAGCTTTCTTTTGATAATGCTTCATCTATCTCCTTCTCAACGGCACCTGTAGTCGTATCATCCTCAACAGGCTCTACCGGAATACTTGGCTCCGGTGTTGTTTCTACTGGCATCTCAGGTATTGGCTCAACAGGAACTGGATTATTAACCACAACGACAGGATCGCTCTTCAGCCATTCATCAGGGAAAGAGACGTTATCAACAATCGGGGTTTCAGGTATGGATGGGGTTTCCGGTATGATTTCCGGCTCTTCTGGTTGATTACTGCTCTCATTCGTTTCTGGCTCTGGTATCTGCGCGGCTGGCAGCGTATCAACCAGTATCTCCTGTTTGGTAAACGCACCGAGGTTTATCGGCAACGCATTCATATTTTTCAGGATCTGCATGGAGATCTTGTTTCTGTCCTGATTGGAGCCATCAGATCTTAAACCAATAAGATAGGAATCCGATGCCTTGAATATCGTTTCAATCTGTTGGGCGTTTTCCCTTATTGCCCTGTCTTTCTTTTCACTGCGATAATAACTCAACACCGCATAGGCCACACCGGACACGATAGCCAGTGTTAATACCATTTCTAATATTGAGTATCCTTTTTTATTTCTCATATAATGTGTCCTTATTTAACTGATAACTGATGGTTCTCTCTGGTCTGCATAGTTTTTCTGTAGATTTCATAGCTACTGTTAACAATGTTTTCTTTGGCAGACGAACCACTTACTGAATTCACAATGTCGCCATTTTCGTTATATAACGCATACGTTTTTGGATAGATAAAATGATTCACTACTATGGTATTATTTTTCCCTGATTGACATAACGCAGCGGCCTTATCAACAACAACATAATTTCGGTTCCATGTTGTTCCTGATGCAGGCGGAGTCAATGGAACATATTGACTGTTTACCTGCACTTCAAAATATTTACCAGCTAACTCAGGAGCAAGCTTTGCACATGCATCATCAGAGACATGTGTCATTGTTAGCTTTAATACATTAGCGCCAGTATATTCGTTGTTATATTCAAGTAAATAAAGGCTACCAACCGGTGATTTGAATATCATCTCTTCAGAGGCAGCGACTCCACTGTAAGACAAACATATAAATAACAACAATCCTTTTTTATAGTTAATTCTTTCATTTACGTTCTCCAATAATATATTATCCATATCATTCACCACTTAGATTTTCTGTAATTACACAGGAATATAAATAATTCACATCAGCTTGAAATATTTTTGATCTAATATAACCTGTTGGACAGGAAACCATCGGATTATGACCTTTGCATAAATATACATTAATATTTCCATAACTATGATCATCCGATGAAAACCCACATAAGGCTCCTTGTTTAATATCAATCCCCGTCCATTTACCTGATTGGCAGGTGAGTAAAGCACCTCCAGAGTCTTTACTAATTATTCCCGAAGCAGAACAAGCAGCCCCGGCAACCACCGTCGATGTTGGCTGTAAATACTGAGCAGCTACTGTGCCACCGGATGTAATATTTCCTGATGACGTGATTGAACCGGTAGCCGAACCACTGGCTACGATTTTCAAATCTCCAAGGTTTCGTTGCGAACCTGAAACAAGTAATCTTTCTTCTGTCGCTTCACCACCATTACGCCAAATAGTAAGTGGCTTGGCCGCATCCAGACGGAATTCATAGGCGTTAGTATTTCCACTACCAATAGAAAATTTATCTCCGGCGGTGTTATGTCCAATGAGCTGACCGCCTGCGGTGATTGTTCCTGACGCGTTGATATTGTTGTTAACCGTCATTACTCCCGTATAGGAAGAAGCCCCGGCAACGGTTAATGTTGAGCCTAAAGATGCTGCACCTTTAAGACTGGATGCGCCTGCAACCGTTAACGTGGTTCCAACATTGGTTGCCCCTGTTGATTTCAATGTTGTGGCTGTCGCGGTTCCTGATGCCGCAATGTCCACAACATTATTGATGTCATTCCCACCCATATTGAGATCGCCCGTCATTGGCAATGTCCCATCACGACGCAGATAAACCGAATACATAGCGCTGTCATAACCAACACAATAAGCCAACAGCCCCGCCGCATTGATCCCCGCATAGCTATTTTGGTTCTCTGTCCATTGACCACCCGATCCTGATGCAACGGTTGATGATTGCGTCATACCGCTATCAATTCCTGCGGCCTGCATGGCACGGCCTAACAGGTCGTAACGAACTCTACTACCTTCAATCCACGGTAATGTTGTTGTGATTAGGCCATTAACAACATAGTTGGGTGAGGTGCCAGAGCGTTTCAATAAGATCTTATAAGAGGACTTCTGCGTGTTAACCCCTTTATTGCCAGCAGGTAATAAGCCTTCATTAATCAATGTCTGGTAAGTGATTTCACAGCCTGCCGCTGAACAGGTTCTTGGCCCCGGATCACTGGTTTGACTGCTACTGGAAGACAGGGTTGATAGTTTGTCATAGCGGATGCTGATATAACGGTTTACCGCTTCTCCCATCTGTTTCATTTGCGATCCAACGGTATTTGCCATGATGCCTTCTTGATCGTTTTTCATATCCTGAAACTTCATGAAAGCCGTTGCCGCACCAATACCTAACACCAGAATAATTTCCAGTAAGGAAAACCCTTTTTTATATTTATTCATTTTTTCTCGTCCTTTTTTATTTCACCTATTAATCAATTAGCAAAAATAAAAAAGTGGTCAAGATATCTATAAGGGATTAATTGATAAAAGGGCGAATGCCCTTTTATTTATAATGATGTGAAGGTAATAGTATTGCTGTTTCCACCAGACTGACACGTTGACGCCACGGTCGCCATATTCATATCACTGCTGGCTTTTCTGATGTTTCCTGTTGTTAATGCTGTGCTGCCCGTTCCAATCGCTACACTGTAAAAGTTAGCGCCAACGCCAGAAACAATCTTGGTGCATTCGGATGCTGGGACACCAATATAGGTAATAGTAAATGCCGAGTTAGCCACGCCGGAAGGACTATCGGTTGATGTGCCTAACAAGACGTTGCCTTTAAAAGCATTTACCGGTTTGCTGCTGACTAACATATTGTCAGGAAAAATACTTGCCTGAACCGCTACTGTTTCATTTAGCCCGGAATAACTGGATACTGCCGTATAAAGTGCTTTTACCCCAGCCTGAATTGTCGCTATATTATTACTTTCCGCTGTGGCTCTTTGCGAGGACTGAACCTTTGGATAAACAATAAATGCCGCAACCACTAACGCTGCGATAATCCCAAGAACTAAAAGTAGTTCAAGCAGGGAAAACCCTTTTTTACTTTTTCTTTTCTTCAACAAGATCATTTTTATCTCCTTTGTCATTTAAATGATAAAAAAGAGATAATCAATTAATTTTTATTGAACAAGAGCAAAAAACGGATACTTAGCTTTTTTACCGATGAACGGTTAACGACGAGGTATATGGAAAAGGCAAAGGATGATACCTTTGCCTTTTATGGAGAGTTAAAAACTAAAAAAATGTTTATTACTTCAATATAAATATCACTATTTATCATGAAGTCAATTAAAACTGATGATTTTATAAAACATTTTTAATGGATAATTTCTTTCTTACCATCAGGATATTCTCTGACAATTTTCCCTTCAGCAATATAATGAATAGCCACACCAGACTGAAAAGCCTCTTTAATCGCTTTTCTGGATGCTTTTCGTGCCAAACGCGTTAAAATAGCCGTGTCTTCAAGGGGATTGCGAGTTGATTTTTTCTTCTTCATTATTTCCTCCTTAGTTCTATTGATATATAATTCTCCGTTGCCAATTGTCAAATTTTGACATACCACCTAACCATGATTTATTCCTCCATCAGGATGACGCCCAATGAGTGAAGCCCTTAAAGTATTAAATAACATTCGTACCCTGCGTGCTCAGGCGCGTGAAATCGATCTGGAAACACTGGAAGAAATGCTGGAAAAGCTTACGGCTATTGTTGAAGATCGCCGTGAAGAAGAAGCAAGTGGTCAAAAAGAACGGGCTGAACGTCAGGCCAAAATCGAAGCTTTACGCGCCCAGCTACTGGAAGATGGCATCGATCCGGCTGAACTGCTTGGCTCGGTGTCCACAAGTAAATCAGCAAAAGCTAAACGTGCTCCCCGTCCAGCTAAATATAAATACGTTGATGAAAATGGTAACGAAAAGTTATGGACGGGTCAGGGACGGACGCCTAAAGCTGTTGCTACCGCGCTTGAAAACGGTAAGAAGCTGGAAGATTTCGCTATTTAAACTCGACATGTTCTGACAGACTTACTACTGAATAAAAACCGCCAGTAATCACACTGGCGGAAATAAATTAATAATAGGTTTCTTTAGTCAAAATAACTTCATTTTTATTTTTGCTTACCCACAACCAAAACGTAGTGTTAGTTTCCATGTCTTTCCAATGGTCACCATATGTTTCATCTTTACCCATATATTTATATCCCAAAGATTCAACATATTTTTTTAATGGCGTATCATCTTTTACATTTTTAAAGATAATACTACTCATTAATGGCACCATTCCATCTTGAGCGCGGAATTTAAAACTATAGTCCGCGCTAATTCGTGGAGCATTCTGGATTTCATCATCAGTAAAATAATGATAACTAAAAAAATCACTTTGTTTATACTCAGGGCGAGCATCAATAGTTTTTCCCATCCCCCACATTATAGCAAGAATTAATAGTATAAAAACCGCAATAAAAATAATAAGCCCACGTATTAATTTCATCATCAGACCTTCACATGCTTCGGAGCAAAAAAACTGAGACTCATACCATTTTTATTAACCGGATAAGCAATACTTGACTGAACATCAGTAAAAGGAATTATGCGTTGCATCCATACAGGCAACTTACCAAAGTATGGTTGATGCTTTATACCGGATATTTGAGGATCAGGAAAAAGCAGCGGCAAAAATGATTTGTTTTTATGCTGCCCTAACGATCCATAATAGTCCCAACGACGAAAAGCAGCTTCCTGAGAAACAGTCTTGAGATTCAAAAGATAGTTTTTAGATGAAATCGCATAATAAAAACCCAGAAGGTTAGAGATCAAATCTTCCGCACTATAACCACTATCAGTGAACCAACCAAAATGAGTTTGCCAATATTCAAAATTATAAGATGTGTGCATCATCATTGCCAAAGCAATACTTTCAATCTCAGAATTTGTTCTGCCTCGTTTTATCTCCCATTCAACAAATCGCCCCGTACCAATTGAACGATGACCAATAAACATCATTTGGTTATATCTGATCCGGTACGTATCTTTGCTACCTGACTCTCCGGTTCGAAATTTTTGAAGTAAATCAACGATATCAGCTCCCCGTGCATGACCAAGGTCTATCCATCCCAACTCTTCGGTATAGATAAGTCCAGATGATTGTGAAGATAGCTTGGCATTGAAAGGATCTTCAAGAATATCACTACGCTTACTCATACGACTCCCTGTCAACCTATTTAGTCTGCGTTTATACTATCGTCTTAGCCGTCAAATGTCTTGTTAGAAACACACGAATAAAGCCAAGATTATTCCTAATAAGGCTAGTCAACTAATTAGCATGATAATGATTTTATCTTTAGTATTTATCAACAGTTCACCGGTCTAAAAACAAGTTTTAAACCGGTTCACCGTTCGGACGTGAAAAGAGAAAATTTACTGCTTGGATTTATTTAAAATACTTTCGATATAAGTTTGTCCTTGTGCTCTGTATGCCTCAACATCACTCTCATGAAGATTGGATATGTTAAGTAAAACACCAAAGACTAACTCTTTATCTACATAACCAATATCACATCCTAAGACTTTTGCAACCTCTGCGCCGAAAATAATTTTCTGGCGGGTATTTTCTTTTTTAGTTTGTTGTTTCTTTTTAGCTTCCAAGAAATATAAACGTTCCTGCGCGGAAGCAATTTGTTGTTTGATTGTTTTTGTTGTCATGGTTTTTCTCCTTTATATTCTTATTGTTTTATTTGTCGTCAGAATCCCAATCCCAAAATGAATCTGAATTGTTGTTTTTAACTATCGGTTTTTTCGGTTTGTATGGAATATTTGCGTATTCGTATCCAGATGCTATTCTTTTCTTTATAGTCTTAATACGAAAACGGAAATAATCCTTTTCCTGTTTGAGTCTAACCTCCTCTCTCTTTCTGTTAATGATATCTGTTGCATCGGAATAAGCTTGTTCAATATCGGTGTAGATACCATCCTCAATTAATCGTCTTGCTACCCAATCAATGGCCTCATCATGATTTTTATGCATACCCTCTCCTTGTAATATTCAGTGCAATTCAATTAACACATTTTGAATAATTATCAACAGGATATAACATTATATTTTTATCTGATAATCCACATACTTAATAGCCCAATATTTATTCCCCAAGCAACAGCATTTATTGTCATTAAAATTAATGCTGTCTCATCCAACTCACCAAGCCTCATGTTGTTCTCCTTTTATTTCACGTCTGTTATTGTTTACTTTATTTTTATTGAAATGGCAAATTGAAAAAATAACATTCAGCGTGTAGTATTTTAATACCAAGCCCTCTATAACTTATTTGGGAAATCTAAAAAATGTTTTCACGAAAACAGCTATAAACATACAAGAACGATATGATTTTTTTAACGCATTTTTCATAGCATTTTGTTCGTTGTGGTTTTTATCAAAAATAGAGTTTTTCTGGATTATTATTTAAAAAAATATTAAAATAAAAATAATTATAACCATTCAAGGATTTTTTAAATGACCGTTGACTTCATTATATTATCGGTAGTGTCTCTAATTTGTTTGAAATTAATAATTAATGGCATTAAAAAAAACAAACATAACAGAAACTCGCTGTTTTATTACATCATTGCTATCGCGATATCATGTGCAGAATTATCAAATGCAATTTACATCCCTTACTCTTATAACCACAATCGTCTTTACGATGGAAACCCTGAATTTTATTATGACTATATGTATATTACTTTATGGGTTGTCATATTAATTACCTCCATGTTTTTATTAATTAATTTCATTTTTAAATATAAAAAAATAAACAAATGAATCATGGTAAAACATCTGCTGTAATGGGCTTGTCCCTATGGTAAAAGTTCAGCCACAATACAGATATTTTATTCTTCTGGAAGAGTCGTATCCCCATCACCAAGCGCCTTTTGCATAATAACCGTATCAACCCAACGTCCGTGTTTAAAACCGACTGATTTTCCATTCATAACATGCCAAGCATAGATTTCTTGAATGCTGGCAATGTGTTCAGGACTGACGGGGATGATCTGCATAACTGAACCTCTGTTTTACTGGTTAAAAATTAATCCATTTTTATTGCAGCGGAACCACAATTTGTCTTTTTAAAAACCTCGTTGTAAAGTTCCACAAGCTCTTTTTTGTCAACAGGATTATCATTTATCCATTCTTTCTCGCCACGCTTATAAAAGTCTTCGATAGCTCTTTCAACAGCTTTTTGATCCAAGGTTCTTTCATTAACAACTATTGTTAACCCTACCCCATATGCATAATCCTTATATACTTTATATCTTTCATGAATATAAAATATATTATTCTGAATACTTTGTTCTTCTTGAAAATCTATCTCTTCGTAATAAGTTCTTCCTGAAAACTCTTCTTTCTTATTTTGTTCTTTAAATACAATTTTATAGGCGATGGTTTTGAATTCTTTATCGGTTAAACCTTTCCTCGCATCTTCAAAAGCTTGATCTTTAGCCTTATCTTCTAGATCCTGCAAACAAGTTATTATTGTAGCATTCCATAATACCTCTATCACTTGGCCTAAACATTATCAAACATAACACATGGTATAATCAATATTCAATATTACTCTTTAGTATTTTAACTCAAATCCCTTACCATTTAACCATCCCATACTCGATTCTTTTACCAAACTTTTTAATCAGTCCGTCATTTATGTATAATCTTATTTTTAGTTTTCGAAAATTGAATCCATAAGCTTCTTGTTGAAAAATAGTAATAACCATTGGAACGTCAGAATGCACGATCCTACCGCTATCTAACCAATCAATCATTTTCATTAAAACTATCTGCTTGAACCGTTCAATAGTAGCATTAAATTGTATATCAGCATCCTCTATCATTATATGTTTTTATGATTTCCTTTAACTCATCATAAAATTTACCATAAAAATAAAAATCTCGTGTTATGCATAAATTGATATGCTCAAGCGGTTTCTTTGCTTTTATTGGTCTCTCATCTTTTTTATTCATTATATTTATCCTTTAGTTCGATGACTATACTGGTTTTATTCGATATAGTTATCTTTGTCAAAAGCAGCACTTTGTGGTTGTCGCAAACAATCACATCGCTGAAAACAGGGTCTGCCCCTGTTAATATTGTGTTTATCCAATCATGTTTTTAGTTAGATATTTTGCTAGCGCTCACTTACACAAAACAGGTCAGACCAGAAAAAATAATGGTGATAAAGTGAAAAGAAAAATGAAATTTAAAAACATAGTATGCAAAATCACCCTGTGTTAAAAAACCCGATCTCTCCGCGTTACTTATTTTTGTTATTTAGTGCTTTTAATTTCACCTATTGATTTTTAATCTAATATTTTATTTAAACCTGTGAATTGTGCAACAGGAAAAACTATCTAACGAGACTCTTATTTTCTTATTTTAGGTCTTTCCCGCCTTACGGCGGGATAAATTAACACTTCTCTTGTCCTTCGGACGCTATCTAAAACCCATCTATGTAATATCGCGGAATACTTCGCCCTTTCATCCAGATTGCGCCGCTTAATTCGGCGTTTTGTTTTACAGTCATTAATATATTTCGTATTAATTAAGTAGAGGGTTTTACATTGTTCAAAAAAACAATGCCCACTTATACACTCACTTCGTGAGCGTGTGGGGTCTACCGACGGTTGCCTGCCGCAGGCTAAAAGAAAGGTCAACATCAACACAAAAGTTTTTCTTACGAAAAACTAACAGCAGCATAGTTATATTTGAGGTTTGTATTTTATGGCGATATTTCATCTGGAGTTTAAAATTGTGAAACGCTCGGAGGGCATGTCTTCCTGTAGGAAGGCTGCCTACCATGCGCGTTGCAAAATAACAGATGATCGCACAGGCAATACCTATGATTTCAGCCATCGTTCCGATTTATTCCATCATCAGATATTAGCACCTGTTTCCGCACCCGCTCATATTATTGAAAGCTCTACCGCACTATGGAATGAAGTTGAAAAGGTTGAGCGTCAGAAAGACGGTCAAACAGCCCGTTATTTTGATGTTGCTATTCCCACTGAAATTAGCAATGAAGACAAGATAAAATTAGTAGCCGAATACTGTCAGAAAAATTTCGTTGATAAGGGAATGATTGCTGATATCGCTTTTCATGATCTCAATGGTAAAAATCCTCATGCGCATGTGATGTTGACATTAAAGCCAATCACCGCTGATGGCTTTGGCAAAAAAGATAGAAGCTGGAATGACAAGAAAAATGTAATCCTTTGGCGTGAATCATGGTCTGCGATTGCCAATCGCTATCTTACTGAAGCTGGCAGCAATGAGCGTATTGATCACCGTTCAATTGATACTCAGCACAATGAAGCACTCGAAAATGCTGCTATTACATTAAATGTTGAAGAAAAAGCACTATGGCTTGCCAAGGCAACAGCAACCAGCCGTCCACCAATGCAACGTGTTCATCGTGCCAAGTGGAACAGCAAACAGGTTCAGGAGCAGCGTGCTGCTGAACAGACTGTTCGTGATGAGATGAAACAAGAAGCGCTGGCTACATACAACACCTTCAAGGACTTGGATCTACAGATCGTTGTTGACCTTAGAAGTTTCACCGTATCCGAAATGTCAGAGCCTGTTGAAATTGTCTTACCTGAAACAGGTTCACAGTCATCATCAGAAGGCCAAAAGCCTGTTCTGGTTGCCCCTGCACCTCATACACGCACTAAATTGAAAACCTCATCCTCTTCAACGGCCAAAGCGACCAAACGCGCTCCTGTTAAAAGTAAGAGGAAGCAGGTTAAACCTCGTCAGACTAGTTTGTTCAAGCGTTTCACCTTGTTGGTGGTTGAATATATAAAAGAGAAATTTGTCTGGGCCAGAAAGAAACCAGCTCCTGTTTCCATTGATGCTGATCACGATAAGCGTATTGCTGAAAACTACGTGTTTGATGAGGTGCTGGGTATCTATGTGGCACGCGCTGAGTATGAAAGACGTGCCAAATTTAACAATGACACTTATAGTCCAACCAAAGAGGAGATCAGACGTTTTCCAAGTCGTCCGCTGCGCGAACTGACTGATAGCGATCTGGACTACATACCAACACTTTCAACTGGTATGAAACCAGAAACACCAAAACTCAGACATCCAAAATTTTATGCTACCGAAAGGGTTAAAATCGAATAATGATGTGTTCAAAAAAAACAAACTCATTGATATACTCAAGAATTCAAAATTTTTGATACGGGATTATTTTTTATAAAAATATAGAGTTTAATAGTAACCATATGTAATTATATGATGCAAGTAGAATTCAGAAATATCAGAAAAAAATTATGACCTTGTTAAAGAAAAAGTGTATTGATTGATTAAAATAAAAGTTAACAAAAGGATATTCACATGGCTAAAATAATCAGCATGATAAATTGGAAAGGCGGAGTTGGCAAATCCACTTTAACATTACATCTTGGTGTAGGGCTAATGCGGAACTCAGATGAACACCCGAGAGTATTATTAATTGACTTAGACCCACAATCCAATTTATCTTATCTGGCTCTAGGGGTTGATGGATACGTAAAATATGTTTACACCGATAAAAAACCGACACTAAAAAATATTTTTGATGATTATTTTGATGGTAATGTTTTTGATACAAAAAAAGCCATTATAAAAAAATCAATAAGTGCTAGGCCCGGTAAGGTATGGAAAAATGTTGATTTACTTCCATCCCATCACGAATTAGTTCTTGTTGATATGATGTTGGCGCGTGAAAAGAAAAGTGCAGCCACACATCAAAAAGAAACAGAACTTGAATTAGAAAAAATGGCTATTATAAAACATGCTATTGACCAAGTAAGTGATGAGTATGATTATATACTTCTTGACTGTCCCCCGAATATTAATCTAGTTACTCAAAATGCTTTTTTTGCCAGTGAACTATATCTAATTCCAGCAATACCAGATTTCTTATCCACTGTGGGTATATCTCTTATCAAAACAGAGATGGATAAATTGAATACAAATTTCAGAGGAATGATACAGTACTCTAATTCTCAGATTAACTTCACCGACACAGAAATGCTAGGAATTATATTCAACATGGTCGATGAGTATGATAAAAAGCCTAAAGATACACATGAAGGAACAATAAACGATGTAAAATCCCAACATCCCGGAATGGTTTTTGAGAAGTATATTACAGATGGAGATGGTATATCTGTTGCGGCAGAAAATAACCTTACTGTTTATAGCTATGACAATTTACCCCGTTCTAAAGCGAATGCGGAAAAGCAGAGTAACTATTTCGAAGAAGTAGTAAGTGAATTGTGCGAAAAACTGGAGGATTTATGATAAAGACTCATGAGTTAATATCCCTTGCTCAATATATAACAAAAATAATGTCATTCTATCCTAATAAAAACTTGGATTATGCATTAGATGACATATTAAGATTACTGGAAGAAAAAAATAAACAAAGTAAGATTATATCCTCTAGCAATAAAAAGTCAAAAGAATTATCTGTAGCATCTGCTAATAACGCAACTCATGCAGAATTCACTGAGTATGCGGATAAAATGAAAAATTTACCTATAGAAGAAATAAATAAAAACCTTTCTAATGAATTGTTATTTCCAACAATACAATCATTAAAGGCACTGGCTAATACAATTGGTATAAAATCCACCTCGAGACAAAATCGAGATGTGATAATCATGAATATTATTAAAACCATTGAGAGAAGAAGAATGGATGTGACTATTTCTGATAAAGACAAATAAAATAGCAGATAATATATTCCGGCCATCAATCGATGGCCGGCATCTTATGAAAAAATCCCTTTATTATATTTACCCAATTACTATTCTTTGTGCGATCTCAAGAAAAATATCACTCCAAATCTGTATCTTTACTATTCTTTATAGCATCTCTATAACGCTGTTGCTCAACGATGCTCAGATTTGGATCAGATAGAACACTTGATCCCTTCACAGCAATATCATAATCGATTTGTGATTGTGTCTCGTACTCTTTGGTCGGTTTAAAATAATCTGATTGCGGTGTAGATGACGGCGCAGAAGCACCAGAATAATTTTTATCCCCAGCACAACCGAGATAAGCCAGTAGACACGCAAACAAGAAGAACAACGTCCATACCACATTGTATCCATTAAGCGTATATCCACTGCCATTCACATCTGAAAACACGCCATGAAATCTTACGACATAGGCGATCAGGAATGATGAAAGCATAACAACCCGGCTTTTACCGACGGTTAAATACTTACGAGTAAATTTTACGGTTGGAATTAGCATGACCACGAACAGCCCAATAGCAGTAAATACCAGCCATATCGGGAACAGCCCATATTTTTGCGTAGTGTTCTGGGATAACGTTACCAGAGATATGACTAAGAAAGCGTTAAGCAGAAAAAGTCTAAGGGCCAACGATACCTTCAAGTTCTTTTGTATCTTTTTGAGAAACAGCACCGGTGCCAGTGATGGTATGTTTATCAGCAGCCCCATGAAAATCACCCAATAGATAGTGTTCATAGCGTCTTTTCCTGAAATTACCGAGCCGACCAGCCGTTATTGGTTTTCACCAGAACAATTTTGGCTTCTTCTGGTTCAGCCATACCTTTCACACCAGAGAAGACATCTTTATCAACCCATCCCGGCACATCGGCCAATTTCCATGTATATGAAACCTGCGTCACTTTTAGGCCATCAGCTTCACTGGGTTCTGTCCAGTTCGTTATCTCAGCTACAACACGATGACCAACACAGGCACCGTCTTTTTTGTCCCAAAACTCAACCTGTTGGCCTTGATCCGTCACTTCCAGAACATCAACGCTACTAAAGCCGTTAGACTGCCTCGAAACAGCAAGCAACCCTTGATCAGATAACCCCCTTAAAATTTCATCGCTGGCGCTGTATCCGGCAGAACGATAGCCACTGTTAACCCGGATAGGAAAACCTTTATTAAATACAATGTTATTGTCCTGCAATGAGTAGCACAGCTTGGACTTTGAAATTTTCGCATTAATCGCTTTCTCAAAGTCGCCTTTCTCACCACATCCCGCCAAAACCAGAGCTGTGCAAGTAACGAGTAAAATCTTCTTCATCTTTCCATCCCTTTCTGAATGATTACCAATGCGTGTTCTTAGGTGTTCTACCTGCGCCAGTAGAAGCTTCATCAGGCTCTAATAGGCATGCTCCAACAAAACAACCTGTTTAACCAATTGATATAATTTAATTATTTTTTCCTGTCGTCATATCGTTTATAACGATCAAAAACAAAATAATGATAGATATAAACTATCATAACTAGTTATTCGATCGATTAAACTAATTAAAACACCGATCGATAAACGATTTTTAATCGCTATTAACTATCAATATATAATAATCGATCTGTTATACCGATCATTTTGCTTGAGTTCGGCTTTCGGAGTGGTATGCTTGCCACGCAGGGATAGATGCTTCAGCAGAAGAAAACCAAGCCAGAAGCGTCTTTTAATGATTAACGGATGTAGTTAAGGCATTGGTGCGGAGACAGGCGAAGTGGAAGCTGTTCTTATCATATTTTTAGTGGTAGCTTTTATCATTATCATGACCACCATAGACATACAAAAAAAGAAGCATTACAACTCTTTTTCAGAAGTATTGGACGGTGATGTTTTATCGTATGAATGCCAGAATACGGGGTTTGTCATTGATACCAAGCAGCGCACCGTTCGCATCTTTAATAAAGAACAAGATAAAACCTACTCTTATGACAACATCAGGGAAATTAACTACACTATATCAGAAGCAGGTAAATTTTATGGTAATGGCACTTTACGCGGAATGAATAATGCCGCTATCGCTAATGGAAAAGAAAAGCTTTTAGCGAATCAACGTTCAGGGATAACGATCTTAACCGATGATATTCATAATCCGGCTTGGAAAGTAAATATCCCAGCCGTGAATAAATCTTCTGCAGGCAATCAAGGTCTTTGCGAGCGTTGGATATTGGTATTTCAGAAATATATTCTATAGCCATAGAAGATATTTAAACACGTCGATGAAATAGTTTTTATTTATGGAGATAACATGAAAAAATTGCTTATTGCGGCAATGATGATCCTTCCTCTCTCTGCCTGCACCACTTATGGCAACAAATCCCTGAAAGATGAATCCCAACAAACCGTAAAAACCAAAATCGTTAAAGGGAAAACTACCCAGCAAGATGTTATTAACGCATTCGGGGAGCCTCAGACACGAGCTACTAATGATGGGCAAGAAATGTGGTCCTATTCCAGCATGTCAGGCGAGAGCCAGATCTCAAACTACATTCCCGGCCTAGCCCTGCTTAAGAACAGCAACACAGCCCATATGAAATCATTGGATATTTGGTTCAAAGGGAATGTTGTTGACCGATATAATTTCAGTCAAACGGCGAGTAAGGTGTCTCGTGGGTTGTTGGATTAATAAATAAAATCTCAAATTTTATTTACTGGGTTATGTTTATAAAAAAGGAGTGAATGCGAACAAACTCCTTTTTAATAGACAAAGCTCATCCTAGTACATTACTTATCAATGGTTCAATTATTTTATCTATATCTTCATTTGTTAAGAGATAGGAATTATCACCAATTATTTTTTGAAGTTCATCAACTTGTGAAATATAATTCTTGCAAATAAAAAAATCAGTTGAACATTTCGCCATTACATAATTAATTTCATTAATATCTGGTTTATCTTCTGGATTTTTAGCGCCATACAGTAATGTATATGAATCCAATGGCATAAATATTGATTTCAAATCATCATCTTTTTCATAGAATGGTTTGAATTTTCGCATTCCTTTCACCTCAAAAAAGACTATGCAATCACCTAATATTAATGGTTGATCTGTTTTTATTATTCTGTAATATAATTTTTTATATTCTTCTATTTTTAAACTGGAATCCAATTCAAGCCCTTTTAGATGACCTTTTTTAGCTGCTTCTGGAATACCTGAATCAATCATTTTTTCAAACATCGGTATAAGTTGCAACAAAAATTCATCAGCTATATTTGGTAGCCAGATATGAATATTATCAAGTAAATATTGCTTAATATTTTGATGCATAAAATGAGGGGCAGATAGCTTATTTAATTCTACTTTAATCAACTTATCTAGTTTTAATGGATCAGCCATAATGTTTTTTTCAAAGTACGTAGAAATTGATTCCTTACTTAAGAACCTCATTTTCATTTGATCAATCAAATAAGATGCTGAGTTTGTAAAATTAGCTCGTAAACTTTTAGTCCTTATTTCCATATGATAAATAAAATCTGCAAGAGCAACTTTATCATCTAATAAAAACGATTCATCCAATAGTTTGCGGACAATCCCAGAGTATATATATGTTTCTTTTTTGGTTATCTCTTCATCAATTGAGAAATCATCATTCAAGGTATAAAACTGATTTTCCAAACCAATATTTTCAATTAATATATTTTCTTTTATAAATTCTTTTTTGCATAAACAAGAAAAATACTTCCCATTTTTCTCTATAGAAAATCCTCGTTGTAAGAATCGGGGAATAAAATGCTGTCTTTTTCCGGCCATAATTTCCTCTATTAATTAAAAAATAAATTTTATAAAAAGCTTTATATGGATAATAAATATTTTTAAAACAAGCTATGTTTTTAATTTTACCATAACTGTTCCATGGAGAGTTCTATAAAGTAGGTTATTACTTATTCCCATACAACACAACAGCGATCTTAAGCCTATCAACAGCCTGAGATAGTGCCTCATAGAGATCGCCCTCCATCTCTTGCTCGTATTCACTGTTTCTAAACATCACCACATAGCCATTGGTCAGATCTCGCCTATATGCAAGGTTTATCGGCTCTATGCCAATGATGATGCCAGAATGTAAATACTCAGCCACTGGATAGCCGGTGTTATCGTGGATAACGATATCACCATCGGCTTCCAGCACCGACAGAAAGCTATCTTGCTGTAGAGCCTCATACAGATCTTGCAGGCCAAGTGCGTTCATCAGTTTGGGTTCATCCGGGCCATTAACTTTCATTCTGCCACAGTAATAATAATCATCCAGTTTGCTAACGGGCGTGTTGGGATGCTGACTGTTATAGGTTTCAGTTTCTGACATCAGCGATCTTATTGTTTCTTCGCTGACTTGGCTGAGTTCAGAAATTAATCTCCCATAAACATTTACCATTCGCTCACTATCACAGGCATTTGCAGATTCTGATAAGAAGTAAGAATCGTAATCTTTCACATAAATGTTATTACCGTTTTCAAGGAAAAGATTTATTCCTTGTTCATTTTCTTCCATGTCTTTTACTATGCAGGTCAGAAATGGAATTTTTTCATGGGCGTGAAAGAGTGTAATAATCTTAATATTTTTCATTCTTTTATTTTCCTTTTTGTTTTATTTTTTAATACCATATTTATTTTAGGAAAATCAAATTTAACTTTTGGATAATAACGTTTTCCGTAATGTTTTAATCTTCTTTTGAAAAGATATTTATCTTATGAGCTAACGCTCATGTGCTGCCGCACGGCTACGCCCTAACTCTGAAATATGTATTTTCATCTTGATGAGGTAACTTTTCAATATTGATAATAAAAAGAGGAAAGATCTTTTCCAGATCATTCCATCATAAAATAAAAAATTGATCCTATTTTTGAACATAGCATTACCGCGATAACATATAGCATTTGCTCTTAAACGTATAGGAAAACTATATTCAAAGAAGCAGCACTTAGTGATTGTCCAAAACAATCACATTGCTGAAACAGGGCTTGCCCCTGTTAATGATGGATTTATCCATAGAGAATTGCGGCGATAGCCGCTAATAAAGTTAAGAGAAAAGCTCTTCCCCTATAGTAATACTATGATTATAAATTTAGTAACAAAAAGCAGCGCTTCGTGATTGTATGAAACAATCACTTCGCTGAAAATAAGTATGAAGAAAAGCACATATTTTCTGTAAAACCGCTCCAGCATAAAACAAATGGAAAACTTTACTCTCTTAACTTCTTACTAATTGTTTAATTATAAGCACTACCCCAGCCCAATAAAATCAAGGATTCACACCTTTTTTTGCTATGTTCGAACATAGCAAATGCCTATGTGCGCACATAGATCCATCCTATGTTCGAACATAGCAAGATCTATGTTTGAACATAGATTTTTTAACATATAGCAATATCATAATAAAAGTACTATTTTATTTATAGTTTAACTATTGACTTTTATTTTTCTGCATAGTATTAAAAATAACAGAATAAAAACTATAAGAGAGAATAATATGAATACTAATGACACTGAACTACTTCGTTTATTTGAAACATTAACTACTGAACAAAAGATTGATATCGCAAGACACTTGTTGCAAAACAAAGATATAAAATCAACTACCGTTATTGCAACAGAAGAAGATAAAGCAATATCATTTGCACAGCCCTATGTTTTTGCTTTTACATCTAACTTTCGTGTTTTTTCTGATCTGGATATATCTAAGAATGAATTCCGTGTATTAACTTACATCTTAGAATACATGGAGTTCGGAAACCTTATAAACCTTTCTCAGTCATCACTCTGTAAGGCGCTGAATATTGCATCAGGAAATATGTCAAACATATTCAAAAAGCTAAAACAGAAAGGCATCCTCGTTGAGCATCATGGACACCTGTATATTAACTCGAATATTTTCGCCAAGGGTATGAGTCACCAACTTGATGAGAAACGTAAAGAGCATTTAAGTAATGCCAGAAGCCTTAATGCTGAGATTGAACAATATCCAGAAAACTATACCGATTACTCAAAACAAGAAAGACGAAGCTTAGCTTTAGAAACTGAAACTAAAGAGATCTATACCGATGCCTTTATTTTCAGTAAGAAGAAAAAGAATAACGCTATTCCCAATCCTAAAAACAGCATCAAGATCGATAAACCCAGAAAAGTATATAAGCGAACAAAGGAAAATGAAGCAGCTAGAAAAGACTTAGTTGATACCGCCAACCATTTAAAAGCTGTTTCCTGAAAAACATAATAATAACAAGAAGAAAAAATGAAAAAAAAATACCCGGTTCACTTGAAATAAAACTTCATAAAAAACTATCCAAAAATGATATTCTGAATATCTTAGCAGAACAAATGACTATGCTTGAGGAAACATTTGGTATACAAGAGTTCAAACTCTATTCTTACCTTGAGTGTTATTGTGAAAATCAAAAACAAGCTTTATATCACAAAGGTCGCAATACTGTTATAGGCTCATTTAATTTAAAAAGTCATGATAATTTAGAGAATACAGCTAAATTAATCTCAAAAGATGGTAATAACCGTATCATTTCTTTTGATAAAAAACTTGATGTGGATAAAATACTTACCACCGTTGAAAACATTCAGGCGAATAATCCTTACCAGTTTTTGTCTGATAATATCAGAGCTGTTCCGGCTTCAGTCATCAAGAGCTTGATCCACGAGGAACATCTACGAAAGCAGTCTGAGAAAAACAGACTAATTCTGGGGCATGTCAATTACATTACACTCTCAATAAAAATAAAATTAAAGCATGGTATTAATTAATAAAACAGCACAAGCGGTATAGGTAAACACAAGATAAAAGGGGTGTTAAGTCCATCCATATATTAAGGTTCATCCGGGTAAGTAAATTTTTTGTGTTTTTCATGTTCTAAAGCTGACATGATACAATGTAATAATGTTGGATTGTTATCATGTGATTTATTAATCAGGAGTCGTAAAAACTCCATATTTAATCTCTGTTTTTCATTAAGATTCTTTCTGTCATTAATAATTTGTTCATAGCTGTTGCTATTAAGGTAATCAAAATAGTGCTGCATAAAACCAGCGACAACATCACTAACCTGAATAAGTGGATTTTGTTTAGAATCAGCAAAAGAGTAGTTAAGTGCTGCTAAATTTGGATTAGCTTCTGCGGCCTCAACTAAATCAGCTTCAACAACCTTCTCTATGTCAAAGATATGGCTGGATGCCTCAAACATCTGCGCCCGGTTCTGGTAGAAGATAGCAAAGCCATCTACAAGGCGGTTATCGTCGTCTGCAGGCGGTTCATCTCTAATATCCATAGTGAGTGTCATATCATCTATGCTTTGGTCAGAGCAGGCCATCAGGAGCTGCTGCAGGCCATGAGCTAACCGGAGCTGAAAATAATCCTTATTAGCTGCTGTATATAGTTTTACGCAATGAGCGGTGATCTGGCTTGATAGCCCCTGTATGAAGTCCTTTTCCCGGCCTTCGATGTAAGGGAAGTCATAGGACTTGAGGAACTGAATGAAAGGAACCTTGTTAGCCTTGACGTAGGTATGTAGTGCATCCTTGTTTGCCATCATGTAGCCATAGAACAGTTCATCACTCGTTATTCTGATAAAACCTTTCTCACGCCCAAACAGGATACAGTCATCAATGATGTCAACGTATCCCCAATACTCCATATTCAGATGGAAGTAGTGTAAATAGAGATCACCGTAGAGAAGCCACTCAAAGAACGCTGTAAGCTTCTTGGAGGTGAGCATAGTCAGGAAGTCGCCTTTAGCTATGTGTTTCAACTTGAACTCGTTAGCGTTGGCGTGTAGCTGTATGCGCTGGCGTAAGTCGTCAAAGTCAGCATTCGATGAGGAATCAGTATGAGCAACACCGGCTAACACGAAGTTTACGCTGTTATGCTTATCAGGATCATGGTCAATGTTATAACCATCAATTTGTTTGGAAAGATATAGTTTACGGACGTTATTAGATTCATCGTAAAAGAAATTATAGCTTTGAGTTTGCTGCGGGAAAGGGTTCATACACATCACATTTTTGTGGGTTATGAAAAATATATAACAAGGAAGGAGCTGGAAGTCTATAAAAAGACCTGCACAAGGCGGACTTCAACAGAGAAAAGTGAAATTTTAATAAATCTTCAGGTTGAATATTTTGTATTTAATATGTATTAGTTACGACTTTACCTGACACTTTCCCTTATTTTTTCCTATACTGCTTGACAGCCATTCCATAAATCGTAATATATATACTATTTTATTTACTCGGCATATATGAAGAATGTAACGTTGGACAACGATGGCTTAATTAAATATTTAACTACCGTTGAAGCATTATAACAACATATATCAATATCTGAGTACAGAGAGGAATATCGCTGGCTGCGCTCTGATGCAACTCAACTCACTGAAGCAAAGAAATTTAAATCTGCTCATACTGAACTACTCAGGCTCGACAGGAAGAAAGAATCTCTGCTTGATAAATTTATCGATGCGCTTAACCCTGTTAACCAAGCTTGCACTTTTGCTTCTAAAAACATTGACAAGATCGGAACGTATAGCCTCTACAAGAGAAATATTCTTGATAAAAGCGATGACGAAATAGTTGCCTTGGTTATAAAACAGCACACAGAAGCTACACTTGAGTTTTAGCGCTCTGTTGAACAGAGTCTTGAGAAATTCAGAGTTCGAATCATCAAGCCCAAACGCAGGAAAATGTCTTTCTAAATGCATACCTTAATAATATAATACTGGTAATCTAATCAATTGATAATGAAGTCTACAGGAACGATAAATGGAACAGATTGAAAGAAGTAAAAGATACCTTACTCGAATGGAGAAAATCTACTCAGGCATATTTTCTTCTTCAGACCATGATAAAGAAGGTTATGATGATGATGTCATTTCTTTTTTCATTCACTGCTATCACATAAGAGATTGGTTTATTCATCTTAATCGGTTAAATATTAATGCGAGTCAGGTGGATATATTCATCAATAAACATCAAGCGTTGAAGATATGTGCAGATTTGGCTAATGGTTCTAAACATTGTAATTTAACTCGTTCATTACGAACTGGCCGTCAGCCTCATATTGCAGGTAAACAAAAAGAAACGTCAACTTGGCTTACAGGATCAGGGAGTGGCAAAGTAATGAAATGCAAATATACAATTTTATGCAACAACACATTGTATGATGCTTTACAACTAGCCAGAGAATGTATTCAACTTTGGGACTCTTATATTTCTGAGATTAAGACCATTAAAAAAGAAGAGATTGATAGTATCTCTGATAACACACTATAAAAATATTATTTTAGCTTTGAAATTAATCTTCCCCATAAAGATTGTTTTTTACTACTCGGTGATGAGTTTGCCCATGTTGGATTTATAAGATCACTTTGAAGTAAATATTTATGATCATCCTCATCAACGACTACAGCATTTAGCTTATCAGCTATCTGCAACATCTTACAATAAAGAGCTTCATCAGGATGCTTAGTTGAAATCCTTCCATCATTCCAATCAAGCCAAGGTTCATCGTGTTCACTTTGACCACTCCATATAGCAAAAAACTCCCCATTCTTGCGATTTATTGATAGTTCTTTATCATCATCAACAAGCTGGAGCCATTCCTCACTACTGATTGGATTGCTTGAACTATCGAACCAATTTTCTGTTCTTATTATGTGAAGTTCCCAGCCCATAGACACCTCCGTTGCTTGGTAAAGATACATTATTATGACTGGCTATTGCCAGTCAATGAGATCCTCCGGTGATACACGATCACGCCCCATTTTCTCAAGCAACTGTTGTAATCTCTTAGCCCTCAAATTCTGAGCCTTTTTCTCACCAATCTCCCGATAGTATTCTTCCCGGCGCTCCGCAACAACTTTACGGAATTTCTTCAAAAGCTGTTCCAGTGTTTTCATATCTGTCGTCGCAGCTTCAGCTTGGACTTTTTTATACATATACATAACATGGAATTCATCAATCATATTGATTACCTCATTTTTATCATTCATGTTATTTCCCTCTTTCGAGGGAATACTCATTACATCTTAATATCAAACAACTGTCATTTTTATCTTCCAATAAACAGGATCTTTATTTTCATCCTGATTTATATTTTTCGAAACAAGTTCAATAATGTGTTCTTGATGCCAATACAAGATTGTGGCTTTTAAATCTCTTCTATTGATATCAGATACATCATTTCTGATAGAGTATTTCTTCATCTCACGAGTTATCAAAACATCATATATGACGCTTGACATGAAGCCATCCTTCAAAATATCGATTGCTGTTTCAGGATGTTTTTCATAAATGGTATATATTTCATCACAGTATCCTTGCAAGATATTGGCAATAAGTTCGTTTAGTTCTTTTTCATTCTTATTTAATATAATCTCTTTCATCTTTAATCCTTTTATTATGTTAATGGTTAGTAAAAATAATTAGTTGTTATAAAATATGTTAACAATAACAGAGCCATATTCCAGATCTAACTCATCAACTAAATCGTTATTGATATGTCGATTTAAGGCATCAATCAAACCCTTATTCTCTATCATTTCTTCTACTGAATACCCACTAAGGGCAACAAACACATCAAAGCTTTCTTGAATGGTATTCATTACTTCTGGAGTTCCGTCACACAACATGCTTACTACTACAGATATTTTATTAGCCATTTATATTTTCCTTTATTACTATTGTTAGCCCCTTACGGGGCAAGATTAGTTCTTACTTTCTAAAGCTTTCTGAATACCCTACTAACATGGCAGCGACCAGTTCAAAGTTAACCTGATTAATATCACTGTGATTTCCTTCTTGGGCAGTGAATCTTTCAAAGTTGTTCTGAATATGATTAATCACATGGATAATAAATGGACTCATAAAATCCGGGTCATCTAAATAATCATTGGCGTCACCATCACCATTGACTTCCATGAACATATTCCAGCTTGCGAAAAATGATCTACAGGCAAGGTCATAGAACAGTTCAGTTGATTTATTAACACCTATCTTCTCTTTAGACATATTTATATCCTCATAGTTAAATGCTTATTTAATTCATTATGTTTTTTATTAGCCCCTTTTCGGGGCCGAATATTCTGTTGTTAGCTCATACTAAAAAGTAATGCTTGAGTATGTACATATCTCATTTCAGACATAACTTTATCCATATCAACATAAATCAGTCTTTCTCTTTTACCTGCTTCTTCCATATGTTCATCAAAGCGTGTTGCCAGATATTCTTTAACATGCAAAATATATGATTCCGTTCTATTACTATCCAACATAATGGATGCCAATACCTCATATTCTTCTTGTTCTTTATATATACGTATCCCCGTTATATAAAGATTCTTCGCCATAGCTACAAAAGTTTTGGTAGATGACTCTTTGATATTTTTCATTTCTTGATTATTCATTTTATTTCCTCTTGTTGTTATTAAAATATTATTGGTGAGATTCATTACGGGCAGCAATAACACTATCCATCCACGCTTCTATCTCACTTTCGATAAAGGCAACCGATCTCAGACCAATCCTGACCTGTTTAGGAAAGCGACCAGCATTGATCAGTCCATACATTCTTGCCCTACTTAACCCTACCCTTTTGAGCACTTCCGGGAGGCGGATAAGCCTTCTTGGTGTGACTTCGTTTTGCTCATGGAGCGCTGTTCGTTGTTGATTTTTATTGTTATTTTTCATTGTCTTCTCCTGTTTGTTTCGACAGGAGTAATTCTAGGGAAAGTGGCAATGACAAGATGCAGACGTTGGTAAACAACATCTTTCGAGACAATGAAGGGATATGATTTTGGGGAAAATGAAAATGTGCGAATGTCGCTGGTTTTGCATAAGGGAACCTGTCTTGATGGCAGGCTCCCGGAGATAGTGGGAAAGGTTAGTTTTCTTCTTCTTTTTCGTTCATCTTCATGGCATCAGCCACTCTGACATCCATCATGTAGCTGTCTTTGCTCAGATAGAGGTTAAACAAACGCGCAAACTCACGGGTCCGTGCTTTTTCCGCAAAAGGTTTATCGGTATCCTTAATTTGCGCTCCTCCTCTAATCACCTCTGAATCATTCGGATAGAGTAAACGTGACATTTGCTCGTTAGAGATTTTTACCCCTCGATGATTAGCCCATAACATCAGGTCCAGCATAGGGATAGTTCTCAGGGAGATCACTTTCTTAATCGTGCTCAGACCAAAGCGAAATAAACCGATCTCTGGTTCCGTTATGCCATACTCCTTACGCCATTGTGGGAGCATGATTTTGATATGTTCGATAACTTCATCATCAGTCAGACGTTTGATGTTTAGCCACAGATACAAGGGGTGATCATCATTCAGACGATCGATGTCCGTTAATCGCTGTTTACCCTGTTCTCTTGATACTGGTACTGATGGTGCATCAGGCGAAGCATCGCTACGTTGGAGTAAATTGAGTTTCCGTAAGTCTGCCTCATAGCGGCTAATATCCCCAACGGTGATATGCTGAACATGTAATGTGGCATCAGCCAGAGGGTTTTTCTTTTTGGATGATGGGGGGATAGTTTTGGTTGAGCTGATTAATAGCGGAGTGCCAGCCAGTATCTTGGCTTCTTCTTCTAGATAGCGCTGATAGCGTGGACTTTGTTCATTGGTGGAATCATAACGGAACAAAACTGCCCGGCGACTCAGCTCGTCACTTAGGTCGTTTAACGTGATTTCCTGTAAAACATCATAGTTGCTCAGCCTGAACCATTGCTTCGCAGCTTTGATAACCTCACCTGACTTCATTCTTATTATCCTGTTCTGATACCGAACGATTTTTTATGCCCGATTTATCTGAGCGTTATCTTATGCCAAGCAATAGCAACAACGCTATCTCACAGATGGAAGACAGGAAACGAAAAGCACAGTTTCTGGTGTTTTGTTGCAGAGTATTTCAGGGGATTGAGCGAGATAGGTACCACCTCACTTCCCTAAGATTAGGAATGGTTAGGGAAGTGAATAGGGAAAACAATTCATAACACCATGATAAATAATATAATTATATTATCCAGATCAGGTAATACGGGTATTTCTCAGCCATGCGTTACCGCACGGGCACCCCGAGTCATTTAATTCACACTAATATATGGAGATGATCGAGCGAGCGACCGCCAGCCATATTGTTTTACAGTATGTCTAACAAACAGGCCGGCAACAATCCCAATTTATCGCTCCGCAGGCAAAAAATCCGGGCGGCCAATCTGCGCGGCGGCGTTGACCAGACTCAGATCGCTGCCGCGAGGCCCAATCAGAGAAATCCCCAGCGGCGCGCCCTCTTTTTGCGCCAGCGGCAGATTAACCTGCGGTACGCCGCACAGTACGGCAATCGCTAACAGATGGTGAGACAAACGCCGGGTTTCTTCGATATCAGCATCATTCGCGTTCAGCAGCGGCGCAATATCCGGCACCGTGGGCAAGACCAGAATACGATTGCCCGCCAGCGCCTGCCAGGCCGCGCGAAAACGCTCACGAACAGCACAGCTAGTAAGATATTGCTCATCGGTCACGCTTTCACTCCAGGCGAAACGACCGGCAACGTCCGGCCCCAGGACCAAACCATCACGCTTTATTCTTTCCCCCTGCGCCAGCCAGGCCTCGCGTCCCTGAATAAAACGGAAGGCCCAGTAAGCGTCCTCCAGCGAAGGAAGCGGTCCGGCCAGCGGCGCCAATTCGCCGGCGACGGCCTTGATTTGTTCCAGCGCGGGCAACAGCGCCGCTCGCGATGCCGCGGGCAGTAACGCAAACAGCGCCTCGCCAATCACCCATTCCGGCCGGGCGGGCAGCGGCGCGTCGTCCTCACCCAGCAGGCACTCCCCGACCCGGGCGAACAAGCCGGCGTCGCGGGTAAAATAGCCCGCCGTATCCATACTCGGACAAAGCGGCTGACAGTCCTGTAGAGAAATCCGGCCGTGGCTGGGGCGCAATCCGTACAGGCCGCAGTAACTCGCCGGCGTGCGCACCGAACCGCCGGTATCCGTGCCGAGGGCGAAATCGCACAGATGGTTAGACACCGCCGACGCCGAACCCGATGACGATCCGCCGGGAATACGATCGGGCGCCGCGCCGTTACGCGGGGTGCCATAATGCATATTCTTGCCGCTCATGGAGAACGCCATCTCGTTGGTATGGGTTTTCCCCACCAGTTCCGCCCCCGCATCCAGCAGCCGCTGCACCGTCGGCGCCGTGCGCTGTTTTATCCCCGACATGGCGAGCACGTGAGGATTGCCGCCCCCGGTCGGATAACCCGCCACGTCAAACAGATCTTTCACCGCGAACGTAAACCCGGCCAGCGGGCCTTGCGGCGCGTGCCCGACGGCAACCGCCGGGTAGGGCATAAAAGCAAACGCATTATCCTGCATAGTGATTATTCCTTCATTCATGACGCCGGATCGCTCAGGCGATCTGCCAGCCAGTGATGACAACGAATCTGATGCCCGGCGGCCACGTTCTGCGAAGCCGGCAGTTGGCTGCGGCACACATCGCTGGCGCGCGGGCAGCGGGGAGAAAAAGCGCACCCGTCGGGTAAGCGCGTCAGGTCCGGCGGTGAGCCGGGAATACTGACCAGCCTTTCGCCTTTTCTGAGCCCGTCTTTCGGCCGGGTGCTCAGCAGCACCTGGGTGTATGGGTGGCGGGGATTATTCAATAGCTCCTGTAGCGGCGCCTGTTCGACAATGCGGCCGCCGTACATCACGGCAACCCGGTCGGCCACCTCGACGGCCGCCCCGATATCATGCGTCACGAAAACGATTGAAAGACCGAGGTCCTGCTGTAACTCGCGCAGCAGGATCAGTATCTGGATTTGCACCGTCGCGTCCAGCGCGGTCGTCGGCTCATCGGCCAGCAATAACTGTGGCTGGCACGATAACGCCAGCGCGATCATCGCCCGCTGACGCATCCCGCCGGACATTTCATGCGGATAGGCATCGAGCCGCTGTTCGGGGCTGGGAATGCGCACCCGGCGCAGAGCCTCCAGCGCCGCAAGCCGCGCCTCGGCATAAGACAACGGGCGATGCTGGCGCAGCGCTTCGATGATTTGCGCGCCAACGGTATAAACCGGATCCATCGCCAGCAACGGTTCCTGAAAGATCATCGCCGCCACCGGGCCACGCAGGGCGCGCAGCTGGCTTTTGGAAAGCGCCATCACATCCTGGCCGGCGATATGAATCTGGCCTTCAATGGCGGTACTACGTTCAGGATGGAGACGCATCAGGGCCCGCAGGGTGACGCTTTTTCCCGAACCGGATTCGCCAATCAGCGCCAGAACTTCGCCGCAGGCCACCTCCAGGCTCACCCCATTGACCGCCGATACCGTCTGGTTGCCCCGGCGGAAACGCACCTTAAGATCCCGTACATCGATCATGAGTTGCTCTGCCATTCAGGCCTCCTTAACGGGGATAAGATCGGCGGAACGCCGCGAATGTCCGCTGTCGGGCTCAATCATCAGGCAGGCGGCGAAATGCTGATGCACGGCGGAATACAACCGCGGCGTGCGCTGCGCGCACACCGGTTCGGCATACGGGCAACGCGTGTGAAAACGGCAGCCCGAAGGCGGATCGATCGGACTGGGCGGATCGCCGCTCAACGGGGATCGCAGCGTACGCTGCGTCGGGTCCATGGATGGCATGGAGCTGAGCAACGCGCGGGTATAAGGATGTAATGCCCCGGCAAACAGCGCCTCCGCCGGCCCAATTTCAACCACTTCCCCCAGATACATCACCATGATGCGATCGGAGAGATAGCGCACAACGTGCAAATCATGACTGATAAATACATAGGTCAGACTCAGGCTATCTTTCAGATCCAACAGCAGGTTAATCACCTGCGCCTCAACGGATTTATCCAGCGCGGATACCGCTTCATCAAGGATCACCAGACGCGGATCGACAGCCAGAGCGCGGGCGATGTTGACCCGCTGGCGCTGTCCGCCAGATAATTCATGCGCGTAACGACCGGCAAAACGTGACGGCTCCAGCCCGACGCGCGCCATCAAATCCCGCGCCCGCGCCTGAGCCTCCCGCTTGCCGACGCCATGCACCAGCGGACCAAATGCCACTGATTGTTCCATGGTCAGCCGGGGATTAAGCGATGAATAGCTATCCTGAAATACCATTTGCACCTGGCGCCGGTAGTGGTGCAGCGGCAATCGCTGGCCGCCGACGGACTGCCCATCGAAAATAAGCTCGCCGCTGTCTTGTTCAATCAGCTGCATAAGTACGCGGGCGGTCGTGGACTTTCCACATCCGGACTCCCCCACAACCCCCAGCGTTTCCCCCTTCAGCACCGAGAAATCGATGCCGTCAACCGCCCGCACCAGAGCGCGTTTTCCCAGCACGCCTTTCACCGGAAAATGTTTGACCAGTTTCTGCCCGATAAGCAGCGGCTGAGCCGGCCCGCCGATGTCGTGATTATCCATAGTCAACTCCGTACAGCCATAGCCATCCGCAGACGATCGGCCAGAATATTAAAAGAGACCGAGGTGACGAAAATCATCACGCCGGGCAGCGCGCAGACCCACGGCTGGGTATAAATCGCGGTACGCAGCGTATTCAGCATCAATCCCCATTCCGGCTCCGGCGGGGTGACTCCCAGCCCCAGAAAAGAGAGCCCCGAGGCCAGAATCATCGATACCGAAATCAGGCCGGTGGTGAATACGAAGATCGGCCCCAGCACATTCCCCAACACCTGAGTGCGTATAATGGTGAACGCTGAAGCGCCGGAGGCGCGCGCCGCTTCGATGTAATCGCGGTTGCGCACCTGCGTCGTCACACTCTCCGCGATACGCGCCACCTGCGGCACAAAAACCAGCGTCAGGGAGATCAGGGCATTCACCACCCCGGCGCCCATCGCGCCGGATAAGGCAATCGCCAGCAATACGGAAGGAAACGCATAAAAAACATCGACGGTACGCATGATCGCGCTGTTCAGCCAACCGCCCGCGTAGCCGGCAATAATGCCAATCGTCGAACCGATAAAAAATGCGATCACCACCGGCGTAATCCCCATAAATAAAGACAACCGGGTTCCCAGCAGCAGACGCGACAGCATATCGCGCCCCAGCTCGTCGGACCCCAGCGGGAAGCCAGGAGAGCCGATGGGTTTCAGGCGATTGAACATGGAGGTGGCATAGGGGTCGCTCGGAACGATCCACGGCCCCAGCACCGCCAGAATCAGAAGACATAAAATCACCGCCCCCACGCTCAGCGCCGAAGGATCGCGCATCACCCGTTCCAGTACGACGCGCCAGTATCCCGGCGATTTTTCTGTCGGCGCCAGTTGCGGAACCGGGCGAACAAGATTCAGATTCATCATCAGGCCCTCTTGATGCGCGGATCGAACAGCGTTTGCAGGATATCAACCAGCAAATTGAGCAGAACAAAGAACAGCGCCAGCACCCAGATAGTGCCTTGCAGCAGCGGCAAATCACGTTGGAAAATCGCCGAATTGAGCAACAGCCCGGTTCCCGGCCAGGCAAATACGGTTTCAACCAGAATGGAGCCCCCCATCAGGTAGCCGATCTGCAACCCCATCACCGCCAGCGCGGTAGGCGCCGCGTTTTTCGCCACATGGGTAAATAGCGCAAATTCGCCGATCCCTTTGGCCCGCAGTCCGATAATAAATTCCTGCGCCAGCGTTTCCGCTACCTGCGCACGCACGGTCCGCGCGATGATGCCCGTTGGGATGACGGATAGCGTAATGGCGGGCAATAACATGAATTTCAGATGCGCCCAATCCCAGGCCCAATCCATCGCCCCCATCGGACCGCCGCCGGTGGCAGGCAGCCAGTTAAGCTGTGAAGAAAAAATGATGACCAGCAGCATACCCAGCCAATAATGCGGCACGCTGACGCCAAAGATGGAAAAGGCGGAGGCGATTCGATCAATCCAGCTATCCTGAAAATAGCCCGCCACAAAACCAAACAGGCTGCCTAAAGCAAAACCGATGAACGAGGCGAGCAAGGCAAGGCGCAGTGAATAGCCCACGGCATTCATCACTTCGCTGCTTACCGGACGGCCGCTGGCGATAGACATGCCCAAATCGCCCTGCACGGCATGCCACAGCCAGAGGCCGAACTGCACCGGCAAGGGTTTATCAAAACCATAGGCCTGGATAAGCTGCTGCCGTAGCGCTTCGGACGCGTCCGGCGGCATAACGGAAACCAGCGGATCGCCTGGCGTCATATGCACCAGCATGAAACAGACCAGCGCCACCCCGAGCAGAATAGGCGTCGCCAGCAGCAGGCGACGAATAATATAAGTGAGCATGACAAACCTCGCAGACCGAAGATACAAAGCACCCGCGACACCGTTGATGCCGGTCACTTAAGCGCGATTAACGTTTCCCTCAGGGCCGGTAGTCTGCGCCGGGTTTAAACACACGCCCGGCGCATTGATCAGGGGAAATACGGAGATAAGCCGGCCGGAGAGAGACCGCCACTCAGTTTCCCTTTACAACCGAGGTAAGGTCGATCATCCAGCTCTGAGCCTGAACCACGCCGCTGACCGCAGGCGAGATAGCACGGGGCGCCATATCATGAGCGACGTACAAAAAGGGCGTTTCGTCGACCATTTCCTTATGTAATTCAGCGGTTGCGGCGTCCAGCGCTTTGGGATCAAAAGCATTACGCGCTTTGCTAATCAGCTCTTCGATTTTCGGCGTGGTGAAATAACCCCAGTTGGTGGAGACCGGCGGGAAGGTTTTTTCACTGGCAAAACGCATCAGGCCAAAGAAGGGGTCCATAACCGCGGCGCTGACGTTAATCGCATCGGCTCCCTGGGCGGCCGGATCTTTTGCGCCCAGACGCCAGCTGCTGAACAGGGTATTCCACTCCATCACCACGATATCCACATCGAAATAGCAATTTTTCAGGCTCTGCTGAATATATTCATTCATCGGCAGCGGCTGCATTTGGCCGGAACCCGATGCGGATGTCAGCACCTTCACTTTTACCGGTTTCGCGCTGCTGAAGCCGGCTTCGCTCATCATTTTACGTGCGGCGTCTTCGTCGTAGCGGATTTTGAAATCGGGGTCGCCATACCATGCCGAATCCTTTTCATACGTCCCGGTGGCCTCCTGCATATAGCCGCCAAGATAGGACTTAAGCTCGCTGCGGTTCAGGCAAAGATTTGCCGCCTGGCGCACGCGCTTGTCCAGCCAGGGGGAGCCGGGAGCGAATGAGAACTGCCACGGCCAGAGGTGCGGTTGCGCATTGGCATAAATTTTAAAGCCTCTGCTCTGGATCTGCGCCATCGCGTCAGGTGCGGGGGCTTCAATCCAGTCGACCTGTCCGGATAACAGCGCGGCGGTCCGCGCATTGGCTTCAGGCAGCGGGATCAACATGACATGATCCACTTTCGGTATCCGTTTAGGATCCCAATAGTCGGGGTTTTTATCCAGCATAAGCTGCTGCCTTGCCACCAGCTTATTCATTTTGAACGGCCCGGTGCCCACGGCGTGAAACGCAAAGGCCGTCCAGGCTTGTTTAGAACGCTCGGCGGGATCCGTAACCGAAGCGGGAACCGCATCGAAATCTTTTTGCCAGGCAGACGGAGACACGATAAAAAGATTTGTGAGGCCGAATGGCAATATGGAATCCGGTTCGCTGGTGGTCAGCTCCACGGTCAGGTCGTCAATCTTGCGCGCGGAAAGCAGCGTCGGCATACGAGACGCCGTGTTGCCGATCTGCGCCGGGGCATATTGCGGCGCTTGTTTATTCAGCACCTTATCAACGTTCCAGACCACCGCGTCGGCGTTGAACGAGGTGCCATCATGGAATTTAACCTCAGGACGCAGTTTGAAAATCCATTTGGTATGATCCTGCGGATCCACATGCCATTCGGTTGCCAGCCCCGGAACCAGTTCACTGGGCTTCTCCCCCTGCGACAGATCCCACAGCACCAGCGAGTCATACAGCGTGATGCCGGTAAAACGGTTGCCTTCATAGCCCTGATCCGGCTGTCCCAGTGTCAAGGGGATATCGGCTGCGGTCATCGCGATACTCAGGGTACTGGCGGCGGAAGCAGAAAACGGAGTCCATGCGCTTACCGCCAGCGCTCCGGCCAATGTCAGGAGAGTAAAACGAGAAGAACGTCGGTTAGTTTTATATCGCATGTTGGCACTTCCCTTTAGGTTGTCAGAGTCGTTTGCCTATGACAGACGCAATGTATGTACCAACTTTCTCAGTAATACGGCTTTTCAAGAAACAAAGGAGGAATTTTATTTTTTATCAATGGATTACTTTTACAGAAAAAACAATTAAAATTTCACCCAAACGTTTGGGTAGAGTAAGAAAACCTGATATGCAATAAAACAGGGCATGACGCACCAGTCTGGATCACCCGGCCAATCGTATACATTCTGGTCGGCCGTACGCATAATTTTATGACGGAAATATCATCGAACCTTTACCATGGATCGGGCTATCATTTTGAAAAGGTCATTCAATGAGCAAACGTCCCGCCACATTACGCAGTATTGCTGAACAACTGAATGTTCATGTCTCTACCGTGTCGCGCATACTGAATGGTGATACAGCAAGGATTGCCAGCGTGGCGTCGAAAGAAACCATTGAACGCATTCGTGAGTTAGCCGCCAGTCTCGGCTATCAGCCCAATCCTCACGCGATTAGCCTGAAAACCCGGCATAGCCGCGAGATCGCCGTACTGGTGCCGCAACTGTCCGATATCGTGCTGGCCAATATATATGAAGGCATTGACGCCGCAGCCTGTGATTACGGCTATACCGCCTTTGTCGCCAATACGCTCGATCGGCCTGAACGCCAGCGGCAGTTGGCTGAAAAAGCGCTGGCACGAAATGTAGAAGGTTTGATCATCAGTGATGCGCATTGTACGCCCGAAGAAGATTTCATCGGCGAGTTGGAAAAGCAGCGCATCCCGCTGGTGCTGGTCAGCCGTCGTAAAGGGGAGCTATGTTCCGTCACTTCGAATGACGGTGAAGGCGGGCGTATGGCCGCACAGCATTTATTTGAGCAAGGTCATACGCGGGTTGGCATTATTGCGGGTCAGGCTCATAGCAGTAATGCTCTTGAGCGCGTGACTCACTTTCTGGATTACTACCGCGAACGGGGCATCACTATTCTCCCCCACAACATTATCCACGGACCGTTCGACGCCGCGACCGGTTTTGCCATTGGAGAAACCTTGCTGGCGCAGCCTGAACGCCCTACCGCCATTTTTGCCGTTAATGATTTTCTCGCCATCGGGCTGTTCGGCGCCATGCGTAACCGCGGGTTGATACCAGGACAGGATATTGCGGTAGTCGGCTATAACGACACGCCGCTGGCCGCGCATTTACAGATCCCGCTAACCAGTATCAGCACTTGTATGTATGAACAAGGCTATCTGGCCGTTGAAACCCTGCTCAGGCGCATCGCAGGCGAAAGCGTGGAATCGTACCGCTTTCCTGCCGTTATGACGATTCGGGCAAGCAGTCAATGTAGACCGCGATAGCCCGCCGCATTAATCAGCGCTACCGGCATCGGGATGCCGGCGGTTTTTGGCCGCCGCCAATGAACGCAGTAACACGCCCAGAGTGGTTCCATTGTGCAATAACGCACTGGCAGTCGGTTTCAGCCAGCCCATTGCCGCCGCCAGCATGATAGAACTGTTCACCCACTCCGTCAGTCGGATATTGCTGTTAACCAACCGCATCGCCGCCTGCGCCATTTCACAGGCGGTAACCACCCCGTCGAGACTATCCTGCAACAACACCGCATCGGCGGCCTGCTGCGCCAGTTCCGTGCTTTGGTTCATCGCCATCCCCACATCAGCCTGAGTTAATACCGGGGCATCATTGATGCCATCACCGATAAACAGCACGCGATGGCCTTGCTGTTGCAGATCGCGGACGATGTCGACTTTACTTTCCGGCGTCGCCTGGGCAAAAAAGCGATCGATCGATAACGCCTGCGCCAGTTGTTGTGCCTTCTCAGCGCCGTCACCGGTCAACATGATGACGTTTTTCACGCCCAGTTCACGCAACCGTTGAATCACGTTCACGGCCTCTGCCCGAACATCATCCTGTAGGCCAATCATTCCCACCAGACTATCATCCAGACCGATAAACAGCAGGTGGCGTCCCAATGCTTCCAATGCGGCAATTTCGTTTTCAAACGGGATAAAATCAATATGACAGTGGCAACTGAGAAAATGACGGCTGCCCACCACCATGCGATGGCCATCCATCTCGCACTGTAAACCGTGGGCGATGACATACTCTACTTCACCATGATTAATATGCGGTAACTCATGATGGGCGGCCGCGGCAACCACCGCCTTCGCCAACGGATGGTTACTGTGTTCCTCGACAGAGGCGGCAATAGCCAGCAGGCGCTCGGCCCAGGCCTTTTTCGGATCAAAACTGACCACGTCGGTCACCAGCATATCACCATGCGTCAGCGTGCCGGTTTTATCAAATACCGCGGTATCGACGGTGGCCAGTTTCTCAATCGCCCGCCCTCCTTTCAGCAGTAATCCCTGACCGGCCGCACGACTCATGATGGATTTAAACGCAATCGGCGTACTCAGTTTCAACGCACATGAATAATCGACCAAAAAGACGGAGGCCAGACGCTGCCAGTCACGGGTTAAAGCAAAAACCATCGCGCCGACTCCCATGGTGATGGCGACCCGCCGATCGGCCATTTGTTGAGTGACACGCTGCGTTTCACTGCGCTGGCTTAGAGAATCACTGATAAAGCGCCGGATATTGGCGGCTGACGATTCATCGCCAACCCGTTCGGCGCGAACGGTAATATTGCCATCCTGCACCTGAGTGCCCGCGTAGACCCAGGCGCCGCGCTCCCGGCGAACCGGCACGCTCTCACCGGTCATGGATGACTGATTAATCAGCCCCACGCCGCGCAGAACCGTTCCATCGGCGGGAATATTGTCTCCCGGCCCCAACAACATCAAATCGCCATTCACCAACTCGCTACTTTGGATCGCTGCGCGTCGATCCTGCCGCTCAACCCAGACCGCGTGTTCTCTGGGTTGCATCAGATCCGCCAGAAGCGCATCGGAGTGACGGCTGGTTTCCTGCTCGAGGTACTCACCGAGCGTCAGCAGGGATTGGGTGATCATCGCAGTACGGTGATCGCCCCGCGCCATCGATAATCCCAATGCCATCGCATCCAGCACTTCCACTTTCAGTTGGCCGTGCGCAAGGCTCTCTGCGCCTTCCACCAGAGTAGGCGCGGTTAACAATAAGGCTGGCAGCGCAGCCCAATTGTTGGGCAGCAGCTGAGCCAGCACCACGCCCCCGAGATTGAGCAGGTTATCGCTATTACAATATTCAGCGTCGTACTCCCCCTCGGTATGCGTCGGCCAATCCAGCGCCAGCGCCTTCTGCAACAGGGCATCGCCTTTGGTCTGCCCGCGGTCGTAGGTAATGACCGCGGAACAGGCTTCAGGACGCAGACGAACGCCATTGACACCGCGGAAAGACAGCAGTTGGCGTTTCAACCAGACCAGGCCCTGCGGGTGATACCGCATCTGTGGAATGCGCAGCCGTATCCGTCCCGGCAGTTGATGAACCAGCGAGATGGTGTCAGGCAAATGATGGATCACTCAGCGTCCTGTTCGCGATTACGGTAGTACTCTAACTCGGCCTGTAAATCGGCCAGACGTTCTTTTAACTCTTCTACTTCACCACGAACCGTTCCCCACGCTTTGCTGGCCGTTGTCGTGATCCCTTGCTGAACGTCGCGATTACTCAGCAAATAGGCAATCGCCGCTCCGGCGACCACGCCAGTCAGCAAATGCGCCCTGCCGTTGGCCTGACGATAAGGCGCTGGCGCCGCCGGAGGCGCCGGGACATAAGCAGCATAATACGGGTAGTAAGCATAAGGATAATTAGACGGTTTCATTATGTGCGTCCTTTTTACTTATCGCATCCATCAGATAGATGCCGGCAGCACCGGCACTGAGCAATGTCAGCAACGTTAACGCGGGCCGACCGGCGGTCGCATTCGCGACGGCCATCACCACGCCGCCGACCATTCCGCCTTTGGCGGCGTCGCACATCACGGTGGCGGCAGTCTGGTGCAACGTTTTCTCGCCGTTCTGATAGCGACGCCACTGTTCAACGCAAGAAGCCGTGGTGCCCACCAGCGCACCGGCAATGACGGCTCGGCTCACCGGGCTCAGGCTGTCACGATTGTTGCTCATTCTGCGGTTCCTCGCCTGCGGGTTGCCCTTGTTGACGATGGCGCTCTACCGATTCATTAAAGCCCTCTTTCCCGGCTTTCAGCGTATCGCGGAAAATAGTCGAACTGGTGGTTGCGGTTTCTTTCAGGCTTTCCGCACCGCTTTTCACGCCATCTTTGACTTTGGCACCGCCCGTTTTGAGTAAATCGCCCGTGTTGGCAACGGTTTGCAGCAGCATATTGCGCACGCTCTCATTGGTTAACAACAGCGTGACCGCAGCGCCGATCATGGCGCCTTTCCAGAATTCTTTATCATCCATACCAACCGTCCCGATAATGTTTTTCAGTATCCCGGCCTGTTCGCCCATCATATTTTCCACCATGCTCTGCGCCTGCTGGTTCCAGTCAAAAGCGGGCTGGGCAGGATGAGAAGGCTGCGCCGCCGCCATAGCCTGTGGCGGCATGGGATATCCCATTGGCGGGAATCCCGGCATCATTTGTGGATACCACATCGGAGGGTGAGGCCAATACATGGGCTGCTGAGGCGGCGGCGCCTCCGGCGCGGGGGTGGGAGCGGGCGGGTAGTAAGGATAGCCAAACGGAGGGTAATAGGCGCCCCCCGGATTCACAGGATTGTTATTATCATTGCTCATATTCGATTCCTTCATGATTAGGATGACGGCGAGAGCGTCTGAATCAACTGTTCCAGCACTTGCCGGGCCGCTGCATCATCCGCACCGAAAAGCTGCGTCAACACTGCCGGTTTGATCTGCCTGACGTCATACTCCAGTAACAGGCTTCCGGTATGGGTATTGAGCGCATAGCTGCGCAGCGCATTGTCGGGATGGCATAACGCCTCAAGTTTTTCCAGCTTTCCCTTACCAAGACCGGGGATCAGCCGATTGGTGAAACGTAAACGTATGCGTCCCGGTATATGATGTTCTACAGCCATAAAACGACGTAACATCATCAGCCCGCTTAAATCATCTGACTCCATATTGTTTCCTGCATCATCTGCGATCGTGGCGGACATCGTCCTCCTGATATTAAAACCCGTCTGGCCTAATAGCAGGCAAACATAAAAACCCTACAAATATAAAGTCATTATCAGCCGGTGTGGTTTTGATTCTTTGCGGTTTATCAAGTGGTTCTGGCTTTTGTCAGCCGGAGGGCAAAAAAACAGCAGGTTTACTGGCAATAAGTGGACAAGTTAATATTGGTAACGTAAATTATTCGCATTCCAATTTTCATGTTCGAGGTTGCCATGACCCCCTACCTGCACCAGACCCAGAACCGTGTTCGCGTCCGTTCCGACTATATTCAGCGGAACCCCAAACAGGTAGAACACGTTGTCCGGCAGCTGGCGCAGTTGGATGGTGTGCGGGAGATAACCCATCGTATCTATGCAGGATCGGTGGCTATCTGTTTTGATAGTCGTAAGGTTGCTGTCGAACAATTGCTCGAGAAGTTTGAGCAGCTTGGCTGGCTGCGTTCGGCCAAAGACAGGGATTACATCGACAGCACGATTCGGCGTGGCGCAAAAACCTTGCTGAAAGGCCTGGCGATCGGCGCCTTGAAACGTACCGTGGGCGGCCCGATTATTACGGCAATGAGCGTGCTGGCCCGCTAATAAATTCAATCAGTGTTACGACCACCCGCCATTGGGATTTAAATTTTTCCGGCAGGACGCCAATACCATAAAAATCCGCCCTATCCGGTGAAACGATCGTATACCGGCGCCATGACACGCACAGCCCGACGCTGCAATTACCATCCAGAAAATTCACTTCACGACCGTGATAAAGCGTATCATAGCCAGATGACACGGTTATACGAATCCTTGTCTATTATGACAGGGAGAAAGCGTCAATCCTCGGTGCATTCCGCCTCATCACGCAGGTAGTGCGATCGCCGAAACTCATGTGAGCACCATACTTTTGAACATCTTGTTTTCAGGAGGTTTACAGTGGGATATGCAACAACCAATCCGTATACGGGCGAGGTCATCAAAACGTTCCCGGACGCCACCGACACGATTGTCGCGGACGCCATCACCAAAGCGCATAGCGCCTTTCTTGGCTGGAGAAACGCCTCTTTTTCAACACGGGCGGCAATATTGCAAAAAGCCGCAGACCTGTTGCGCCAGCATAAAGACGAATTCGCGCGTTTACTGACGTTGGAAATGGGGAAACTGATTGGCGAAGCGCATGCAGAAGTCGAATTGTCTGCCCAAATCTTCGAGTATTATGTCCACAACGCAGAACGTTTACTGGCGCCGGAAACGCTGCCCGTCGCCAATCCGAAAGAAGCGACGGCTCAGATTGTTCATGAACCGTTAGGCGTGCTGCTGGCTATCGAACCGTGGAACTTCCCGTATTACCAGATCGCCCGCATTATTGCGCCGCAGCTTTCCGCGGGTAACACCATTCTCCTGAAACATGCGTCGAACGTACCGCAAAGCTCCGCCCGCTTTGAACAATTGATGAAGGATGCGGGGTTGCCGGATGGCGCCTTTATCAATCTGTATGCCACCCGTCACCATATTGACATGATTCTGGACGACCCCCGCGTTCACGGCGTGGCATTAACCGGTTCAGAAGGCGCCGGAGCAACGGTGGCCCAGCAGGCGGCCAAGGCCCTGAAGAAATCGACGCTGGAACTCGGCGGCGCCGATGCGTTCGTCGTTCTGGCCGACGCCGATTTGGAAAAATCAGCGAAATGGGCCGTGTTTGGCCGTCACTGGAACGGGGGCCAGGTCTGCGTGTCCTCCAAACGAATGATCATCGTTGACGCGGTATACGACGAATTTCTGGATCGCTATACACAAGGTGTCGCGGCGCTGCGCGCAGGCGATCCGTTCGACGAAAACACCACGCTGGCCCCGCTCTCTTCACAGGAAGCGGCCGATGAAGTAAAACAAAAAATCCAGCAGGCCGTGTCTCACGGCGCCGTCGCGCTGGAAGTCGGTCCCAGCGTGCCTCGACAAGGCGCTTTCGTTCAGCCGACGATCCTGACGGATGTGACACCGGATAATCCGGCTTATCACATGGAGTTTTTCGGTCCGGTGTCCATGCTATTTCGCGCCAAGGATGAAGATGACGCGATCAACATTGCCAACGATTCGCCCTTTGGCCTTGGCGGTTCCGTGTTCACACGCGACACGGCGCACGGTGCGGAAGTGGCAAAACGAATCTCCACGGGGATGGTGTACATCAATCACCCGACGCGGGTGAAAGCCGACCTGCCATTCGGCGGCGTTCGTCGTTCGGGCTACGGACGTGAACTCACTGGTTTGGGAATCAAAGAGTTTGTGAACCACAAATTAATTTCTATTGTCGATATTGATGCTGAATTTTAAGGACAACACGATGAGCACGATTAAACTGTTAGGTATTGCAGGCAGCCTGCGGAAGGCCTCTACCAACCGGGGACTGCTGCGTGCAGCCCAATCTGTTCTTCCGGCGGGTGTTTCACTGGAAATCGCCGATCTATTGGATGTGCCCTTTTACAACGCCGACCTGACCGACGTGCCCGAATCCGTGCAGCGTATCGCTCGTCAGGCGCAAAACGCCGACGGATTTGTTTTCGCCTGTACGGAATATAACTATTCCATGGCGCCCGCGCTCAAGAACATCCTCGACTGGCTTTCCCGTCTTCCCGATACCCATGTGCTGGACGGCAAACCAGCCGCCCTGATGGGCGCCGGCGGCGGGATGGGAACGTCCCGCTCACAATACCATCTGCGTCAAACCTGCGTCTTCCTGAACATTCACCCGCTGAATAAGCCGGAAGTGTTCTCGAATGCCTTTGCCGGTGGTTTTGACGATCGGGGTAATCTGCAAGACGAAAAAATCGTGGCATTGATTACTGAACAAATGAAGACGCTTGCTGACGTCATTGCGCAGCAAAAATAATCCGCATCATCCTTGAATACCGTCTGTCAGCGTCCGCTATGGCTGCAAGACGGTATTTTTCTTTCCTTCTGCGCTATCGCCAATAAGCATTTGTTCTTGCCGGTAACCCGCGCCGCCTGTTATTTCAGTACCAGCATCGTGATTCCCACACCGACCAGAACCAGGCAAAATGCGGCGCGCAGATAAGCAACCGGCAGTTTGTGTGCTAATGCAACGCCCCAGGACACGCTGAATATGCCGCCCAGCGCCAGAGGAATACCGATGAGCCAGTCGACATTACCCGCCTGCGAATACGAGAGCAGCGCCGCCAGCGCCCCCGGTACGACCAATATCAGCGCCATCCCCTGCGCCTGCGTCTGGGCGAATGCAAACAGCGTGACCAATAGCGGAACCACCACCAACCCGCCGCCCACGGTAAAAATGCCTGACATCACCCCACTCGCCACTCCCAGTAAGGGCAGGTATCTGGTTGATAACACGATTCCCGGCGCTTGATTACGCTGCCGGTTATACCACTGCCACATGTAGTACGCCGCCAGCAGGAGTAAAAAGAGGGCAAAGGCGCGCTGAAGGTGGTAGACGTCGATCGACGATGCGATATGCGCCGCAAGGTATGAAGACACCGAGGCAAAGGCGCACATGATCAACGCCACCCGCGCATCGATTCTATTACGCTGCCGATAGCGCAGAAACCCAATCAGAACATTGGGCGTAATCATGACCAGCGCGGTTCCCTGAGCAAGGTGCTGATCCATATTGAAAAGGATGCCTAATATCGGAATGGCGATCAATCCTCCGCCAATGCCAAGCATTCCCCCACAAACTCCCAGCCCAACCCCCAAAAGCAAACACAATAAAATATCGCTGAAAACCATTAAGCTAAACATAACGTAATGAAATGACCCGTGTGGTGAGAATATCTGGAGCAACCGCTTTTCAGGCAGGTAAACAACGGTCATTCCGGCGGCACACCGACGCCATGAATACTCAATGTCCTTTGTCTGTCAGGAAAACCACCAGATGCAACTAAATTACATCGTTACATAAGAAATGTGACAACAAGCTGAACTACATCAATTCACGCCGTGGTTTTTTATCGCCTCCTGCCATCTTCAAGCTCAGATTTTTTGTGGCGTTGAGAAACAGGAACGCGCCGGCGAACCAGACTCAGCTTTTATTCTTTTCCACATTGTCATAACCCAGTCGGCCGATAAACGGTAAGCGCAGCGCAGGGGGATTAACATCTACGCCAATATTCATCCCCAGAATGTTGGCTTCAATCCCCTCTTCCACGCCTACCGTCACGCCAAGAACCCCCAGCAGCGATATCTGTACCCCCTTGCCCGACGGCGGTAAGCCAATGGGATGAGTTATCGTCCGGTAATCTTTACCGACGGCATTGGCGGGCAGATCCAGCTTCAGTTCCGGCACTTCCCGGCCGATATGAGCAATAAACGTATTGCTGTTCGGACCCGGCCAGGCGCGATAGGTATGCGGCCAGGGATAGCTTTCAATCGCCGCTTCGATGCGCGGGATCATGGCTTCCGCCTCGGCGCCGCGATGCGTCGCCAATAGCTTCGGCATCGAGCCATACCAGAATCCATCGGGATTGGCATAGTTGCGGCGAATGACATTATCGCTGCCCCATCTGACCACCTCGTAGCGGCGATATTGGCTTTCCCCCGCGTTCTTGAAAATGATCCACGGATGGACCGCGACCAGACCGCGCCAGCCATAGGTGGGCGCGGCATAAACCTGAACGATCGCGATATCGCGAAACTGTACCGGATTTGGCGCCACTCCGGCAGAATCGCGCCGGGACGACCACCAGCCCTGGCCGCCGGACGCCCCTTCGCTCCGCGCTGAATGTGCCCAACTCTGCCAAAATGACAGCAGCAGTACACAGATAAAACCAAGACCCAACGCTTTAAGGTACGTCATATAGCAACTAATCCACTGAAAAGGAATTGAACGAAACGGATATGACTGAGCGCATGTTTCCACATGCGATATCGGTTAAAAATTCATCCAGGCAGTTTACAGTGAGTTGGCAGACAGATTAAAGCGTCGGTTAATATCTTGACCAAGCTTTACTTTATGCTTGCTTAAACCGGGTGACGTTCTATAGACGACAGGAAACGTGATGTCTGGCGATTAAAAAGCCCATATGGAAATCCCCGGGAATACAGACAAATCGATCAGACCGCCCCCTGCTTTGCCTATCCTTGTTTACCGAATTCAGCCGGACGCCCCTGCCGCACAAAACAGCCAACCGTCGGGTATAAAAATAATTGCACATATGTGCAAAACAATCACCGAACCGTCATAAAGCCCCGATATAGTCCTTCCTGTCTGAGACCAGAAAAGAGATAAGCCAAGTGACATCCGAAACGGTTAACCACACAGAACCTTCATGGTGGTACAAGTTACGACACCGGTTTGCCATCGCTCGTCACGAGCCGGCGAACTTAATTGGCATCGTGCTGATATTGCTATTTGCCTGGATTATTCTGGCCCCGGTATTGTCCATTCTGCTCGACGCCATCGTGGTACAAAACGGCGATAGCGAACGCGTACACGCCGTCGAAGGCGCCTTTACCGACTATTATCTGCTGCGCACGCTGGCGTCGCGCATGTCTGACCTGCTGCTGTGGACGCCGTTGATCAACACCCTTGCCGTCGCGGTAAGTACCGTGTTCGGCGCGCTGGTCATCGGCGTAACGCTGGCCTGGCTGGTCAATCGTACCGATATGGCCGGGCGGAAATGGTTCGCAACCGCGCTGATTGTGCCGTTCATGCTGCCATCCTGGACCTTTGCTCTGGCCTGGACCACCCTCTTTAAAAACCACACCGTGGGCGGTCAACCCGGCTGGCTGGAAACGCTCGGCTTCCATACGCCTGACTGGCTGGCTTACGGCTATTTTCCGATCGTGGTGATTATGGTGCTCCACTACGCGCCGCTGGTTATCCTGATCGTGGGTAACGCGTTGAAACGAATGGACACCCAGTTGGAAGATTGCGCGCGGGTACTCGGCGCGTCGCGTAAGATTATCGCATTTAAAATCGTTGTCCCCCTGGTCCGTCCGGCGCTGCTGTCGGCCGCTCTGCTGATTTTTGCCGACTGTATCGGCGAGTTCGCCATTCCTTATATTCTCGGCTTACCCGTACGCTTTGATACGCTTTCCACCGGTCTGTACCGGGCGCTGGGATCGCGCCAGACCGGCGTTGCGGCGGTGATCGCCGCCGTCATTATGCTGATGGGCATGATCACGCTGCTGCTGGATATGCGGATGCTGCGCGAAGCCAGACGCTTCGTGACCGTGAGCGGTAAAGGCGGGATGGATCGCCGTCGTCAGCTTGGCCGCTGGCGTTTCGCCACGTCCGGCATCGCGCTTGTTTTTGTGCTGCTGGGCGTGGTCATTCCGCTCCTCACCCTGTTTTTTTCCACCATCATGAAGCTGCCCGGACGCTTTACCGCCGATAACTTCACCTTTGACTTCTGGATTGGTCATAACCTGGATACGGTGGCGCTGCATAACGGTATTCTGCTTACGCCTGATTTCTGGCGCGCGGTATGGAATACCGTCATTATTGTCGGTTCCGCCTCACTCGCCTCGGGCATATTGGGTCTGCTGGTGGGCTATGCGGTGATACGTTGTTCCTTCCGCTGGGTCGGGGGATTGCTACGCCAGATTACCTTCCTGCCCTATCTGGTTCCCGGCATTGCATTTGCCGCCGCGTTCCTGTCGCTGTTCGCCGTTGCTCGCGGTCCGGTGCCCGCCCTGTACGGTACGCCCCTGATACTGGTGATTGCGCTGATCGCGGAAAAAATGCCGTATGCCAGCCGCTCAGGTATCGCCGCGATGACCCAACTGGGCAAAGAGCCGGAAGAAGCCGCCCGTGTCGCCGGCGCCGGGTGGTTTACCCGTATCGGACGGATTGTGATCCCCATCCAGGCAGCGCCGCTGATTACCGGCATTCTGCTGCCGTTTATTTCTGGTATTAAGGGCGTCAGCCTGTTCATTATTCTGGCGATCCCCGCCACTGACGTTCTCACTACCTATTCCCTGCGTTTGATTGATTACAACTACCAGCAGGCGGCCAATGCCGTGGTGTTGATGATCGCGCTGATTTCATGGGCTGGAACGGTACTGATCCAGAAGATTTCCGGTACCGGTCTGGCTGAAGGACTGGAGAATTGATATGCCTGCAATTACCCTGACCAACCTGATGAAAACCTATCCCGGCAGCCAGAAACCTGCCGTGGACGCCATCAACCTGACCGTCAAAGACGGCGAGTTCATGTGTCTGCTTGGTCCATCCGGCTGCGGTAAAACCACCATCCTGCGCATGATTGCCGGCATTGAACACGCCAGCGGCGGCGAAATTACGATTGGCGATACGGTGATGGACTCCGTTGCGCGGGCAAGGTTTGTTCCGCCGGAGCAGCGCCGCGTCGGCCTGGTATTTCAGAGCTATGCCCTGTGGCCGCATATGACGGTTGAGCAGAACGTTGATTTTGGCCTGCGGTTGCAAAAAGTCCCCGCCACGGAGCGCGTGACGCGTTGTCAGGATGTGATGGAAAAGCTGCGCATCGCCGAATATGCCGGCCGCTATCCGGCCCAGCTTTCGGGCGGCCAGCAGCAGCGCGTCGCCCTGGCCCGCATGCTGGCGGTCAACCCCGGCGTATTGCTGCTCGACGAACCGCTATCCAATCTTGATGCCACCCTGCGTCTGGAAATGCGTGCGGAATTGCGCCGGCTGCACGAAACCTTTGGCACCACCATTGTCTTTGTCAGCCACGATCAATGGGAAGCGATGACCCTCGCCACCACCATCGCGGTAATGAGCGCCGGACATTTACAACAGGTCGGCACGCCCGATGATATTTATGCCAGACCCGCCAACCGATTTGTCGCCGAGTTTATCGGCACCCCGAAACTGAACATGATCCCGCTCAATCAGCCGTCCAGCGCGCTGGCAACGCATATTCAGCAGCGCGTTTCCCCGCAGAACGAGATGCATGTCTGCGGCATTCGTCCCGAAGAAGTCCTGTTATCCGAACGGCCGCAGACTGATAGCGTGCCGATGATTATCGACAACATTATGCCAACCGGCGGTAGCTGGGTGATTGAGCTGGTCAGAGACGGCGATCGCCTATTCCACTCCACACAATTACGTCCACGCTGGCAGGCCAATCAGCAGGTGCACTGTCAGTTGCCCGCGGCCTCGTTGCACTTTTTCAATCAGCAGGGGCAACGCCAGGATCACGCTGTGCGCTAACGGCGGCAACGGTAAAAAGCATTCGCTCAAGACCAACCCAAACTTGCAACCCAAGGAAATGTTATGAATCGCAAATTGATAACGAGCCTGGTCATCCTCGCGGCGTGCGCGACCGGTGCGCACGCCGAGGAGTCCTTCGATCTGCAATCGCTGATTGCCGAAGCGAAAAAAGAAGCGCCGATCACCGTCTACGCCTCAACCGGCAAGATCGTTCAGCAGGCTAAAGATTTCAGCCAGCAATACGGCGTTAACGCCGTGGGTATTAAGGCCGATGCACCGCAGATTATCGAGATCATCAGCCGTGAAGCGCAGGCGCGTAATGTCAAAGCCGATGTCGCGATCATAGAAGACGCCCCCGCCGGCATGGCGCAGTTGCTGAGCAAAGGCTATGTGCAAAGCTGGGTGCCGGATGACATGAAAGCCCATATTCCGGCGCACTATCAGGATCCGATGACGGTGGTGCTGGCGCCGAATGTCTTTGCCTATAATACCGAGCATTACAGCAGTTGCCCGATCGCTAACATCTGGCAACTGACCGAACCGAAGTGGCGCGGCAAAGTCGCGATGCAGGATCCGACCAGCAAGCCGGCCTACACGGACTGGTTCAGCCAGATGGCCGCCAACTACGATCAACTGGTGCGCGACGCCTATCAACAGGAGTTCGGCAAACCGCTGCAAACGGAAGAAAGCTCGGCAACGGCGGCGTTCGTGAAAGCGCTGGCGGCCAATAGTCCGCTGCTGACGCATTCCGACAACGATGCCGCCGAAGCGATTGGCGCGCCAGATGGCAAAGGCGATTTCGTCGGACTGGTTTCCACGGCGAAATTCCGTGACAACAAACAGGGTATGAAACTGGGCCTTTGCCACGGCATGAAGCCGTTTATCGGCTGGAATTACCCGAGTCTGGGGGTTATCGCCACCGGAAGCCATAGCCCGAACGCCGCCAGGCTGTTTATGCATTACCTGATGACCGCCGAAGGCATCGCGCCGCAGGGGGTGGACGGCAAGATGTCCACCAACCAGACGATAAAACTGCCGGCGGATGAAGCCTCCGGGATCGAAAAATATCGCGATGAGTTAATGGTATATAAAACCTCAACGGCAAAAACCGACTGGCAAAGCCGCCAGGACTGGCAGGATCTCTGGAATCTGAACTACCAGAAATAAAATCGCAACAGGAGGGGGCTTTTGGTTCTCTCCGCTATTTTCGTATCGGGAGCGTTCCTTGACTCAAATTAATCTGGAGCGGCGTGAAGCCGCGTTAAAACGTATTATTCTCGACGCCGGCGCTACCGCACTCCGGCGCTTTCGTTCCCGTCAGCCGGGGGAGTTCTCGCTTAAAGGCCCCCAGGACTTTCTGACCGAAGCCGATACTCTGGTAGAACAGCAGATTCGCCAGGCCATTGCCGATGCGTTTCCTGACGATGCCCTGCTGGGCGAGGAAACCGGCAGTAAAGCCTGTGACACCGCCTGCCTGTGGGTGGTCGATCCCATCGACGGCACCGCCAATTTTGCGCGCGGCATCGAGCACTTTTGCGTCGCTATGGCGTTCGTCCATCAGGGCATCACCGAGCTGGGCGCCATTTACAACCCAATGAGTCAGGAACTGTATATGGCGCGTCGCGGCCGCTATGCGCAGAAAAACGGTCAGGCGTTGCATACCGCCCAAACTGATCATGTACATAACGCCACTATCGAACTTGGCTGGTCCACCCGAATCCCCCAGCGGCGTTATCTGGACGTGATGACCGCGATACTCAGCCAGGGAGCGAATGTGCGCCGCGGATCGTCAGGCGCGCTGGCGCTGGCCTGGGTGGCGGAAGGCCGGACCGACGGTTACGCCGAATTGCATATGAATGCCTGGGACTGTCTGGCCGGTTTACTGCTGGTGCGTGAAGCCGGCGGCAGTACCGGATATATGCCTACGACTATCACAGAAATCTTTAACGGCTGCCCGGTGTTAGCCGCGGCGCCGGATGTGGCACCGGCATTGGCGCGTGCCACCGGGATCCCTGTCGCCACAGCAGAGATGCCCCTTGCCGATGATTCGGCAGACGCCAAATCAGCCGCGCCACACTACGCCCGCCCCGCTATCAGCCTGATAGAATCCGACTTTCCCGGCTGGGGCATGGATATTTATATCGGCGGCGCCGACGGAGCGACCGATCTGGCGCTGCTGGAACAGCATGACATCAGGACCGTCATCAACTGCGCAGTAAACCTCGATATCGACTGGGTCTCCTCGCCGGAACCAAATATGCGCGCCCATCAGATCGGCCATGGCTCTGGCCCTATCCGCTACTATAAACTCGGGCTGGTCGACGGCTCGGGGAACGCGCCGACCATGTTGCATGCCGGCTATCACCTGATGCGTTCCGCCCTGTTACAACAAATTCCCGACAAGCCGTCTTACCGCAACCGGGAACCGGGCAATATTCTGGTCAACTGCCGTGGGGGACGCAGCCGTTCTGTGACGTTAGTCGCTTTATTTATCCATTTGGAATGCCCGGAACGCTACCCCACGTTAGCATCGGCGATCGCGCATATCCGGGATAAACGTCAGTTGCACCCGGATGAGTGGTACGAAACCCCGAAGCCGGAGCTGATTTCACTGGCGCAGCGAGCCATTGAGATGGAACAGACATTAATAGCTGCGGGTTTGGGCGTTGCCCAACAAAAAATATAAGCAACCAACAGATAAGAGGTAAACAGATGGCTGCTCTGTCGGATAAAGGCATGTCCAGCGCCGCGGAAGTGGCCCGCCTGGCCGGTGTTTCCCGTTCGGCGGTTTCCCGCACCTTTACCCCCGGCAGCAGCGTGTCGGCCGAAACGCGCCGTAAGGTTCTGGCCGCCGCCGAAGCGCTTAACTACCACGTGAATCATCTGGCGCGCGGCCTGTCCAAAGCGGCCTGCCGCCCGGTATGTATTCTCGGGGGCAACCTCAGCGCCCCTTATCAGGCGAGCCTGCTTGACCAGATCACCCGGCGTCTGCATCAGGCGCAGCGCGCAGTCATGGTGATCAACACGGATGGCGGAGAAGAAAATTCGAACGCGGCATTGCGTCAGACCCTTAATTACCGCGCCGCCGCCACCATTGTTCTGTCAGGCACGCCTCAGGCGTCACTGATTGAAACCTGCCTGCAAAGCGGTCAGCAGGTCATACTGATTAACCGTATGGGGCAGTTTGATGGCGCCGACAACATCGAAATCGACTATACATCGACGATGGCGGATGCTTACCACATGCTTTCACAGGCGGGCTGTCAGCGCATCGCGCTGGTTTCCTCCTCCGCCCGATCGCCCAGTATGGTCATTCGGGAAACGAAGTTTCTTGAAGCCGCCGGTTATGCCCGGGAACCGTGCCGGTTAGAGCGTCCGGGACCGGCCAGTTATGCAACCGGCGCGGCCGCAGCGCGAAAACTGCTCGCGGATCAAGAGCGACCGGATGGCGTATTTTGCGTCACGGATTTGATTGCCTGCGGTTTTATCGACGTTGCGCGTCATGAGTTTGGTTTGCGTATTCCCGAGGATATCTGCGTTATCGGTTTTGATGACATTGAACAGGCTGGCTGGGTCGGCTATCAGTTGACAACCTTTTCCCAACCCCTGACGGATATGGCGAACGCCATCATCGAGTTATTACTTCCTTCATCAACGCCGCGTGTGCCGGGCAAGCGGCTGTTTCAGGCCGCGCCGGTATGGCGTAAAACGGTGCGCCTGCGCTGATTGCCGATAATCAGGTCGGACCCATCGCCCCGGTGCAGCGTCTGGCTAGCGCCACCAGCCTGATTTAGCTGGCGGCCTCTCCCCCGGAACGTTGATGTCCTCGTTTATGGTTTCCCGATAACTTCTCCGCTATGGCTGCACGTTGAACGCGCCATGCTGTTCAAACCAGGCAAACTGTTCAGCGCCGTAGGCCGACATCTTGCTTCCACTATGGCCAACGTCCGGCAGCGTCGTGAACTGCCAGTTGAAATCAACTTTATAGCGCTTAGCCTTCTGCTGGCCCGTGAGATAGTAGGTTTGCGCCCGTTCAAGCCGGCTATCGCCTTGCGCCATTGCCTGATAAGAGCGACGCAGCAATGGATGATACGGATCGTTATCCTTTGCGCCTACCGTGATCAACACGGGCTTGGCAAAATAATCCGCCAGCTGTTTTTGCGTCACCTTAACCGGCGCCTGATCCAGACCGTAGGGCCAGGGATTTTCCACATCAGGCATAGTCCACCAGCCTGCGGCGGCGCAAATTGCGGCTTTTACTTTCGCCTCAGGAACAAACGTCATCATCCGATGGACAAACTGACAGCCCGCGCTGTTACCAAACAGATAATAGCTTTTCTGCTGGGTAATCCCCTGCTTTTGCATATCGCCAAACAGCCGATCGATGACGCTGAATGCCCACGCCTCCCGGGGATTGAGGGTATTCGTCTGTTTATTTTCCATATTCCCCATATTGTAACCATCAACCCCGGGATAATCGGCTGTTGAGAAAAGTGGCGCGATAACGATTAATTTATTTTTTCTGGCATTCTCGATCCATGAATCGCGATATTCAGCCGCATTACGATTTAAACCGGTGAGGACAAATACAACCGGCGTATCTTTAGTGGCGCCCGCGGGCTTGTAACTAAATACCTCCATTTTGTTGCCGTTCTGCGGTAATTCAACGTTGAAACTGCCGCTTTCCGCCGGTAATTCCGCGCCGTAAGCGAAATTCATCGTCAGGGTCAGAAAAATAATCCAGCCAGCTTTGTTTTTCATTTTTTATTCCTTCACTCATGGATTAGAAATCGTAACGCAATCCGGCTATCCACAGATTTTCAGCGGAGTCGTAACTTTCCCGTTCATCATAAATCCAGGTGACGGAGAAGTGGATATTCCTTTTCAGCCGGTATTCAGCTTCTGTCACCCACTGCCTGCGATGCACATAGTTATTCTTTGTTTCAATCAGTTGAGAATAACCACCGCGTAACGCGATTTTATCGGTAAACCAATACTCGGCTAAAGAATCGAACACGTCATAATCTATATCCGGCCGCCCCTGACGCTCATAGGTTTGCCTGCCGATATTCACCGCAAGCCAGGCTTTGTCATAATTCAACCGGATACCCGCGCCTTTTTGGCTATAGTCGGTATAATTACCGCTGAGCGTCGTGTTTTTAGGATCTTTGGTCAGTGACTGCCAGGCAATCACCGGCTTTATCTTTAACGGCTTTCCGGCGATTTGAATATCAAAGGAATAACCCAGACTGGCCATATACCCGTCATCAATCGTGCTGTCTGCGGCGCCATTTCCCATTACATACGCAAGGCGGACATCCACCCCGTTATTCTCATACTCATACTGGATCGTGCCGTCCTGCCGGTTCCATTGCCAGGATGAATCAATGCGGCTACCCACCCAGTTTGAATAGACATTGGCGGTATAATTCATATACCGATCGGTCAGCCCCATCCATTGATACATCGGATTGCGGGTACGACCGACCATGATCCTGCCATAATCCTTGCTGCCGACGCCGGCATAAGCGTAGCGAACATCCCAGTTATCCTCCGTATTTTTGGTGTCATTCTTTTGCGTGGTAACCTGCCATTCCAGTTTGCCGAACAGGTTAAAGGACTCATCCAGCTTTTGCTGTGCCTCAAAACCCAGCCGCCCGGTCAGGTTGGCGGCGTTAGAATTATCGTTCGTCCACCCATTGCCCATTTGCGCTTCGACACGGCCATAGATATCCAGTCGCGTATCTTTATTGTTATATACGGTTACTGCATGAACAGAGGTGGTAATAAAAAAGAGTACAGAGGAATAAAAAGCAATATATTTTTTCATTATATTATCCTGTCATTGATAAATAACATACCTCATACAACATCGATAATTGTGTTATTTTTAAAGAAAGTTCTTATTTTCATCACGGTTAAGCATCCCGTTTGAAAACGCAGGATTTATTACCCGGAAATCCGGGCATGTATTAATAAACAGGCTTATTCTATTCTTTATTTTTTTATAATCGGTTCACCTCTCAATTAAGAAAGCCATTAATAATTAACATCGTCACCATACCGCCAAGTCCGGGAATAAGCGTTCTGCGGACAATCATAAATGGCGAACACTCCCCGGCTTTACTGACGGCAATGATCACCCCTGAAACCGGCGAGATGGCTCTGCCCATTCCGGCCATCAACTGCATAGGCAGAATCATATTCACCGCGCTTTCACCGAATTTGGCGGCAATGCCTGGCGCAAGACCAGAAAACGAGAAAAACGCCGCAACGCCAGATCCCGTCAGAGCGGCCGTGACGCAGACCAAAATCGCCATGACAACGGTCATACTGCCGAAACCGAATCCTGCGGTCTGCACCGTCTGTATGATGAAATCCACGGCGCCTATAATTTGTAATCCCTGAGCAAAAACATCGGCGCAGACCAGCAGCGACACAATGCTGGCAAACATCGAGCCCATGCCTTTGAAAAAGACCTGAATGCCTTTGCACGCCGCTTTAAAGTCCCGTTTCAATAACAGTTCGCAAAAAAACGCCAGCAGGGTACCGATAATCATCGCGGTGACAACATCAACCTTTATAGTGCTGACCACCAGCGGGCTGAAGACAATAACCAGAACAACCGGGAATACAGGCAGAAAAGCATAAAACGCCGGAACCCTGACCTCATCTTCATTTTTTGGCTGCTCGTCAGATTGCTGAACCACCACGTGTCCATCTTTGGCATCAAAATAGCGTGCGGTGAAGAATATCAGTATTGAGACCGTCAGCATGACGCCGATAGCCACCGGCATCTGATAATGGGCAAAATACACCGCGGTTTCCATACCGGCGTGTTTCGCCGCCAGGTTAGCCGTTCCCACCGCCGGGCCGAGATCCATAAACGCGGACATGCCGATCATTGATGCGGCCGCCGCCTTACTGACCCCTAACCTCACCAGCACCGGGAAAAAAGTGACCAGCAGCAGCATGGCGAGCCCTGCCGCACTGGATATCGCGACATGAAGTAACTGAGATAATATGTATCCTATCGAAAGAATGACATAGGGAGCCTTTATCATCCGCAAGGGTTTGATACACATATCAACCATTGAATTAGAGGCTTTGATATGATCCATATAATCGGCAAATCCGCCCGCCGCCATAATGATCAAACCAATGCCCGCCACCTGCGTTGTCAAAGACTCTTTGACAAACGCGAAAATATCCCCGCCAACCCAACCAATTGATTTCGCCTTGCCGTACAATATAGATTGTTCAGGAAAAAAGATTACCGTAATTAACAATAAACTTAATCCGGCCAGAAGCAGTACAGCCTGTGGTTGATAATTTTTTATAATAAAATAAGCGGCAAATATCGTAATCAATATTCCTATTATAAATCCAGCCATCTCATCCCCCTATTGTATTGAGTTATTGGATATAAAATCCCTGATCAGAGAGCTATAATATTCTGGCGCCTGGAAATAAGGCGCATGCGCCAGACCCGCCATTTCAATATGTTGCGTAAAAGGAACTAAAGAAAGCAGCTCCGCTTTTAACTTCGGCTGCACAACATGGTCTTTTTCCCCGGTTAATATGAGTGTCGGAACGGCTATTTTCGGCAGCAGCGGGCGATTATCGGCAAGCTGCAACATGCGCGAGGCTCGTCTGAGACCTTCCGGATTAGTTTCAGAGGCAATATTTGCCGCATATGACAAAATCGACTCGGGGATGTCGGGGAAAGGTAATAAATCATGCGCCCGGTTCCAGCCGTAAGCCTCGGGACCAATCTTAGCGAGTTCCTGAAGGCGTTTTTCCAGTTTTTCCGAGGCCGGTGCGGTTTCGGGGTCGCCATAGCCCGGATGGGTACAGGATAACACCAGGCGCTTTATCTTATCAGGATGTCTGGCGACATATCGGCTGGCAACCGTCCCGCCCATCGAGTGCCCCACGATGGAGATTTTTTTCTCGCCGCAATGCTGAATAAGTTCATGTAACGCTTGTTCGTAAGCCCCGATATCCGCCTCAACCAGAGTGGAGTCGCCGTAGCCCGGCGCATCCCATGCGATCACGTTATAAGCAGGAGACAACTCGGCAAACTGGAATGGCCATGCTTTGGAACTTCCCAAAAGACCGTGTAAAAAAATAATGACTTCGCCATCCCCGGAAGAGCGGAATGATAATTTCCCCTGAGACGTGGTAATAATCTGTTTTTCAGGGCAAGCCGGTACTATTTTTTTATTTCCATCACTCATAATTCAAACCTCTTTTGATAGAAAACAGCAAAGATTTATCTGCTATGTTTATTGCAGTGATAATATAGAGCTATCTATAGACAGATACTCATATATAGGAATTAAACCAGAAGTTTACTTTTAAAATATTTAATCACTATTTATTAAAGACATTAAACTCCTCAAATAATGATTCCATGACGTCAAAGTTATTACCGAGTTCATTTCCTGTTACTTCTCCCATATAATTAACCAACGCTTCCACAAGAACAAACCCGGAACTTCGGCTATTAAAAAGGCCGCCATGTTGACTGTCCATAAGGAGCAATGCGGTGGCAAAATGGCTGAACGGATTCACATCACGGTTAGTGATCACCACCGTATCTCCCCGGTTCTGATGAAACCACCTGACCAAGCGCGTAGTCACACTGGAAAACCGATAGTATGATATTGCCAACAAGACATCACCCTTGCGCGAATCAACCAGCTTATGCGGCAGGTTAGCAATATTCGCATCCAGTAAAACGATATCTCTTTTGATATACCTCCCCAGCAGATAAAAATATTCCGCTAGCGAATGTGCGGTGGCGCTCCCGATAACATACAATCTTTTTTGCGGATCGCAGATCAGATCAACAGCCTTTTCCAGATCCTTTTTATTGATTTTCTCCAGTGTATTGTTAATGTTTTCAGATATTTTACCGAAATAGCCTTCGATATACTCCGCCCCGCTGTTGATGTTGTTTTCTCTATTAAATCTTTCTATTGGAGAAATATTTCTGCGAAGCTCAGGTTTAATCGTGGACTGTTTAAAATCCTGAAAGCCATTAAACCCGATTTTTATCATAAAACGCCCCAGTGTTGATTTCGCGATGTTTATTTCCTTACAAATATCAATAACTTTACTGTAGGGTATCGACAGAAAATGCTTATCAAAATAAGCAACAATGCGTTTATCCGTTTCCGTCAGATTATCCAATTGAGCAATGCGTTGAGAGAATTCTGTTTTGTTCATGTTGTTCTTCCCCCTTGCGTAAATCTCTTTGGTATTAATAACCCAACTGAAGAGATAAAAAAGGGGAATTAATAATTCCCTCTTCAGAAATGTGCGTTATATCTCATCCACTGGAATTCACGCGATCAATCACCTGGCTTATCGCTTCCTATCGGGCATTGACTATTATTATCTGTCAGGGTACGGAAACAGGCGCGCCGCCACCATTCATTTTGCAATGTTATGGTAACGGCGCGCCTGTTTTATCTGTTCAGCGCCTGTATTTCATGGCTCAATTGGCACGATATCGCCTTGTTGTTTAATCATCTCCTTGTTCTCCGGCGCACGGCGATTTCCGCACCCGCGCCATACCGGAGCCCCGATACCTATTCGGCGATAGGTCGGTAGCAGACCTATCGCCATTGTTGCACCGCTCACCAAGCCTCAAGCAACGTACTGCCTGATTTGCTTCCGATCGACGATTTCATCTGTTGAATCATCGCTGAATCGGTTTAAACTTCTTACATCAAATGCCTGGTATTCATTTATAATGTTTTAAAAACGTTCTTATTTTAACTAACAATGGTTTTCCCTGGTGTTTTGAATATGTCTTTAAGATTAACTAATGCAATAAATATCCCTCCAACAATAAGTGCTGCGCCAATTAACTTATAATGATTAAGGCTATCGTCAAGGAAATAGGCTCCCATGAAAATAGCAAATACAGGGCTCAATAAAGAATACGGTATCACTTTATTCACTGGATATTTTTTTAACAACCAGTACCACAGAGAATAGGCGATGACCGATGAACCAAGTGCGCTGTAAAGTACCGCAAACCATCCCCGCCAGGATGAGTGAATCAGGGAAGTGAATTGGTCGTGCTCAAATATCAACGACGCCGTACCGACCATCGGGATCGCAAAGAATGACAACCATCCAGCCATCGTCAACGGATGTATGGCAGGAGAACTTTTCACGATAATATTTGTGATGGCCCATCCCAACGCGCTGGTCAACAGCAAGACCAATGCCAGCCCGGATGCCAGCGATGGGCTGCCAGCCAGGAAAAAGACCCCGGAAAGCGAAAGCAAGATCCCAAGAACCTGAATCAAACGGAGTTTTTCTTTGAGGAACAGCGCTGCCATGATCATGGCAAAAGGCGTCCCCAGTTGAACGACGATCGCCGCGGTTCCTGCATCGGTATAGAGTAGCGCCACAAATAACAGAGAGAAATGCATGAAACCGAAGGTAAAGGCCAGCAGCGATACGGTGCGCAATTGCGCCCGGTTAATTCGGGTAAAAGGCACGACGACGACGGCAACCACAACAAATCGCAACAACGTCATGAACAGCGGCGGCAATTCCGTCACGCCTAATTTAATCGCCACGACATTAAATGCCCACATGGCGACAACACCGATAACGATCAGAACATGACGGAATGCCACGATAATTCCTTAGGTTTAACCTATGACTGATTTCAGCGTATCTTCAAACGTGTTGAGCAACTTATCGGCATGCTCCTGCCTGAATGTTAACAGGGGACGAATTTTCAAGCTATTTCCCCCCTTACCGGTCGTACTGATCAACACCCGACGTTCACGCAGTTCGCTAACCACTTGCCGGGTTACTTCGGCGTCCGGCTCCTTACTCCTGGTGTCTTTAACAAACTCAATCGCATGGTAAAGTCCTGCGCCGCGCACGTCACCTATCTGAGGGTAATTTTCAGCGATAGCGCGGAAACCATTCAAAAGATAGTTGCCTATAATCCTGGAATTTTCTTGCAGATGTTTGGTCTGGATTTCATTTAATACCGCCTGCGCGGCAGCGATGCAGACGGGATTGCCGGCGAACGTGTTGAAATAGCGAACCTTACGCCCAAAATCGTCCAGCAGTTCGGGTTTGGCGACAACCCCCGCAATAGGCAGGCCATTACCCATGGGTTTCCCCATCACCACCAGGTCTGGAACAATGCCATGACGCTGGTAGCCCCACATATGACTGCCGGTACGGGCAAAACCCGGCTGCACCTCATCAGCGATGTAAACGCCGCCATATTGATGCACCACCCCGAGCGCCTGCTGCAAAAACCCTGCGGGTTCCGTCAGCAGACCGTCGGTGGAGAATATGCTGTCCGCGATAAATCCGGCGAACTTGATACCATGCCGATGCATGTCTTTAATGGCGGCCTCAATATCGTCCGCCAGACGCTGGGCGATATCTACGCCGTCGCCTGCACGCCAGGCATCGGGAGCGCGGACAGTTCTGACATGCTGATCGACCGGCACATATTCGCCCATCGTGGTGGAAATCGCCGCCACAGTAGTGGTAATGCCGTGATAAGCATAGTCAGTGACGATTATCCCGGTACCGCCGGTGTAAAATTTGGCAATACGCAATGCAAGATCGACAGCTTCACTGCCCGTACAGGTATACATTACATGGCCGAGTTCGGAGTCAAACGTATTCAGCAACTGTTCTGAATAGTCGAGTATGCTCTCGCCCATATAGCGAGTGTGCGTATTTAATAGGGCCAGTTGTTTGGAAACGGCGTCAACCACCGCGGGATTACAATGCCCTACGGAAGGAACATTATTATAACAGTCCAGATAGGCATTTCCCTCGGCATCATAAAGAAAGACACCTTCGCCCCGGACAAATTCCACCGGATGTTCGTACATTAACTTATACGAGGGACCGAGTAATTTCTGCCGGCGAGTAACCATATTCTTCTCACGTTGATTCAATTCGTTCAGTCGTGAAATATCAAAACCGTTTTGCATACCGGCTGTCGCAGAAAAAGACTGAGGCATAACTACTCCTTACAGACAGACTGAAATAATGAGCGCATGTCATTCACGGGCGCCGCCAGCAACTGTTCCAACTGCAACCAGCTCATGGCGGTATTTCTTAAAATATATTTCCGGTTTTCAGGGAACTGCTGCGCGCGCCACTCGGTAATAACAATGCGGACAAACATACGGATCAGAATCAAATCAAACATCAGGCTGGATTCTGACGGCGTTAGAGGAATAACCGAGGTATAGCCATCAATAAATGCCAGGGCCCCCTCAAGCAACGTTTCATCTAGCCCAAGCTGGTAACTTGCCCCTACCGCAATATCGTTGACGATCGCGGTATACACCGAATCGCCGAAATCGAGAATTGCCGTAACATTATCGGTATAGCGGGGATCCACTAATACGTTATCCCCATTCAAATCATTATGTACGATGCTTTTTCGCAAAGACGGCAGTCGCGGTTTAACCCGCTGTTCGAAATTACCGAGGCAAAAATTGAGCATAGCCTGCCGTTCCGGCGCGATCACGGCAGACATATAGCTACGTAGTTGCGAAGCATGCTGGATATCCCACAGCAAAACATGGTCCTGCCCGGGGTGTTTAAACCCGGATAATATCCCGGTCAGTTTGCCGCCCAGCCGACCCAGATTGCGTTTTTGTTTCGCAGTCTGGGGCGCGTTTGCCATCAGCATTCCTTCCAGATAGCTGACGACGCGAACCGTGCGCTGTTGCCCGAGACAGTCCAGACTAAGTTCATAGTCTCCACTTATTGTCGGAATAACCTTTTGAATCGGAAATTCTGGCGCATGCTCGTTGATATAACGCATCATTTCAGTCTGGAAATTACTAACCAGCGGATCTTCACTTGGATGAGTGAATTTGATTATGTACTTATCAGCATACTCAGTACCCACCAGAAAGGTCTGATCGCGCTCACTGTGCAGTTTTTTCACTTCCTTGTTAATTGCGTAATGCCGTTTCAGGACTAATTCGGCAAAGCAGAGATCGATATCACTCTGCTTTGCGGTTAATGCTTCTGAAGCATTCTTTTCAGATATCATATTCTCTGACATGAGTAAGCACCGTTGATTATCGATGAGTGATATATTGGCATATCAGATGTCTCAAATAAAGCCATTAATGGCTTAAATTGCGAGTTAAAAGCCCATCATAAGAAAAAATAATAATAAGCCTTGCCGGTTTTACCGGCTTGATCATCAGGCTGTTGCCTTTTCAGTTGCAAACAAAAAGAGGATGACCTTTTTCCATCTGTTTCCAACCTCATTCGTGATATATTGGTATGCATTAATTTTTGCACTATAGCCCGGCTTTCATGAGGTGTATCAATGAGTTTCCTTTTTTCCACAGATATGCTCGACCATCGTTTACCAAAGACCATGCAGGTCTTCACCCTGATGCGCGATGCCATCATAGCGATGCGTCTTCCTCCTGGTGAAATCATTCAGGAAAAGGAAATTGCCGCACAGCTTGGTCTCTCCCGGACACCCGTGCGCGAGGCCCTACTCTCCCTGGCGGCCCAAAACCTCATTATTGTCAGGCCCAATCAGGGAACCTTCGTTAGTCCCATCGACATAAAAATGGTGCTTGATGGTCAATTTTTACGTGAATCCCTTGAGCCGCGGATTGCCCGTCTGGCCGCCCGCTTCTTTAATGAAGAAATGGCGATTGAATTTGAAGAGATAATCAACCGCCAAAAATTTGCAGCCTCTGGCGAAAATACCAACTACTTCTTCGCGCTTGATGATGCGTTTCACAAGCTCATTGCCAAATGCGCTAATAAATCGGAAATCTGGCTGACGCTTCACGGCGGCACCGGGCACCTGGACCGTGTCCGCCGTCTGGCCTTCTCTGTAGAACAGCATTACGAATCGGTTATCAAAGAACACAGCGTCCTTTATCAGGCCATACGCGATCGTGATGAAGATAGCGCACATAAACTAATGACAATCAATCTCGAAATTTACGATAGCCTGATGATACTGTTGGAAAAACACCGTCATTACTTTGAAAAAAACGATGCGCTTCTGGCACAGCTGGAAACAAAATCAGGGCTGCAACAGCTGCTGGGGTAAACATATTGGCAGCGGCCTGTCATTTAGTGCGAAATCTGTCCAATAAACTGACGAGCCCGCTCTGATTGCGGATTGGTGAAAAAGACGTTCGGGGCACTGATTTCTATAATCTGCCCCTGATCCATAAAAATAACTCTATCCGCAGCCTTACGGGCAAAATCCATTTCATGCGTTACACACATCATGGTAATTCCGCTTTCAGCAAGTGACAGAATGACATCAAGCACTTCTTTCACCATTTCAGGATCCAAAGCAGAAGTCGGCTCGTCCAAAAGTAATACCTGGGGCGACATGCAAAGAGCCCGGGCGATAGCCACGCGTTGCTGCTGGCCGCCTGATAACTGACTGGGATACTGATCTATTTTATGATCCATCCCCACCCTGGTCAGATGTTTGACCGCTCTTTCACGAGCTTCAGTTTTTGACAATTTCAACACCGACTGCGGCGCAAGCATGCAGTTTTCCAACGCCGTCAGGTGCGGGAACAAGTTGAAACTCTGAAATACCATCCCCGTCTCGCAACGCACTTTATCATCTCCGGTACGGGTGACGCCCAGATCGGTGCCATTAACCACCAGCCGGCCTTCCTGATATTTCTCAAGACCGTTCACACAACGAATCAGGGTGGATTTTCCACTACCGGAAGGTCCGCAGACGACAATTCTTTCGCCTTTAGTGATATTGAGGTCGATATTATTCAAGGCGTGATAATCCCCATACCACTTATTCACACTAAGAAACTGAACAATGATTTTATTGTCTGAAGATTTTGAGTTCATTATCACACCTACGATATTTTCAGGCTTTAGTTAAATGTTTAGATAAACGCTGACTTATCAATAAAATTATCCGGCGTATTATTTCCACCATCACCAGATAAATAACCGCAGCCCATAAATAAACCTGGAAATCAAACGTTCTGGAGAATGCCAGCGCAGTGGTTCCCATCACTTCCATAACCGTGATGGTACTGGCAATAGCCGAAGATTTGAGCATCAGGATAAGTTCATTACCCAATGGCCGCAGCGCAATAATTGCAGACTGGGGTAAAATGACCTTCAGAAAACCGTCGGTTCTACTCATTCCGAGAGCATAAATCGCTTCCTGCTGTCCGGCAGGTACAGACTGTATGGCGCCACGCCATATTTCCGTCTGATAAGCGGCAGTATTCAGGCTAAACGTGAATATCGTGCACCAGTACGCTTCACGGAAAAACCACCATAATTCTATATGCTGAAGTTCATGCCGGAATTGTCCGGCGCCATAATAGACAAGGAACGTTTGCGCCAGAAGCGGCGTACCGCGGAAGAAATAAATATAGACATATGCCATCTTGCGTAAAAAGCCAAGAGAAGATAACCGCATAGCCAAAATTAAAACAGAAATTATTGCCCCGATAAAAACAGAGATCAGGACGATATTTAACGTTAATCCCAGCCCCGCCAACATTCGGGGTCCATATTGTTCCAGAAGCTCTAACATGGTTTAACCCCGTACATAGAATCTGTTCGTGCGGCGCTCAAGAAAACTGAGTATTACGCCCGAAACCGCCGAAAACACCAGATAAATGGCACAAGCCAGCGCATAAAAGAAGAAAGGTTCTTTTGTTGAATTTACCGCTACATAGGTTTGCCGCATCAGGTCCGATAATGCAATCACCGATACCAGTGAAGTATCCTTCAACAGCACCAACCAGACATTCCCTAATCCCGGCAAAGCAATTCGCCAAATTTGCGGCAGGGTAACGCGGAAATAGCTGCTCTTCGTTGATAATCCCAGGGCATAAGCCGCTTCATACTGTCCTTTTGGAATAGTCCGTAAGGCGGTGTAAAAAATTTCACAGGAAAAAGCGGAAAATACGACGCCCAACGCAATCAGCCCGGCAATAAAACCATTTATCTGCGGCGTTTCCCACCCCATGGTATCGCTGAAGCTTTTGATCGCCAGTTGAGAACCATAATAAATAATAAAAATAGTCAGCAACTCAGGAAGCGCTCTGAATACCGTGCCATAAATGATGCACAGTTTCTGTAACCATAATTTCTGGCTATTCATCCCATTTGCCAACAGCAAGCCGGCAACAAGACCAAACGGCAATGTTGCCAACGCCAACTCGATCGTAAGTAATGCTCCGGAAAGGATGGGCTTAGCCCATCCTTCACTTCCAAAAGACAAATAGTTTAAGTAATCAACCATAGCTTTACCTACGTTTGTGCACCAATCACATCATATTACTTGATTGAGAAATCGAAATATTTCTGGTTGATTTTGTCGAATGTTCCATCCGCGATAATTTCCTTGATTGCGGTATTGAATTGCTCCCGCAGATCGGCGTCCGATTTACGAATACCGACACCTTTTCCCTCTCCCAAATACTTCTCATCGCGTACATCTTCTCCAACAAATTTACAGCAGCTGCCATCCTTTGATTTCATCCAGTCGGAAAGAATCGCGGCGTCAGAAAACACTAAATCAATGCGTCCGTTCGCCAGATCCATATTGGCATCATCAACCGTCTTATACAGTTTTACGTCAGTGTCTTTATATTTGTCTTCGAGATAGGAAGCCTGGGTCGTCGATCCCTGAGCGCCAACGGTCACGTCTTTAAGCGCCTCCGGGGAGGTAGTCGTGACCTCACTGTCTTTGGCCGCGATGAAACGAGCCGGGGTGGCGTAATATTTATCCGTGAAATCGATCCTTTTCATACGCTCGGCGGTAATCGACATGCTTGCGACGATCGCATCATATTTACCAGACATCAGTCCGGGGATCATACCGTCCCATTCCTGAGAAACGATGCTGCATTTTGCCTGCATCTTCTCGCAAAGTGCATTCGCTATATCAACGTCAAAACCGGTAAGTTTTCCGTTTTCAATATAGCTGAAAGGCTTGTAAGTGCCTTCCGTCGCAATACGAATTTCTTTCCACTCTTTCGCGCCTGCCTGGAATGATACAAGACCCGCGGCAACCAGAACACCAACAGCCAGTTTGCTTAATGTAGTCATAATAGCCCCCACCTTGTTTTGATATACTGATATATTGTTATGCAAGAAGAAGGCCAAAATAAAAATAGCGCATTTCCGCCAGATTATGCTTTATTTCCGCAAAAAATCACGACTGATTTGCCCAGCGTTGGTGCAATCGCACCATTCCGAAACATTCATTCACACGGTTAAAAGGCAATCGCTCCCCCATTGCCACCGCTGATTAATTGCCATTACAAAAACAGTTCAGCAATATCATTCCAGTTATTCACGCGCCGACATCCCGTTACATAAATATTGTGCGGGGCGGAAAATAAAATACCTTCCCCGGTAAAATCGACGAAATGCCGGGCGTTATCGTCTATCAGATAATCCGCGTGTAAAATTCCCTTGTAGCCGCAAAAAACAATGTGTAGTGGATCAACAAAAGGAAAGTGCTCTCTGAGCCAGTGGAATTTCGCATTAAATGACCAAGGAAATTCCATCGCTGCCGTTGTAATGAAAACATCATATTTCAGAGCCAGCAGCCTAAGCGTTTCCTGACTACCTTGTATTACCGGCAAATCACCGAAGAAATCGGGCTCTCCGATCATCTGGTTAATTTCTTCGCGCAGATCCGACCGTAGTTGTTGAATAGTATGACCCTTCAGCTGTTCCAACGTTAATGTTTCACCGAAACGACGATTAAAAGCCGCCACCATCTTCACATTGAAGTCTGCGATGACTTCATCCATATCGACCGCGATCCGCGCCATTTTTCCTCCTGTGGTAAACGCCATCAGGCGTCACTTTTGAGTTCGGCATAACTAAATTCGATCAACTTCAGTAACGGGTGCGCTGCGGACAGCCCCGTATGAGACTGTAAGGTCTTGCTGAGACCGTCCCGAATAATTTTTTCCTGAAGCGCCTCTGCTTCAGCATCTTCCGCGTCATGGTACAGACAGGCGGCGGCTATTGCCATGGCAAGTCCCTTCGGCTCGATCCCTTGCTCATAAGCGCCCAGCATCGGCACCATGAGCCGTTCGCCATGGCTGATTTTACGCACTGGCGCGCGGCCGACGCGCGCCACGGCATCATCGATCCACGGGTTGGCAAAACGAACCAGCGTCGTATCCAGATATTGCTGATGCTTTATCGGGTCAAACCCGTGTTTGGCAATCAGAAAGGCGGCGGTTTCAGCCAATACCTGCTTCGCCAGGGATAAAACACGTTCATCTTTAAGAGCTTCGCGGACCAGAGGATAGCCGTACAGCGCGCCCAGCCAGGCAATCGCCGTATGCGTGGTATTAATGGTATACAACTTGCGCTCAATATAAGGGGTGAGATCGTCCACCCACGACAGCCCGGCAATCTCCGGTATCTCACCTTTATACCGGGAACGATTTACATCCCATTCCTGATAGGGTTCCGTATTCACCAGCAGTTTATCCGCGTTATGTTGCACCGGAACGATGCGATCCACGGCGGCATCCGGGAAACCGGTAAGCATGTCCACCGTTTCCCTCAGATCCTCATCCAGGCAATCGCGGATATATTTCCTTAATGCCGAACTTCCGCCGACCATATTTTCACAAGCGATGATATTGACTGGCGTATGATTAATGCCCACCCGCTTAGCCAACCCTTTCGCGATGGATGGCGCAATGACCGGCAGTACATGCGGGCCAATAGCGGTGGTAATCAGATCGGCTTCGCTTATTAATTGGCTAAGGGTTGATTCATCGGCAATATTTATTGCCGACACCCCCGTCACCTGTTCACTACTTTGCTGATCCCCGACAAAATTGACCGTATAAGTTTTACGATGATTAATCTCGTCAATAATTTCATTATTGATATCGACAAAGACCACTTCATAGCCAGATTTCGTCAGATTCAATGCAATGAACCCCCGGCCGATATTTCCCGCACCAAAGTGAATGGCTTTCTTCATTTTTTCGGTTCCTCGCAGAGTATGTATATTCGTACTCCGGAATTAACACCAGACTGGGTTCTACTCTTCGTTACCAGGATTAAGTATGTCCATAACGTCCCGTTTATTTTTGGCTCCAATCAGCCGCGCCATCCTCTCTTCATGATCAAGAGCATTCGTCAGTTGCGTGATAACCTGAATATGTTCATTATTTTTTGCGGCTATTCCAATTATCAGGTAGGCGACATCCTCTTCGTTTTCACCGAATTTCACGCCGTCCGGATACTGGCAGAAGATAATGCCGGTTTTCAGTACCCGATCCTTCGCAGCATCGGTGCCGTGGGGAACCGCAATGGAATAGCCCAGATAAGTCGGAGTCAGCTTTTCTCTCTCCAGCATGGCCTCCACATATTCGGATTCGGCATATCCGCCCTTGACCAGTTGCTCTCCCGCGAACCGTATAGCTTCCTCTTTGTTTGTCGCATGAAGATTGAGAAAAATATGTTCTGCGGTCAGAGAAAATAATGCAGGATCTTCCGCCGCGGCCGTCGGTCCCCCCTTGCCCAGAGAATCAGCCGGACTGTGCGCCGATCGCAGTTTTGTCACCAGTTCGGAATAGAAACGTCCATCCAGAAAGTTGGTCAACGACAGGTGTTGCGCACCGGGCGAAACGCGGCAAGCATTGTCTGTCAAATCCCGGTGCGTAATCACCAGATCCTCATCTCCCGCCAGGCTATTCACCGCGCTATTCGTCACGGCAAGGTTCGACAGGCCGGCTTCGCTAACTTTCTTGCGCAGCATGCCGGCCCCCATCGCACTCGACCCCATCCCGGCGTCGCAGGCCACCACGATTTTCCGAATCGCCGGCACATCCCGCAGGGTGGCTATGGTCTGCGCCGACGCAGCGCGGCCCGCACCGAACGCTTCCTTACCCTTGCGCTTCATCTCCTGAACTTTCGTTCGGGAGCTGGCAAAATCGCCTTCCCCACCGCGGCTTAGTTTCAGCAGTACAGAGCCGATGACAAAAGACACCACGGCTCCGACAAGAACCCCGGCGATTGTTCCGGTAAATCCCCCTCTGGGCGTCATGGCCAAATAGGAAAAAATACTGCCGGGGGAGGGAAACGCGACCAGACCGGCGTTGAAGAACATGAAGGTGATTACCCCCGCCATTCCCCCGATGATCATCGGAATAATCATGATCGGTTTCATTAGTACATACGGGAAATAGATTTCATGAATCCCGCCGAGGAAATGGATAATCACCGCCGTTGGAGCGGATTCTTTGCTGGCGCCTTTACCGAACAGCCAGAATGCCAGCAAAATGCCCAGCCCTGGCCCCGGGCTGGTTTCGAGCATAAAGAAGATGGATTTTCCGCCATTCGCCAGCGAGTCCTGAAGACCCAGAGGCGCATAAATGCCTTGTTCGATAGCGTTATTCAGGAACAAGACTTTCGCGGGTTCATTCACAATCGACAAGAGGGGGAGATATCCTGTTTTGACCATGAACTGGATGCCATCCATCAGCAACGTATTAACCTCAAGAATGACTGGACCGATACCTTTGTAAGCCAGCAGGGCCAACAGCATGCCGATAATGCCGAGAGAAAAATTATTGACCAGCATTTCAAATCCGACGGGGACCTTGCCTTCCACCAGTTTGTCGAATCTTCTGATGATATAGCCCGACAGTGGCCCCAGCACCATCGCGCCCAGAAACATGGGGATATCCGCGCCAACAATCACGCCCATCGTGGTAATCGTACCGATGACGCCGCCGCGTTCACCGGCGATCGCCTTACCGCCGGTATAACCAATCAGCAACGGCAGGAGATACTTAATCATCGGTCCCACCAATTGAGCCAAATGGGCATTGGGAATCCACCCGGTGGGAATGAACAACGCAGTAATCAAGCCCCAGGCGATAAAAGCACCAATGTTGGGTAATACCATCCCGGAAAGAAATCCGCCGATGGCCTGTATACGCTCTCTTTTTCCGGACATTTTCATAATTATTAATCTCTTAGGGTACGGTAAGAACGAGAATAAAAAGCCAGAGCAGTCCGGCTTTTTCATTTGCCTGATTATTGAATTATTCGAGGTTGGCATGCCGTTTGAACATGGTGTCGGAGTCTTTGCTTTTCTTTTCCATCAGCTTAAGGATGAGGGTGTCAAGGAAGAGAAACAGACTCTGTTCAAACAAAGAGCCCATCGGTTGAATGGACGTCAGACCGTTATCGGCTTTGGCTTTCGGCGTCGGCGCCGGAATTCGCACCGTCATATCCGCCAGTTTGCCAATACTGGATTCCGGGAAGATAGTGACTAGGGCGAGTTTGCCGTGCAGCGCTTTCGCTTTGGTCGCCATCGTCACCAGGCTGCCTGTTTCTCCGGAGCCGGATCCAATCAGGAGCAGATCTTCCGGCTCAAGGTTAGGCGTTACCGTCTCTCCAACCACATAAGCGTCAAAGCCCATGTGCATCAGGCGCATGGCAAATGCCTTCACGGCGAAACCGGAACGGCCCGCGCCGGCGACCAGGATTTTTCCAGATGCGAGGATATGCTCGGCCAGATTTTCCGCCTGAGTATCGTCAATCTGGGATAAAGTCCCCTGCAATTCCCTGAGGATTTTTTCTGAATACTTGCAGCCATTCATAATATTTCCTTTTTTCAATCAGTTGTGAATCTTTTCGGCAATCGCGCGAGCCTCTCCGATGGGGTCCGCCGCCTTACAAATGCCGCTGCCAATAATGGCGACATCCGCACCGGCCTGGTGATACTGTTCGATAGTCGTCAGACCAATCCCGCCGGCTACATAAATCACAGACTGTTTGCTACAGGCTTTCATCGTTTTCAGGTCGTCCATAGGCGTACGCCCGGCTGCCTGCTGATCAACACCGGTATGCACGGCAAGCGCGTTAACGCCAGCATCTTCCAGTTGCGCCACACGCGCTTCGAGTTCAGGCACGCAGATCATGTCGATGACCACGGTGCCGCCAAAAGGCTCGGCGGCTTTCAGGCAGGCTTTTACAGTCAGCATGTCGGTGACGCCCAATACCGTGATGGAATCAGCTCCCGCCGCAAAGGCCAGGTGCGCCTCATAGTCTCCCGCATCCATGATTTTGGTATCCGCCAGAACATGAAGTTGCGGGAAGCGTTCCTTGATGGCGCTCACAGGAACCATCCCATCCTGAATAATGAAAGGCGTTCCCACTTCAACGATATCGATGTACGGGTGAACGTTATCCAGCAACGCCAGCGCGTCACTTAGTGAAATATCATCCAATGCCAGTTGTATTTTCATTTTCCTGAACCTTATTTGCGATATTTGGATATTTACAATGTAATTTATTGCGAAAAACAATATAATCACAACATATTTATTGCGATTATCGTTGTCAAATCCCAAAATACAAAATGCGGACAGGATCACAAACCTGGGGTGAACACGAATGATTACCTGGCGACGGGTAGCGGCGGAACGGTATGGTTGATTATCATGGTGGACGGAAAGGCAAATTCGGGCCGAAACCCGGAGGTCTGTATGCCATCGAGTATTTGCAGAGAACAGGAATAAGGAATATCGGCATGTCGCTAAGTTCTGCCCAGGAAAGACGTAATCATCTGGCTGAAGTGCTGATCACGGAAGGCAGTGTTCGCGTCGGCGTTCTGGCCGAGCGCTTTAACGTGTCAACGGAAACCATCCGAAAGGATCTGATCGAGCTGGAGAAGCAAGGGATTGTCAAAAAAAATCATGGGCGGGCGGTTCCCATCAGCAATTTTCTGGAGATAGAACGACCGTTTGATAAAAAAAATAATGAAAACACGGAAATAAAGAACAAGCTGGCCCAGGCAGCACTGGAATTTGTTCCCGAAGGCGGCGTGGTGGTGTTGGACACGGGCAGTACCGTATACAGCCTTGCCAGACTACTTGCGCTGAAGAAAAATCTGAAGATCTTCACCAATTCGTTGACCAGCGCGCAGATTTTGGCTTCCAGCAGCAACGACGTCTATCTGCTGGGTGGCAAATTAAGAAGCACCAGTATGGGGGCGGTAGGAACCTGGGGAGTCAGTGGGATCAACAGCATACGAGCAGACGTTGCTTTTCTGGGAACAGACGGATTCTCCGGCACGACAGGCCCTTGTACCGTATCCTACGAAGAAGCCGAATTGAAAAAGGCAATGGTTGACTGCGCCAAAGTCAGAGTGGTTGTCAGCGACAGTACCAAATTTGATATTGCGGGCCTGTTCAAATTCAGCGAATGGAGCGAACTGGATCATCTGGTGACGGATAACAGAGCCCCAGCCCCCGCGCTACGGCGGCTTGAAGAATTTCTGAACATTATACAGGTTGTGGTGTAGCGCCCCCTCACAAATAGTCGGATTTCGACCTCCGACTCTTCCTGGCGACAGAATGCCACTCGGTAATCAACTCCATTTCACACGCCTGAGATTTATTGCCTCACTTTCAATAAATTAAAACACAAGGCATAAAAAGTTGATTTTTAAGCATAAAAACGGGGGAAAGAAAAAAATTATACGGAACATTTTGGTTGATATTTTGGAATAAAATCATATTAAGTTCAAAAAACCTGCCATTCAATCCGGACACCCAAAACGAGATCGTTGCCTGTCAGGGGCAATTTGGTAAAACACATTTGAAAATTTCATATTATTTAAATATTTTCATATAGTTAAATAAAAATACAAAAATGAGGCAATTGCCTTTAACACGGGCACAATTTAGGTGCATACATGCAAGGCCGTTTTTTTCCGAACCAGTATGCATTTAAAAATCATTTAAAATCATAAAATTAAAATGAAACCCTGATATCTCATAAAATAATTATTAATTTTTATCGGAACTAATGGTTCCAATTATTGACTTAAATTCATATTGCCTTTATTCTTAGTTCATAGGAAAGGTCAACGATCATCATATGAACCCGATGCGGCGGCATACTGCCATTCAACTGAACAGATGCTTGTATAGTCAGCCATGTTACTTTGTAAACGAGGTGCAGTATGAGCTACGACGTTAATGACGTTCGTGCAAGATTCCCGGTAACGAAAAACTATCTCTATCTGGATTCGGCACATCAGTCACCGTTGTCGCTTGATGTGAAGGACAGTGTTGAAACCTTTCTGGATGAAAGTCTGTACAGTGGTGGACCGAAGGCAGTATGGCTGGAGCGACTGGAGAATGTGCGCTCTCAGGTTGCTCGTTTCTTTGATGCGAAAGCCTCTGAAATTGCTTTCACCAAAAACACCTCTGAAGGCATTAACATGGTAGCCAACGCGTACCCATTCCGCGCAGGCGACAACGTACTGATGGTTGAGGGCGATCATCCAAATAATACTTATGCCTTTCTCAATATAGAGAAAAAAGGGGTTGAGGTGCGTTTCATCCCCATGACAGAAAAGGTGAACGCCGACTCATTCCGTCATGTCACTGATGAACGTACCCGTATCATTTCCCTTTCTCACATCACATTTCATGCCGGCCATAAATTTGATGTCGAAAGCATTGCCGAGTTCTGTCAGGAGAAAGGGATCTTATTGCTGGTAGATGCCATGCAGAGTGTAGGAATCACGCCTATTTCCCTGAAAAAAATGGGTATATCGGTGATGGCCTGTGGTTCCCACAAAGGGCTTCTGGTTCCGCAGGGGTTGGGGATCCTTTACATCAACGAAAATGTGAAGGGCCTGGTGCCAACATTTATGGCGGCAGCCAGTCTGGAAAATCCACCGGCAGATTTCCTCGCATCCCGCGACAATATGGCGTTGAAGCCGACGGCCAGTCGTTTTGAGGTCGGTAACTATAACTTGCCTACTATTACTGCGTTAGGCCGCGCGATTGACCTGATAGAAGGCATCGGCGTTGAAAACATTGAAACACATTTGTATGCCCTGGGAGACCGTCTGTTAGATCATATGGATCGCTTGGGGATTGCTCTGGTAGGGCCGAGAGAAAAGCATCTGCGTGCACCTCATATTTATGTTTTCCGACTGGATGCAGACAAATGGTTCCCCTATTTCACGGAAAACAAGGTTCGCGTATCTCCTGAACGGGATGGCATTCGTGTGTCCTTCGCCATGTTTAATGACGAAAATGATGTGGATTCGTTTTCCGCCATAGTTGAGAAAAACCTCTGAGCATTTTTCATAGATTGAGGAAATGTTCGGTATACTTAAAATATAATGAGTTAAATAGAAATAAGCTGTAACTTTGATTTAAATAAAAATATGCTGTAATTTTACTGCTACAACACCAACACCAGGGCTTTTTTTTTCAAAACACCATCATTTACTTCAAATGATGGTGTTTTTTTTGATAAATCCATTTATTTATAACAGCCATCACCTCATTTAATCATTAAACAGGCTTCATTTTTAGTCCATATATTTTCAGAAATTCAATAAGAACCACTCAACATATTTAAACAGTAATACATATGTTACGAATAGTTTACTAACAAACAATAATTCAGTTCACAAAAAAACAAAAATCAACAACTTTTTTCTAAAGAATTGAAAGTAACTGTGGGAGGGTAATTAAATTAACCTAAGCCATAACTTGTCCAAGAAACTCTTTTATTCTCAGGTTCGCATCAGGACCGAAGAATGCTTCAGGGGGCTCATCCGCCAGAATGTTTCCTCCATCCAGGAATATAATGCGGTCAGCAACACGTCGGGCAAACCCCATTTCATGTGTCACACACAACATCGTCATACCGTCTTCCGCCAGCGTCACCATGATGTCCAGTACTTCCTTGACAACTTCTGGATCCAGAGCAGAAGTGGGTTCATCAAACAGCATCACATCCGGAGCCATACATAATGCCCGGGCAATGGCAACACGCTGCTGCTGGCCACCTGATAACTGTCCAGGATATTTATGCGCATGCGGAAAGATTTTAACGCGTTTGAGAAAGTTCTCAGCCCGCGCTTCCGCTTCATCACGAGAAATTCCCAACACTTTTACTGGCCCGATAATACAGTTTTTCAAAACAGTTAAATGAGGGAAAAGATTAAAACTCTGGAAAACCATTCCGACTTTTTTTCGTATTTCACGGATATCTATTATCGTTTTCCCAGTCAGAGAGTCCGATACTATCACCTGTCCCCCTTGATACTTTTCAAGACCATTAATGCAACGTATCAATGTCGACTTACCCGATCCTGATGGTCCGCAAATAACAATTTTTTCGCCGCGACGAACAGTAAGATCAATGCCTTTAAAAACCTGCTGTTCATTGTAAAATTTCTCAAGACCATTAACACGCAGAATAACATCAGAACCAGATGTAAACATAGATAACTCCACTGTTAAATCATTGTGCATCTTTCATTAAGGGCAAGGTTTTTCTTCTCTGTGCATACCAGGTAACCAGTTCCGATGCCAATGAACTGATAATGAAATAGATGACCGCAACAATAATATAATATTCGGTCAACTTCGAATCACGTTGTCCCAGTTTGGTCGCTGCGCCCAAAAGATCTGTCAGCGACAAAACGTAAACCAGAGAGGTATCCTGAAAGAGAATAATCAGCTGTGTCAGTATTATCGGCGTAGATGTTTTAATAACCTGCGGTAAGATGATCCATGTATATACCTGGAATGAATTCATCGCCAATGCATTTGCCGCCTCATATTGCCCTTTTGGCACGGAATTAAGTCCGGCACGGATAATTTCACAGAAATAGGCGGCCTCAAACAGGGTAAAAGTGACGAACGCGGTGTAAACCGGTCCTATGGGCACCGGGCGATTATCCGGATTGAAAAATTGCAGAAAAAGTGGCAACAGAAAAAACAGCCAGAACAGAACCATAATAAGCGGAATTGACCGCATGACAGTAACGTAGGCGACTGAAAAACCGCTTAGAAAGGGAACATTCAGATGCCGGAAAAGTGCAAGCGCCGTCCCCAGAATCAGCCCCCCGATAAATGCTGCTGCCGTCAATTCCAGCGTGAATTTCAGACCGGTCAACAGAAAAGGTACGGATGCTGCGACAGTTGAAAAATCAAGCTGCATTTTTATTGCCCCTTTTGCTAAACAGGCCGGCGCCTTTTCCCGGGCGATCGTACGAAAAACCTGGGACATAAATCCGTCGCTCAACGTACGTCATGACCGTCCAGATAATTAAAGCCAGTACGCCATAACAAACTGTGGCAGCAAAAAATGCCTCGAAGGTTTCATAGGTGAATTCGCTAATTTGCTGTGCCTGAGCAGTGAGCTCAAGTAAACCGATGGCCAGCGCCACGGACGTATTTTTGAATACCCCCATAGCCTCACTGGTAAGCGTTGGAACAATAATTCTCAGCGCCTGTGGCAGCAGGATCAGCATATATTTCTGTACCGTATTGAGTCCGATGGCTTCAGAGGCTTCCTTCTGCCCTCGGGGCAAGGAGAGTAAACCCGCTTTCACCTGTTCCGCAATACGGGCTCCTGTATACAGGCTCAGACAAATCAGCGCCGGAATAAAACTTCCCCAGGGAGCCCCAAGCTGTTTTATCGGATCCCCCAGCGATGGCGGCAGCATATCCGGCAAGACGAAGTAAACCAGAAACATCTGTACGATAAGAGGAATATTCCTGAATACCTGCACATAAATGCGCCCAATGATGTTCAGTATCAAGCTGTCCGCACTTCTGCAAATCCCTACCAGTACACCAATGCAGAAAGCCAGCATTGCAGAAAAGATGGCCAGAGCCAGTGTCCAGCACAGACCTGACAATAACCAGCTTATGTAAAGCTCTCCGTCAGGGGCTGTCTGAAAAAGGATGTCCATGTTAACTCCTTGATTGTCCGATACCCCTTGCTTTGGACAAGGGGCTTCTTCGGTTACTGCACTTCATCACTAGGATGGGCAACACGGGCGCGCAACTGTTCACCCATTGGAACATTGAGATTGATATTGTTAGGGGGGATCGCGCTTTCAAACCATTTTTTGTAAATGGTTTCAAACTCTCCGGAAGCCATCAAATTGCTGAGTTCATCGTCAACAACCTTTTTAAATGGAGCGTCGTCTTTCGGCAACATGATGCCGTAATACGTCACCGTATAACCGCCGGCAAGTATGGTGTAGTCAGAAGGATTTGGCGCATCAGCCTTCTTGGCTGCGAGAAGAATATCATCTTCCAGGAAAGCACTAGCCCTACCCTGGGACAGCATCATCATGGATTCAGCATGATCCTTCGCCTGCTGGATACGAAGACTCTGGTTATCCTTTTTATTAATTTCAACGGCCAGGGGAACAGCATTGGAGCCCTGAGTAACCACAATATTCTTGCCTTTGAGGTCATCAACCGATTTGATTCCCTCACTGGTTTTGACCAACCAGCGAGGACGGCTGGCAAAGGTCGCAACCGAAAAAGAAACCTGTTTCAGGCGTTCTACACTGCTGGATGTCCCGCCACATTCCATATCGATAGTACCATTTTTCAGCAGCGGAATACGATTTGCCGAGTTAACCGGAATGTATTTCACATTCAGTGAGGGTTGAGCTACAGACTTGGCCAGCGCATTAACGACATGCTTGCACAGATCAATGGTATATCCAATGGGCTGTTGATCGTTACCAATATAGGAGAAAGGTACAGAGGATTCCCGGTAACCTATGGTAATGGTTTTTGTATCTTTGATTTTGTCCAGCACGCCAGCGGCATTGACCTGACCCTGAACACCAAATGACAACAAACCAACAAATGCTGTGAATGTCAGTGAACTTTTGTGCATCATATTCGCCCTCTAATTTTGATTTTTCGGAACAAAACAAACAACAAATTGGGAAAAGCATTATCCATGCCAATGATTTAAATTTCTGTATTCATATGATTTGTATGATTTCTTTTCATTTCCCCTTGTCGCGATGACCATGAAGCATATATTTATGCATCATTTTGGGGAACCCTTAAATTATATTCTGTAAAATAATAGAAAAAAATCTTTTTATTCATCTGATTCGGACATCAAACCCAACTAAAACGCACGCACCGCAATGAAGCATAAATGGAGAAAGGTTTCTTTGTTATTGTTTTTTATATATTTTATGTTCATAATATTTTTTCAATTTTCTGGTTCCTAACTTTCAATTTATTAGAACTACTATCTTGGTTGAAAGTGCGTTATTGTTTCATCGAAAATAGTTATAGTGGCTAGAGCCTAAGTCAAAAAAATTTTAACAAATGGCGGTAATCCATTTATTAAACGGCGAGTATGATGAGCGAAGCAGACATCTTTCAGGACAATCCCAAAACCAAAGAGTCATCACCGACAGAACGTGCTCTGGAAACACTTGAATTACTCTCCCGGCGCCACAATTTTGCTGTCTCGGATGTGATGATAGAATTGGGATTGCCGAAAACTTCTGCTCATAGATTAGTCAATAATCTTGAAGCATTTGGTTATCTTGAAGAATCCTTAGAATCGGGGAAATACCAGGCTGGGCCGCGCCTGCTTCAGCTTGCGCTGGGCGCTTTATCCACCTCTATTTCACAAAGCCCTATACATACGTTATTGATGGAACTCGCCCGGAAAACGGATGAAACATGTAGCTTAGGGGTGATTCGTGGTTCGGATGTCATTTACGTGGATAGTGCTATAAGCAAATCTCCTCTTACGTTATATTTTGAAAGAGGGCACAAAGCACCGCTACATTGCACCTCCAGCGGTCGGATATTCCTTGCCAATATGTCTGATAAGCTTCTGGACGCCTACCTACTGAGCGGCCCATGGGAGCAAGTGACACCGAACACCATTATTGACCCCGACTACCTGAAGCGCGAGGTACTTAAGACGCGGGAACTAAGCTATGCCGTGAATGATTCAGAGTTTGTGATCGGCGTGGTGGGAGCTGCCGTACCTGTCTTTGATCCGGCAGGAAAAGTGATCGCCTGTCTGAGTATATCAGCGCCGCATGTGAGGAAAAGTCTCTCTGATATGGTGGACCTTATCACGCTACTTCAAGCAACGGCGGATAAGATAACAAAAGTCCTCTATATATAATTAGATGATTTACCGGATAAAGCACAGTATTTCAGTTGGAAAGACGGGGAATGAAACTAGACACTTTTTCAGCGCATTGGGGTATTCATTGCTTTAGCTGTTGAAGTGACCACGGCTGATGATCAGCACGTTACTGCATGGATCTATCAGTTACAGCCGCAGACTACCCCATAAGATAATCCTGCTCAGCGGAATCCAGACTTAACGCCTCGCATATCGTAAAACATGCGAGGCGTTTTTCATTGCAAACTTATTCGTCGCGCCAGCCCATTGCCGGAGCAACATGCTTCAGGATGGACTCGATAACATGCACATTGTAATCCACGCCCAGCTGATTCGGCACGGTCAGCAATAAAGTATCCGCTTCGGCAATCGCTTCATCCTGTTTCAGCTGTTCGATCAGCTTGTCCGGTTCTGCGGCATAGCCGCGCCCGAAAATCGCCCGGGTTTTCTCATCAAGGAAACCGACCTTATCGCTGTCGTCACGGCTTGAACCGAAATACATCCGGTCACGATCGTCCATCAGGGCAAAAATGCTGCGGCTGACCGAGACCCGTGGCGTACGTGTGTGCCCTGCTTGCGCCCAGGCCTCGCGATACGCACGGATCTGTTTTGCCTGCTGAATGTGGAAAGGTTCGCCTGTTTCATCGTCTTTCAGCGTGGAACTTTGCAGGTTCATCCCCAGTTTCGCGGCCCACACCGCTGTCGCATTCGAACCGGCACCCCACCAGATACGGTCGCGTAAACCTTCGGCATGAGGTTCAAGCCGCAACAGGCCCGGCGGGTTCGGGAACATCGGCTGTGGATTGGGTTGCGCAAAGCCTTCGCCACGTAACACGTCCAACAGCACTTCGGTGTGACGGCGCGCCATATCAGACTCGTTTTCCCCTTCGGAAGGGACGTAACCAAAATAGCGCCAGCCATCAATCACCTGCTCCGGGGAGCCACGGCTGATACCAAGCTGTAAACGCCCGCCGGCGATCAAATCCGCCGCCCCCGCATCCTCCACCATATACATCGGGTTTTCATAGCGCATGTCGATAACACCAGTGCCGATTTCAATACTCCGGGTTTTCGCTCCTATCGCTGCCAGCAGGGGAAACGGCGAGCTGAGCTGACGGGCAAAATGATGCACCCTGAAATAGGCCCCGTCTGCACCCAGTTCTTCGGCGGCAACAGCCAGATCGATGGATTGCAGCAACGCGTCAGCGGCCGAACGGGTTCCGGACTGCGGCGACGGCGTCCAGTGACCAAATGACAAAAATCCAATCTTTTTCATGACGTGTTTATCCTGTTTTCAGGGAAATTATCAGCAGGCGGGACATCGTTCATGATGAAGCAAGCCTGTTCCAGCCTTGAGTTATCTCTACTTTACGCATTACCAGATGAGAATAAATATCGTTTGTTTAACATAATGCATCAAATAAATTGACTGAGTAGCGCGAGGATCGGACACAATGCATGAAAAAAACATCCCGAGCGGCAGCCCAAAAGTGTCTCGATTAACCATAGCAATTCACTCTTGATCTCGTAGCGACTTCAACCCGGCCCCCCACTCCCTGCCGCCAGCAGCGGTACCAGCACGTCACTGATGGGCGTAGGAATACCATGTGAGTGACCGTAACGCTGTACCACGCCGTTGCGGATATCCCACTCCAGCGGGCGGTTAGCCTGTCGGTCGGCGAGGATTGAGGTGCCTAAATCCGCAGGAGCACGATGAAAACCGTCAACGATCTCCTGCGGAACGTTATCGTTCAGTACCGCACCTGCCGCACGTGCTACCGTCAGACACTCGCGCAGATAAGCCAGTGCCAGTTCAGTGATATCCCCGCGAGAGAACATGCCGGCACGACGATTAGCAAGTACCATCAGACCAGCTACCGCATTCTGTAGCAGTTTACGCCAGGCGATGGAGATAAAATCGTTTGACAGCTCAACCGCGCAGCGTGTTCCGCTGAGTGCATCAGCTACCCGTTTTGCCTGCGGCACATCCGGCAGCGTCAGGCGCGGTTTGGCGCGCAGCCAGACTGAGGCATCCGGCTCGCGCTGTGCCGGGAACCATACTACCGAAGGCACCACCTTTGCACCGTTGACATAGGGCTCCAGCTGGGTTTTCTGCTCGACGCCGTTTTGCAGTGCGCACACCACGGTGTTTTCATCGCACAGCGCGGCCAGCCAGTCAGCGCTGTCAGCTACCTGGGTGGTTTTCACCGCTATAAACACCAGATCGAACGGTTGACTGATAGTCGCCGGATTACTCAATACCGGGCCCGGCACTACAACTTCCCACTCGTCGTGACGCAGAATTAATTGCGGATGCGCGGTGCGCCCGCAAAGGACTGGTGTGCGGTCAACTTCATGCAGTACAGCCGCGATGGTAGTACCGATAGCGCCCGGACCAATAAGGGCAATCGTAGGACGGTCAGACATCTTGTATTCTCCTGATGTGATTAACCCATCATCAGCGTGCCGGTGGCAATCACCACGCACGCCAGCATTTTTCTCAGCGTTAGCGTTTCGCCGAGAAACAGATAACCCAATACAGCGGCAAACAGTACGCTGGTTTCGCGAAGCGCTGAGACAGTTCCCATCGGTGCAACCGTCATGGCATAAATGATGATTCCGTAAGCCAGTAGCGAAACAAGACCACCTGCCGCCGCGCGGAGTAAACCGGGCCGCCAGCGAAGTAAACTTTTACTGTCGCGCAGCACGATATAGAGTGCGGGCATCAGCACTCCCCATAACGCGCTCATCCACACGGTATAGGAGAGCGCATTGCCGGACAGGCGCACGCCCATACCATCCACCACGCTATACGCGGCGATAAAAGCACCGGTCGCCAGTGTATATTGCAGGCCCGACATCGCCAGTTTGCGGCCTCTCACGGCAAGCATCAGAATACCAGCGGAAACCAGCATGATGCCGCCAAGCGTGTTAAATTCAATTTTTTCCCCCGCGAATATTGCCGCCGCAAACGTCACCAGCAGCGGCGAAGAACCGCGCGCAATCGGGTAGGTTTGCCCGAGATCCCCGCTCTGATAACTGCGTATCAGACACAGGTTATAGCCGACATGCAGCAGGGCCGAAAGCAGCGCGTACTTCCAACTGGCGCTGGCAGGTGGCGGCAGAAACGGCGTGATTACGGCGCAGGTAAGGGCAATCGTCACGCACATAATGGTCATCGACCACAGCCGGTCTGTACCGCCACGTAATAGGGTGTTCCAGCTGGCATGCAGCAAGGCGGCGAATAACGTTAGCAAGATAATATGGTTGGGCATGTGCTGATGCTAAACAGCATATGCCCGGATTAAAAGTGAAGTGTCGTCATCGTGGCATGAATAAATACTCATGCTTTAACGGTAACTGAGCTGCGCCTGTTGTGATTCTGCCAGTAACCAGCTACGGAATTTCATAATGTGCGGCTGCGTTTCGATACCTCTCGGGCAGACGAAGTAATAGGCGGCCGGTGAAGGAAAAGGTACATCAAACAGCCGCACCAGACTGCCATCGTTGATCTCTTTTTCAACGTGTCCGCTGCGTGCTAACGCAATGCCCTGACCCAGTAGCGCCGCTTCAATCGTCATATTTGTGTCGGCGAAGCGTACGCTCTCGTGCAACACATCAGTATTTATGCCGACCAGCTTAAACCAGACGTCCCATTTCGGCACCAGATCGGCACCGTCTCGCGTCAGCAGCGGATAGCGCAGCAGTTCGGCCGGTTCACACGGTGTTCCAAAGCGCTGTAATAGTGCCGGGCTGGCAACCGGGAAGAGCTGCTCGCGGAACATAAACTCCGTGTGCAGCGCTGGATAATTACCGTGACCAAAACGGATTGCCACATCGGAATCGGTGCTGGTGAAGTTAATGGTTTTATCCGTGCTTTCCAGAGTCACCAGAATCTCCGGATGCAGACGCGTTAATTCCGGCAGGCGTGGCAGCAACCACTTCAGCGCGAAAGAATATGTGGTACTCAAGCGCAATCGCACACGACTTTTTTGCTCACGCAGATCGGCAAGCGTGGTTTCCAGATTGCTGAAGAATTCGCGCACAATGGGCGCGAGCGCAGCGCCGGCGGGCGTCAGACTGAGGGTTTTACCACGCTGAAAAAGCGACAGGCCCCATATCTCCTCCAGCTTTTTCAACTGATGACTGACCGCGCTTTGGGTGATAAATAGCTCTGCGGCGGATGAGGTAAACGTGGTGTGGCGAGTAGCTACTTCAAACGCGCGCAGCATGGCTGTTGGGGGAAGGTCACGCATCTTTCTGTTCCTGTTGATGAGCTAATGCTCATAACACGATATGCCGGCTTCTCTGCAAAAGATAGGGCGATATAGAGATAAGTAAAGCAACCGGGAATATTACGGATGGTCGCACAGCGTTAGCATCCTGCATTTAATTAATAATTAACGTCTGTGCTGCGGCTTTCGGCGACGCTGCACCAAGTTGACGGTCACGCCCGTTTACACCCGGAACAGCAAAAAGACACTGGCGTAGATACGATAAAAAGCCGGGAAGCCAAAAGACGTAATCCAGTCTGGCAGGCCGCAAAGGTGTTGGCAACTATCCAGAATAACACTGCGTTTTTCCATGAACTGGCTGAACATAAAATCTTAATGAAAAGTCCTGAGGGACTTTTCATACATAAGCATCGGCAAAACGTTAATTACCACATCAAATCATCGGGCACTTTAAAATCGGCATACGGATCTTCTTCATCCTGCTCTTCCTGACTAAGCGCACTATTTAATACAATACTGTTCGCATCTCGCTGCGCAATTTTATCGGCTACGCTCGCGGGGATAATGACGTATTCGCTCTCGCCACTGTTATTAACAACCAAACGAGCAATGGCGAGACGACCACTAATCAGCTGAGCTTGAGTCATCTTATCCACAACTATTTTTTTAATTAAATTATTATCTGTGAAGTTAAAACCAATATCGCCTTTTGAAATGTCAATTCTGTTCATTTCAATGAGCTGCTTCACCTGAGCTTTATACTCTTTAGATAAAGCAGCTTGTTTTTGTTGTTCGCTTAGCTGTTTATCACGCTCAAGTTGTGCTTTTTTATTTTCTTCCACAGCCGCTCTTGCCTCACGAGCCTGAACGCGTGATTTTTTAGCCGTTCTTTGGACTTTGACCATTTTTTTGCTGGTCACTAATCCAGCTTTTAGCATCTGCTCTTGTAAGGTGAGTTTTGTCATCTTCGTTTCTAAACCCGTTGAATAATTTGTGGGATTATACCTGTAATTTTTGAGGCTGTACCAGGTTGCAGGGCCTGATTACTGTGTGGCTTGAGTTTGGAAGGGTGTAAGTATCCCGTCTCGCGCCGACACCAACGAAATAATTGGATACTTTGCCAATCGTCAGCGTTTCACGGCGACTGTTGATCTGGTAGTCAAAACGAAAGGTGAGCAGGCCAGATTTAGCGACAGTAACATACAAGCCGTCACGGTCGGCCACCTTGTAGAGTTTGTCTTTGGGCTTTAACGCCTTGAGCTTAGTTTCCGCCAACATGCGGTCCCCCTCTGCCTGTTCTGTTTTTACCGTAAACACCCACGGTAAAATGAACGGAACAGGATGGAAATCAATAGCTACCAGAAAACAAAAATCGCCAGTAAATCCTATGATTTTACTGGCGATTTTAGACGTTAGCGGATTTTAGTGAATGCTAAAAACTCACTCCCACTCAATCGTCGCCGGCGGCTTGCCGGATACGTCGTAAACCACGCGGGAGATGCCGTCCACTTCGTTGATGATGCGGTTGGAGACGCGGCCGAGGAATTCATACGGCAGGTGCGCCCAGTGCGCGGTCATGAAGTCGATGGTTTCGACCGCGCGCAACGCAACAACCCAATCGTACTTGCGGCCATCGCCCATTACGCCCACAGAACGAACCGGCAGGAAGACGGTAAATGCCTGGCTGACCTTGTTATACAGGTCGGCTTTGTGCAACTCTTCAATGAAGATCGCGTCGGCACGACGCAGCAGGTCGCAATACTCTTTCTTCACTTCGCCCAGCACACGCACACCAAGGCCCGGTCCCGGGAACGGATGGCGGTAAAGCATGTTGTACGGCAAGCCCAGCTCCAGGCCGATCCTGCGGACTTCATCTTTGAACAACTCTTTCAGCGGTTCAACCAGACCCAGCTTCATCTCTTTCGGCAGGCCACCGACGTTGTGGTGAGATTTAATGACGTGAGCCTTACCCGTTGCGGAGGCAGCGGATTCGATAACGTCAGGGTAAATAGTTCCCTGCGCCAGCCATTTCACTTCAGACTGTTTGCTGGCCTCTTCGTCGAAGACTTCAACAAAAACCCGGCCGATGATTTTACGTTTCGCTTCCGGCTCATCCACACCCGCCAGCGCACTCAGGAAACGCTCTTCCGCCTGAACGTGGACAATGTTCAGACCAAAGTGGTCGCCAAACATTTCCAGTACCTGATCGGCTTCGTTCAAGCGCAGCAAACCGTTATCCACAAATACGCAGGTCAGCCGTTTGCCAATCGCGCGGTGTAGCAGCATTGCGGTGACGGAGGAGTCCACACCGCCGGACAGGCCGAGAATCACCTGATCGTCGCCCACCTGCTTACGGATGCGGGCAACCGCATCATCAATAATCTTGGCCGGCGTCCACAGAGCTTCACACTGGCAGATATCACGAACAAAACGCTCTAACATGCGCTGTCCCTGACGGGTATGGGTGACTTCCGGATGGAACTGTACGCCGTAAAAGCGTTTTTCTTCATTAGCCATAATGGCGAACGGACAGGTATCCGTACTGGCAACGGTCACAAATCCTTCAGGGATCGCCGTGACTTTATCGCCGTGACTCATCCACACATCCAGCAACGGCGAGCCTGTAGCGCTCAACGCATCCTGAATGTCACGCACCAGCAAGCTGTCCGTTTTTACTTCCACTTGAGCATAGCCGAACTCGCGCTCGTTGGAGCCTTCAACGTGGCCGCCCAACTGCATCGCCATGGTCTGCATACCATAGCAAACACCAAGAACCGGTACACCGGCCTGGAAAACGTACTCAGGCGCGCGCGGACTACCAAACTCAGTGGTACTTTCCGGGCCGCCGGAAAGGATAATTCCATTTGGATTGAATCCACGGATCTGCGCTTCTGTGACATCCCATGCCCAAAGTTCACAATAAACGCCCAGTTCACGAACGCGTCGCGCTACCAGTTGCGTGTACTGCGAGCCGAAATCCAGAATGAGAATGCGGTGTTGATGAATGTTTTCTGTCATGAAAGGCGTATTCCAAAATACGAAAAAGCAAAAATGATTAAACCCGGCGAACAGCCTTGAGCTGTTCAAAAAGAGTACCGGGTTTAACGAGTTAAATCAGCCTGCAAATCACCTTATGAACCCATACGGTAGTTCGGTGATTCCTTGGTAATGGTGACGTCGTGAACGTGGCTTTCCTGGATACCGGCGCCGCTGATGCGCACGAATTCGGCTTTGGTACGCAGTTCGTCGATGGTTCCGCATCCGGTCAGCCCCATGCAGGAACGCAGGCCGCCCATTTGCTGGTGAACAATTTCTTTCAGGCGGCCTTTATAGGCTACGCGGCCTTCGATACCTTCCGGCACCAGCTTGTCCGCGGCATTATCGCTTTGGAAATAACGGTCGGAAGAGCCTTTGGACATCGCGCCCAGTGACCCCATACCGCGGTAAGATTTGAAAGAGCGGCCCTGATACAGTTCGATTTCCCCCGGAGATTCCTCCGTCCCTGCCAGCATGGAACCGACCATCACGCAGGCGGCGCCTGCTGCAATTGCCTTGGCGATATCGCCGGAGAAGCGAATACCGCCGTCGGCGATAACCGGTACCCCCATGCCTTCCAATGCTTCAACCGCATCAGAAATGGCCGTAATCTGCGGCACACCCACACCGGTCACGATACGGGTTGTACAAATGGAGCCAGGGCCAATACCAACTTTCACGGCGCTGACGCCGGCTTCCACCAGCGCTCTGGCGCCCGCACCGGTTGCTACGTTGCCGCCAATAATCTGTAGATCAGGGTACTTGTCACGCGTTTCACGGATGCGCTGTAACACGCCTTCGGAATGACCGTGTGAGGAATCAATCAGCAGTACATCAACACCCGCTGCGACCAGCGCATCAATGCGCTCTTCGTTACCGGCGCCTGCGCCAACCGCCGCACCGACGCGCAGACGGCCGTGCTCATCTTTACAGGCGTTAGGTTTACGTTCCGCTTTCTGGAAGTCTTTCACGGTAATCATGCCGAGCAGACGGAAATGACTATCCACCACCAGCGCTTTTTCCACGCGTTTTTCATGCATTTTCTGCAAAACAACTTCGCGCGCCTCGCCTTCTTTCACCGTGACCAGACGTTCTTTCGGCGTCATGACCGCGCTGACTGGCAGTTCCAGATCGGTCACAAAGCGGACATCACGACCGGTAATAATACCGACCAGCTCATTACCTTCGGCAACAACAGGGTAACCCGCGAAACCATTACGCTCGGTCAATTCTTTTACCTGACGCAATGTGGTATTTGGCGTAACGGTTTGTGGGTCAACGACCACGCCGCTTTCATGCTTCTTAACGCGGCTGACTTCTTCAGCCTGACGTTCAATAGACATATTTTTATGAATAAAGCCCAGCCCCCCTTCCTGAGCCAGCGCAATCGCCAGACCAGATTCGGTTACCGTATCCATCGCAGCCGACAGCATAGGAATATTCAGACGAATGGTTTTCGTCAGTTGGGTGGTTAAATCAGCCGTGTTAGGCAGGACAGTGGAGTGTGCGGGAACAAGGAGGACGTCGTCAAACGTCAGTGCTTCTTTAGCGATACGTAGCATGGGCAATATCTCACCAAGGTGGATGTAAGAATAGATAAAATATTGCCGTGGCATTATACAGAGCGTAATCGGTTGCCTCCAGCATTTTTTTACTAAAATACTTGATTACCTTTCACAGGCAGGTAGTATCAATCGATTAAGTCACTGTTTTGAAATTTGATCTGGCTCACAATGTCTCAATTTCCCACTTCTGCAATATTTACCGTTAGCCGCCTGAATCAGACGGTTAGACAGCTGTTGGAAATGGAAATGGGACAGATATGGCTTTCCGGCGAAATTTCCAACTTCTCTCAGCCATCTTCCGGCCATTGGTATTTCACGCTGAAAGATGAGCGTGCCCAGGTGCGCTGCGCCATGTTCCGCACCACCAACCGTCGGGTTACCTTTCGTCCGCAAAACGGGCAGCAGGTCCTGATACGCGCCACCATTACGCTGTATGAACCCCGCGGTGATTACCAACTGCTGGCCGAAAGTATGCAACCTGCCGGGGATGGCCTGTTACAACAGCAGTTTGAACAGTTGAAGCAGCGCCTCGCGGCCGAGGGTTTGTTCGATCAGCAGTTCAAACAGGTTCTGCCCTCCCCGGCCCGACAGGTCGGCGTGATTACCTCCGCCAGCGGCGCTGCTCTGCATGATATTTTGCAGGTATTGCAACGCCGCGATCCATCTCTGCCCGTCGTGGTATATCCCACCGCCGTACAGGGTAGCGAAGCGCCATTGCAGATTGTTCGCGCCATCGAACTGGCTAACCTGCGTAATGAGTGTGACGTACTGATCGTCGGTCGCGGCGGCGGATCGCTGGAAGATTTATGGAGCTTCAACGATGAGCGTGTCGCACGGGCTATTTTTGCCAGCCGGATCCCCGTCGTCAGTGCGGTTGGTCATGAAACCGATGTGACCATCGCCGATTTTGTCGGCGATCTGCGCGCGCCGACCCCTTCTGCCGCGGCAGAGCTGGTGAGCCGGAATCAACTGGAATTGCTTCGCCAGATACAATCCCAGCGTCAGCGTCTGGAAATGGCAATGGATTACTACCTTGCTCAACGCCATCGCGAATTCACTCGTTTGCATCATCGCTTACAGCAACAGCATCCACAGTTACGACTGGCGCGCCAACAGGCCCAGTTAGTCAAACTCCGCCAACGTCTGGATGACGCCATGCAGCTACAGCTGCGACAAACGTTGCGCCGTCACGAACGCATGGAACAACGGCTGTTTCAGCAGCAGCCCTTGCCAAAAATTCATCGTGCTCAGCAGCGTTTACAGCAATTACGCTATCAGATGCAGAATGCTGTTGAACGTAACCTGAACAAATATCAGCAACGGCTGGGCGTCGCCTGTTCACGTCTGGAAGGCGTGAGCCCGCTGGCCACGCTGGCACGCGGTTATAACGTTACAACCGCGCCGGATGGTAAGGTGCTGAAAAACATCAAGCAAGTCACCCTAGGCGAGACATTGCAAACACGGTTACAGGACGGTTGGGTAGAAAGTCAGGTTACGGCCCTCGTCCCACAAGCCCCGGGCGTCGCGACGCCCGGGAAGAAACGACGTAAAACGTCATAATCGCCGTATAGGGATTTATCCTAAAACGGAGAACAACCCCCAATATTCCCCTCAACTTCTGAACTATACTGATCCTCAGCCCACCCATTCTGGTCGTGAGAGTAAGATGCGTGAGCCTTGCTGATCGTCTGCGTTACCCGATGACCGCCTTTTCAAGGAGATAAGGTATGAAGTCCAGACCGATTTATGGCGTGATCCCCCCTTATATTCTGCATCGTATTATTTCTAATGGCTCAGAAGAGCAGCGCCATTGCGCCCAGCAAACCCTGATGCACGTTCAGTCATTGATGGTGAGCCATCATCCCCGGCCGGAACCCCATACAAAGCAGCCCGGCGGGCAGGTACAGCGCGAAATTTACGACGCCGAAAATCAGCAGCAGTTACCCGGCAAACGGGTGCGCACGGAAGGACAGGCCAGTAATGGCGATATCGCTGCCGATGAAGCTTATAACTACCTTGGCGTAACCTATGATTTCTTCTGGCAGATTTTCCAGCGCAACTCGCTTGATGCCGAGGGGCTGACGTTAGCGGGTACCGTGCATTACGGTCAGGATTATCAGAATGCGTTCTGGAACGGGCAGCAAATGGTGTTCGGCGACGGCGATGGTAAAATATTCAATCGTTTCACTATTGCTATTGATGTGGTCGCGCATGAATTGGCGCATGGTATTACCGAAAACGAAGCAGGATTGATTTATTTCCGTCAGTCCGGAGCACTGAACGAATCCATGTCCGATGTCTTTGGCGCAATGGTGAAACAGTTTCATCTGGGACAAACCGCCGAGCAGGCAGACTGGATTATCGGCGCCGGCCTGCTGGCCGAAGGCATTCACGGTATGGGACTGCGCTCCATGTCGCATCCGGGTACGGCCTATGATGATCTGTTGTTGGGCGTCGATCCCCAACCTTACCACATGAATGAATATGTCAACACGCGTGAAGACAACGGCGGCGTGCATCTGAATTCCGGCATTCCCAACCGCGCCTTCTATCTGGCCGCCATTGCGCTGGGCGGTCATTCATGGGAAAAAGCCGGTAGAATCTGGTATGACACATTGTGCGATGAATCGCTGCCGCAAAATGCGGATTTTGAAATTTTCGCCCGCTACACGATTCAACATGCGGCAAAACGATTCAACCAAACCGTTGCCGATATCATCCAGCAGTCATGGGAAACGGTCGGCGTTGAGGTAAAACAAGAGTACTTATGAAAACATTGCCGGAGCTTAACGACGATGCGGTCATAGAATTAGCCCGCGAGGGAGGGATTGCCTGGATGCCAAAACTGGCGGGACTACGCCGTTTCGCACTCGCCAGTGTGCCGATCTCCGAGCGAGAGCGAATTTGCAGTGCGATCCGTAATGCGCTTCCACAGGCACGTGAACCCGGTGAACCTGACGGCCCCGGGCGCGGCGACCAGTTTTATTATCGGATTCACATCAGCTACAGCCACCCGCAGCGCAATCAGTATGCCGAAGTGATTCTGTTGATTCCGGAAGACCGCGCTCCGCCAGAACTGACGGAGCTATGGCGCAACGGCGTCCCTCATAAGGATGAAGGATCGACAGGAAGATAGCTGAACAGCACGCGTTTTTTCGAAATAAGCCCGTGCTGCTGACACAGATAATCCACCGCGCCGCAGGCCTTTAATACCTGAAGCGAGTGCTTACATTCAGGGCAAGTGGCCTCACGAAGATAACGCTGCTGGCAGGCGCTGCACTGAAACGTATCGCCGTTTTGCCAGTTCATAATCCTGTTGCAGTGTGGACACATCGCATCCATGTTATCTCCTTTCGACGAATGCTCATCTTTTGATCTCTGCCGTTAAATCACACCCAGCGAACGCAGGCAATACAAACCGAACGCGGTCACAAAAAACGAGCCGACGGTAGTCATGGCGATAATATTCGCCGCCAGCGTGGCGTTTCCACCCATCGCGCGCGTCATGGCATAGCTCCCGGCGGCGGTTGGCGTCGCTGAAAACAGGAAAATGATGCCAAGCGATACGCCGCGAAATCCGACCATCCAGCCGCCCAACGTCAGCACACCGGGAACCAGGAATAATTTGGCGATAGAAGAAAGGGCCGCTACGTTGGACGTCCGCAACATGGTTCGTAGATCCAGACTGGCTCCCGCACACAGCAACGCCAGCGGTAATGCCAACGACGACACCAGATTCCCGGTCTGCCTGATAACATCCGGCATCGGCAGCGAGCTGCGCGAATAAAGCAGCCCCAGAACCAGGCCGATAATCAGCGGATTAGTCACCATACTGACCAACAGATCTTTTTTGCTGATCTTCCCTCCCTGCTCGTTACGACGCAAGCTGCGGGTCAGCGTAATCACCGACAACACATTGAAGAGAATAACCGTTACCGTCAGATAGAGAGAGCCGACCGCAACCCCTTCGTGACCGTAGGCGCTCATCGCAAACGCCAGCCCCATAATACCGGTATTGGAACGGAAGCCCCCCTGAACGAAGATCCCCCGTTCTCTCGGGTCTTTCACCAGATATACGGCCATGAATTCCAATAACAGGAATGTGGCAATGGTTCCCAGCGTGCCGTAGATCATCATCGGTAGATGTTCGGCTATCGACTGATGGTTTGTTGCTATGCTGAAAAAAAGCAGGCAGGGCAAAGCCAGATTAAATACCAGCTTCATCGCCGAATCACAGAACACGTCATCCAACAGACTAAGCCGGCGCAACCCCATACCGATCAACAGCAGCAACAGATTGGGCATGGTAACGTGAAACGCAAAACTCCAGGTTTCCCAGGACATGACTTTCCTTTATGGCTGAATGCCTTTCGCTATCTGACCAAACGGGGCGAAGATTCCCCTTCGCCCCGCTAATAAATTATTTACTCTTTTTAAGGTGCTGCATCAAACGCTTACGCTTGCGTAGCTGGTTTGGCGTCAGCGTGTTGCGCTTATCGGCAAAGGGGTTTTCACCTTCTTTAAACTGGATGCGAATCGGCGTCCCCATGACATTCAATGAACGACGATAGTAATTCATCAGATAGCGCTTATAAGAGTCAGGCAAATCTTTTACCTGATTACCGTGGATCACCACAATCGGCGGGTTATAACCGCCGGCATGCGCATATTTCAGCTTCACGCGGCGGCCGCGCACCAACGGAGGCTGATGGTCATCCGCCGCCATTTGCATGATACGGGTCAGCATGGACGTGCCCACGCGACGGGTTGCACAGGTGTAGGCTTCCGTCACTGACTCGAACAAGTTGCCCACGCCGCTGCCATGCAGCGCAGAGATAAAGTGAATACGGGCAAAATCGATAAAACCGAGACGCAAATCCAGCGTTTCTTTCACTTCATCGCGCACTTCCTGCGACAGGCCATCCCACTTGTTCACCACAATCACCAGTGAGCGCCCACTATTGAGGATAAAGCCTAACAGTGAGAGATCCTGATCGGAGATACCTTCACGGGCATCAATCACCAACAGTACGACATTGGCATCTTCGATGGCTTGCAGCGTCTTGATAACGGAGAACTTTTCAACCGTATCGGTAACTTTGCCGCGCTTACGCACGCCGGCCGTATCTATCAGGATGTATTCGCGTTCGTCACGTACCATCGGGATGTAAATGCTGTCGCGGGTAGTGCCCGGCATATCGTAAACCACCACACGATCCTCACCCAGAATCCGATTAGTCAGTGTGGACTTACCTACGTTAGGACGCCCGACTATCGCCAGTTTTATCGGCAGATCTTCCGGATTGAAGTCGTCTTCCTCGGCTATCTCGCCTTCGACAGACTGTTTATCACCCAGTTGCTCTGCCCAGTACGCGGCGTTTTCTTCTTCCTCGGTTAACTCAACCGGCTCAATCACTTCATCCTGCACGAATGGCAGCAAGACTTTCTCAAGCAGAGACGTCACGCCACGTCCGTGAGATGCCGCGATCGGATAAACTTCCCCCATACCGAGCGAGTAAAAATCCGCGGTCACCATATCCGGGTCGAGACCGTCGGTTTTGTTAGCCACCAAAACAGTGGCCTTTTGACGGCTACGCAAATGCTGCGCAATACCTTCATCAGCAGGCATCAATCCAGCGCGGGCATCCACCATGAACAGGACGATATCCGCTTCTTCAATCGCCACCAGCGACTGCCCGGCCATGCGCGTCTCAACGCCGTCCTCGGTACCATCGATACCACCGGTATCAACGATAATAAACTCATGACCTTCCACTTCCGCACGACCATACTTGCGGTCACGTGTCAGCCCTGGAAAATCCGCCACCAATGCATCACGAGTGCGCGTTAAGCGGTTAAAGAGCGTGGACTTTCCCACATTCGGACGTCCGACCAGCGCGACGACAGGTATCATTGTTACAACCTCATTACTTATATTTCAATACGTTACAACGAGAATACTCGCTGACGATAAAAAGACGAAACGGCCCCTGATACTGTCAGGAGCCGTTTTCGGGATCGCTTCCGCCAACGGCAGGGATCCAAACATGCAGTGCGTTAACTAGCGGGTAAAGGCGTACACTTCGCCATTTTTCGCCTGAATGAGCAGCTTGTCGCTGGCAATCACCGGCTTGCTCAGGAAACCTGAACTATCCACTTTCTGCTGAACCACAAAGCGGCCATCCGCCGTATTCAGCCAGTGCAAATACCCTTCCGAATCACCCACCACCAGATAGCCATTGAACAGCACCGGCGCAGTCAGATTACGGTGCAGCAGATCGCTCTGGCGCCACAGGTTAACACCGCCATTGGTATTCAGCGCCACAATGCGGTCATCCTGATCGACCAGATAGATACGGTCGCCATCCACGATGAAATCGTGTACCGACCCCAGTTCGCGTCTCCACAGAATTTGACCTGAACGCAGATCCAGCGCGGTCAGGTTGCCATTATAGCCCAATGCGTATACCACCTCACCCACAACAACCGGCGTGGTATCAACATCGTTCAGGCGATCAATTTCCGTCGCCCCGCTTGGCTGGGAAATACGCTGTTGCCAGATAAGCTGTCCCTGATTAATCAGTACCGCATTCACACGACCGTTATCCCCACCGACAATAGCTGCACCAAACGCGGTCGTCGGCGCAGATTCACCACGCAGGGAAAGCGTCGGCATATCCAGGTTGACGGTCCATTTCATCGCGCCGTCGGCTTCGTTCAACGCCTGCAACATACCATTGCTGGTATGGATCAGTACCACATCATCGCTGACAACCGGGCGGGAAATGGCTTCGCCGGCAACGTCGGCCTGCCAAACCACGGCACCATCATCGGCATTCAGAGCAAAAACCTGTGCCCGTTCGCTGCCGATGTAGACATGGTCGCCCGAAACAGAAACGCCGCCGGACAACAGCGCAGGATTATTACGGGAGAAAAATCCGGTTTTTTCAGACAGATCGGTCTGCCAGATTTCTTTACCGTCGTTCAGATCCAACGCCTTGACAGTTCCTCTGCGGTCAGCGGCAAATACACGATTATCCTGCCATGCCGGATGAAGGTTAGAGTAAAACTCGCCAATACCGCTGCCGACGGAACGACTCCACACTTTGGTGGGCGTGAACTGATTCTCGACCGTCGGCAGTGGAGACATCGTGACAACATCTTCTTCGCCGTTAAACAGCGAACATCCGCTCAGCAGGGCAACAGAAACCAGTCCTACTAAAAGTGTTTTACGCAATTGCATGGAATTCCTCTTAGCTGGACAGGTTGTTCAGTTTCATAGTCAGCAATGCCTTCAATGCCTGCGGAGGGTTAGCAGACAAACCTTTGTTATATGCGTCACGCGCTGCCTGGTTATCCCCTTTGCTGACCAGCACATCGCCACGGACTTCTGCGGCCAGAGCAACCCAGCCATCAAGTTTAATGGCATCCAGCGTTTTGAGCGCCTCATCCGCTTTCTTCTCTTGCAGTTGAATCCGCGCCAAACGCAGATTCACCAGAGAAAGCAGGTCGGCATCTTTGGCGTGAGACTTCGCCACCACCAGTTGTTGTTCGGCCTTGGCAAAATCTTGCTGATCGACATAATGACGAGCCAACTCCAGCGAAGTCAGTACGCCGTAGCTGTTCTGATTCTCAGCGCTGAATTTCTCGGCCGCCGCAACGCCATCCGCGTGACCATCGGCCAGTTGCTCGGTGATTTGCTGATATGACGTCGAAGCCGCCATCACACTGTTGCTTTGGTGATTTTGCCAGAAACGCCAGCCAACCAGCGCACCGACACCGAGCACCACGCCCACCACCAGCGCCTTCCCATTTTCCGCGAAGAAACGGCGTAGTGCATCAACCTGTTCATTCTCTGTGGTATAGACTTCCACGGTGTCTTTCTCCTCAATCCAGCAACGTTGCCAGGCGCGCGGCAACGTCGGCCTGTGCCAATGTATCCTGCTCGCCATTATTCAGGTTTTTAACAACCACCTGACCTGCTGCAACTTCGTTTTCACCTAAAACCAGCGCGACGCGCGCGCCCCATTTGTCGGCTCTGGCGAATTGCTTTTTAAAATTGCCGCCGCCATAGTTGGTCATGAGTTTCAACTGCGGCAACGTATCACGTAATTTTTCAGCCAGTTGCATCGCTGCCACCTGCGTTCCCGCACCGGAGGAAATCAGGTAAACATCCACCCCCGGATGCGCCTTAAACTCGGGATTGACCGACTGCACCAATAGCACCAGACGTTCCAGTCCCATCGCAAAACCCACTGCCGGCGTCGCGTGACCGCCCAACTGCTCAACCATTCCGTCATATCGTCCGCCGGCACAGACTGTCCCCTGCGCCCCCAGACTGGTGGTGACCCACTCGAACACGGTACGGTTGTAATAATCCAGACCGCGAACCAGACGCGGGTTAACGGTATATGGGATGCCAGACTGCGTTAAAAGTTCACCCAACGCCGCAAAGTGGGTACGAGATTCTTCATCAAGATAATCCGTCAGAACCGGCGCATCGTTAAGTAACGTCTGTACCTGTGGATTTTTTGAATCCAGAACGCGCAGCGGATTGGTATACATGCGACGCAGACAGTCGTCGTCCAGTTTATCCTTATGCTGCTCAAGAAACGCGATCAGCGCCTCACGGTAAGACGCACGGGCTTCCAGCGATCCAATCGAATTCAGCTCCAACTTAACATGTTCGGCGATGCCCAACACACGCCACCAGCGGGCGGTAAGCAAAATCAATTCGGCATCAATATCCGGCCCTTGCAGGCCAAAGACTTCACAACCCAACTGATGAAACTGACGGTAGCGCCCCTTTTGCGGACGTTCGTGGCGGAACATCGGCCCGAGATACCACAGACGCTGTTCCTGATTATAGAGGATACCGTGCTCAATACCGGCACGAACGCATGAAGCCGTATTTTCAGGACGCAACGTCAGACTATCGCCATTGCGATCTTCAAAAGTATACATTTCTTTTTCAACGACATCGGTAACTTCACCAATGGCGCGTTGAAACAGCGATGTTTGCTCAACAATCGGTGTACGGATTTCACTGTAGCCGTAGCTGCTGAGCACCTGTTTCAGGCTGGTTTCAATACGCTGCCACAATGCCGTTTCGGCCGGCAGGTAATCGTTCATGCCGCGAATGGCTTGAATATTTTTTGCCACGTCAGTTCTCTATGCGTTTTTCAAAAAATAAACCCGATTATAGGGGGATCCGCAACGCATCTTCAATGCAGGCCGCTCTTTATCGGGTTAAGGAATGATAAATTATGCGAGTGATGACCGATGTCCGCACCAGCGCCGTCTATTTATCGACCAGATTAATAGTAATACGCTGGCTTTCATCCATCATGGATGCTTTGGCCCGAATTTTGGCCTCCAGTTGATCGATCATCTGCTCGTTATCAAAACGTTCTCTCTGGCGAACACCGTCTTCGTAAAAACCGCTTTTATTGTGACCGCCGGTGACGCCAATGGTGGAAACCAGCGCCTCTCCCGGTCCATTCACCACGCAACCAATGATCGAAACATCCATCGGCGTGATAATATCTTCCAGCCGTTGCTCCAGTGCATTCACGGTCCCGATCACGTCAAACTCCTGACGGGAACAGGTCGGGCAGGCAATAAAGTTGATGCCACGGGAACGAATACGCAGGGATTTCAGAATATCGAAACCCACCTTAACTTCTTCAATCGGATCGGCGGCCAGCGAGATACGCAGGGTATCGCCAATACCTTCGGACAACAATAAACCGAGGCCGATAGCGGACTTGACCGCGCCACTGCGTGCGCCGCCCGCTTCCGTGATCCCCAGATGCAGCGGTTGATCGATACGCGCGGCCAGCAGGCGATAAGACTGTACCGCCAGAAAAACATCGGAGGCCTTCACGCTGACCTTGAACTGATCAAAGTTGAGACGATCCAGAATATCGACATGCCGCATAGCAGATTCAAGCAGGGCTTCCGGCGTCGGCTCGCCATATTTTTCCTGCAAATCTTTTTCCAGCGAACCGCCGTTCACGCCAATACGTATCGGAATATTTTTATCACGAGCGCAATCAACCACCGCGCGGATACGTTCTTCATTACCGATATTGCCAGGGTTGATTCTCAGACAATCGACGCCGTACTCCGCTACCTTCAAAGCAATACGATAGTCAAAATGGATATCTGCGACGAGCGGTACATTTACGCGCTGTTTGATCAGTTTAAACGCTTCCGCCGCTTCCATCGTTGGAACGGATACACGCACAATATCAACGCCAACACGTTCCAGTGACTTGATTTGATTAACGGTAGCTTCAACATCGGTGGTTCGGGTGTTGGTCATGGACTGCACCGCGATCGGCGCGCCATCACCAATAGGCACCTTACCGACGTAAATCCGCTTTGATTTGCGACGGGTTATGGGTGCAGCGTTATGCATTACTTCTTCTCCAACATTGCAACATCACGTAAACGTTACGTTATTCCGCAGCCAGCGTAAGACGGGCAACCTGATTGCTTCTTACAAACCGGCTCAAATCGACTGGTTTACCCTGGAACTGAATCTGTACCGCAGCGGGGGCGCCAATTTTGAGTCTATACGGCGCCTGCCCATCCAGGTTCAATGAACCGCCATTGCGCTGCATACCGCTAAACAATTTTTTACCGCTGGCATCAAGCACTTCCAACCAGCAATCCGCGTTGAAATTCATGACCAGCGCGTGTTCGGCAGACGCAGGAGGAGTGATGTTATCAGGAGAAGTCGTGTCAGTTGTTGTTGCAGGGGTATATGCGCCCGAACTCAGTGGCGCATTGTCGGCTGTCTGCTGCTGGGAAGCGGTGGATTGCGGGGCGAAGGATGACGCGGCAGGCGGAGTATTCGCCGCAGAAGGCGCTATATCAGGATTGACAGGCGTCTGAGACGAAGTATCCATAGGCAACTCGACCGGCGTGGAAGCAGCCGAATCGGAAACCGCAGGCTCCTGCGGTTCACTATCATCCATCAGCGGTATGCTCTGACCTTCATTCTGCGCCTGCATTGCGCTGGCATGGTCAACCATACTGTTGATTTCCTGCTGCTGCGCCTGATGGTTCTGCCACCACCATGCGCCGGTCAATCCCAACACGACAATCACGACCAGCCAGGTGAACGTCATCAACCAACCGTCGCGTTTCTTGCGACTTTTCCCCAGGGAGAAGCTTTGCATGGGAGCGACATTCGATGCCCTTGGCACCACATGTTTATCCAGCATCGGCAACAGTTCATCTTCGGGCAAGTGAACCAGTTTTGCATAGGAACGGATATAGCCGCGTAAAAACGTCGGCGCCAAATCCACCGGCGTATTCCCTTCCTCTATCTCTCGAACGGTGGAAAGTTTAAGGCACAAACGTTCGGCAACCGTCTGTTGAGTCAACCCCAGACGTTCGCGCGCCTGACGTAAACGTTCGCCGGGAATTTTTGATTCTGTATTATCTTGAGTGGCTTCAGTATTCATTAGCTAAGAACTGCTGGTACTGTTTAGATTGTGGAAAACTTCGCGTCAACGATTTGCCATAACGTTCAATATCGCCGTCATGGCCCGCTAACGCGGCGAAACGAATCTGTAACCATAAACTCTCGGCACTGGCCGGAAGAATATGCTGATAAATCTCCAGGAGCAATTTGGCCTGCTCGTATTTTCCGTCAGAAAACTGGTTATCAGCCTCTGCCAACAGCATAACGCCTTTAGCAGGATCATACTTTAGCGCCCGACTTAACAAACTGCGCGCATCATCATTCTGCCCGGCTTTGAAAAAGCAATATCCCGCATTTTCCAACGCATCGGCAACCTGACTGTAATCAGGGAGTTGGGCAGCCGCACTAAACTGTCGCTGCGCCGCTACATACTGCCCTAAACTACACAGAAACGCACCGTAATTATTCATGACGCTACCGTTTTCTGGCGCCAGCGTTAACGCACGCTGGTAACGTTGCTCGGCAGACTGATTTTCACCGATCCGCTGCTCATAAAGCGCCATTCCCAACTGGGTGCGATAATCCCGCGGCGCGACATCCAGCGCTTTTTCAAGGTTCTGACGCGCCGCATCCAGATTATTACGCGCCAGATATTCCAACCCCAGTTGCAAACGGGTCTGCGCAACGGCCGGATCGACGGACTCACGGGATGAACGACCACCACATCCTGTCAACAGAACTGCCATGATTATCAGCAGCCAACCTTTTCCCTGTCTTAACTGTTTCGTCATTCCTGACTTCCTTTTATCGCCATCCCGGCCTGTCATATCAACGATATACTATCTTAGTCCCTTAGTGGTAACCGCTATCGTATGATTAACACTGTAAAAGTATCATCACTTTCCGATATAACAGGGACAATTAGATCTCAGACCGTTTTAACCGCAATAGGTTCACCCGCCATTTTTTTCTTCAACGTACGCTTGGTTCGATCCACGACTTCACCGGCCAACTGTCCACATGCTGCGTCAATATCGTCACCGCGGGTTTTGCGTACAATCGTCGTAAACCCATACTCCATGAGCACTTTGGAGAAACGATCGACGCGGCTATTCGAACTGCGGCCATAAGGCGCGCCGGGGAACGGGTTCCACGGGATCAGGTTAATCTTGCACGGGGTATCTTTCAGACACGCCGCCAGCTGATGGGCATGTTCGGTGCCGTCGTTGATGTGATCCAACATCACGTATTCAACCGTCACGCGTCCCTGATTGGCATTGGATTTCTCCAGATAGCGGCGTACTGCGCTCAGAAACATTTCGATATCGTACTTCTTGTTAATCGGCATGATTTCGTTACGGATTTCATCGTTTGGCGCATGCAGGGAGATCGCCAGTGCGACGTCGATCATATCACCCAGCTTGTCCAGCGCAGGAACAACCCCTGACGTTGACAGCGTCACGCGGCGTTTTGACAGACCAAACCCGAAATCATCCAGCATGATTTCCATTGCCGGGACGACGTTAGTCAGGTTAAGCAATGGCTCCCCCATGCCCATCATCACCACGTTGGTAATCGGACGCTGACCGGTAACTTTAAACGCACCGATAATTTTCGCCGCCCGCCATACCTGACCAATGATTTCAGATACCCGCAGGTTACGGTTAAATCCCTGCTGCGCGGTTGAACAGAATTTACACTCCAGCGCACAACCAACCTGTGAAGATACGCACAGCGTTGCACGATCTTCTTCAGGAATATAGACCGTCTCGACACGCTGATCACCGACTAGGATCGCCCACTTGATGGTGCCATCAGACGAGCGCTGTTCGTCCACCACTTCAGGCGCACGAATTTCGGCGACTTCCTGTAATTTATTACGGAAGACTTTGTTGATATCCGTCATCTGTGTGAAATCATCACAGCAATAGTGATAAATCCACTTCATCACCTGATCGGCACGGAAAGGTTTTTCTCCCAGAGAAGCGAAAAACTCCCGCATTTGCTGGCGGTTGAGATCCAGCAGATTGATTTTTTCCGCACGGGTTTTCGCAGGTTGAGAGGTGGCGACAGACGCCGGTGAAAGTTCGGACACCGTTTGCTCAGACACAATTTGTTCAGACATATGGACTCTTGGCCTCGTTATTACACGTTATGGCGCTAAAGAAAGGATGATAAAAAGAAACGCCCCGGGCAAGCGCAGGCTCATCCGGGGCGCAGCATTGTACAAAGTTTAAAACAGGTAAGCTACTATCGCCGCATTTTTTATGGCGGGCCGTCGCAAGCGACGTTGAAAATCACGCCCGGTTATCAACGCACAAGACTTAGTTACGCGGGCAAATTTCGTCAGCGCTGAAGAAATAGGCGATTTCACGCTCGGCGGACTCGATGGAATCAGAGCCATGCACGGCGTTTTCGGTGAAGCTGTCGGCATAATCGGCACGCAGCGTACCCGCCAGCGCATTCGCCGGGTTGGTCGCGCCCATGATATCACGGTTACGCTGAACGGCATTTTCACCTTCCAGTACCTGTACCATGATCGGACCGGACATCATGAACTCGACCAAACCGTCAAAAAACGGTTTGCCCTGATGCTCGGCATAAAAGCCTTCAGCCTGTTCACGAGTCAGACGCAGCATTTTGGCGGCAACAATTTTAAAGCCCGCGCTTTCAAAACGGGCATAAATGGCGCCAATAGCATTCTTGGCGACAGCATTGGGTTTTACGATGGAAAAGGTACGTTCTACCGTCATATTGACCTCATTAAACAACTATCAGATAGCAGCCGGATTGGGGGTATTATAATCCCAGCCAGTGAAAGTGGCGCAGATTATAGGGGGAGCCAACCCGGTTGCCTACCGGCGAAATAACATTTTATTAAAAAAATATTATCTTTTGACCTACCTTCTTTCCGATATCACCAGGATTGATAACAGCCACACAGTACGCGAAAGCGATGCTGAACGAGATAAGCAACCCGTGAATGCCGGCCACAGCGACGACAGGCCGGTAAGAACGATATCGGACGGCAGTAAGTACGAGCTTGTCGGAACAGCAGAAATCGCTGACAATAAATCCATTATTTCACCTTGTGGCTGAATCCATCGGCCTTTGCGTGGGGGAGTTATGTCAGCATCTTCTTCTGGGTTGTTTGTTTCCAACGAATGGTTTGTTTCCTCAACCTGGCTTGCCGAGCACCTTAACGACAGCACGATTGTTCTCCTTGACGCCCGCATGCTGCCGCCGGGTGAAACAACCCGCGATATCAACGCCGAATACCGTGCCGGTCATTTACCCGGCGCGGTATTTTTTGATATTGAAGTCTTGTCCGATCACCGCACCGACCTGCCGCATATGATGCCCGACAGCGATGATTTTTCCCGCGCAATGAGTAAGCTGGGCGTCAGTCATCAGCAACACATTATTATCTACGATGAAGGCAACCTGTTTTCCGCACCGCGCGCCTGGTGGATGCTGCACACCTTTGGCGTCACGCAGATCTCAATTCTCACCGGCGGGTTGGCCGGCTGGAAAAGTCAACACCGGCCTCTGGAGCAAGGCAATGTCGAGCGGGCGCCTGCCGTTTTCGAAGCTAAACTGAATGAAACGGCTATTCGTCAGCGTGACGACGTGATGGCAATCAGCCGTGATAAATCCGCGCAGATTGTCGATGCCCGCCCCGCAGCCCGTTTTAACGGTGAAGTGGACGAACCTCGCCCCGGCCTGCATCGTGGACATATCCCCGGCAGCCTGAATGTGCCCTGGGGCGATCTGGTCGCCAACGGTGCGCTGAAACCGAACGCCGAGCTCGCGACAATTCTGCATAAGCACGGGGTGGATTTCAGCCGTCCTATCGTTGCCAGCTGTGGCTCCGGCGTTACGGCTTGCGTTGTCATTCTGGCGCTACGCGTATTGAACGTCCCCAATGTGACGCTTTACGACGGCGCATGGAGCGATTGGGGCAGCCGCAACGACGTGCCAATTACGCTTGATTGATCCCGCGACTGCCGTGAAGGTTCAAGGGCAGATCATGGATAACCGACGGGCGACAACGGTGGATGCATAACCCACCGCTGCGCCGATGCCCTAATCAGGCATGACCGGTACTCTTGAAATCCCGCAAAAAACTGCCCCACTTACGTTCATAAAACGGCGTAGTGTGTTTGATCATATAGTGGCTGATGCCGGGTTCATTTTCCTTAACCACACAGAGATCGACTGGACGCTCATCCGGTAACGTATCGCTGGCGACGCTGCCGGCGGCACGGATAATATCTTCCACATCCTGATCGGCTTCGATCCCGATGAGCAAATGCGGTTCTTTTTCATTTGGTTCGTGGATTTGGGCCAGAAACGCACGGCGCACGTGCCGATACTTGGTAAACAGCTGAGTCAGAGAATCAATCATCTGCACCGGCATTTCTGCCGGCTGGCCAATCACGACCTGCGTATCTTCTTCGATAACCCGCTGCTGGACAAATCCGTTTCCTTCACCGGACAGCAAGTGCTCCACTTCCTGCGGCAAAAACTCTTTTCCATACGGCAGTCTGGGATTAAGAAACAGCGTGGCGCCCAGCGTAATCTCGAACAGTGAACGAACCGGTAGCGCCAGAAAAGACTGCTCTTCGGTAATCACTTGCTGCAATGCTTCCAGCGAAGAGAAAAAGGGAATGGCTGAAGAACCATTGGCCTTCTCCCAATGTTGAATCTGCACGTTACTGCCTGCATGCAGGATCTTTTCACCGGGCGCGTCGCTTTCATCACTGCTGCCGAGTACAAATACCGTCGCTTCCATCAGTTCGCTGAAAAACTCAGGACGATGCGCGGGCTCGGTTGCGGCCAGAACCAGCACCTCTTCCAGTTTATTTTGTGGTGAAAAATCCATAACGCTCCTTAACCGCGTTAAAAACCGGGTATCTGACCCGGTTTCGCTTATCGGCACATGCTGTAAATCGAGAATATCGCTTACTGAAGCCTGATTATTCAGCCTTGCTCAGCAGCAGATTCGCCAGTGTACGAACGCCCAGTCCGGTCGCCCCCGTTGACCATTGTTCCACCGCCCCTTTACGATAGGTGGCGGAGCAATCAATGTGCAGCCAGCCTTGCTGATAATGCTCCACAAAGTGCGACAGAAACGCCGCCGCCGTACTGGCGCCTGCGCTGTATGCCGCCCCAGCGATGTTATTCAAATCCGCAAAGCTGGAAGGAAGCTGGCTGCGGTGGAACTCCTCCAGCGGCAGACGCCAGAACGGTTCACCTTCCTGCTTCGCGCTGTCCTGCAATGCCGTCACCAGCTGATCATCAAAACTGAACACAGCATGATAATCATTACCCAACGCGGTTTTTGCCGCACCCGTCAACGTCGCGCAATCAATGATCCACTGCGGATGCTGTTCCGAGGCATCAATCAGGCCATCAGCCAGCACCAGACGCCCTTCCGCATCGGTATTCATCACTTCAACGCTCTTGCCGTTGCGATAACGGATAATGTCGCCCAGCTTGAACGCATTGCCGCTGACCATATTATCCGCACAACACAGGTACAGCTTCACCCGCTTGTTCAATCCACGGGAGGCCGCCAGCGCAAGAGCGCCCACCACGGTTGCCGCGCCGCCCATATCCGATTTCATGGAATCCATGAAGCCGCTGGATTTCAGGCTATAGCCGCCGGTATCAAAGGTAATGCCTTTACCGACCAGGCAGGCAAATACCGGCGCGTCTGGATTACCCGTCGGGTTGTAATCCAGCGCCAGCAGTACCGGAGAACGCTCGGACCCACGACCTACCGTATAAATACCGGCATAGTTTTGCGTGCGCAGATCGTCACCCTTGGTGATCCGATAATTGATGGCGTCGCAGGCAACATCGCACAACAGATCAATCGCGCGCGTAGCCAACTGCTCTGGCCCCAGATCTTCCGCCGGCAGATTGATCGTATCCCGTACCCAGTCAACGATCTTGAGGCGATCGTCCAGTTCTTTCCTGTCAGCGGCATTCAGCTCAGGCCATTCCACCGTCCGCTGCCCTTTCGGCGCACGATAGCCTTGCCAGAATGTCCAGCTGTTTTCCAAATCCCAGCCAGCGCCGGCCAGTTTGACGTGCTTGATGCCCTGACCGTCAATTTTACGCGCCGCACGTTGAATCGTCGCCAACGGAGACGTCGTCCCATTCAGGTGAATAGTAAAACCGGACTCATTCACGCTTAATGGCGCTTTCTCTCCCCAGCGCGCATCAGCAGGTTGGTTGGAGAGTGAAATCAGCATAGCTTCGCTTGTCATAATTCTGCTCCAGATGCTTTTCATATTTGCCATTCGCGCCGATGCGCGCCATGACGCTAAAATAAAGCGGGCCGCCAAAAAAGGCAGCCCGTGATATCAATAACTATTCTGCTTCATCTAACCAGACCAGCAGGATCGCTTCCAGAATTTTTTCATTGGATGCATCCGGCGCGTCATCAAACTCCGCCAGATCGCAGATCCACTGATGCATATCAGTAAAACGCACCGTTTTTGGATCGAGATCGGGAAATGTATCGTAAAGCGCTTCGCCGATCGCACGGCTGTCCGTCCATTTCAATCCCATAACAAGGCTCCAGGAATTAATGTTCGCGAGCGTGGTTAATCGTATAACGCGGGATCTCTACCACCAGATCTTCATTGGCGATACGAGCCTGACACCCTAACCGGCTCTCCGGTTCCAGTCCCCAGGCTTTATCCAGCATGTCATCTTCATCTTCCGTACTTTCCGCCAGAGAATCGAATCCTTCACGAACGATGCAATGACAGGTCGTACAAGCACAGGATTTCTCGCAGGCATGTTCTATCTCAATACCGTTACGCAGCGCGACATTCAGAATGCTTTCTCCACGCTCTGCTTCCAAAACCGCCCCTTCAGGACATAAATCCTGATGAGGCAGAAAGACAATCTTAGGCATGTTTACACCTCGTCCACGGAATGTCCCGCCAGCGCGCGACGAATAGAGGCATCCATCCGGCGGGCGGCAAATTCCTGGGTTTGTTGATCTAATATTTTTATTGCGGTTTCAATCGCCGATGCCGCTGTTCCCTGAGCGGCTTGCCGCAGGTGCTCGGATGCTTCGGCAATTGCCGCCTTTTCATTATCGGTCAGCAAATCTGCATCCGCTGCCAGCGCGCCCTGCAAACTTTCCAGCACGCGTGCAGCCTCCACTTTCTGTTCCGCCAGCATTCTGGCGCCCACATCTTCCTGTGCATTCAGCATGGAGTCTTTAATCATGGACGCAATTTCAGTATCACTCAGCCCATAGGACGGCTTGACCTGTATGGAGGCTTCGACGCCGGTCGATTTCTCCATCGCGGTAACGCTGAGCAGACCATCGGCATCCACCTGAAAGGTCACCCGGATATGTGCGCCGCCGGCGGGTAACGGAGGAAGACCGCGTAATGTAAAACGGCCAAGTGAACGGCAATCCTGCACCAGCTCGCGTTCACCTTGCAGAACGTGGATCATCATCCCGCTCTGGCCGTCTTTAAAGGTAGTGAATTCCTGAGCTCTGGCGACCGGGATGGTGGTATTGCGCGGTATGATTTTTTCAACCAGCCCCCCCATGGTTTCCAGCCCCAGGGAAAGCGGAATAACATCCAGCAGCAACATTTCACTGTCCGGCTTATTGCCGACCAGAATGTCCGCCTGGATAGCCGCGCCAACCGCCACCACCTTGTCTGGATCGATGGAGGTCAGCGGCACTCTGCCAAAAAATTCGCCAACCTGCTCGCGAATCAGCGGAACACGCGTCGAACCGCCGACCATGACGACTTCCTGCACCTCCTCCGGCGTAACGCCCGCATCTTTCAGCGTACGACGACACGCCAGCAGCGTGCGTTTCACCAGTGAGGCAATCAGCGTATTGAACTGGCTCCGGGTAATCACCCCTTGCCAGCCAGCAACATCAATATGGGCGGAATCCGCCGTACTTAATGCAATCTTGGTTTGTATCGCGGCTTCGCGTAACGCATGCTGTAACTGATGATCGTCACGTGCGGTAATACCGGCCTGCTCACGCAGCCACTCCACCAACAGATGATCGAAATCATCGCCGCCCAGCGCGGAATCACCGCCTGTCGCCAGCACTTCAAACACGCCACGGCTCAGACGCAGAACAGAAATATCAAAGGTTCCGCCGCCCAGATCGTAAACGGCGATAACCCCTTCCTGACCGGAATCCAGACCATAGGCAATCGCTGCGGCAGTCGGCTCATTGAGCAAGCGCAGTACATGCAGCCCGGCCAATCGAGCGGCATCTTTGGTACCCTGACGCTGCGCATCGTCGAAATAGGCCGGGACCGTAATCACCACGCCATCAGGCATGCCGCCTAACGCTTCCTGCGCACGCTGTGCCAGCGCCGACAGAATATCGGCCGACACTTGCACCGGATTCAGCTCGCCGGCATTCGTCTGAATCAACGGCAAACCGTTATCGCTGGCGCGGTATTGGTAGGGCAAATGTGGGTAGCGCTGCTGAATATCCGCCAGCGAACGCCCCATCATACGCTTGACGGAACTGACGGTGTTGGCAAGGTCGAGAGCGGCGTTTTCACGCGCGTCCCAGCCCACCACATGCCCTTCGGCACGGTAATGGACAACGGACGGCAGTAGATCGCGGCCAGCGCGATCGGCCAGCGTTTGCGCCTCACCGCTGCGCACGGTAGCAACCAGAGAATGCGTGGTGCCTAAATCGATGCCTACCGCCAGGCGCCGCTGATGCGGCGCCGCGCTGAGGCCCGGCTCACTGATTTGTAATAAGGCCATATTGAGCTTCCATCAATGGCTGGCGGAAAAACAGAGGCATAGCGCACTCGCTCATTCCCAACCGAATTAAACCCTATCTGTCCAGCAATTGTTCTTCGAGTTGTTCAACCTGCTGCCGGAGCTTGTCTAAAAAACGCAGCTTACGCGCGGTATCCGCTGCGTCACCCCACGTCTCGTGATCCAGTTCGCTACGCAGTTGTTCACTGCGTTTAACCAGCATCACCTGCAACCGCTCGGCAAACTCAGCCAGCGCCGCTTCGGCATCAGAACGGCTCGCAATGACATCCAGCTCTTCACGCAGCTCAAGCTGCTCCATCAGAAAAGCGGTGTCCTGTAACGTATGTTGTTCGTTACTTAAATCGAAACCGTGCAAAGATAACATATACTCCGCACGTTTCAGCGGATGTTTCAGCGCCTGATAGGCACTATTGATGGTTGCGGCCTGCTGTAATGCCAGCATGCGTTCCCTTTCGGGCTGATTTGCAAAGCGGTCCGGATGGAACTGTCGTTGCAGTTCCTGAAAACGGGAAACAAGCAGGCTGCCATCCACATCATAGCGAACTGGCAGCCCGAACAAAGTAAAGTAATCCATAGCGCACTCTGAGGTTTACGGGTCCTGGCGGTTATTGGCCGCTGTTTCTCCCGGCAACTGGCCGGAAGAAACAGGACAAAGAAATATCCTGGGAAGTGGTCAAACGTTAAAACTTTCGCCGCAACCGCATTCGCTTGAAACGTTAGGGTTATTGAATTTGAAGCCTTCGTTCAGCCCTTCCTTGACGAAATCAAGTTCGGTGCCGTCCAGATAGACCAGGCTCTTACCATCAATAATGACCTTAACGCCTTTGTCTTCAAATACCACGTCATCAGCATTTACGTCATCAACAAATTCCAGCACATACGCCATACCGGAACAACCGGATGTTCGCACGCCGAGGCGCAGGCCAATGCCTTTGCCCCGGTTAGTCAGAAAAGCGTTTACTCGTTGCGCAGCGCTGTCGCTCAAAGAAATCGACATACAACAACCTCAGTAAGCTACTTGGCTTCACGTTTACTTTTGTAATCTGCAATCGCGGCTTTAATGGCATCTTCCGCCAGAATAGAGCAGTGGATTTTTACCGGCGGCAGTTCAAGTTCTTCAGCAATCTGCGTATTTTTGATCGCTTCCGCCTCGTTGAGCGACTTGCCTTTTACCCACTCGGTCACCAGTGAACTGGAGGCAATGGCGGAACCACAGCCGTAAGTTTTAAAGCGGGCGTCCTCAATGATACCTTCATTGTTGACTTTGATCTGTAGCTTCATGACATCGCCGCAGGCAGGCGCGCCCACCATGCCGCTACCGATACTTGGATCGGCGTTGTCAAATGAACCCACGTTGCGTGGATTTTCGTAGTGATCAATTACTTTTTCGCTGTAAGCCATAATCGTCGTCCCCGGTCTGATGAATTAATGATGCGCCCATTCGATACTGCTGATATCCACGCCTTGCTTGAACATTTCCCACAGAGGAGAAAGGTCGCGCAAACGGCCGATGGATTTACGAACCAGCTCGATGGTGTAGTCGATTTCTTCTTCAGTGGTAAAACGCCCCAGAGAGAAGCGGATCGAACTATGTGCCAGCTCATCGTTCATACCCAACGCACGTAGTACGTAGGAAGGCTCAAGACTGGCTGACGTACAGGCGGAACCGGACGAAACGGCCAGATCCTTCAGCGCCATAATCAAAGATTCACCTTCAACATAGTTGAAGCTGACGTTCAGGATGTTCGGCGCACCCTGCTCAATATCACCATTCAGATAGACTTCTTCGATGTCATTAATTCCGTTCCAGAGACGATCGCGCAGCGCACGCAGGCGTACTGCCTCAGCGCCCATTTCTTCTTTCGCGATACGGTAGGCTTCGCCCATGCCGACGATTTGATGGACAGGCAAGGTGCCGGAACGCATACCGCGTTCATGCCCTCCGCCATGCATCTGTGCTTCGATACGAATACGGGGTTTACGGCGAACATACAGCGCACCGATGCCTTTCGGTCCATAAATTTTATGACCGGAGAAAGACATCAGGTCGACTTTTAACTGGCTCAGGTCGATAGGCAGTTTACCCACACTCTGAGTCGCATCGACGTGGAAAATAATCCCGCGGCTACGGCACATGTCACCGATGGTCGCGATATCCTGAACCACGCCGATTTCATTGTTCACGTGCATGATGGAAACCAGAATCGTGTCATCACGCATGGCCGATTCTAATTCTTTCAGGTCGATAATGCCGTTGCGCTGCGGAGCCAGATAAGTGACGTCAAACCCTTCGCGCTCTAACTGGCGGCAGGTATCCAGCACGGCCTTATGCTCCGTTTTGCTGGTGATAATGTGTTTGCCCTTCTTCTGATAGAAGTTGGCGGCACCTTTAATTGCCAGGTTATCTGACTCTGTCGCGCCGGAGGTAAAGACGATCTCGCGCGGGTCAGCGCCTACCAATTCAGCAATTTGATTGCGGGCGATATCGACGGCTTCTTCCGCCTGCCAGCCGAAACGGTGGGAACGGGATGCGGGGTTGCCGAAAGTGCCATCCAGGGTCAAAAACTGCATCATTTTTTCAGCAACGCGCGGATCAACCGGCGTCGTTGCTGAATAGTCCAGATAAATCGGTAACTTCATTGCTCATAAACTCCGTACATCACTTCAAAACGTGCAAAGCGTCTTGTTTATATGACGGGCTATATTGCCCTTACCCCGTGGGGCCAACGCTATACGTTGTTAAAAAATTGACGTGATTAAAAATTACTCCCGGAAATTTTGCTATACCCCGTAGAACCGTTGCGGCGCAACATTGAAAATCACTCCCGCAGTTTTTTATGACGGACTCGATCAGCCCGCCGCTCTATGGGGTTAAAAATGTTCCGGCGTCTTTATTATTTTAGGCGCGCAGGTTAACGTTGATCGTATCCTGAACACGGCCATTGGCGGTACGACGTGTATCGGCATCCTGTCGATCCGCAACATCCAGCACTTCTTTATTATTGACCAGTTCATCCAACGTAATGTTGTTCAAAAAGTCAGTAATACGGTCGCTCAGATCGCGCCACAGGGTATGAGTCAGGCAGCGATCGCCGCCCTGGCAGCTTTCACGTCCCTGACAACGCGTCGCGTCAACAGATTCGTCTACGGCTGAGATCACCATGCCAACCGCGATTTCATCAGCACCTTTACCCAGCAAATAACCGCCACCCGGACCACGCACGCTGGCAACCAGGCCGTTTTTACGCAAGCGTGAAAACAGCTGCTCCAGATAGGAAAGTGAAATGCCCTGACGTTCGGAAATGTCAGCCAGCGGAACCGGGCCTTCCTGGGAATGCAGAGCCACATCAAGCATGGCGGTAACGGCATAACGGCCTTTAGATGTCAGTCTCATGATAGTGGTACCTGTAGATAAAACATGTATTATGAAAACATGTATTGGCAAATACGTAGACCGAGTCTGACATTCCCGAGTGTTCCAGTCAACTATTTAACCAAGTAATTTACTCAAGTATTATTCATCTATCACACATCGTTATTTTTCTGAATCGAACTCAATATGCCGCGCAGGATATTCAGTTCCTGACTTTCCGGTCTAGCCCGGGTAAACAGCCGGCGCAGCTTGTTCATCACCTGTCCCTGATGCGCCTGCCGGATAAAGCCGGTTTCCTGCAATGTCTGCTCAAGATGCAGATAAAAACGCTCCAGATCGTCCACCAGCGGATAAGGCGTTTCGCCATGGGCTGCCTTACCGGCCTGAAGGCGATCCAGATGCGCAACGCGCACTTCATAAGCCAGGATCTGCACGGCCATCGCCAGATTTAACGAGCTGTATTCAGGATTGGCCGGAATAGCGACATGATAATGACATTTCTGCAATTCATCATTGGTCAGACCGACGCGCTCACGGCCGAAAACCAGCGCAACCGGCGCATGCTCCGCTTCCTGCGCGGCACGAACGCCGCACTCGCGCGGTTCAAGCATCGGCCAGGGCAAGGTTCGTGAGCGGGCGCTGGTTCCCACGACCAGACTACACCCTTCAAGCGCCTGATCCAACGTCTCAACCAGGGTGGCGTTGCCAATGACATCACTGGCGCCGGCTGCCAGAGCGATTGCCTGAGAATCGGGTTTTACCAGCGGATTGACCAGATACAGCTTACTCAATCCCATGGTTTTCATTGCCCTGGCAACGGAACCCATATTACCGGTATGGGATGTTTCAACCAGAACAACGCGAATATTGTGTAACATGCGGACTCTATCATGCGAAAAGGAAATCAGAATATCCTAACACAAACTTAGATATTTTCCTTTTCCCCTGCTATAATGCGCCCCGCTTTCTGTTCTTTAACATTCTAGTGGACGATACCATGCATCCGATGCTCAATATCGCTATACGCGCTGCGCGTAAAGGCGGTAATTTAATTGCTAAAAACTATGAAACGCCTGACGCCGTAGAAGCCAGCCAAAAAGGCAACAACGATTTTGTCACCAACGTCGATCGGGATGCAGAGCGTCTGATCATCGAGGTCATCCGTAAGTCTTATCCGCAACACACCATTATTGGTGAAGAGTGCGGCGAGCTGGTTGGTGAAGATCAGGATGTGCAATGGGTTATCGATCCGCTGGATGGCACCACCAACTTTATCAAACGTCTCCCACACTTCGCCGTTTCCATTGCCGTGCGCCTCAAAGGCCGCACAGAAGTTGCCGTTGTTTACGACCCGATGCGAAACGAACTGTTCACGGCGACCCGTGGTCAGGGTGCGCAGTTGAACGGTTATCGTCTGCGTAGCAGCAATGCGCGCGATCTGGATGGCACCGTTCTGGCAACGGGCTTCCCGTTCAAACTGAAACAGCACGCCAAAAGCTATATCAATATTGTTGAAGCGTTGTTTACCCAGTGCGCGGATTTCCGCCGTACCGGTTCTGCTGCGCTCGATCTGGCGTATGTCGCTGCGGGTCGTGTCGACGGATTCTTTGAAATCGGTTTGAAACCGTGGGATTTTGCCGGTGGCGAACTGCTGGTGCGTGAAGCTGGCGGCGTCGTGACCGACTTTGTCGGCGGCCATAACTACCTCACTTCGGGCAATCTGGTTGCAGGTAACCCACGCGTGGTGAAATGTCTGCTCGCAACAATGCGCGACTCACTGAGTGACGCGCTGAAACGTTAATCGCCCGCCTCCCGGTCGTGTTCCGCGCGCTGCCGCACACGACCGCATTCGATATTTTTCTTTACATATGAATCCGATATACGCAATATTGATCGCTATACGATAATAATTATCAAACGCATTACATCTGATAACCCGGCATGAAAGATCTGGCCAACGCCATTTACCCACAGGGGCTTACGTCACTGAATCCTGATGACACCTATCACAACATCACTAAAAACTTTACGTCGTTGCCTGACGGTGATTTTATTTTCGCCTGGAAACAAGGTGGGTAATTTTTTATGAGCGTAACCACTGAACCGAATAAGATCCGCGATGCCATTCAGGATAACAGCGCCGTTATGGACAGCTATCGCGGCATTATCCGGCGCCGCGTGGCGATCATCGCGATATTGCTGTTGATTATTCTCGGCTCTCTGCTGCTGGATTTTACCATGGGCCCCTCCGGGTTGACGCTGGACGTGCTATGGCGGACGCTGACCGATCCCGCCAGCGCTGACGCAGGAACGCGCGTTATCGTGTGGGATATCCGCCTGCCTTATGCGCTGATGGCCATTATTGTCGGACTGTCTCTCGGTCTGGCGGGAGCAGAGATGCAAACCATCCTGAATAACCCGTTAGCCAGTCCGTTTACGCTGGGCGTCTCATCGGCTGCCGCATTTGGCGCGGCACTGGCTATCGTGTTGGGGATCGGTATTCCCGGCATCCCGGCTCAGTGGTTTATTTCCGCCAATGCTTTTTTGTTTGCCCTGCTGGCCGCGCTACTGCTTGACGGCATTACCCGCTGGACTCAGGTCGCAACCTCCGGAGTCGTCTTATTCGGTATCGCGCTGGTGTTTACCTTTAACGCGCTGGTTTCCATGTTGCAGTTTATCGCCAACGAAGACACGTTGCAGGGTCTGGTGTTCTGGACCATGGGCAGTCTGGCGCGCGCGTCCTGGGAGAAACTGGGGATCCTACTGCTGGTACTCGCCCTCGTCATGCCTTTATCGCTGATGAATTCGTGGAAGCTTACCGCACTGCGCCTGGGTGAAGATCGTGCCGTCAGTTTCGGGATTAATGTGCGTCGGCTGCGTTTGGCTACCCTGTTGCGCATCAGTATTTTATCTGCGCTGTCGGTAGCGTTTGTCGGACCGATCGGTTTTATCGGCCTGGTCGCACCGCACATCGCACGCATGATATTTGGTGAAGATCACCGATTTTACCTTCCCGCCAGCGCCCTCATTGGTGCGCTGGTACTATCACTGGCTTCCGTCGCTTCAAAAAACCTGATCCCCGGCGTGATCATTCCGGTCGGTATCGTTACCTCACTGGTTGGCGTGCCTTTCTTTCTGAGTATCATTTTGCGCCATAGAGGAAATGTATGAGCCAGTCATGCTTATCGGGCTTGCGTCTGTCCCATTTCCGCGCGGGCTATCCTAAGCGTCAGGTGATCCGCGATCTCTGCGTTCCGTCGCTATCACGCGGAGAAATCACCGTTTTACTTGGTCCGAACGGCAGCGGTAAATCCACGCTGTTACGAGCCATGGCAGGTCTGAATCCTTCTGAAGGCGAGCTGTGGCTGGATGACAATAATCTGATGCAGCTTCCGTTTGCCCGGCGTGCGGAAAAAGTGGTTTACCTGCCGCAGTCTTTGCCTGCGGGCGTGCATCTCCACGTTCTGGAATCGATTATTGTTGCCCAGCGCGCCTCCGGCGGATTGCACAATAGGGACAGTCAGGCCGAAGTCATGGCGTTGTTAAAACAGCTGGGTATTGAGCATCTGGCGCTAAGCTATCTCGATCAGCTTTCCGGTGGACAAAAACAGCTCGTTGGACTCGCACAGTCATTGATCCGCCAGCCGTCGTTGTTATTGCTGGATGAGCCTTTGAGCGCGCTGGATCTGAACTATCAATTTCACGTTATGGATTTGGTCCGGCGGGAAACCCGCAAACGCAATATCATCACCGTTGTAGTGGTACATGATATTAATATCGCGCTGCGCCATGGCGATCATGTTCTGATGCTGCAAAACGGCGATCTGATTGCAGATGGTAAGCCGGCGAACGTCATCAGCGCAGACAGTCTGGCCAGAGTCTATGGCGTACGGGGGCGGATCGAACGCTGCTCACAGGGCGTGCCGCAGGTCATCATCGACGGGTTGGTCGCCGAGCCTACCTTTTAAATAACTCCCCATTTCAGGCAAACAGGCACTGACGAGCGTTTTCGTCAGTGCCGTTTGATCATCAGGATTCTGCTGGCAGGGTTACCCAATAGCCGGGTTGATAAGGCAACGGCAAGAACTTCTCATGGAAAGTACGGAATGTCGCGTCCGGATCAATATCCTTGAACAGCTCCGGGTGCAACCATTTCGCCATCACCTGAATCGCCACAAACTGGTACGGACTATCATAAAACTGATGCCAGATCGCATGCGCATTACCGTTAGTGGCGACAGGCAGCGTTTTAAATGCCGGACGCGCCATCAGCTTCTGTAAACGCTGCAACGCGACTTTCTGATCGGCGCCGGGGCCAACGCCAACCCAGCCGTTGGCCGTATTGTAGTTTTTCCAGTTCGCACCGGTCACTATCGCCACGTCAGGGCGAGCGCTGATGATTTGTTCCGGGTTTAGCGTACCAAACGTGCCGGGAATCAGATTTTTGGCAATATTTTCGCCCCCCGCCACTTCTACCATTCGGCCAAAGTTTTCGTTACCGAATGACATACAGCACTCGTCTTCATATCCCCCGGCCCGATCGATCATCACTTTCGGGCGGGGAGCCTGATAGTTTTTTAACCGCTCGGTCACAATGTCAATCTGCTGCTGACGAAACCGGATGATGTCATCCGCGCGCTGAGGCTTACCTAACAGTTGCCCCATGATGTGAATGCTTTTCTCTGCATTTTCAAACGGTTTTTCACGAAAATCGATGAAGACGACCGGAATACCCAGTGAACCGAGTTTTTCAATCAATTTGCCTTCGTCGGTTGCGGCTTTCGACTCCAGATTCATCAATACCAGATCGGGTTTTAACGTCAGCGCCTGTTCAACATTAAACGTACCGTCTTTGGCGCCGCCAAAAGTCGGCAATTTTTTGATTTCAGGGTATTTGTTTTCATAAGCCAGATAGCCGTCATAATCGGCCTTCGGCAGGTCATCACGCCAGCCGACAACGCGCTGGAAAGGCGCGTCGGTATCAAACGCCGCCAGCAAATAAATTTGCCGACCTTCCCCCAGAATAATCCGTTTAACCTCTGATTTGATTTCTACCTGTCTGCCACTGACATCTTCAACCACAATCGGTGCAGCACTGACGGCAAAAACGGGACTTAAACCCAATATCGCGACAACCGAAAACAGCCAATTCTTCATTATTTCCCTGCTCCTGATAAGGTTATAAATGATAATCATTATCACTTAAGGAAATAATATAATGTGGGTATTAAATGAAGCAATGTGTTTTTACAACAAGGTTAAATAAAGGTGAAATCAGCCGGCGAAGGGGCGGATCCCCCCCATCATGGCGGGCTGTGCGCTCAGGTAAAACAGTACGCCAGTACCGAATAAAATCAGTCCTCCGGTCAGCGACAACAGCGACCAGGCAACGCGCTGCCATGCAGGAGGCGTAGCGCTTCGGCTTAAGCGTTCAATCAGACGACGGCAATAAAGCACCAACACCGCCAGCATGGAAATGGTTAACGCCGTTCCCAACGCCATCACCAGCGCTGAAGCGATCCCCCAGGAGAAAACGCCAATCACTTTGGAGAACAGCAATACCAATATGGCGCCAGAACATGGCCGCATGCCCATCGCCAGCACAATCATCAGACGGGTACGCCAGTGACTATCTCGATTGAGCGCTTCATGGCTGGGAAGATGTTGATGACCACATCCGCAATTGGCATCGTGTTGATGATGATCGGATACCGATCTCGCACTCAGGGGGGGAATCCGATGTTCATCCGATGGTTCAATCGGAGTTAAACGCAGAATAGTGGCAGGTTTCGGCTGCTGAAAGAGACTGATATATAACTGCTTTGCCGCACGGAAACAGAGCAGCGCGCCCAGCCCTGCCACCAAAATAAAGCTCCCCTTCTCCATCCAGAAACTGCTGCGATGCAGCGTGTGGCTTGAAAGCTGCAAAATACCCAGCACCACGGAGACCAGCAGCACAGCCATGAGTCCTTGCACCAGCGAAGCGGCGAAGGTCAATCGGAGACTGCTTTTTAGTTTGGAAGGATGCGTCGCCAGGTAGGTCATGATGACCACCTTGCCGTGCCCCGGCCCAACGGCGTGCAACACGCCATACGCCAGACTGAACGCCATCAGGCTCAATCCCGCCTGGTGCGGTTGCGCCTCCACCATCTGCAAGAGCGCTGACATCTGCTGGTGCAGCGATTTTTGCCAGACGGCGCTTTGCAGCAGTATTTGCGGCCAGTAACTCACCACACCGTGCAATATCAGCCCAAGCAGTAATAAAAACAGCCACAGCGGCCACAGCCCCACCACCCGTTTTAAGACGGATGGGCGACGCAGTGGATCGCTCACATTCACTGACATTGCAGCGTCACCTGCTGGGCAAATTGCTTACCGAGTTCCATATCCTCGCCCGGTGAATCATTTTTATCCAGAGAGAGGGCGTATGACTGTAAATCTTCGCTGGGCTTTGGCGTGACCAGCGTGGTTTTACAGCGCGACGCCAACGCTGGCGCCAGCTTGATGGCCTTCTCGTCCTGATAGGACATATCGACAAAATAGGTGGGATCATACGTGGATATCTGTAATGGTTTACCCGCCAGCGGTTGGGGATGCGCCAACGGCAATACAAATTCCAGCACCGCCTGATTTCCTTTGCGTGACAGGTGATATTCGGTAGGAATAGAGGCGTATTTCACGGGCTGTTTATCACGATAAATATCCGTGAAGTAATGCTGCCCCAGCACATTGGCCATCACCTCCGCCGCCAGTTTCTTCCACACCTCGGAACCTTTAGCGGCGTTTCCCGCATCATAAAGCAGATCGGCGGAAGTGATGGGGTCCATCGTCCACTGCATACGTAAACCGGTAATCTGTTCGTTCTGGCTCTCTATGGTCGTTTGCATATCAATAAAGCTATGTGGGTGGGCGAAGACCGGCAGGCTCATCGCCGTGCCGAATACCGCTAGCGTTAGCAGCCTGCCCCAATATATCAAACTGTTATAATATAACATAAATTTCTCATAGCAATACATCGTACCGATAAAACCGACGTTCGGACTCCTCCGGTCAGGTCGTATGATGGCCAACCGAAGGACGAATAAATAATGCAGGTACGGCCAATAGCGCCATAACCCAGAAGGTGCCGCTCCGCAGGTGTTCAAACAGGAAGCCGGAAACCATCGTCATCAGCGCAATACTTCCGCCCATCGCCAATGCCGAATACACCGCCTGCAAGCGCAACACGTCTCCACCGGTACGCGCCGCAATAAAACGCATCGCCGCGAGGTGACACACGGTGAACGTGCCGCAGTGCAATATCTGTATCACAATCAACCAGGGAAGCGCCACCGTTGACCCCATCAGCGTCCAACGCACAACGCCGCATACGGCGGAGAGCAGCAGCAGTTGTCTGGCGCTCCAGCGCCGAAACAATCGTTGACTAAAGGTAAAAATGATAATTTCAGCGACAACGCCCAACGACCAGAGATAACCGATAATCGATGCGGAATAGCCGGAATCCTGCCAATAAATCACGCTGAAACCATAGTAGGCGGCGTGCGCGCCCTGCAAAAGAGAAACACAGAGCAGGAAACGCCATACCGTCGGTTCACTCAGCAGGGCTTTCCATGGCGTCACCGTCGCAGACTGGGTTGAAGAGATCGTCGCTTGCGGCATCACGCTGGGGCGAAGCAGCACCCCCAACAACATGGCAACCAGCCCTGCACTCAGAATGGTCAGGATCGCAGTATGTCCCCAGACGGCCACCAGTTCCCCCGTGACGGCAGAACCAATAACAAAGGCAATCGATCCCCATACCCGTACTTTGCCATAATCCATGACAATTTGACGTTGCCAGGTGGCGGCCAGCGCATCGGTTAAAGGAACCAGCGGAGCAAAAAACAGATTGAAGCCGATCATCACAAACATCAGCCATAGCCAGGCGTTCCCCAGCCAGAAACCAACCGACACTCCCAGCGCCAACAGCGCCAGCGTTCGTAACACCACAATCAGTTTAGAAGGGTCCTTCACGCTGGGCGTGATGACCAGACTACCGACGAAACGGGCAACCAGGCCGGCTCCAAGCAACATCCCGATAGACTCGGCAGAGAGCCCTTCCCCTTTTAGCCAACCGCCCCAAAACGGCAGAAAAATGCCATAGCAAAAAAAGTAAGTGAAATAACTTAACGCCAGCCAACGCGTTGATTGCAGAACCATGACTCCCCCTTTTTTGGCGGGCTACCCTGCCGCCGCCCGATGGGCCGTCGCTACTCTGTCAGAGAGGGACCTCCGGCGCAATGCCCTATTCAGCCAGACGCATTTTTTAATGTTATACCGTAGGGGCCGGCTGAAACGACACGCATAAAAAAACGCCAGCGCAAAGGCTGACGTTTTGAAATATCTCCCCGACGATGACCATCGGGGAAAATATTTGGGATTATGCATAAACCGGGAAGCGGGCGCAGATATCCAGCACTTTTTGCTTGGTGCGTTCAATGGTGGCTTCATCATTGATGTTATCCAGCACATCACAGATCCAGCCAGCCAGTTCACTAACTTCCGCCTCTTTAAAACCACGGCGCGTCGCTGCCGGCGTACCAATACGCACGCCAGAGGTAACGAACGGGCTCTTGGGATCGTTCGGAACGCTGTTTTTATTAACGGTGATGTTCGCACGGCCCAACGCCGCATCAGCATCTTTACCGGTGATATTCTTACTCACCAGATCCAGCAGGAACAGATGGTTGCTGGTGCCGCCGGAAACCACGTTGTAACCCCGGGCCAGAAAGACTTCGACCATCGCCTTGGCGTTTTTCGCAACCTGCTGCTGATAAACCTTGAACTCAGGCTCCATCGCTTCTTTCAGCGCAACGGCTTTACCCGCGATAACGTGCATCAGCGGGCCACCCTGACCACCGGGGAATACCGCAGAGTTCAGTTTCTTGTACAGTTCTTCGTCGCCGCCTTTCGCCAGAATCAGACCACCGCGTGGACCAGCCAGCGTTTTGTGAGTGGTGGTGGTCACGATGTGCGCATGAGGAACCGGGGTCGGGTACACATCCGCTGCAACCAGACCAGCAACGTGCGCCATGTCAACAAACAGGTAAGCCCCGATGCTGTCGGCGATTTCACGCATTTTCGCCCAATCAACCACGCCGGAGTAAGCAGAGAAGCCGCCAATGATCATTTTTGGTTTGTGGGTACGAGCCAGCTCGGCCATTTCTTCGTAATCGATCTTGCCACTTTCATCGATGCCGTAAGGAATAACGTTGTAGAGTTTGCCAGACAGATTGACCGGAGAACCGTGCGTCAGGTGACCACCGTGCGCCAGATTCATCCCCAGGATGGTATCACCCGGCTGTAACAGCGCGGTGTAAACGGCAAAGTTAGCCTGAGAGCCTGAGTGAGGCTGTACGTTGGCATAATCTGCACCGAACAGCGCCTTCGCGCGATCGATAGCCAGTTGTTCAACCACGTCGACATACTCACAGCCGCCGTAGTAGCGCTTGCCTGGATAACCTTCAGCATATTTGTTGGTTAACTGAGACCCCTGAGCCTGCATGACACGTGGGCTGGTATAGTTTTCTGACGCAATCAGTTCAATATGCTCTTCCTGACGCACCACTTCCTGCTCCATTGCTTGCCACAGTTCGGCATCATAATCGGCAATGTTCATTTCACGCTTTAACATCCGCATCTCCTGACTCAGCTAACTTAAAATATACGGGGAAACAATCACCCATTCGGGTACTGGCCTATAGTGTAAACCGTTTATCCCTAATGAAGATAGGTCTTGACAGAGGTTTTTACGCAAACGATTAGCATCAGGCGGCACAAGGCTTGGGAAGATTTATCGCTCGCTACGGGAAGCAGAGATTTCTTCATTTTCAGTCTGCATTTTTTTCATATTGGCTCATTATCACGACATAAAAAATACCCGGAGTATTTTTAACAACGAAGGATAGCGTTCACATGTTGGTCAGTTCAAATCCTGGCATAGCGATAAAAAAGAGGTGGGTCACAAAACACGGAATTTATTGAAATAACAGTTCACCTTTAATGAATAATAATTTCATTACTCTGTCTTTTTCAGAATGCTTCATTACCGATCGGATAAAAAATAAAAAAACAGCATTTTTCACACAACGGAATCTATAAAATCGCACGATATCTGTCCGACAATAGGCGAAACCCGTTCAACACACTTTTTAATTCATGTAACAAGGGACATTGTCTAACCATGCTAAAACGTTTTTCTGAGGGTATGGCCTGCGCCATGCTGTTTTCTACGCCCTGGATGATGGCACACGCGGCAGCATCCAACTCGGTACAGGTTACCAAATCACCAAGCCATATTGAGGCCATGTCCAGTGCCAAACTGGGAGAAAAAACCACCCTCACCGGCCAGGTGACGCACCGGGAGATCCATCTCCCCGCGACCATCATTATCCGGGATCAGCAGGGACAACGCCGGCAGAGCCAAACGGACGAGCAAGGTAAGTACCATATCGACATTGCCGAGCTGACCACGCCTTTACGTCTGACGGCTATCGAATCCGGCGGTAATAATTGCCTGCTCGACAATATTCCACGCGCCATCTGCCTGACGGCGCTGGCGCCATCATTGCACTCGGGCCAGGATAATATCGCCAATATCAATCCGTTAACCGATCGCATCATTTCTGATGTCGCCGTCGCCGCTGGTTATATCGGTCCGCAGCAATTGGCCGACGATGCCGGCTCACCCACACTGAACGCGGCGGCGTGGAAAAAGGCGTATGCCGTCTTTCACGCAGGTTTTAATAGCGCACTGAAGCAGGCGGGTATTAGCACGCCTTCACATTTCGATCCGCTGACCTATCCCGCCGTACAGCAGGAAGCGGTAAGCAGCATTATCAAGGTCATCAATCATAATCGTAATTATTACAACAATAGCGGTTATTCCGGGCACTCGGTGCTGACCGACAGCAATTTCCGTCCTATCGTGGGCCTGAACGATCATGGAGATTATGAGCCGCTGGATTACCACTTTGCCCGCCAGAATCTGGATGAGATCAAAAAAGCGAAAACCCGTATTTTTCTGGTTGGCGACTCCACTGCCGCAACCTATGAAAAAGCGCGTTTCCCGCGGATGGGATGGGGACAGGTTTTTGAACAACAGTTCAAAAAAGGCAGCGGGGTAAAGGTGGTCAATGGTAGCCGCTCCGGCCGCAGCTCACGTGACTATTTTTACGAAGGCTGGTTCCGCCAGATGCAGCCGCTGATGCAAGCGGGGGATTTCCTGTTTATTCAGATGGGCCATAACGACCAGAACTGTAACAGCGCCAAACCCGTTCGCGGCGCCGCCGACGTAGCCAACCTGTGTACCTATCCCAATAATGCCGAGGGCAAACGCCAGGCTCCGCAGGGTAAACCTGATATGTCATTCCAGACATCGCTGGAACGTTACATCAATTTTGCCCGCCAACATCAAATGACGCCGGTGTTGCTGACCCCGACCACCCGGGTACAAACGGCAGAGGGAAAAGACGGCACACCCGCCGTACACCGCCACTTTACACAGCAAAACAGCGAACATGGATACGCCTTTGTCGGTGACTACAGCCAAACCATTAAAGATACGGCCAGTGCCAACAAAACCATTCTGTTGGATATCGAACCCGCCACGATAGCTCTGGCCAATCAGGGCAGCAGCAACCACTGGAAGCAATACTGGCTGGCCGTCGATCCTGCAAAGTATCCTTTCTATCGTAATCAGGTCGGCAGTCTGACCAAACCGGATACCACCCATTTCCAGAAAAAAGGGGCCATCGCCGTCTCGGAAATTGTCGCCGATGCCATACGGCAGACGCCGGAATTAAAAATACTGGCCGACAACATGGTCAGCAAACATAAGAAATAACCATAAAATAAATCAGCGGATCAGCGCGCTTTTTCTGATTGAAAACGCGCGCTATTCAAGTGGACTTGTCAATACGGGAATCTGGATATGTTAAAACACTTTTCGGGTACGCTGGCATTAACCCTGTTAGTCGCCGCGCCTTGTCAGCTGGCGCAGGCGGAAGTCTCATATCATGCGCTGGTTTCCGCTTCCGGCAGCGTCTCCGAAGCCCAATCGTTCAAGACCATTGCCGAAGCGATTGCCAGCGCGCCGCCAGGCAATTCTCCATTCGTGATTTATGTGAAGAACGGCGTTTATCATGAAAGATTGACCATCACCCGTCCGAATATTCATCTTGAAGGTGAAAGTCGCGAGGGCACCATCATTACGGCTGCCATCGCCGCCGGGATGCTGAAAGCCGATGGCAATAAATGGGGCACCTACGGCAGTAATACGGTGAAGGTCGATGCGCCTGACTTTAGCGCCCGTTCATTAACCATCAGTAATGATTTTGACTATCCCGCCAATCAGGCCAAAGCAAACGACGATCCAACCAAGTTAAAGGATTCACAGGCTGTTGCTCTGTTGGTTGCGGAAAATAGCGACCGCGCCTATTTTCACGACGTAAGCCTGACGGGCTATCAGGACACGGTGTATGTCAAAGGCGGCCGTAGCTTTTTCTCAACATGCAAAATCAGCGGAACGGTTGATTTCATTTTCGGTAACGGTACCGCATTATTCGACGATTGCGATATCATCGCTCGCAACCGCACGGATATCAAAGACGAGCCGATGGGCTATCTCACCGCCCCCAGTACCAACATTAAGCAAAAATACGGTTTGGTCTTTACCAACAGCCGGGTTATCAGGGAAAGCAAAGACGTTCCCGCGAGAAGTTATGGTTTAGGTCGACCATGGCACCCGACGACCACCTTCGACGATGGGAGCTATGCCGATCCCGACGCTATCGGTCAGACCGTATTTTTAAATACCAGCATGGAAGACCATATCTACGGCTGGGACAAGATGTCAGGCAAAGACAAGCAAGGTGAAAAAATCTGGTTCCACCCCCAGGATTCGCGCTTTTTTGAATATAAATCCACCGGTGCGGGTGCAGAGCAAAACGATCAACGACGTCAGCTTACGGATGCAGAGGCCGCTGAATACACGGCGGAAAAAATACTGGATGGCTGGATACCCGCCGGACCACAAATAAAATAAGAAAATGACGAAGCCAGTCCGGTAAGGGCTGGCTTCAAAAAACGTGACTCGTACTTTCAGACAAACAGCGATGATACTGAGGATACGTTATCAACGCAGCGTCTCATCCGTCGATTAAATCGCTTCTTCGTCTTCTTCACCGGTACGGATACGCACCACTCGCGCCACATCGAAGACAAAGATTTTGCCATCGCCAATTTTACCCGTCTGTGCCGTCTGCATGATAGTTTCCACGCAGGTATCCACAATATCATCGGCAACAACAATCTCAATTTTCACCTTGGGCAAAAAATCAACCATGTACTCAGCGCCACGATACAGTTCCGTGTGGCCTTTCTGGCGGCCAAAACCTTTCACTTCCGTTACCGTCATCCCGGTGATGCCCACTTCAGCTAACGCCTCACGCACATCGTCCAGTTTGAACGGCTTAATAATCGCATCAATTTTTTTCATCGAAGAACCTTAGTATTACCTATGTTGCGGCCAAAGCCGGGCATCAGCGAACAATAAGATTGTCAGAATCCAGGCTTACAATCCATTAGCATTATTCTTTAAAATCGTTGGCGTCCAATTCATGACGACCCAACAGTTTATAAAATTCCGTCCGGTTACGCCCCGCCATCCGCGCGGCCTGTGTGACATTGCCTTTGGCTATCTGCAACAGTTTGCGCAAATAGTTCAACTCGAACTGATGACGAGCCTCGACAAACGTCGGCAATGCCGTGTTTTCACCTTCCAGCGCCTGTTCCACCAGCGCTTCACTGATAACCGGCGCGCTGGTCAAAGCCACACACTGTTCAATCACGTTAACCAGTTGCCGCACGTTACCCGGCCAACTCGCCGTCATCAACCGTTTCATGGCGTCCGTAGAAAAAGTACGTACAAACGGTTTATGCCGGATCGCCGACTCACGCAGCAAATGATTGGCCAGCAGCGGGATATCCTCTGCCCGCTCATGCAGGGCAGGCAATTTCATATTCACCACGTTCAACCGATAGTACAGATCCTCGCGAAACTCCCCTTTTTCCATCGCCTTTGGCAGATCGCGGTGAGTCGCAGAAATAATCCGTACATCAATATCCAGATCGCGGTTACTGCCCAGCGGACGAACTTTGCGCTCCTGTAGCACACGTAGCAGTTTGACCTGCAACGACAGCGGCATATCCCCGATCTCATCCAGAAACAGCGTACCGCCTTCAGCCGCCTGAAAAAGCCCTTCACGGCTGCTGACGGCCCCCGTAAAAGCCCCTTTCGCATGGCCGAAAAGTTCAGACTCAAGTAAAGGTTCGGGTAACGCGCCGCAGTTAATGGCGATAAAGGCTTTTTTCGCCCGCGGGCTGGCGGCATGGATAGCCTGCGCCAGAATCTCTTTCCCTGTTCCGCTCTGGCCGTTAATCAACACGCTGACATCTGACTGAGCCACCATCTTGGCCTGCTCCAGCAGACGCAACATTAACGGGCTGCGCGTCACAATGGTTTCACGCCAGCTTTCATCACCTACCGGCGCAGATAGCGCCATGGCTTCATCAATCGCCTTATACAACGCATCACGATCGACGGGTTTGGTAAGAAAGCTGAACACACCTTGTTGCGTGGCGGCTACGGCATCAGGAATCGAACCGTGCGCAGTAAGAATAATGACCGGCATGCCGGGTTGATAGCGCTGGATTTCCGAAAAAAGCGCCATGCCGTCCATCTCATCCATACGAAGATCGCTGATAACCAGATCAAACTGTTCCCGGGTTAACAGTTTCAGAGCTTCCTGACCGCTTTCCGCCGTCGTCACGCTAAAACCTTCACTGGTCAAACGCATTCCCAACAGCTTCAATAAGCTGGGATCATCATCCACCAGAAGCAAATTCGCCGGTTTGCGCGCTGTCATGGGTTATTCGGCTCCTTCTTCGTCTTGGTTTTGCCGGTCTCTGATTCCACAGGCGGTACGTAAGTGTCGTCTGCCTTTACCGGCTCGGCCGTCGATTTTTGCACGGCGTTCCCGCGAGCACTCTCACGACCGGCGCCGGTGTTACCACGATGATCGATATCATTTTCAGGCAACTCACCCGACAGTTGTTTACGAGACGAAAGCTGACGCTCAATATCTGTCAGGCTTTCCAATTTCTGGGTCGTGGTTTCAAGTTGATATTGCAGGTGATTTTGCTGGATACGCAAGGCATCCAATTGCTTGTCGCTGGATTCCTGCAACCGTTTGTAACGCAACCGCTCATCGGATAATGCCAAAAACAGAATTTGTCGATCGCGCCAGGTTTGTACCAACGGCCTCAATGCGGCAGGAAAAGCCAGTCGATATAAATTGAGTTGTTGCAGCACCTGATGCCGTTCTGTCTGGGTAATCCCTGCATTGTCCAGTAAAATTCCCCGCTTGAAGGCATTCTCCCAGCTCCCACTTTCCAGATTTCGCGCTTCTTCACGCGCCTGAAATTGGGTCAAACGCCCGGCACAATCCATCGCGCGCAGCCAGTAGAGCGCATTATTCATCGCTTCACGATCGTCCACTTGCCACAGGTGTTCACACTGTGCGATGCGATAATCTGTCACCTGCCCTTTCGGCGTTGGGTTCTCCGTGCCCGGTGACGATATGCTGCTGTTCACATAGCTATTGCACGCCGTCAGTAATAAGGGAGACAACATCACCACGGCCTTTAGCGCTCGGCTCAAAGACACATCAGACGGAATGCGCTGCGAACAAGGACGGGTAAACCATACATTCATTATTTATTCATTCTCAGAGGTTAAGGGCAGTTCAATACGAAAACACACGTCAGCATAGTCAACCGATATCAGGCTTAATTCGCCCCGCATGCGGCGAATACAATCCCGGGCGATGCTCAGGCCCAGACCGCTGCCTTTGACCGCGCCTTTACGCTGATGGCTTCCCTGATAAAAAGGTTCAAAAATCATGCCGCGCTCAGCATCAGGAATGGGCGTACCGCTATTCGCAACATCAATCTGTACCCGATTGCCAATCTGACGACTATAGATCCAAATGTTACCGGATTCCCTGCCATAGTGCACCGCATTGGAATAGAGATTATCAATCACGCGCATCAAAAGCGTTGTTTCAGCCCAGCAGTACTCAATATCCAGTTCGACATCGGTATGCAGCATTTTTGCCCGTGCTGGCAAGCTATGGGACGACACGACAATATCGACGACTTCCTCAATCTCTACCCGTTCCAGCTCAGTCGGCGCATCGGCAAGCTTGCGGTTATAGTCCAGCAGTTGATCGATCAATTGGAGCAGATGTCGGCTGCTGCTGTCCAGAATGGCAACCACTTCTTTTTGATCCGCGGTCAGCGGTCCCACAACCTCATCGGCCAACAACTCGGTCCCCTCACGCAAACTCGCCAGCGGCGTTTTCAGCTCATGGGAGATATGTCGTAAAAATTCATGTCGCTGGGATTCCAACCAGGAAAGACGTTCACTCAACCAAATGATGCGCTGTGCCAGCGAGCGAATTTCACGGGGTCCTTTAAAGGTACTGGTATTTCCCAGTGAGCGCCCTTCGCCCAGCCGATTGATCATACGCTCGACGCCATTGACCGGGCCGATAATCATCCGGGTAAACAGTACAACCAGCAGCACGCTCACCAGAAAAAGCAGCAGCGCCTGCCAGCCAAAGAACTGGCCACGCTCAGCAATCGCCTGTTGCAGTTGTTGTCCGCGGGAAAACACCACGTCGCGGGTCATCTGCACCATCTGTCCGTTCGCCTGGGAGAAATGCTCTAACAGCCCGGAGGCATCCCGATCGGGACCGCTATTATTACAGCGCAGATCCTCAAGCTGGGTTAAATACTGACGCAGCGTTTGATAATAACGTTGATCCGGCAGGACTGGCGCATGGGCATCGAGCATTTGAGCGTATTGTTTACGTTGATTTTGATACAGCGTTGCCAGCGTTTGATCGTCCAGAACACAGTACTGACGGTAGCTACGTTCCATCGCCAACGCCACGCTGGTCATCGCCTCGCTGCGCCGCGCGTCCGTTAATGTGGTTCGATTAATGTCCGCCGCCTGTTCGCTCAGCGTATCCAGGCTTTGATAAGCCTGATAAGCCAATACCAATAACGGTAACAGCACCAGCAAGAAAGCCATGATTACCAGCTGCCGCAGAGAACGCGGAAACAAACGCCATCGTTTCAAAGAAATCATCTCGTTACCTATCAACCAGCTCTTGATGCTAACCGAATCTGATAAAAACGTCAGGAACGTTTTTAAACGTTGCGCAGCAGCGGCCCAACAGGTGGCGGGAAAAATAATCCGCTATCATAAAGTTCCCCTCTATGAGATGCGTAACGCGTTCCAGTTCTGGATAAAAAGACGCAGCAAAGTATCACTAGGAATAATCAGTGTGTTCATTAACGGAGAAGGAGAGCGAAGCGATCTGACATTAGCATTACGCGGCCAGAAGAATCGCTCCCGCTGGCCGCGTAACTGAATAGGCGGTGCCTCACTCAACGTGTCGCCCGATGTTTGATAAAGTCCGCTCTCGCGTACGGTTATCGGTCTGGTGGACGATAGGCACCCTTTCTTTTGGCGTCATTCCGGGTGTTATGAGCGAAGATATCTGCCAATCAGCAGCGCAATCATAACCAGTTGAATGAGCAACACGTTATATTATGCAGATATCATGCCAGTTTTCAATATTAAGCATAATTAATTGATTTTTAATCATTTATTCTTCATGTTTTTATTACAAATTGACGCGGGTAATAATATCCTCCATAAAATAACGATTTATGTCGCCAAAAACAGACAGCTTTCCTGCAATTAATCCCGAGTCATATAAATCATAGTGTTAAATGTCTCCCATTGGCGACAGCCAGAATTGCGTTTGTCGCAAAAACCCGACAACCTCCCCGGCGGATGACTTTTATAGCGCACTAATCACCATCACTTCCATTAATGACGCATAGCAAAAAAGGGCCGAAGCCCCTTTTATGATCAACAGATTATCAACCCAGCTGTCTGCGCGCATTACGGAACATACGCATCCACGGGCTATCCTCGCCCCACTCTTCCGGATGCCAGGAATTGCTGACGGTGCGGAATACACGTTCAGGATGCGGCATCATCACCGTTGCGCGGCCGCTGGCGCTGGTTATCGCGGTAACGCCGTTTGGTGAACCATTCGGGTTAGCCGGATAATTTTCGGTTTCCTGCCCGTAGTTATTCACATAACGCAGCACGACCAGATTGTGTTGTTCCAGCGCACTCAGGTGAGCATCATCGCGGACCTCAACACGGCCTTCACCATGGGAAACCGCAATCGGCATCCGGGAACCAGCCATATCGTTCATGAACAACGACGGGCTCTTCTCGACTTTAACCAGACTGAAGCGGGCTTCAAAACGGTCTGATTTGTTGCGAACAAACCGCGGCCACAGATCGGCGCCCGGGATCAGTTCACGCAGGTTTGACATCATCTGGCAGCCATTACACACGCCCAGCGCCAACGTTTGTGGACGTTGGAAGAACGCGGCAAACTCATCACGCACGCGTGAGTTGAACAAAATGGATTTCGCCCAGCCTTCACCCGCGCCGAGCACGTCGCCATACGAGAAGCCACCGCAGGCAACCAGCGCCTGAAAGTCCTGCAAATCACGACGCCCTGCCAACAAATCGCTCATATGAACATCAATGGCATCAAAGCCCGCACGCTGAAAAGCCGCCGCCATTTCCACATGAGAGTTGACGCCCTGTTCACGCAATACGGCGACTTTGGGACGAACCTGCTTCGCAATATACGGCGCCGCAATATCTTCCTGTGGCGCAAAGGTCAGCACCACATTCAGACCCGGATCGCTATCATCCTGCTTGGCAATATGTTCCTGATCGGCACACTGTGGATTATCACGCAGGCGCTGCATCTGCCAGGTCGTTTCAGCCCACCAGTTGCGCATCGTGGTGCGATTCTCGTGGTACACCACCTCTTCGCCGCGCTTAATCATGAAGCGAGAGCCTTCTTCTGCCTGCCCCAGATAGTGAACACACTCCGCCAGACCATGCAGGGCCAATACGCTTTCCACCTCAGCACGACGTGACGCAGGAATCTGAATCACGGCGCCCAGTTCTTCATTAAACAATGTGGCCAGTACATCTTCACCCTGCGTGGCGACATCGACATTCACACCACAATGTCCGGCGAACGCCATCTCTGCCAGCGTCACCAGCAAGCCACCGTCGGAACGGTCGTGGTACGCCAGCAAGGCTTTATCCGCTACCAACTGCTGAATAGCATTAAAGAACCCGGCCAGTTGAGTGGCGTTACGGACATCCGCGGTCTCGCGCCCCAGTTGGCGATAAACCTGGGCCAGTGCCGTAGCCCCCAGCGCCTTGCGGCCTGCGCCCAAATCGATCAGCAGCAGCGCATTATCCTGTCCGGTACGCAGTTGCGGAGTCACCGTATTACGAACATCTTCCACGCGGGCAAACGCGGAGATCACCAGAGACATCGGAGATGTCATGGTGCGTTCTTCTTCGCCTTCCTGCCAGCGAGTTTTCATCGACATGGAATCCTTGCCGACAGGAATGGTCAGTCCCAGCGTTGGGCACAGCTCTTCGCCAATGGCTTTTACCGCATCATAAAGACCGGCATCTTCACCCGGGTGCCCTGCCGCCGCCATCCAGTTCGCGGACAATTTCACGCGGTTCAACGGACCAATATGAGTCGCAGCAATGTTGGTCAAGGCTTCGCCCACCGCCAGACGAGCGGAAGCGGCGAAGTTGCGCAGTGCAACGGGCGCGCGCTCGCCAATCGACATCGCTTCGCCGTAATAGCTGTCCAGACTTGCGGTCGTCACCGCGCAGTCCGCCACCGGCACCTGCCACGGCCCGACCATTTGGTCACGCGCGACCATACCGGTAACGGTGCGGTCGCCGATGGTGATCAGGAAGGTTTTTTCCGCCACCACCGGCAAATGCAGCACGCGTTCCACCGCTTCGGCCAGATAGATACTGTCACGTTTCAATGGCATGCCTTCTACCTGCTTACGCTCAACATCGCGCAACATTTTCGGCGTCTTGCCCAGCAACACATCCAGCGGCAGATCAATCGGCTGATTGTTGAAATGACGATCATTCAGCGTCAGATGCAATTCCTCTGTCGCTTCACCGATCACCGCATACGGTGCGCGCTCACGGCGACAGATTTCATCGAAACGGGCCAGCTGCTCTGGCGCAACGGCCAGCACATAACGCTCTTGTGATTCATTACACCAGACTTCCAGCGGGCTCATACCCGGTTCGTCATTCAGAATGTCACGCAGTTCAAAACGCCCGCCGCGGCCGCCATCACTGACCAGTTCCGGCATCGCGTTGGATAAGCCGCCCGCGCCCACATCGTGAATAAACAATATCGGGTTATCTTCGCCCAACTGCCAGCAGCGATCGATCACTTCCTGACAGCGGCGTTCCATTTCCGGGTTATCACGCTGAACAGAGGCAAAATCCAGATCGGCATCAGATTGACCGGACGCCATTGATGACGCCGCGCCGCCGCCCAGACCGATATTCATGGACGGTCCGCCCAGCACGATCAGTTTGGCGCCGACGCTGATTTCACCTTTTTTGACGTGATCGGCACGGATATTACCGATCCCCCCCGCCAGCATGATCGGCTTATGGTAGCCGCGCAGCTCAGTACCGTTATGGCTGTCCACCCTTTCTTCATAAGTACGGAAATATCCGGTCAGCGCAGGACGCCCAAACTCATTATTAAATGCCGCACCGCCCAGCGGGCCTTCGATCATGATATCCAGTGCGCTGACGATGCGGTCCGGTTTACCGAATTCTTCCTCTTCCCACGGCTGGATAAAACCGGGTATCCGCAGGTTGGAGACGGAGAACCCCACCAGCCCGGCCTTGGGCTTGGAGCCGCGACCGGTGGCGCCTTCATCACGGATCTCGCCGCCGGAGCCGGTTGCTGCGCCCGGCCACGGAGAGATGGCCGTCGGATGGTTATGCGTTTCGACCTTCATCAGGATATGCGCATCTTCCTGATGGTAATCATATTTGCCGTGCGTATCGGTATAGAAGCGGCCTACGGCAGAACCTTCCATAACCGCGGCATTATCTTTATAAGCCGATAACACATGGTCCGGCGTATGCTCAAAGGTATTTTTGATCATTTTGAACAACGACTTCGGCTGTTCAACGCCATCAATCACCCAGTCAGCATTAAAAATTTTGTGGCGACAGTGCTCGGAGTTCGCCTGTGCGAACATATACAGCTCAATATCCGTCGGGTTACGCCCCAGCTTATTGAAGGCCGCCAGCAGATAATCAATTTCGTCTTCCGCCAATGCCAACCCCAGACGAACATTCGCCTCTTCCAGCGCCTGACGTCCCCGTAACAAGATTTCAATTCGTTTTAATGGCGCAGGCTGGTGATGGGAAAAAAGCTTCTCCGCCTGATGCAGGTCGTCAAACACGCTTTCCATCATACGGTCATGCAGCAAATCCCCCAACTGCCGCCACTGTTCGCCATTCAAGGTTGGCGCATGAATATAGAACGCCAGACCACGTTCAAGACGCAGCACTTTGTTCAATCCACAGTTATGAGCAATATCGGTCGCTTTGGAGGACCAGGGAGAAATGGTGCCGGGACGCGGTGTCACCAACAGCAGACGGCCTTGCGGCTCGTGTTCAGCGAGAGAGGGGCCATACTTCAGCAAACGCGTGAGCTTGGCCTGTTCATCGTTGTTCAACGGCGCGCTGACATCGGCGAAATGTACGTATTCGGCATAGATATCGCTAACCGGCAAAAAGTGCTCTTTGCAACGGACCAGCAATTTATTAATACGAAAAGCCGACAAAGCAGGTGAACCACGCAGTATTTCCATAATCTAAAGTTCTCTCGTCTTCGATGCACTGACTGTAGTGCAGTCGTTGGGCGCTACAGGGGGGAAACGCGCGCCATTATAGAGAATCCTTCCCCTGGACGAAACCGTTTGCGTATCTATTATTGAACATCTCATGACGACGACGGTTAATCATTAACCAAATCAATAAAAGTTGCACACTGGCGGTTTGTTGCGCAAAATGCCCCGACTCCAGGTTTTTATGTATAAAAAATCGCCGCTTGCGACGGCCCGCACGGGGTGGGGATAACCCGCCATAGAAAAACGCCGGGCACGATTTTAAACATTGCCAAGCAACGGCCCGCAAGGGGGCCCCAGGGATGGGGCGAATAAAAAACTGCCGTTACAGACAGACCGGCTTTTCAGCCGCCGAGAGACCACTATTTGAAGCCTTTAAAATTAAACTATTTCTTCATCGGGGTTATCGCGTTACTGCTGGCACTGGCCTTATGGCCATCGATTCCCTGGCGCAGTAGTCAGGATATGCAGATCAAACAGATTCTCGCTCGTGGAGAATTACGCATCAGTACGGTTAACTCACCGCTGACTTACTATATCAGCAACGGAAATCCGGCAGGTCTGGATTATGAGCTGGCAAAACGTTTCGCCGATTATCTTGGCGTCAAGCTGTCGGTATCGTCACGTAAAAATCTTGATGACCTGTTTGACGATCTCGATGACGACGAAGCGGACCTGTTGGCTGCGGGACTGATATACAACCATGAGCGGTTGGGACGCTTCCGCGCCGGACCGAGTTATTACTCCGTTTCACAACAGTTGGTGTACCGCCTGGCCACGCCGCGACCCCAGAAAATGGACAAACTCCAGGGGCGTCTGGCCGTGACGTCGGGTTCCGCCCATATCGCTACGTTGCGCGATCTGAAAGCCGGGAAATATCCCCAACTCAATTGGGAATCCGCCTCCGATCTGACCTCGCAGGACCTGCTGAAACAGGTAGCGGATGGCAAATTGGACTATACCCTCGCGGATTCCGTCACCATTGGGTTGATGCAGCGTATTCACCCGCAGTTGGCTGTTGCTTTTGATCTGAGCGATGAAGAACCGGTGACCTGGTATATGCGTCGCTCCCATGACGACAGCCTTTCCGCGGCACTGCTGGATTTTTTCAGCCAGATGGTTGAAGACGGTACGCTCGCACGTCTGGAAGAAAAATATCTCGGGCACGTTGGCGAATTCGATTACGTGGATACCACCACATTTCTAAATGCTATTGATGAAACACTGCCCGACCTCCGGCCGCTGTTTGAAAAATACGCGACCGATATCGACTGGAAATTGCTGGCGGCCATCTCCTATCAGGAGTCTCACTGGAATCCCCTGGCGACATCACCGACCGGCGTTCGCGGCCTTATGATGCTGACAAGGAATACGGCCGAAAGTCTCGACGTGACCGATCGCCTCAACCCTGAACAAAGTATCCGTGGCGGGGCGCAATATATGTCCCATATGATGCAGAAAATGCCGGATACCATTCCAGAAGATGAAAAAATCTGGTTTGCGCTGGCGTCATACAACATGGGATACGCACATTTGCTGGATGCCAGAAAGCTGACCGAAAAACAAAAGGGTAACCCAGACAGTTGGGTTGACGTAAAAATGCGGCTGCCGATGTTAAGCCAAAAGCGTTATTACACGCAAACCACCTATGGCTACGCCCGGGGACACGAAGCGTACAACTATGTGGAGAACATTCGCCGCTATATGGTGAGTCTGGAAGGGTATCTGACAGAAAAAGAGAATAAAGAGAAGCAACAGCAGCTATCCGCTCAGGCTTATCCGGTCGTTCCGCCCAATAAGGTGCCGGAATAAGCCGTATATACTCAAACCGCGATTAATTCGCGGTTTTCTTTTCCGCGTCCCGTCGAGCTTTGTGCTGTTCACGCCGCATACGGAAAAAGTCGCTAAGCATTGCTGAACACGCATCCGCCAGTATGCCCGAATCGATGATGATCTGATGATTCATCCCCGGATGACGTAAAATATCCACCAACGACCCTGCCGCCCCCGTTTTTTCATCCGCCGCACCATAGACCAGCCGGCCAATACGACTGTGGATCATGGCGCCCGCGCACATGATGCAGGGTTCCAGCGTCACATAGAGCGTGGTGTTCAACAGGCGATAGTTCTGTAACACCATTCCCCCCTGACGTAATGCCATAATCTCGGCATGGGCAGTCGGATCGTGATGACCTATCGGGCGATTCCAGCCTTCGCCAATCACCTGATTGTCCAATACCAATACCGCGCCGACCGGTACTTCGCCTTCATCCTGAGCACGCTGGGCCAGCGTCAACGCATGGCGCATCCAATGTTCATCGTCCAGTTCGTGGCTCACCATGTCCTCTTTTCTTCCCATTAACGTTTTGCGGCGGGCATTATATCCATCAGATCAGCCAGAACAAGCCGGAGAGACATTATTCCAGCTGTTGCAAGCTGCCGTTTGGCGTCACACGCCAGCGGTGCTCACAAAAATAAAGCAGCGGATTATCCTGTTTGCTGTCGCTGTAGCCGCTGTAAAGCCTGAGCGGCGCGCCCAGCTGTTGCTCCATCTGAATGACTTTCTCCCGACCCAGACAGCGTAAGGTCAATATCCAGCCGCCATAGCGGCGTGTCATCTGACTTCCCATCAGGCGCACTGCCGGCAAAAAAGGCGAATCATAATAAACCTGTTCGACCAGGCGCTGCGGCGACCCCGTCACCAACCAGACCTGAACCTGCGTATCCTGCAAATAGGTCTTGAGGCGTTGCTGAACCTGTGGAAAAGGCGTGACCTGACGCCGAAAATCACCGACAAACCGCTTTTCCAGACCGCTTAACCGGGCTTCACTACGTCCGAAGGTAATCGCCCACAGCAGCCAACTCATCGGCCAGCGTGCAGCGCGTCCCTGTAGCAGCAATCCCAGACCAATCACGGGTAAGAGCGGGAGCACCAGAACGAGGTTGAACGGCAATCGACGGAGCAAAAAGCGCAGGAAGCTGCCAAACATATCTTCCTGGTGCAGCGTGCCATCCAGATCAAAAAATACCACTCTCTGACTTCGCTTATCGCTCAAAACATCACTCCCAGATCAAAACATGGGGAAGGATTTTCCCCTGACAAATAAACGCCCCATCTCCAACACGACCACAAGATCAGCCAATCAGCGCCTCTCGCAGATAACCGCCATGCTGCGCCAGCCTCTGTCGGGCCTGTTCCGCGTTCAGTCCGCTCAGAATCATCAGAATCGCCGGCTTCACTTCATTTTCCGCCTGCAACAGCGCCTGCCGCGCCACGTCCGGTTGTGTCCCCGTGGCTTCTATCACGATGCGGCAAGCACGATCCAGCAATTTGACGTTGGTTGCCTTAACATCCACCATCAGATTCTGATACACCTTACCCAGTTTCACCATGACGCCGGTAGAAATCATATTCAGCACCAGCTTCTGCGCCGTTCCCGACTTCAGCCGGGTCGATCCCGTTAACGCCTCCGGCCCGACGACCGGTGAAATGGCGACCTGTGCTTCCTGCGCAATCGGCGAGTGAGGATTACAGGATATCGCCGCGGTACGACAGCCTATGCGACGGGCATACCGCAGCGCGCCGATAACGTAGGGCGTTCTGCCGGAGGCAGCCAGACCAATCACCATATCATCAGACGTCAGGTTGAGGGCGACCAGATCCGTTTCGCCTAATTGCGGATCGTCCTCCGCGCCTTCCACCGCCTTGAGCAGCGCACCCGGCCCTCCCGCAATCAGACCGACCACCAATCCATGCGGCACGCCAAAGGTCGGGGGACACTCAGAGGCATCCAGCACGCCAAGCCGCCCGCTGGTACCCGCGCCAAGATAAATCAGCCGTCCACCGGCTTTCAGCGCATCCGTAGCCCGATCGACCGCCTCGGCAATCGCCGGTAATACCTGCCGAATAGCTTCCGGCACCTTTTGGTCTTCCTGATTAAAGGCCCGCATCATATCCAGTGTAGACAGCTTATCTAAATCCATCGTGGCGGGGTTACGGGTTTCAGATATCAAATCCCCTAAATTCATTGCATTTGCATTCATCCTGCTACCTTACCCTTTGCGCCTGTTTTGTTATGGCGTTATCTGGCGCCCATAGTAATCTCTTTTTGCCACTATAAAAGTAAGATATTCTGCAACGATATGTATACTCAATAGATTTCAGCATTCAGGCTGGCGCGCCTCACGCGATTGGCATGAACCCTGTAGGTTAACAGAGAAACATCGGTGCAATATCACTGGCCCAGGCGTCCTTATTACAAGCTGTTTTTTATCTGCTGTCTGTTGTTTCTGCTGGCGGGTTCCCTGCGCGCCGACTGGGACTTTGTTACCATCCTCAAGCGTACCGAACAGCTTTATGGACCGGCGACGCCGGCGGCGCGTCATCGGATTGAAGAATGGCAGACATTACTGGTTTCCCAACATAACGTGGAAGAAAAAAAGCTGCTGGATACCGTGAACCGTTTTTTTAATGATCGCTTGCTGTTTCGGGATGATATCGTCATCTGGGATCAGGAAGATTACTGGGCAAGCCCGATAGAAGCACTGCGTAAAGGCGCGGCGGATTGTGAAGACTATTCCATCGCCAAATACTTTACCCTACGCCACCTGGGCGTATCCGGCGAAAAACTGCGCATTACTTACGTTAAGGCATTACGCCTTAACAAAGCCCATATGGTGCTCACCTATTATCCGACACCCACATCCATTCCACTGGTGCTGGATAACCTGACGGATAAGATTCAACCTGCGACTCAGCGCAATGATTTATTACCGGTTTATTCCTTTAACGGCGAAGGACTATGGCTACCGGGAGCAAGCGGCAATAAACGTGTGGGTGACAGTAAACGACTTTCACGCTGGCAGGATCTATTAACCAAAATGCGTGCCGAAGGATTTTCAATTGAGGAGTAGGATTAGGCTATGTCTCTATATAAACAATTACTGATAGCCATCTGCCTGTTCGTGCTGATTATCTTCAGCGGGAGTTTTTTTGTCAGCCTGGAAAACTCGCGGGAGCAATACAATAACCAGCTGCGTTCCCACGCCCAGGATGCGGCAACCGCACTCGGGTTGTCTCTGACCCCGAATATTGACGATCCGGCGATGGTCGAATTGATGGTCAGCTCCATTTTTGACAGCGGCTATTTCTCCAGCATCCGCGTACGGGATTTGAAAACCGATAAAATCACGCAGGAACGGACGACGCCGCCGGACGTACCCAATGTACCCGCCTGGTTTGTTCGTCTGGTGAACCTCCAGCCTGGCGCGGGTGAAGCCATCGTCATGCGAGGGTGGGAACAAGCGGCCAAGGTTGAGGTTATCAGTCATCCGATGTTTGCCATTACCCGCTTGTGGAACAGCAGTTCCGCCACGCTGCTGTGGCTGCTTGGCTGCGGTACGCTTGGGGTATTGATCGGAGCGATACTGCTGCGCCGTCAGCTACGTCCGCTGGATTACATTGTTGAGCAATCTCTGGCGATTACTCGCCGGGAATTCCTCAGCCAGCCGAATTTACCCAACACGCCGGAATTCCGCCGCGTTGCGCAGGCGATGAATCTGATGGTCAGTCAGCTCAAAACCCTGTTTGAAGAAGAAGCGGAACGAAGCGAGCGCTTACGACAGGAAGCCTATCAGGATCCGCAGACCGGGCTGGCTAATCGTCGTGCTTTCGATATGCACCTCAACGACAGACTCGCCGATGAAGAAACGGCGCCCGGTTTTCTTATTATGATCCGCGTGCAGGATCTCTCTGGAATGAACCAACGTCTGGGCGGACAGCGCACCGATACACTGCTGGCTTCGATTGGCCACATTATGCGTAAAGTCCAAAAGCAGCATACCGAAGCCGAAAGTATTCTGGCTCGTATCCGCGGAGGGGAATTCGCCATGCTGTGCCCCGGTCTGGTCGATAAAGAAGCCTATGCGCTGATTGGTGAACTGACGCGCAGCATTGAAACCTTGTACCTCACCGGAGAAACCGACATATCGCCGGTAGCCAGATTCGCTATGGTGCCATTCCACGCCGGTGATTCGGCGCAATCGCTGCTGGTTCAGGGCGATCAGGCGCTCACCAAAGCCGAAAGTGATTCAGATACCACCATTCTCGATGAGCCTCAGCTAACGTCATCCCAGGTTGAAACCGATCGGCATATGTGGTTCAACCGACTTGATCCCATCCTGGAACAAGGGCGTTTGCAACTCTTCCTGCAACCCGTCGTGGATTGCCTTGAACCCGATCGGGTACTGCACCATAAAGTGCTGGCAAGAATTGAGGATGAGCAAGGCAACAGCATTGCCGCAGGGCGTTTCCTTCCCTGGGTGCAGCGCTTTGGTTGGAACACGCGTCTGGATCAGATCATGCTGAAACTGGTGTTGGATTATTTACGCCACCATCCCGGCAATCTGGCCCTTAGCCTATCCGGCAACACGGTTCTTAATCTGTCGCTGATGGCGCAGTTGATTGCACCGTTAAAACAGCAGCCAACGCTGGCGAAACGTCTGATTCTGGAGCTGGATGAAAACCAGTTACCGGATACCACGCAGCTTGAAGCATTAATCAAACTACTGAATGAACACGGCTGCGCATTAGGACTTCAGCATTTCGGCGGCCGGTTTAATATGATCGGTAATCTATCCCAATGGGGATTGGCCTACCTGAAAGTTGATGGCAGCTATATCCGCAACATTGATCGGGAAGAAGATAAAAAGATGTTTATCGAAGCCCTGTATCGCGCCACCAACAGCATTGCGCTGCCGTTGATTGCTGAGCGCGTAGAAACCGTCGGCGAATTGAATGTCATTCAGGAAATGGGATTACAGGGTGCGATGGGACGCTTGCTGGGCGAACCCGCCCCCGCCGCCGAGGCAGAAAAATAAACACAATACCGTGGCAAAAGATGGGATCTCCGGTAATTTCACCGCATGATCAGCGGGATTACCGGAGCGTTCACCACGTCAGCCTTAAGGAGATTGCTCGCGCTGCCTCTCAGACGATCATCAGAACATACCGTCTTCATCATCACCCATCAGCTTGTCCAAACCGCCATTTAACGCTTCACGCGCCTGGGCACGATTGATTAACTTGAGCTGAGCCGCTGGCGGGAAATCGGTGATGTTGATTAATCCCTTATGCATCAAAACCTGAATCAGATCCTCAAGTACACGAACCATTTCCAGATCGCTTTGACGCAGCTGCTGCAAACTGGCTATTTCAATCTCATGGCCTTTGAACCAAGCCAACGCTTCCGCAGAGTCGTCTGGCAATTCACCATTCATTTCGGGAAAAGGACTCTCGTCAACCTTGAGCAGTTGACCATCACTATCGCGCTGGACATAAAACATATTCAGAGACCTTTTTAAGTGTGCTTGAATAAGACGCCTGAAGAACACAAAACCTTGGGTAACCGCGCACTATCGCCGTCCTTCTGACACAAACTGTGCTCAATGCAAGCAATGCCGGTAAACCAGAAAGAGTAAGGTTACCCGCCTCATCCCTGAGGCGCATTTTGTATTATCAGCTTCCGGCCTGTTCTGGTTTGCTGATCAAACTTTCAAGCGATGGCAGTGCGCCATTATAGTGCTCAAGCGTAATTGACACTGCAACCGTACCGCCTTTATCTCCACTAAAATCACCGGCCGTACTGACTTCGATCGTTGGAGAACCGTTGTTATCCTGAATACGAATGTAACGGGCGATGTCGGTTCCTTCTTCCAGTTCACCAACAAGATCGCTCAAATCGATCTTGTCTCCTTCACTGGCATTGAAGTCCTTGATCACATCGTGTCCGATGTCACCAGCTTGCCATTTAAACGTATCCGCACCCGCGCCACCGACCAATATGTCGCTACCTGCTCCGCCAATCAGCACATCGTCCCCGGAACCGCCATACAACACATCATTACCCGTTCCGCCATTGAGGATATCATTGCCGCCCTGACCGAAAAGAATGTCATTTCCGGCTCCGCCATTGAGAATATCATTACCATCATAGCTGGACGACAGATCGAATTCGGCACTATGGGTCGAGATATAATTGTGCATCTCTTTCGCAATCGGCGTTTCCTGAACGCCCAACCGCTCGGCAATATAGCTCTGTAGTGCGGAGAGACCATTGCCTTCGATATTGTCAAACCTCACGACATCACCGAACAGGATATCATTGCCCAATCCACCATCAAGCTCATCATCACCGCCTTTCATTGGCTCGTTACTGCCAAGAATAGCCTCATTGAGATTACCCGGGTCGATATGATCCTGAACCACACCGTCAGTATCATAATGTTGCAGGCTGGCGGCATTCAGATCTGAACCAATGCCAATCGCTTCAACGGCAGACTGTTTTTTCAACAGAGCGAACGCACTCTCCGCATTGGCATTGCTGGTATCGCGGTTAGCGGAATTATCGATCCAATACGAATTTCCCCACCAATCCTTGGCCCAATAACCATTATTTCCAGCCCCGCCCAGCGAGGAAATTTCATAGGTGCCATCTCCCTGCGCATGAACCTGACCGATTACTTTGGCTCCATTCCGGCTATACTGGTAAACATTACCTTCACTATCAATGACTTCCCTGACACTTCCACGAACATTCATAGAATAGGACTGGCCAGGCGTATAGGTAATATTGTCAATATTGAGCAACTCTCCCCGGTCACTGACGATAACTGCATTACTCTCATTGGTCTGGTAATACGTCGGCTCGCCATCGGTAATAAAATAGGTCAGGTTGCTCCCTGGGTTATTTTGTACCGTATCGCTAAGGAACCAGTTCGCCGTCGTTTTGAACACGTCTTCATAGTTGGTGCCGCCGCCATAGCTTGAACCACCGACCATTGAATTCAATACGTTAGTCAGTTTACTCAATGCATCTGCATCATGCAGATTCACAGAGACAGTTTGTCCAACCTGCGTATCAAAGTCTGCTAAAAAGACATTAACCGTTCCCGCATTTTCTCCGTTGGCGCTTTTTATCAAGCTGTTGAATACATCCGTCAGCGATGCCACGGTTTTCGCAATATCACTGACCGTCATACTGCCCGAAGAGTCGACCATAAAGGCAATGTTATAGTTTTGCCCTTCAACAATCTGCAACCCGGACACATCAGCGATCGCAATATCATGGCTGGGCGTCCCCGAAATAGTGTCACTGCTGGTCGTTCCTATGCTCAATCCGTACTGTTCGACGCCTTCTGCCGAATATCCAGTTGCTGTATCGGCATTTGCCAATTCAGTTGATGTCGCTTGCGCCACCACATTGAATGTGCCCGCATCGACAGGAACAACCAGGGTAATTTGCCCGGCAAGCGTCGACAATCCCTGCGAGTTATCTATCAGATAGGTGCCGTCGCTACCTACCGTGTAGGTCACATTATTAATGTGATCGGTCAGTACCGTCCCTTCAGGTATTCCCGTTAAGGTAATACCTGACAGCGTTTCACTACCATCAAGATCGACCAAAGAAGCAGAGACATCAATGGTATGCTCTTGCGTGCCTGACTGGCCCGGTACTGTTTCAATCAATGCGCTATTACTACCCGGCAGATAGGTCGTACCATCACTGTAGATCACACCTTCAATACTATTACTAACCTGCGTTGTGAAGGAGCCGGAATGTCCCTGACTATCGGTATAGTTTACTTTCAGGCCATCCAGTGTATTTACCGACGTATCCTGATTGTTGTTGGTATTGTACGTGGCATTGTAGGTATACCCATCTTCTTTCATGACAAAGATATAATCAGAATTGGCGCTGCTACTATTATTCGTACGATTTCCGTTGAAGGAATCCAGATCTTTGTGTTGTTTTTGATCTTCAGACCAATCGCTTTGCCGGTAGAAATAACCGCTATTGGAATGAACAACAAAGATATCGGCGTAACTTCCATCTCCGCTGGTATTACCTTGGCTGTAATAGGCGATAACGCCGGTTCCAACCACTGTCGGCTCAGGATCCCCTTCAGTCAGCCATACGCGCACACCATCGCCGATCGCGATAATCTGACCGTTCTGAATATCGAATCCACCATTTTTACTACCGCCATTGACCTCAATGATCTCAGTCGCCGCAGGGGTTGTTTCTCCACTGGTGATACTCAAGGTCACCACAGGCGCATCCGCGACAGGCGTAATATTGATATTTAACGCAACACTATCACCGACGTTTCCAGCGCTATCGACCGGTTCATATTCGAACCCGCTGAGAGGCGTGCCCGCCACGTTTTGCACAGGCTCGAATCGCAATTCAGCGTTGTCCGCTGTAAACGTCTGCCCGACCGTCACCGGTTTCCATTCACCACCATCATTAAAATACAGCGTCCCGGCACTGTCTGGCGGCAGTGAGGAAATCACGATACTGGATAGACCCCCGAGATCGTGCCAGCCAATATTCAGAGGCGTATCTTCCGTACCGGTAATGGCATCGTCGTAGGCGACAGGCGGCGTGATATCCATCACCGCCTGACTATTGTCGTGCGCTTGATTACCCGCCGGATCGGTAGCCGTCGCCTCGACGGTGATCTTCCCTTCGGTCAATGCACTGAGATCGACAGCGGTCTGCCATTTTCCATCGACTACGGCTACCGCCGTCAGCGTAATGGATGTGCCGTCAGCATCGGTAAAGACCAGATCAACCGTTTTCTCACTGCTGGTCCCGCCAATAACGGTATTAATCAGTTCGTGCTGACTGATATAACCGTCGTTTCCTGCAAAGTCAGTAATATTAATTTCCGGCGCATCGGTATCCACGGTATAAGGACGGATGGCATCTGCCGTCGTCTCGTTACCGGCGTTATCGCGAGTGGTCACCGTGGCACTCACGTCCGTATTCGCCGCCAGCACGCTGCCCAGCACCGCTACACTCCAGGTTTTACCATCGGCATTCACCGTAGTCTGGTAAGTCTCGTTACCCACCTTAACGGTAACCACATCTCCGGCTTTGACTTCGTCACCCACCTGACCGGTGACGCTGATGGTCTGTCCCGTCTCATCGGCGTTGATGATATCGTCGCCCGCGATGGTATCGATGCTAATCGACGCCGCCGGCGCGGTGGTATCGACGGTATACGACCGGGTGGTATCGGCCGTCGTTTCATTCCCCGCATCATCGCGGGTGGTGACGGTCGCACTGACGTCGCTGTTTGCCGCCAGCACGCTGCCCGGCACATTCACGCTCCAGGTCTTGCCGTCGGCATTCACCGTAGTCTGGTAAGTCTCGTTACCCACCGTCACCGTGACCGCATCACCGGCCTTCACGTCATCGCTCACCTGACCGGTCACGCTGATGGTCTGGCCGGCCTCATCCGCATTGACGATATCGTCGCCGGCGATGGTATCGATGGTGATTGACGCTGTCGGCGCAGTGGTATCGACAATATAGGAACGCGAAGTATCGGCCGTGGTTTCATTACCGGCGTCATCGCGAGTCGTCACCGTGGCACTAACATCGGTATTTGCCGCCAGCACGCTGCCCGGCACATTCACGCTCCAGGTCTTGCCGTCGGCATTCACCGTAGTCTGGTAAGTCTCGTTACCCACCGTCACCGTGACCGCATCACCGGCCTTCACGTCATCGCTCACCTGACCGGTCACGCTGATGATCTGGCCGGCCTCATCCGCATTGACGATATCGTCGCCGGCGATGGTATCGATGGTGATTGACGCTGTCGGGACATCGGTATCCACCGTATATGACCGCGTGGTATCCGCGCTGGTCTCGTTGCCGGCGTCATCGCGGGTGGTCACCGTGGCGCTGATATCGCTGTTTGCCGCCAGCACGCTGCCGGGCACATTGACGCTCCAGGTCTTGCCATCCGCATTGACGATGGTCTGGTAGGTTTCTGAACCCACCGTCACCGTGATCGCATCACCGGCTTTGACGTCGTCACCCACCTGACCGGTGACATTGATGGTCTGTCCGGCTTCATCGGCATTGACGATATCGTCGCCAGCAATGGTATCGATGCTAATCGAGGCCGCCGGCGCGCTGGTATCGACAATATAGGAACGCGAAGTATCTGCTGTGGTCTCATTCCCGGCGTCATCGCGGGTGGTGACCGTGGCGCTGATATCAGTATTTGCCGCCAGTACGCTGCCGGGAACGTTGACACTCCAGGTCTTGCCGTCAGTAT